>CANIKO010000001.1 GCA_947468275.1 Bacteroidota bacterium
TGAACCGGTTTAGTAACATCTTTCACTACTACCTTTTGAGTGGCAGTTTCGGTATTACAGTTACCATCGTAAAACGTCCAATTTATAGTATACTCCCCTTGAGAAGTGTAAGTTAAAGCATCAGAAGTTGTTCCAGTAATAGTACCGGCGCAATTATCAGTGGTGGTAGGAGCGCTAGCCGTAGCTGAACACTCACCAGTTGCATTAGGGATTGTTGGTTGAACAGGTTTAGTAACATCTTTAACGGTTACGGTAAAGGTGCAATTGTCGGTACCACAGCCATTTGTAGCTGTAGCCGTTACTGTAGTTGTTCCCACATTAAATGTACTTCCTGATGTTGGAGAATACGTGAAAGTTGAAGTGGTTCCGGTAGCCGTTGCACTAAATGTTACAGTGGCGCCACATAGGCCTGTTTGATTATCTACAGTAATGTTAGTAGGACATGTAATCTCAGGTGCAGTGCAGCAATTGTTAATCTTATTAACTATGATATTAAATGTAATTTCATCCTCATAAGTTTCATATTCATTATTATTATCATTTTTTTTACAACGCAATGAAGCTTTTAATGTGACTTTAGTTGATCCAATATTAAATGTTACGCCACTTGCATTTCCGCTACCGCTGCCAGTAGTTGCACCTTCTAATTTATAGGTAATTGAACCGTCTGACGTATAATAACCATCCCAAGTTACTGACGTGGCAGCACAGGCGTCCACCGTTTTTGATCGGTTATTACTATTATTTTTGTTATTCTCGTTATTGTTGTTATTCTCGTTATTACTATTATTAGTAAACACGTTTTTAAATTGCACTTTACTTTTGCATTGGTCTTCATTGTCAGCATAAAGCCCACTGGAGAATGCTCCAATGGCAAGGGCCAGGAAAGTTAGTTTGATAAATGTTGATTTAAATATTTTCATTTTAGTTTGTTTTTTTTGCCTACTAATTCGCTGTTCGGCTTCTGCGTCCTTTTTTTGTGATTTAGGATTAATCATTTAAGTTTAGTTTATATCACTCTTGTGATAAATTGTTTTGCAAATATTCATTTATAGGTTTTTCAATATAGGATAAATGTTCTGAATCGAGGTATTATGTTATTTTATAAATAATTTAACCATTTTAATATCCAAACCTTTTCTGTTGATTTGAATGCTTAATTATTAAAGAGAGTGTCGTTAACTATTAATTCCAAATTACCCAATACGGGCGTTACTATTTTTACCGAAATGAGTGGCCTAGCAAGGCAGCATAACGCCGTCAACCTATCGCAAGGATTTCCTGATTTTGAGTGCTCGCCTCATTTAAGAGAGGCCTTAACCAAGGCTATGAACGATGGACACAATCAATATGCACCCATGCCCGGTATTATTGAACTTCGCACGTCTATTGCTGCCAAAACTGAAAAATTATACGGCAAAAAATACAATCCAGAAACTGAAATAACAGTTATACCCGGAGCTACATTGGCCTTGTTTACCGCTATTACCGCGATAGTAAATTATGGAGATGAAGTAATAGTGATTGAGCCAGCTTATGATTGCTATGTTCCTGCAATTGAATTGTGCGGCGGAAAACCTGTATACAGTAGTTTGCAATATCCTGATTTTAGTATTAACTGGGATGAAATAGAATCGTTGATTAATGTCAAAACCAAAATGATTATTATCAATTCCCCTCAAAATCCGGGGACATCTGTGATAGATAGCCATGATTTGGAACGATTGGCGGCTATAACCCGTGATACAAATATCGTTGTGATAAGTGATGAGGTTTATGAGCATATTATTTTTGATGGATTAAAACATCAAAGTGTGGCATTGCATGAGGAATTGGCCGAACGAAGTTTTATTATCTCGTCGTTTGGGAAAACCTATCATGTAACCGGATGGAAAACAGGCTATGTGTTAGCCCCTGAACCATTAATGAAAGAATTTAGAAAAGTGTATCAATACAATGCCTTTTGCTCATTTGCTCCGGCCCAATGGGCCTTTAATACGATGCTTCAAAATCCGGAGACGTATTTATCCGTCTCTCCATTTTATCAAGCCAAACGCGATAGGATGGAACAACTTTTAGCCCCCTCAAAATTTAAAGTTTTGCCATCTAGGGGTTCCTATTTTCAGCTGTTGGATTATTCGGCTATTTCTAACGAAAGCGATTATGAATTGGCCAAACGACTTACTATTGAACACAAAATTGCGATGATTCCTCTATCTTCGTTTTATCATAATAAAAAAGATAATAAATTATTGCGAATATGCTTTGCTAAGCAAGATGAAACCTTAATAAAAGCTGCAGAAATATTAAATAGAATATAGAAACTCAATTTTTGGCGTCTCAAAAGATAAATTAACTATGAAAAGCATCCATTCTGAAGAACTGAGCATAGCTATCTTGCAACCAGATACTATTTGGGAAAACAAAGAAGATAATTTAACTCAACTCACCATTCATATAGATAAACTAAAAGAGGAACATCCTGTTATCGATATGATTGTGCTGCCTGAAATGTTTACCACTGGATTTACCATGAATCCTGAACAATTTGCCGAAACCATGGAAGGTGCAACTATAGAATGGATGCGTGAAATTGCCGTAGAACAAGAATTGGCCATTTGTGGTAGTTTGATTATTCGTGAAAATAAAAAATTCTATAATCGTTTTGTTTTTGTAAAACCTAATGGAGAAGTAGAATTTTACGACAAAAAACATCTGTTTAGTCATGCCGGAGAAAATGAAAATTATACCGCAGGCACTAAAAAAGTAACTATGGAATATAAAGGATGGAAAATAAATCCTTTTGTATGCTACGATTTGCGTTTCCCTGCATGGTGTCGGAATACCAATGCGGCCGATATTATGATTTTTGTGGCCAATTGGCCACAAACCCGAATTGGGCACTGGCAAAAATTGTTGCCGGCACGTGCCATCGAAAATCAATGTTTTGTAATTGCTGCCAACCGGGTTGGTTTAGATTTTAATAACCTATATTATAATGGACAAAGTGCCGCCTACGATTCGATGGGAAATACTATTGTAAATATGAATGATAATTTAGGATATACTTTGTTTACGATTAATAAAGCTGATTTGTCTGCAACGCGTGAAAAAATCCCTTTTTTAAAAGATAAGGATAGGTTTGAATTTTTATTATAAAAATTTTAACTATGAAAATGTATAAATTGCAACCTAATTATTTTAAAATAAATTATGAAATCAACCGTAAAGCTTCTCACATTTTTTGCTTTTGCAGCAATTTTAAATCTCACCAATTGTAAGGATAAGGGGCCAACTCCTATAGCTCCCGACACTCGAACCAAATCGCAATTAATAACAGCCGCAGAATGGAAATGGACTGTAAGCACTTGTGATGTAGCAGTGGATACCGACGGGAAAGATGGCGCCTCAACTGATTTGTTAATTCAGATGTTGCCTTGTGCAATCGATGATTCCTATACTTTTAAGTCAGATTCTACAACCCTTGAAAAAACAAATGTGAAATGTAAGACTGGCGAACCGCTGGCATGGAAAGGGACTTGGGTTTTTAGTAATAGCGAAAAAAACCTTCAGTGGAATGTAACTGATTTTAACATTATAGAACTTTCAGGTTCAAAACTTGTACTTAAACATGCAATTACTACGGGTGCAAATACTTACCAAATTACAGATACCTATACTCACTAAATTTATAGAACATTTTGGAATGGTTATCCTCAAAAAGGGTAACCATTTTTTTTATCTAAAAAAGAAATCCTTTTGTCCTCAATAATCCTTTGTCTATTGAAATTTGAACCTTTATTTGTAAAATGAATTTTAAACCCCTAAAAACAGTTTTTTTAAGCTTAATTCTAACTATGATCGGTATAAATACCTCGGCACAAGCCCCTATTCCATTAAAAGACTTTTTTAAAAATCCTGAAAAAAGCGGATACCAAATTTCTCCAGATGGTAAATATATATCCTATTTAGGACCATATAAAAAAAGGATGAATATTTTTGTAAGACCCATTGATGGTGAAAAAGCTAAACAAATTACAAAGGTAACTGACCGTGATTTGGGAGGATATTTTTGGAAATCAGGTTCTCGTTTGGTTTATTTAAAGGATAATGCGGGAGATGAGAATTTTCATATTTACGCTGTAAATGCAGATGGTTCTGATTTGAAAGATCTTACACCCTTTGAAGGAGTAAAAGCTGATTTTGTAGATGTGTTGGAAGATAATGAAAATGAAATGCTTATTCAGTTAAATAAAGAGAGTCGTGAGGTTTTTGATGTTTACCGACTTAATATTACTACAGGAGAAATATTGAAAATTGCCAAAAATCCAGGCAATATTACAGGATGGGTAACTGACCATGAAGGTAAGTTGAGAGTTGCCACAACAACAGACGGGACCTATTCAAGCTTACTTTACCGCGAAACGGAGTCTGATACATTTGTGTCAATAATTACAACCAACTTTAAAGAATCTTTGAATCCTTTATTTTTTGATTTTGATAATAAAAATTTATATGCGACCTCTAATGTTGGACGTGATAAAGCAGCGATAGTAAAAATAAATCCTCAAACCGGCTCAGAACTATCCGTACTGTTTGAACACTCAGAGGTTGATGCTGGAAATCTATCATATTCACGTAAACGAAAGGTATTAACAGCTATTACATTTACTACTTGGAAAAAATATCGAAAATTTTTGGATGGAACAACTCTTGAAATGTTTGAAAATCTAGGGACATTGCTTCCAGGGTATGAAATTGCTATTTCTTCCTGCACCAAAGATGAAGATACTTATATAATTAGAACCTATAGCGATAAAACATTAGGTGCCTACTATATATATACTTTTTCGACCAATAAATTAGTGTCGATAGGGGAGGTGAGTCCTTGGCTAAAAGAAGATCAAATGGCTGCGATGAAACCAATAAGTTTCAGCACCAGAGACGGTATTTATATTAACGGTTATTTGACCTTACCTCAGGGTAAAGATCCTAAAAATTTGCCTGTAATTATAAATCCTCACGGTGGTCCTTGGGCCAGAGATAATTGGGGATTTAATCCAGAAGTACAGTTTTTAGCGAATCGCGGTTATGCTGTTTTGCAAATAAATTTCAGAGGATCTACCGGGTATGGACGTCAGTTTTGGGAGATGTCATTTAAGCAATGGGGGCTTACTATGCAAAATGACATTACAGATGGTGTTAACTATTTAATAAAGCAAGGGATTGCCGATCCAAAACGAGTGGCCATTTATGGTGGAAGTTATGGTGGTTACGCAACGCTTGCAGGTATTACTTACACACCCGATTTATATGCAGCTGCCATAGATTATGTTGGCGTTTCCAATTTATTATCTTTTATGCAAACGATTCCTCCGTATTGGAAACCGTATTTAGAAATGATGCACGAAATGGTGGGGAATCCTGATACTGAACTTGAAATGTTAAAAGCAGCTTCGCCCGTATTTCACGTTGATAAAATAAAAACTCCACTTTTTGTAGCCCAAGGGGCCAAAGATCCTAGGGTAAATATTAACGAAAGCAATCAGATTGTAGAAGCCTTGAAAAAACGAGGTGTGGCAGTGGAATATATGGTTAAGAAAAATGAAGGTCATGGTTTTCATAATGAAGAAAATCAATTTGATTTTTATAAAGCGATGGAGAAGTTTCTAGCCAAGCATCTAGCATTAAAGGATTGAAATTAGGATTGTCAGTTGTATTGCCAAGCGGTAAAAATAGACTAGAAGGTTTCTTTGAAAATTAAACCAAGATAATAAAGTTAAAATGATAAGATTAACGGTTGTTTTATTTGTGATATTTGGTTGGCAACTAAGCTATGCCCAATCTAGTTGGACACTTCAGAAAAGTATAGAACATGCTTTAGAAAATAATCTTACCGTAAAGCAAGGTAAACTAGCGGTTAAAACCAGTGAGAATAATTTGTTGCAAAGCAAAGAGGCCGTTTTGCCTAGTGCCTCTGGTTTTGCAACCAATGGTTTAAATTTTGGTAGAAATATAAATCCTATCGATAATACTTATGTAATTAAACAAGTTCAGACTAGCTCATTCGGAGTAAGTTCTCAGTTGGTATTATTTAGTGGTTTTTCAATTGCCAATACGATAAAGCTAAATACCATTAATGAAGAGGCCAGTAAGAAGGATTTAGAAGTAATTGCCAATAACATCTCGCTGCAAATAGCTACACAATTTTTACAGATTTTATTTAATAAAGAGGCTATTAATGTTGTAAAAACCAGAATACTATCCACTGAAAAACAACTAGAAACCGCAAAAATTCTTTTTCAGGCCGGCAATACAAATCAAAGTTCCGTATTTGAACTAGAAGCAAAACTTTCTTCTGATAAATTAGATCTTGTAAATGCCGAAAATAGTTTAAATTTATCAACGCTAGGACTTGCCAACATGCTTCAAGTTCCCTACGATGATAATTTTAAAGTTGAAAGCCCAGATGTAATAATTCCGAAGGAAATAGTAGTGGAAGGTACAAAAACTCTTTATGATAATGCCAGTAAAATTATGCCAGAAATTGAACTCTCAATTTTGCGCCATAAGGCATCTTTAATGCAGCAAAATGTTTCAAAAGCCGGTTATTATCCAACAATTAGTTTAGGGGCAAACATTAATACGTTGTATTCCGATAATTTTAAGATTCCAACAGGAGTTGGCACATATAAAACTATTCCATTCTCCGATCAGGTTAATAATAATTTAGGAAAATCTTTAAGCCTAAATTTGAATGTGCCACTTTACAGTAAGGGCAAAGTTAGAAGTTCTGTGAAGCAAGCAAATATTGCTACTGAGCAACAAAAACTAAATATGCAGCAGGCTCAAAATACATTGTATACATCAGTAGCTAATGCGGTAGCCAATTACAAGGCCGCTCAAGCAAAATATACAGCATTAAATGAGGCATTAGCTTCTCAGAAAAAAAATTATGAATTTAATGTAATGCGTTTTGAAGCCGGCGCTTTATCCTCTAGCGATATGATAGTTTCAAAAAATAATTATGAGGCGGCAGAAGCCAATTTGGTTCAGGGTAAATACGATTTGGTATTTAGAAAAGTGCTGCTTGATTTTTATCGCGGCAAACCGTTGGTTTTAAAATAAGTTATAAGTGTATTATGTAATTAGTTATTAGGTTTTAACCAATTTAAGCATTTAGACAAAACAAGTTAACAATACGTCAATTTAGCAATTTATATCTTCAATGAAAAAACGAATAATTATAATAGGAAGCATCGTAATATTAACCGTTACTTTACTTTTGGTATTTAAAGGCAAAGGCAGAAAGGAACTAAAAGTGTCAGTAGAGGAAGCTACAAAACGGTCGATTATTCAAACGGTTACGGCCACCGGTAAAGTTCAGCCTGAAATTGAATTAGCCATAAGCCCAGATGTATCGGGCGAAATTACTGACATATTCGTTCAAGAAGGCGATACTGTGAAAGAAGGTCAAATGCTTTTAAAAATTAAACCTGATTTGTATGTTTCCTCTGTTGATAGAGCCAATGCTGGGGTAAGTTCAGCTCAATCCGGTAAAAAATTAGATTTAGTATTGTTAGGACAAGCCAAATCAAGATTAGCCGAAGCTACCTCCAATTATAATCGCTCAAAGGATCTTTATAATAAAAAAGCCATTAGCAAAGCTGAGTTTGAAAAGGCAGAATCGGCCTTCCAAATTGCCTCAGCGGATGTAGAATCGGCCAATGAAAAAATAGCCTCCTCCAATTTTACGATTGATAATGCACAGGCCAATCTTCGCGAAGCAAAACAAAACCTGGCCCGAACCATTATTTATGCTCCTACTGATGGAACGGTATCGAAAATTAATAACAAACGTGGCGAACGAGTTGTTGGTACGGCCACCATGCAAGGGACTGAAATTATGAGAATTTCTAATTTTACCAATGTGGAAGTGAGAGTAGATGTGAACGAAAACGATATATTGAAAATTAAAAAAGGCGACTCGGCGGTGATAGAAGTGGATGCCTACGGCGATCGAATATTTAAAGGTATTGTTACTCAAATAGCAAAAGCTTCCAATAAATCAGCAGCAAGCATGAGTACCGATGCTGTAACTACATTTGAGGTAAAGATACGAATGCTGAAAATTTCGTATCAGGATTTAATGGTGAATAATACCATTCCCTTTTTACCCGGTCTCTCGGCCAATGTGGATATTCAAACCAACCGCGGCGATGACCTCATCAGTTTGCCTATTGAAAGTGTAACTACCCGCGTTAATAAAAGTGGCAGTGCAAAGTCTAAAGATCAAAAAGATGAAATAGTATTTGTGGTAGATAAAGGAAAAGCAGTTCGCCGCAAGGTGGTAACCGGCATACAAGACAATATGTACATTGAGATTAAATCGGGAATTAAGCTAAAAGATAAAGTAATTACAGGACCCTACGATATTTTATCAACCACATTGGATAGCGGCAGAAAAGTGAAAGTGGTAGCCAAGGAAGATTTATTTGAACCGGAGAAAAAGTAGACCAAAAAATGCAAAGCTTATTTGATTCAAAAACCAACGAGGAGATAATTAACCGTATAAATTCACTTGCGGTAGATAGCAAAAATGAATGGGGAAAAATGAATGTTTCTCAAATGCTGAAACATTCGCAGCAGCCTTTATTGGTGGCCTTTGGTGATAAAAAACTAAAACGAGGATTGATGGGAATCTTATTTGGCAACATGGCTAAAAAAGCATTTTTAAAACCCGGAGATTTTAAAAAAAACCTACCAACCGACCCTAGTTTTTTGGTAAAAGACCAAAAAGAATTTGAGGAAGAAAAACAAAAACTCATTGAACTGGTAAAACGGTTTGCAGCTTCAGGCTCGGCAAGTATTAGCAAAGACCCACATCCTTTTTTTGGGAAACTAACTGTGGACGAATGGGATACCCTGCAAATAAAACACCTGGACCATCACTTACGTCAGTTTGGGGTTTAGATAAAATAAAAAGAGCCGCGATAGTAACTATCGCGGCTCTTTTGGTTATTGGCATTTTGTTTACTTTATTTCAACCTTTTGGGTGGCTTGCGTGCCATTATCAAATAAAATAGTTACGAAATACAATCCTGATTTAAGACTTTCTACATTTAATTCATCCTCCCCTATATTAGCCATTACAAGCCTTCCTGTATAATCAAACAACTGAATTTTCTTAGGTTTTAAAAATGATTCATACTTAAATTTTAAAATATCAGAAGCAGGGTTAGGATATACTTCAAATGTAGATTTTGAAATTTGGTTAGTTGAAGCATAAACCCCACTTAAAAAAATCTCATCAATTACTGCCATCTTATTAAATGAATCATAAGGATGCATAGGATTGTAATGGAATGTTATTGTCATGCTATCCACCTTCTGCCATAAGGTGTCATTTTTATCTGGCAATTGATCAGATGATCCTATAATATTTGTGGCATCTTTATAACAATAAATTGGGGCAATAAAATAGTGAATTGATTTTTTATTTTTATCAAACAGATTATAGCTGTAAGTGAAGTAATCACCTAAACTGTCATTTGAGAAAAAAGAGAACCTAAAATGAATGTCATTTGAAGGAATTGCTTTAAAAGTTTTTGATAAATTAAATCCGTAATTCCAGTTAAATGTAGTATCATAGAAAATGAAAAATGAATCCTTTTCCGGTTTATAATAAGTAATACCATTGTATGAGAAATGATTGGTATGCTTTATTATTCCATTATTTTTCACTTTCCAACCATTTATTGAATTTTTAGAATCGAAAGTCTCTAAAAACACCTTTTGACCAAATGAATTAAAATAATTTAATGCTATAAGAATAAAAATAAATAGTTTTCTCATGGTATATTAGCGAAGGTAAATCAAAATTAATTATTCCCCAGGAATACCATAAGTAATAATATTGAAATTGAATGTTGATGATGTACCGCTTAATCGAGTTAATCGAGTGTACCAAGTTGCTCCTTCTAGGCAATTATCATGTATATTCCTAAAATTTCCAGATACTGGGAAATGATTATCCATATTAGAAGTTAATGTCGCAGCATGTCCAACAACTTTCATTGTTATATCAACATCCCAGCAATCTGTTATAGGAGTGCTTGTTGTTGGAATATTGATACATTGAGTTTGACCAACAGCAATTGTGACACAATAAGTTGACCAGTAACCATCGGGACTTGCGTAATTACAATTTGGGAAACAACTTAGTTTGGGTTTAATTTTTACACAAATTTCATAATCACAACCGTCTCCCGGAACCGGAATATTGTTAAAGGTGACGTCAGAATTATTTGTAAAGCAAAAAGTCGCAGTTTCTGGAAAATTGGAAGGACATGGATCTGGTCCATTACCATTTCCGCCATCTTCAATTTGAGCAAAACTCAATGAAGAAAAAAACAACACTGCCGTAAAGGCCATTAGATAGTTAGTGAATTTTGATTTCATATATTTTTTTGTTGACATCAATGCTAGTCTATTTTTAAAGATAAACAATAGATTTATTACAAATGATTATAATATACTGAGCAATAGATGTATTATTAAATTATGGCTAACCCCTCCACTTCCTTTTGATAATCAAACTGCAAATCTTCGTGCAGTTTTTCAATAGCTTTATTAATTTTTATTAGTTGTTGGTCATATAGATTAGTGAGCAAGGTATTGCTGGTATTGGCATATCCTGCGGTTTTCATTTTCAGGCTAAAGTAAATTAACAGTTCCACCTCTGTTTGTTTAATGCCTGAAAATTTAATGTATTTGGTAACCGACTTTAAAATTTTGCGCAGTGATTTTTTAACAATATACAGATTGCCTTTGGGCATTATTTCAAATTGTTCATCCATGTCTTCTTTCACTTTTGCAATAAAAGCGGCTTCATCATGGGCTTCAAAAAGAAGGTAACTCAGCAACTCTTTATTTTCCCGTTTATAGCGCGATAGCCTCAAACACAGTTCAGCCAATTGCTCAGGCGGTAAAAAATTTAACTCTTTTTTTATGTCGTTTAACTTCGGCGAAAGCATTAAAAACGGATTTTAAATTTATGAAAACGGTGATAATCGTTTAAGTGAACCATCATATACCACACCACCACACTTATCAAAGCTGCAAAGAAACACCAAACGGAAATTACAAACTGTGAATAAATTAATTTGGCAGCCAAAAAGGAAATAAGCGTAACCGTGCTAACCAACCACATTCGGTTAATACTGGAGAAAAAAGGTATGAAAATAATGGCAAGTAAATACATGGCCACTCCAATACTGGCAAGACCTGAAGGGTAATTAAGGGTATAATCAATATGATGTTCTCTCGTTTGAACGTTTACAGGATAATTGGCTAAACAATAGCCTAAATAAATAGAAACTAAAATGCCCATTGTACTAAACACATAGAGCAGCTTTCGTCTTGTATTTTTCTTTTCCATTAATAAAATGGATAATGGCACCCAAAAAGGCCAAATTACCTGGGCAAAGGTTATAAATACATATACAAAAAACGATTTATGATGGGAATATTCAGGATTGCTGAGAGCCAGCCATAGCATACCTTCACAAAATTGTTGTATTCCAAAAATTAATGGAATACCTGCAAATATAAATTGGGAGGAGGAATCTGCTTTTTTTAAAGTAATTAACCCTACAGTAGAAAGGGCTAAACTTGCGGTAAAACTTGCTGTTGCTGAAAAATACATATTCTATTAATTCGGGTAAAAGTACTCTTTTGTTATGGGTTAATATTTTTTGTTTTTTTGGTCTGAAATAAAGGGTTACACAGAGCTGCACAGATAAGTCACAGAGGTTCACAGAGTTATTTTTGCCGGTAACCCTTGGTGTGAACTATAAGAACCACCGCGCAATATCTTAATTTCGCAATTGAAAAACATGATTCAAATATCTGAAAATAAATATCAAAACCTGTTGCCCAAAGACGGGGAAGTTTTTTATTTGCCGGATTTTTTTACCAAGGAAGAAAACAAACGGTATTATAATGCCTTGCTTCAAAAAATAGAATGGCAGCAGGATAAAATAAAACTCTTTGGAAAGACACACGATGTTCCTAGGCTTACGGCCTTGTATGGCAATGCTGATAAACCCTACACCTATTCAAGCATTACAATGAAGTCAACTGCCTGGCTGCCAGAACTTTTAGAAATTAAGAATAAAATAGAAGAGGTTGTAAAATCAGATTTTACAACTGTACTGCTCAATCTTTATAGAACTGGTAAGGACAGCATGGGCTGGCACAGCGATGATGAAAAAGAATTGGGATTGAACCCTCTAATCGTTTCGGTAAGTTTTGGGGCCACCCGCATTTTTAAATTGCAACATAACAACGACAAAAGTTTAAGACAAAGCCTAGAGCTTACGGATGGAAGTTTACTTTTAATGCAAGGCCAAACGCAACATTTTTGGAAGCATGCCATTCCTAAAACTTCAAAAATTACAGAGCCAAGAATTAATTTAACCTTTCGGGTGATTCAATAATTTCAATTTTAACAATCTTTTAGTTCTGCTCCGCAGGAGCTACCTGTTTGTAACAATTGAATTTGTATTTATTTTTTTGCCCCGAAGGGGCTACCCAATTGCCACTAATTTTTATAGGTAGCTCCTACGGAGCATCTAAAATTATTTCCTCCTCCCCAATTTTTCATCAATCCCCGTCAGCTTATACAGCACCAGTTCATTGGTAATAAGCTCATCCGGCATTTCATTGGTAAAATAATATTTGAATTTCCAGATTTCTTTAACATCGCTAATTGTAGAATTAAAGATCAATTTGACATTTAAGGTGACTATAAACTTATTAGATAAAAACGCTATACCACCGCCAAATTAGAGGGATATAGCGTTTGTTTTAGTAACTATGGTTTCCTTATTTTTCTTTTGAATAATAATGGAACAAAAAATACACATGATGCACTAATTAATCCATATATCATACTTTTAAAATAACTTCCATTATATTGAAACTGATATATTGCCTGAATTATGGCCAATGGTATAAAAACAACTAAACTTTTTTTAAATTCGACATTCATGATTTAAAAAATTAATTATTCCCATAATTGTGAAAGTATTGCATAACCTGATCCCCAAGCACATCCCCAGCCTATTGCGCCAACAATAGACCCCCAAGATAAGGGTCCAAAACCTGCCATATACCAAGTTCTTAGTAAAACACCACAAGCGGCACGACCATCAGCCTCAACTATATCTCCCCAATTTATAGCTACTCCAGGATTTGCTTCCTCTAAATCAATTAAGAAAGCAGATCCTACACCAGAACCTCCTTTAAGAAAGGGCATCCAAAGGTAACTGGATTTTTCAAAAGTGGCTAAGAAGGCTAAGGCAATAACCAAATCTGATCCTGCAATATTTGAATTAGCAAATGTTTTTTCATCATCAATAAAATCCTGAATATCTGAAAAATTACAACTTGGGTTATTCACTAAAAACAGATGAGCATCATCCATAATAATTATAACATCGGCATCATCAGAATGGTTAGCAACAAATTGATAATTATTATTATTTGAAGAATCTAGAAAAGCTAGCCTTCCCGATGCACTTAAGCTAAAGTTATTAATTCCTATAGTAATGAAATGGGAAAGCATTTCAGAATCATTATTAGTTGTTAGTAAATCATAATTAGAAATAACTTCTATTAAAAAATTATTATGCATAATTGCGATTGAATCAATTTGAACATTAGTTAATTGTCTTCCAGGTAAACTGTAAGCAACTGATGAATAATCAATTTTATTGGAATCCGATTTAGGATTTTCATTAAATTGATCTTTTTTACATGCGGAAAAACATAATACTGCAAAAATTAAAATGTACTTTTTTGAATTTTTCATTTTTTAAAATTAAGAAGGTGAGAATTGTTTTGGCGTTGTAGTAGTCCCCGCATATGTTTCAAAGTAAAATACTTGAACTTTTATGGGTAATAGCCTCCTTTTTATTTTTATAAAATGTCAAACTTCTAAAGCAATCCCGGTTTTTATAATCCTTTATTTTTCCGAGTTTTAAAACTTGAATGAATTTTAATAGTACAATGGTAATCATATTTATACTACTTTGGTACTAATAAGCAGATAATTAATACATGGGAGGTTTTTCTTGTAATAATATCACTATTTCATCCTCCCCAATTTTTCATCAATCCCTGTAAGTTTATAAAGCACCAGTTCATTGGTACTTAACTCATCAGGCATTTCATTGGTAAAGTAATATTTGAATTTCCAGATTTCTTTTACCTCCCCAATTTTTACCTCATAGGGAGTAAACAAAGGATTGAGCGATTTTAAAAGCAGGTTTTGTTTTTTGCGTATTTGGTTATAAATAATTTTAAATACCGCCCCGTCATTTTCGGTAAGTACAATACAGGCATCGCCATCTTTTACCCCGTCCCAATCCTGCACAAATTCAGTTATGACATATGAGCCCGATTTTATGGGCAACATCGAATCCCCTTCAATCTGAAATGCTCGGTAATTGCGGTCCTGCGATAAAAAAGGCAACTGGAATACAGGGAGTTTTTTTATAAACTGAGGATCGTTGTAGCCTGCTGTATATCCTGCCCGGGCTTTAATGGGAACCAATTCAATATTTTCTTTATTCTCACTGTTTACCGTAGTGGCTAGCACCCGCAACCTGCCGCCTGATATGTATACATCCTCGCCCGATTGCAATTGCCGCAGGTGCAGTTCGCCCAGCTTTGATAAGTCAACGGTGAGCAGGGTATCAATGGTAAATTTAAAAAATTCTGCCATTTTTATTAGTGGCTCTATGGGCGGGGTGGTATTGCCCAATTCATAGCTGGCCAGTTGGGTTCGTTTTATTCCCAAATTGTCAGCTAATTGTTGTTGACTTTGTTTTAGTCTGGTTCTCAGGAACTTTAAATTATTGTTAAAAAAAAACTGGTTTGCCATTTATTTTATTGTTATAATTGATAACAAAATTATGTTATTTTAAATAACAAAACAAACGAAAAATTATCGGTTAGCTATATTTCGGTTGGTGAAGACACCAACCGATAAGAGGAAGAAATATTATTTCACTTTGCTGCTTATCAAGTGAGAATACTTGTTTAACCAGCGAGGTTTTGGATTAAGGTGCGGTGGGTTTGTCAAAACCAAAGGTTCGCGAATGCCTTTGAAAATTGGAATAAATTAATTCGCAAACGGCGGGGGTGTGATGGGATTGCGTTTGGGAGCTTCGTTTTGCCTTGATTTTTTTGGTTACTTTTTTCATCTACGGACACCGAAGGTTCGCGAATGCTTATAAATAAAATAAGAAAGCGAATGAGCAAAAAAGTGACAATAAACAATTTGACTGAAATCTAAGGTTATTAAAGAATTATAAAGGCTTATTTAATGAACCGCAACATCGTCCATATTGACCTCGACTCTTTCTTCGTATCGGTAGAAAGATTAACCAATCCTGCATTGGTGGGTAAGCCCGTATTGGTTGGCGGTACCAGCGACCGAGGTGTAGTGGCTTCGTGCAGTTATGAGGCCCGAAGCTTTGGCATTCACTCCGCCATGCCTATGAAAATGGCCCGACAACTTTGTCCTGAAGCCATTATTGTACGTGGCGACCACGGCGAGTACAGCAAGTATTCCGACATTATTACCGAAATAATAAGCGAGGATGTCCCACTTTATGAAAAACCTTCCATTGATGAATTTTATATTGACTTTACCGGAATGGACAAGTTTTTTGGGTGCTACAAACTGGCCACCGAGCTGCGACAAAAAATTACGAGGAACACAGGATTACCTATTTCCTTTGCTCTATCCACCAACAAAACGGTATCGAAAGTAGGAACCGGCGAAGCCAAACCCAACGGGCAAAAGGAAATTCCATTTGGTACCGAAAAAGATTTTTTGGCTCCCTTGTCCATTCGCAAAATCCCCATGGTGGGAGATAAAACCTATCAGCTACTGCGAGGAATGGGAATAGCCTGGATACACACCTTACAGGAAATGCCGATAGAACTGATGCAACAGGTATTGGGCGAAAACGGAACGGTGATTTGGCGTAAAGCCAACGGGATTGATAATTCGCCGGTAGTGCCTTACTCGGAACGCAAGTCCATTAGTACCGAACGCACGTTTGATAAAGATACCATTGATGTAAAAGCTTTAAAAAATTTGCTGATTGGGATGACGGAAAAACTGACGTTTCAATTGCGAAGCGAAGACAAACTGACGGCTTGCGTAACGGTAAAAATCAGGTACTCCGATTTTAATACCTATACCATGCAAGCCCGCATTCCATATACAGCCCTCGATCATGTACTAATAGAAAAAGTAACCACTTTATTTGACAAACTTTACCAAAAACGAATGCTGATTCGCCTAATCGGAATCCGGTTTAGCCACTTGGTACAAGGCGGCCACCAATACAGTTTGTTTGAAGAAACCATTGAGCAAATAAACTTGTATCAGGCCATGGATAAAATACGGAAACGCTATGGCAAAAACTCTGTGAGTCGGGCTGCAGGTATGGATTTTGAACCGCATGATTTTAATCCGTTTAATGGGGGGAGGAAATGAGACGATTTGAAAATTTGGAGATTTGGAAATGTTTGAACTTCACGTTTTGTCATTCCGAGGTACGAGGAATCTTTTTTGTAAAAAGAGATGCTTCCTTCGTCAGCATAACAAACCCAAAAACCATTCATAACTTATAATTCATAACTCATAATTGCTATTAAACTGCCACACATATTACAGCTTTTGCTACGGTACTTTTTCAATAGAAGGCCTGATACTCGAGGTACAAAAAAACGGGTATGATGCCTTTATGTTAACCGATATTAATAATACGTCGGCTTGTTTGGAAACCATTCGTTTATCGCAAACAGAAGAGTATAAAGATAAAATAAAACCCATTGTTGGTATTGATTTTAGAAACAATGCCCAACAACAATACATAGGAATTGCCCGAAACAATGAAGGCTTTCAGGAACTGAACGAACACCTTTCCACCCATTTGCACAGTGGCGAAGATTTTGATGCTATTGCCCCCGAATTTAATAATGCTTTTATCATTTATCCCCTCAATGCTTACAAAAACTGGAAGCTTAGAGACAATGAATTTATCGGTGTTTCGATAGCTGACCTGGCCACATTGCCTTTTTTATCGGCAAAACATCAGGCTAATATGTTGGTGGTTTTACAAACGGTAACCTTTGCCGGCAAAAGCCGCTTCAATGCCCACCGCCTGTTGCGGGCCATTGATACCAATACGTTATTGAGCAAACTGCCATTGGAACAGCAAGCCAAAGGAATGGAAATAATGCTCCCTAAAGCGGAACTCTATGCTGCTTTTGCCGGCTACCCCACTATCATATCCAATACCGAACGGCTTATAAACGATTGCTCCATTGATTTTACATACGGCAAACTGGCCAATAAAAATTTAAAGCATTACACAGGCAGTATAGCCGATGATGTTAACCTGTTGCGAAGCGAGTGTTTAAAAGGGTTACATTACCGCTACCCCAACCCCACTCCCGAAATTTTGCAACGCATAGACAAGGAACTGGATGTTATTACCCAACTCAATTTCTCCTCCTATTTTTTGATTAACTGGGATATTGTGAACTATGCCCAACGCCAAGGTTATTACTATGTGGGCCGGGGAAGCGGAGCCAATAGCATTTTGGCTTATCTGTTAGGAATTACGGATGTTGACCCCATTGAACTGGATTTATATTTTGAACGGTTTATAAATATTTACCGGCAAAATGCGCCTGATTTTGACATGGATTTTTCGTGGACCGACCGGGATGATATTGCCAATTATATTTTTAAAACCTTTAACCGAAACAATAATGTAGCATTGCTTGGGGCTTACAACACCTTTCAGCATGATGCCGTAATCAGGGAATTGGGAAAAGTGTTTGGTTTGCCCCCCGGCGAAATTGACCGGTTGCAACTGGCAGCCAAATACCCCAACCCCAAAGTGGACGACATTGGAAAATTTGTCATTCAGTACAGCCATTTAATTAAAGGTTTCCCCAGCCATTTAACGGTCCATTCCTGCGGTATCATTATTTCCGAAAATCCCATCACCTGCTATACCGCCACCAGTATGATGCCCAAAGGCCACCCTACCACACAGTTCAGTATGGTGGAAGCTGAGGATGTAGGCTTGTATAAATTTGATATTCTTAGCCAGCGGGGTTTGGGTAAAATTAAAGATTGCATAAGTATCGTTAAAGAAAACAAAGGCGTTGACCTGGATATTCACAATGTGGCTGCGTTTAAAAATGATGATGCTGTAAAAAAGCTATTGCGGGTGGGCAATACCATTGGGTGTTTTTATGTAGAATCTCCCGCCATGCGCATGTTGCTGGCCAAGTTGCAAGCCGATGATTATCTGCGACTGGTGGCAGCCAGTTCTATTATACGGCCGGGTGTGGCCAAAAGCGGTATGATGCGGGAGTATATTATACGCTACCGCGATGAAACCCTTCGGGAAAAAGCCAGAGCGGCCATGCCTGCTTTGTATGATTTATTAAAGGAAACCTATGGCGTAATGGTGTATCAGGAAGATGTGTTAAAAATAGCCCATTATTTTGCAGGCCTCACGCTGGCCGAGGCTGATATACTTCGGCGAGGCATGTCGTGGAAATTTAAAGACCGTGTAGAATTTAAGGTAATAAAAGAGAAATTTTTTGACAACTGCCGCACCAAAGGCTATGACATGAAACAGGTGGCCGACATTTGGACACAGATTGAAACCTTTGCCAATTTTGCGTTTTCCAAAGGCCACTCGGCCAGTTATGCGGTGGAGAGTTATCAGGCATTGTTTCTTAAAGCCTATTATCCGCTGGAATATTTGGTGGCCACGCTTAATAATGGCGGCGGGTTTTACCGGCAGGAACTCTACATCCACGAAGCCCGTATGCACGGGGCCACTATTGTAGCACCCTGCCTCAACAATAGCAGTGCACTTTGCACCATACAGGGCAACACCATTTATCTTGGGCTGTGTATGATTGGCGAATTGCAACACCAAAACATTGTGCAAATTTTAGAAGAACGGCAGCAAGACGGACCGTTTCGCGATATGTATGATTTTGCCAAACGGGTGCCGCTGTCCATTGAGCAAATGCGGCTGCTTATACGAGCCAAAACATTTCAGTTTACCGGCCGCAATAAAAAGGAACTGCTATGGGAAATACACGCCATGCTGCAACCTGTAAAAACCCAAAAGCCCACAAAACAACTGTTTGAAACCGAAGTGAAAACCTGGAAACTCCCCACGCTGATTGACTCCAAAGTGGATGAAGCCTTTGATGAAATAGAATTGCTGGGGTTTTCCTTGTGTTCGCCGTTTGAGTTATTAAAAGATACAATGCCTTGCCTGCTTACGGCTGCCGATTTAAAAACGTATTTGCATAAAAGAGTAATGATAGTGGGCTACCTTATTACCGTAAAATACACCCGAACCAGCAAAGGCGACCGCATGTATTTTGGCACCTTTATAGATACGGCAGGGCGGTGGATTGATACCGTTCATTTTCCGCCAAGTGCCAAAACCTGCCCGTTTACCGGGCCGGGCTGCTATGAGCTAAAGGGTAAAGTGGTGGAAGAATATGATTTTGTAAGTATAGAAGTGGAGTATATGAAACGCCTGGCTACGGTGGATAGGGAAACAATGGATACGAAAGTAAAAGAGGCGGGGGTGGTGTAATAATAATTTGCTGGTGCGAGTTTTTAACTCGTTCCTCAGCCTTTATTTATGGTTACGAGTTGCAAACTCGCACCAGCATGGGAAGTGAAGGAGGCGAGAATAAAGTAAGTAATTTAAATGCCTTATTATTCTTAGTTGATTTAAATCAGCGTTGTAAACGCTTGTCTCATAAATCCTCGTTGCAAACGAGGACTAGCTTGGGGGTAATCATAATTTGCTAGGCGAGTTTTTAACTCGTTCCTCAACTGTTATTTTAATGGTTACAAGTTGAAATTTCGCACCAGCGGGGAATCAACGAATTGATTATAGAAGGATAGCGATCAATTCGATTGGTATTTGCTTGAAATCGTCTATTGGTCCGAGATTTAGCCAATGGCTTTCATAATCGGGCGGCAGTATTACCGGCATGCGTTTTTTTGTATTGTGTATTTCGGCCATCATTTCATTGGCCCCAGTGGTTACAATTGTATAGGTGCGGTAGGTTTCACCAGTTTGCTTGTTGGTGTAATCACTGTAGATGCCTGCAAAGGCAAACAGTTCCTGATTGGGGATAGTGATAAAATACTTTTCCTTTTGCTTGCCTTTTTTATCCAGCCATTTCCATTCATAAAATCCGTCGGCAATAATAAGGCAGCGGTTTTTTACATAATTTTTAAACGAAGGCAATTCGGTAATGGTTTCAATTTTGGCGTTCAGGGTGTTTTTTTGAAACGAGGTGTCTTTAGCCCATGAAGGAAAGAGGCCCCATTGTGCCAGGGTAATAAAATTACTGTCGTCCACCGGAATAATTGGGGTAAAATTATGAGAGAAACCGAGATTAGCCGTCATAGGGTGAAACTCCAAACCTAATTTAAACTGGTGGTTAAAATGCTTTTGAATATCCTGTTCCTCTTTTTGAATACTGGTGGTGTAGCACATGATTTTTTTTAAACAATTACCTTTCAAAAATACTAAAAATTTGATTTTATGAATTGAAATGCGGAATGTATGAAACTTCCGGAAACGGTGGACAGGGAGGCATTATAAATTGGGTAGCCCCTACGGGGCAAAAAAGCAACTATTGGTCTTTTCTACAAATAGGTAGCCCTTACAGGGCAATAGGTTGATGACGTTTATCCTTGTTTTTTTTTAAATACTTTATGGTAATTATCCTTTCAGCCTTAAAGAACAACAGATTTTGAATGTTTTATTTTTCTATTTTAAAAAATGCCGCATAGCGGCTACCTGTTTGTAGAAGATTGTTTAATTTAAAATTATGCCCCGCAGGGGCTACCCCAATGGCAGAAGGATAATAATATCATTTTGTTTTCCTTTAACCAATGAATTTAGTTTAAAGGGCTTTTGTAATAGGAAATCAGACTAAGCCTTTTTATTCTGTTTGCTTTTAAAAAATTCAAAAAAGAAGATATTTAATACGATTAATTCAAATCCATAAAAAATATCTTCGATAGGAATGGTTAGCAATCGGAAGTTTAGATTTTCGGTATTATTATACCAAACCACCGGATTTTCAAGGCCTGTTCCGGTAAGTATTCCGTTTACAATAAAAAAAGGAATTAGCAGAATTGGGTATATGCTTAAAAGTTTACCCAGCCAATTAACCTTAATACCAAATTTTAAAACCAGGAGCAGAGTAGCCAAACTGATAAACGTAGTTGAGGTATATAAATGGTTATAAAAAAGTGTACCTAAACTATATAACAAAGCTGCAAGAATAATGATTAGAAGAGATTCTGCTTTTTCAAGACTGTTAAGTTTAAAAAACAGTGTGAGGCAATGATAAGTAAACACGCAGGCATAGGGAATACAAATAAAAAACAGAACTTCTTCAATGGGTAAATTATAAAAATAAATGCCAGTAATATAATCGGGATTAAAGCCCCAAACTCCTATTTTGGTAAAGGCTATATCCCAAAGTATAAAGATACTTGCCACTATACTATTAGCAAGTAAGAAGGGTTTCCAATATTTATAAAAATTAAGTTTTGGGTGAAATGAAAAAAGAAAAGGGACAATTACTGTAAAAAAATTGATGAGAAGGTAAAGGGTTTTCATGCATTTACTTAGAATTTGGATTCCGAAAATACTTGAATGGAACCCATAACATTCCAAAGCATTCACCGTGTTCTTTGCTCAAATGTTTGTGGTGCATTTTATGGGCTCGTCTGATTGCTTTAAAATAATTTGTATCCAGGTTTCTAATTATTTTAAACCTCTGATGAATAAAAATATCATGAACAAAAAAGTAGGTAAACCCATAGATTGTAATTCCTAATCCTATCCAAAAAAGAAAATTATAATTGTGTTGCATGCCAAAAAATAGTCCGGCAATTCCGGGTAAGGCAAAGATTAAAAAGAAATAATCGTTCTTTTCAAAGAAACCATAGACATCTTTTTTATGATGGTCGCGGTGCAATGACCACAGTAAACCATGCATAACAAATTTATGGGTAAACCATGCCACACATTCCATACTCAGGAAGGCAGATAAAACAATTAAAAAATTAGTAACCGCTGACAACATTTTTATTTTTTTTTGTAAAATTAATAGTGTGCAAATATATTTTTAAACTCATTTAATTAAGTTTAGTTTTTCGGTGGATGTAAGGTGTTCTGAATTTTTTAAAAAGGATACAATTAGTTCTTTGAGTTCAGTATCCTTTATATCTGAAATTGAATTTATAAGAATCTGTTTATCGCTTTTAATGGAGGATTTATACCCCAAAAGTGAGGGGGCTTTAGTTTGAACAGAAAATCGAAGAAATCGTAGTTCTATATTTTTACTTTCAGCTTTAATGCATTTTTCCAACAAATTTTTTCCTTCGTTAAAGTTTGAGAGTTTACTATAGGGATTAATAACATAATTAGCCATCATCATTCTAGCACAGGCTTTGTAACCACCAAGCAATGCATTATTTTTTTCATTGTATATATCTAAAAGCGTAAGGATTTTATGACAAGATTGGGATTCATAGGCTGCTTTTTGGTATAGATTTCTAACTTCAGTTGTTGATGGAACCATTGCAAAAGTTTTAAATGACGATAATAGCATTAACAGAAATAAATTCTTCATAAAAGATTCATTTTGTATTGCACCATGCTGTTAAGCATTAACCCTATTTTTTTTCCATTACTTATTCTAATTCTTTCAGTCAAAACTTTATGGGCAGGCACTGTTTTTATTTTTTTGAACAACGAATAATAATAAACATATGCCAGGTAAACGCCACCACGAGAAGATGCAGGCAATTTTTTAATGCCAATTAATGCCTCGTTAAAATCAATTTGTATTTCATTCTCAATTTCTTTTTTAGCATGTGTGGTAAATTTTGTAATGTCAATATTTGGAAAATAGGAGCGGCCCAAATCCTGATAGTCCGCTTTGAGATCTCTTAAAAAATTGATTTTTTGGAAGGCTGCTCCTAGTTTCATAGAATAAGGTTTAAGCTCCTCGTACATTATTTTATTTCCCTCAGTAAAAACGTGAAGACACATTAAACCCACTACCTCTGCTGAGCCCAAAATGTATTGTTCATATTTGTCTTTGGAGTAATTGGTTTTTTCTAAATCCATTTCCATGCTATAGAGGAAGGTATCTATTAAATCGTGGTTTATCTTATATTGATTAACCACCTGTTGAAATGAATTTAAAATAGGGTTTAGGGATATGCCTTTGTATATCGCTTCATACGTGTCGGTTTTAAATTTTTCTAATAAATATTTTTTGTCGTACCCTTCAAAACTATCGACAATTTCATCTGCAAATCTTACAAAACCATAAATAGCATAAATAGGGTTTCGCAGTCGATGATTTAGGAAATATATTCCTAATGAAAAGCTAGTGCTATATGAAGTTGTAGTTAATTTACTGCATTTGGCAGAGACTTCATCAAAGAGTGATTTCATGTGTTTTTTATATGTTTTAGTAATTGTGTAGCGGCTACTTTACCTGAAATAATAGACGGCGGAACGCCTGGTCCAGGAACTGTGAGTTGACCGGTATAAAAGAGGTTTTTTATTTTTTTATTTCTAATTTTAGGTTTTAGATTAGCAGTTTGTTTGAGTGTGTTGGCAAGTCCATAAGCATTTCCTTTAAAGGAATTGTAGTCTAATATGAAATCGTTTACACAATAGCTTTTTTTGTAATCAATATGGCTTTTGATTTCTTGTCCAGTTTGTTTTTCCAATCGTTCTAATATTATATTGAAGTACTTTTCCCTAAGTTCTTCGGTATCTTTTAATCCCGTGGCAATAGGCATTAGTAGGAATAAATTTTCGTGTCCGGTTGGAGCTATTTCATTATCCGTTTTGGATGGACAGCAAACATAAAATAGTGGCTTGGTCGGCCATTGTGGAGTTTTGTAAATTTCTTTGGAGTGTAAATCTAAATCTTCATCAAAAAATAAAGTATGGTGTTCCAAAGAATTGATTCGTTTATTAACACCTAGATAAAAAATCAAAGAGGATGGTGCAAAGGTTTTTTTATCCCAGTATGCTTCGGTATAATTTCTATATTCAACTGGCAATAATTTGCTTTCAACGTGATGATAATCAGCTGAGGCAACTACTGCGTCACATTCAAATTCTTTGCCATTGTAAATAATCTTACTCGCCTGATTATTTTCAATTTCAATTTTTTCAACTGGAGAATTATAATGAAAGATAACACCATTTCTTTTCGCTACTTCTGTCATACCATCTATCACTTTTCCAAACCCCCCCATTGGATAATAGGTCCCTAATTTTAGTCCTGCATAATTCATTAGACTATACAAAGCTGGTGTTTCACTTGGCATAGCACCTAAAAATAATACAGGAAATTCCATCAAAGCAATAAGTTTTGGGTTCGAAAAATACTTCCTAACATGTTTGCTAAAGGAGGAAAATACTTGTAAACGAAAGGCGCCTTTTATAAGGTCCAAGTCAATAAATTCAGTAACTGACAGCCCTGGTTTATAAACGATATTCTCAATTCCAGTTTTATATTTGTATTCGGCTTCCACCATAAATTTATTAAGTTGAGTAGAACTTCCTTGCTCCATAGATTCAAATAAATCACATAATTCATCGTAGTTTTCAGGAATACTCATTGTGTCATTTTTACCAAATACAATTTCAAATGACGGGTTCAGTAATTTTAAGTCATAAAAGTCGGAAACTGAAAAACCGAAGTCCTTAAAAAACGT
The DNA here is from genome assembly GCA_947468275.1 of Bacteroidota bacterium. GTDB lineage: Bacteria > Bacteroidota > Bacteroidia > NS11-12g > UBA9320 > JABWCE01. The sequence goes on from CANIKO010000001.1 coordinate 24,917, forward strand.
TTCAAATACATTCGGCATCCAATACCAGCTCGGTCCCATATCAAATACATAACCTGATTCTGTTTTTAGTTGCCTTGCTCTTCCTCCACCCTGTATGTTTTTCTCAAAAACATGGACCTCGTTACCTGCTGCAGCTAAATAGGCAGCGGCACTTAATCCTGAAAACCCAGATCCTATTATGGCTATTTTGTGCATTTTATTGTTTAGCGAAATATTTAAATGATTAAACAAAAATATGGCGTTATTGTTTTTAATTCAAGGAAAAAAAATAGAATTAGCTGTTTTTTTTAATGGGGGGTGTTATGCATTGAATGATTTGAGACTGATTAAAATCATATAAAGATAAAAAGGCCTTAAAATAAAATTAAGATATTTTTGCCAAATCGATGAAAATTGAACAAATTTATACCGAGTGCTTAGCTCATGCCGCCTATTATATAGAAAGCGATGGCGAAGCCGCCATTGTTGATCCTCTAAGAGAAGTGCAACCATACATTGATAGAGCTGCAAAGGATAAAGCTAAAATTAAGTATGTTTTTGAAACCCATTTTCATGCTGATTTTGTAAGTGGGCATCTTGATTTGGCGCACAAAACTGGGGCGCAAATTATTTATGGTCCTACGGCAAAACCTGGATTTGATGCAATTGTTGCGGAAGATAATCAGGTGTTTCATATAGGTAAATATACTGTTAAAACGATTCATACTCCAGGTCATACTTTAGAAAGTACGACCTATTTACTTATCGATGAAAAAGGTAAAGAACATGGAATTATTTCTGGAGATACATTGTTTATAGGTGATGTTGGACGACCTGATTTAGCGCAACATATAATTGCTAATTTAACGGAAGAGAAACTAGCAGGAATGCTTTACGATTCACTTCGAAATAAGATTTTGCCGTTGAATGATGATCTTATAGTTTATCCAAATCACGGAGCAGGAAGTGCCTGTGGTAAGAATATGAGCAAGGAAACGACTGATACTTTGGGCCACCAAAAACAAGTGAATTATGCTTTGAATCCTAAATTGACTAAAGAAGAATTTATTAGAGTATTACTTACCGGCCTCACTCCTCCTCCTGGTTATTTTCCCAGTAACGTATTATTAAATATAAAAGGATATGAAAGTTTTGATGACGTCATAAAAAGAGGGCTGCAACCTTTAAATGTTTATGAATTTGAAATTCTAAATCATGAACGGAATATTTTGATTTTGGATACCCGAAATGCTGAAGATTTTTCAAAAGGATTTATTCCTCACAGTATAAATATTGGTTTAAATGGGAGTTTTGCTCAATGGGTTGGCGAAATGATCGGTGATATTAAACAGCAAATGCTTTTGATTACTGAATTAGGACGGGAAGAGGAAGCAATAACTCGCCTTGCTCGAGTAGGTTATGACGGAGTTGTCGGCTATTTAAAGGGCGGCTTTGATACTTGGGAAAATGCAGACAAACCAATGAATTCTATACATAGGATAAGTGTGGAAGAATTTGAAAAAGAATATGCTTCAAAATCCTTGATTATTGATGTGAGAAAAAAAAGCGAATTCGAATCAGAGCATATAATAGATGCCATTAATATTCCAGCTAATCAAATAACTAAATGTTTGGCCCAAATCCCAAAAGATAAACCATTCATATTACATTGTGCTGGCGGATACCGCAGCATGATTGTCGCATCAATTCTTATGCAAAATGGTTGGGAGTATTTTTCCGAAGTGAGGGGCGGTTTTGCTGCAATTACTAAAACTGGAGTGCCTACAACGGATTACGTTTGCCCAATAACCTTATTATAAAACCACTAAAATTATATGCCAATATATCGCCAGGTAGGAAAAATACCAAATAAGCGTCACGTCGTATTTCGTCAGCCAAACGGAAATTTGTATCACGAAGAATTATTTGGAACCGAAGGTTTTGTCGGAGTTTCATCATTATTATATCACTTATATCCACCAACAATAGTTAAAGAGAAAGGCCAGCCATACAGTATTCGCCCAGAAGTAGCTATTGAAGATAACTTGCAAAATCGAAGCTATTTAGGTTTTGAAGCCACGCCTGAAGATGATTATATTAAAAGCCGCAAAGTGCTATTTGTAAATGATGACATGCATATTGGTGTAGCTGCTCCTCGAAAAAGTGTTGCCGATTATTTCTTTAAAAATGCCGATGCCGATGAAATGATTTTTATTCATAAAGGGTCAGGGAAATTGAGAACTATGTATGGTAAAATTGATTTTGAATATGGGGATTATCTTATTATTCCAAGAGGTACCACGTATCAAATGGAATTTGATTCAACGGATAATAAATTGCTGTTTATTGAGTCGTTTAGTGCCATTGAAACCCCTTCTAAATATAGAAACCAATACGGTCAGTTTTTGGAACATTCCCCATTTTGTGAACGGGATTTAAAACTTCCTTATGATTTAGAAACACACGATGAAAAAGGTGAGTTTTTAATAAATATTAAAAAACGCGGTTTAATTTATCCTTACATATATGAAACCCATCCTTTTGATTTGGTAGGCTATGATGGATGCTCTTATCCTTATGGAATTTCCATTCATAATTTTGAACCTATAACGGGTCGCATACACATGCCTCCACCTGTACATCAGCAGTTTCAAGGTAATAATTTTGTAATTTGTTCTTTTGTGCCTCGGATGTATGATTACCATCCAAAGGCTGTCCCAGCTCCTTATCACCATAGTAATATTGATAGCGATGAGCTTTTGTATTATGTAGCCGGTGATTTTATGAGCCGCAATGATATTAAGCAAGGACAAATTACGCTTCACCCAGGAGGGTTAACACATGGGCCTCATCCAGGAGCCATTGAACGCAGTATTGGTAAAAAGGAAACCAATGAACTAGCTGTTATGATAGATCCCTTCAATCCCGTGAAAATAACCAAAGAAGCTTTGAAAATTGAAATTAAGGAGTATTATAAATCATGGCATTATGATTTGTAATAATCACAACGTAATAAAAATATTTAAAATTTAACAATGAACATATACGATTTAACCTCAGTTAAAAATTACCAATATTCCGAAACGGAAAAAATATTTTCGGAAGCAAAAGACTTTTTACCAATAAACGGTACCGATTATGTTGAACTGTATGTTGGAAATGCAAAGCAAGCTGCTCACTATTATAAAACGGCTTTTGGATTTCAGGATCTAGCTTATGCCGGATTAGAAACGGGCACAAGAGATAAAACCTCATATGTCTTAAAACAAGGGAAAATTCGATTAGTTTTAACAACTCCTTTTGAACCTGAAAGTGAAATTTCAAGGCATTTAATAAAACATGGAGACGGTGTAAAAGTGATAGCTCTGTGGGTCAATGATGCCTATGATGCGTTTGACCAAACTGTTTCAAGAGGAGCTGTTCCTTATCTTCAACCTGAAACTATTGAAGATATAGATGGAACAATACGCCGCTCTGGTATTCATACTTATGGCGATACAGTTCATGTTTTTATTGAACGAAAAAACTATAACGGCTTGTTTTTGCCTGGCTATGAAAAAATGGAAACGGAATACAATCCGGTTTCTACAGGCTTAAAATACATTGACCATATGGTGGGTAATGTGGAGTTGGGAGATATGAATAAATGGGCCAATTTTTATGGTTCGGTCATGGGTTTTGCCAATTTGGTAACCTTTGATGATAAGGATATTTCCACCGATTATACGGCCTTAATGAGTAAGGTTATGAGTAATGGAAACGGGTATATTAAATTTCCGATAAATGAACCCGCTGCTGGAAAAAAGAAATCACAGATAGAAGAGTATTTGGATTTTTACAGAGGGCCAGGATGCCAGCATATAGCTGTGGCTACTGATGATATTGTCATGACTATTTCAGAAATGCGTAAACGTGGCGTAGAATTTTTATATGTTCCTGGAACCTATTATGATAGCGTTTTGGACCGGGTCGGAATAATTGAAGAAGATATGAACGAACTTAAAAAATGGGGAATAATGGTGGACAGGGACGAAGAAGGGTATTTGCTTCAAATATTTACCAAACCTGTGGAGGATAGGCCAACTTTGTTTTTTGAAATTATTCAAAGAAAAGGTGCCAAGTCATTTGGAAAAGGTAATTTTCAGGCCTTGTTTAAGTCGATTGAAGCAGAACAAGCAAGACGAGGAACTTTGTAATCTTTAGTATAAATTTGCGGCGCAATAAATTTCAATTCTATTGAAATAGTTGCGCACAAATAAAATTAATTATACAATTACAAGAATAACTTATATGGAAAATGTTAAATTCACAAGTAGTAGCAAAATAGAAAAAGAGTTTGCTATAACATTAAGAAAAAATGTCAACAATTATTTTAAAGAAAATCATATTAGTATTGCAGCTAATGCCACAATGGTCATTAAAACTATTTTACTGATAAGTATGTATGTTGTTCCTTTTATCTTACTATTAACTATTCCAATGTCATTAATATTTGCATTCTGCTTAACCATTGTGATGGGTATTGGAATTGCAGGTGTTGGAATGGGGGTAATGCATGATGCTTGTCATGGAGCATATTCTAAAAAACCTTGGGTGAATGATTTGCTATCGGGTACCATCTATTTATTAGGAAGTAATATGTTGAATTGGAAAATTCAACACAATGTTCTACATCATACTTTTACCAATATTTCTGGACTAGATGAAGACATAGATGATAAAGGCCCATTGCGATTGTCTTTTAATAGTCCCTTGAAAAAGATTCATAAATTTCAATTTATCTATGCATTTTTCTTTTATGGATTAATGACAATGTCAATGTTAGTGAATGATTTTACCCGATTGTTTGGTTACAACAGAAAAGGATTAGTAAAACATATGAATAAAAAATTGACTGGGGAGTACATCAAAATGGCAATCAGAAAAGTAATTTACTTATTTGTAATTATAGGTTTTCCACTTTGGTTCACGGATTTTACCTGGTACCAAATAGTTTTAGGGTTTTTTGCTATGCATTGGGTAGCAAGTATAATTTTAAGCCTTATTTTTCAAATGGCACATGTGGTAGAAGGTGCTGATCAAATAGAATTTGAGCCTACTGTGAATTCCGATTGGCATGTTCATCAACTTAAAACAACCTCCGATTTTGCGCATGATAACAAACTTTTGGGTTGGTATGTAGGTGGTCTCAATTTTCAAATAGAACATCATTTGTTCCCAAATATTTGTCACGTACATTATAGTAAAATTGCTCCAATTGTTGAAAAAACAGCCAAAGAGTTTGGCGTTAAATACAACCTTAAGCCCACTTTTTTTAATGCCTTATATTCTCATTTCCTTACCTTAAAAGAATTAGGAACTCACTAATCCATTGAAAGAATTATGACAGGGACTCGCGAATCAATCCACAATCGGATAGAAGAAAAATTTAACTCCATAGGTCAAAATCATGAAACACATTTAGAGGGTTTGATTTGGGCAAAACCAATGAATTATTGGGATTATATAATGCCTGATGCTCTGTTAAATCTTCAGATACAGCGAACCACATTGCCTGATGAAATGGTATTTATCATGTATCATCAGATTAATGAGTTGTTATTTAAAATGATTTTATGGGAAATAGATCAGGTAAGCGATAGTATTGAAATTGAAGCTGCTTTTTTTACAGAAAAATTAAGACGAATTAGTAGATATTTTGATATGCTTTCAACTTCATTTGACATCATGGGAGAAGGCATGGAAATGGAGCAATACATGAAATTTAGAACCACTTTAACTCCTGCAAGTGGGTTTCAAAGTGCTCAATATCGCTTAATAGAATTTTCATCAACCGAGTTAATTAACTTAATTGACTATAGGTTCCGTTCTACAATAAATAGGGATACTCTTTATGAGCATGCCTTTGAGCATTTATATTGGCAGGCAGCTGGAAAAGATTATTCTACTGGTAAGAAAAATACAATGATTCAATTGTTTGAAAAACGTTATAAATCTGAATTTTTGCTGAGTATGGAAAAATACAATACAACAAATTTATGGACAAAATTCAAACAACTTCCTGATGAGATAAAAACAGATATTGAATTGGTGAAAGCGATGCGCCATTATGATTACACTGTAAATGTATCTTGGGTGATGGCACATTACCACGCTGCTGGTAAATATTTGGGAAATGCTGGAGCCACCGGTGGAAGTGATTGGAGAAAATATATGCATCCAAAGTATCAACGCCGCATTTTCTTCCCCGAACTTTGGTCCAAAGAAGAGTTGGAGCATTGGGGTGAAAATGTTTAGTAACCATGAGTATCGATTCAATTTCTGACATTCGTAAAAAATTTGAAGCTATTGATAAAGAGTTGTTAATTATTTTAGGAAAAAGGCAGGAATTATCTAAACAAATTGCCATTCTAAAAAAGAAGAATTCCATTACTATTTTACAAACAAATATTTGGGAACATCAGTTTCAAAAAAGGTTAAAAGAAAGTGAAGCATTGAATATTAATGCTGAATTTTTGAAAGCTTTATTTACAATTATCCACGAAGAATCCATTCGTATTCAAACAGAATAATTAGCATAACAGGATGAAGCGCTCTATTGAATTAATGTCGCCTGCCGGTTCCTATGAGGCCTTAATGGCTGCAATTAATGCAGGTTGTAACTCGGTATATTTTGGGGTTGAGCAATTGAATATGCGAGCCCGTTCTAGCAATAATTTTTCGTTAGAAGATTTAAAACGAATTACTGAAATAGGAAAAGAACACGATGTGAAAACCTATCTAACTCTTAATACCATTTTATATGATCATGATATTTCTTTAATGAAAGGCATTGTTAATGCTGCTAAAGAAAATGGGGTTACAGCTATAATAGCCTCCGATCATGCGGTAATGAACTATGCCAAAAAGATTGGAATGGAAATTCATATTTCGACACAAGCTAATGTGTCGAATATTGATACGGTTGAGTTTTATGCGAATTTTGCGGATGTGGTTGTTTTAGCCCGTGAACTTAGTTTGAAACAAGTGGCTGAAATTAGTAGAGAAATAAAAAGAAGAAATATTACAGGGCCTGCCGGTAAGTTGATTGAGCTTGAAATATTTGCCCATGGGGCCTTGTGTATGGCAGTTTCAGGTAAGTGTTATCTAAGCTTGCATTCACATTTTGCTTCAGCAAACAGAGGGGCATGTATTCAAAATTGCCGCAGAAGTTATATTGTGACAGATAAAGATGAAGGAATTGAGTTTGAGGTTGATAATGAATATATCATGTCAGCCAAGGATTTGTGCACAATTGATTTTATTGATAAAGTGCTTGATGCCGGAGTGAGTGTGTTAAAACTAGAAGGTCGTGGCCGTTCAGTGGATTATGTCCATACGGTTACCAAATGCTATAATGAAGCTATAAATGCCTATCTTGAAGGCTCTTATTCGCAACAAAAAGCTGAAAACTGGAAAACCCAATTGGCCACAGTTTATAACCGAGGATTTTGGGATGGATATTATTTGGGACGAAAAATGGGAGAGTGGAATAATGAATACGGTTCTAAATCTTCTGTTAAAAAAATATATTTAGCCAAAGGAATAAAATATTTTGAGCAAGCCCGTGTTGGAGAGTTTAAATGCGAATCGCAAAGTTTAATGATTGGTGATGAAATAATGATAACAGGCCCAACTACTGGTTATATTCAAATGACAGTAGAGGAAATAAGATTGGATGGTATTTTCACGGATAAAGTTAAAAAAGGGGATGTTTTTTCCATCAGGGTTAAGGACAAAATAAGGCCTTCTGATAAGTTGTATAAAATGGTTTCTGATAATTAAATGATTCGAATTATACAGCATCGCATTAAATGCATCGGTTGCAATGCCTGTGTTGAAGCAGCTGATTTTCGCTGGCGAATATCTAAAAAAGATGGAAAATGTACGTTGGTAGGAGGTCTTGAAAAAGGCGGATTTTATTCCATTGTTGTTGACGATGATGAGCTTGGTCCCAATTTATTAGCTTCTAAAAATTGTCCTGTTAAAATCATTAAAATCATTAAATTATAATTATGTCATTTAAAAATAATCATTTCATACGCGTCACCAAACAATTTACTTTCGATATGGCCCATGCTTTATACGGTTACGATGGTCCTTGTAAAAATATTCATGGACATACGTATAAATTAAGTATTACTTTAAAAGGAAAAGTGATTGAAAATCCGAATGATCCCAAAGATGGAATGGTGATAGATTTTACCGATTTTAAAAGAATTGTAGCCAATAATATTATCAGCATTTTTGATCATTCATTGGTTCTCAATTCGAAGGCGCCTTATGGAGATTTAAAAATTTTAAATGAAAATTTTGAAAGAATAAATTTTGTTCCTTACCAACCTAGTTGTGAAAATTTATTAGTTGATTTCCTTAATAAAATGAGTGATAAACTGCCTGAAGGAGTTAATGTTAATAGTATCAAATTAGAGGAAACACCCACTTCTTTTGCAGAATGGTTTGCTGAAGATAATTGAAAATTGTTATTGAACTAAATCCTTTGGAGGGCTTTTTACCTCATCAGAAACAGTTCCTGTAAGTGAATTAAGAAACGCAACTATTTCACCCGCCTCAGCATCTGCCAAGTTTTTATTCAACTGTAATTTGCCCATTATTACCACGGCTTGTTTTAAATCCTTTATACTTCCATCATGAAAATAAGGAGAAGTTTTTTCAATATTTCTTAGGGAGGGAACTTTGAACATATCCTTATCCGCATCGGATTTGGTAACTTTTTTTCTTCCTTCATCATTATTTTTGCTTAAAGTTAAGGTGCGATAATCTGCAAAAACCCCAAATTTTTGGAACATTGAACCTCCTAACAACGTCCCGCCATGACAGGAAATACAACCACTATTTATAAATGTTTTTAGTCCGCTCAACTGTTCAGTTGTAAGTGCTGAATAATCGCCTTTCAAGTAGTTATCAAAAGGCGATGGGGTGATCATTGTGCGCTCAAAGACGCCGATTGATTTTTGGATATTTAGATAGGTTAGAGGGGCTTTTTCAGAAGGATATGCCAATTTAAAAAGGTTGACATATTCGGTAATTCCTTTTAATTTTTTAATCAAAAATTCTTTGGAAGGTATAGCCATTTCATCCGGATTTAAGATTGGTCCACCTGCTTGTTCTTCCACATCTTTAGCCCTACCATCCCAAAACTGTGTGGCATGCAATGCGGCATTTAGAACGGTTGGTGAATTTCTATCCCCAAATTTTCCGGCATCGCCTTTTGAAGTTGCTAAATTATCAACCCCAAATGTGGCAAGATTGTGGCAGGAGTTGCAACTATTATTCCCTGTTTTACTTAGTCGGGTATCAAAAAAAAGTAATTTTCCGAGTTTTACTTTTTCGGCTGTAATAGGATTTTCAGTGCTTTCAGCTCGGTCGGGTAGCGACTTGAAAAGACCCTGTGCTTGTAGCAGTAAATTCTTTTCATTCTGTGAAACGGTAGTAACGGTCTGGTGTTTTGTGTCTTTTTGATTATTGCAACCAACAAATACCATAAATAATAAACCAATCGGTAAAATTATTTTTTTCATTATTTTGATTTTAGGTGCTACAAATGTAAATAGGTAAATTCATTTTTAAAGTGATTTTAATCACCATTACATACATAGTATTCTCACCTTCTTTAGCGACAGCGAAAGCGAATAACTTATAGTAGGTCCATTACAATGAGTGTCCAGAGTAAAGACGAAGATCCGCTTTTTAAAATTATTTATTTCCAAAATAGATTCTACAGGATTGAAGATTGAGATTTTTTAAATATTCAACTCCTAAAGGTTTTATCATTTATGGTTTTACCTTCTATTGATTATTTTTCTATTTGCAAACTCCGATGTTATTGACCATCTTTGACAGGCTAATGGTGGTTTAATGCTAGTTTTCTTAGTGGTCCTTAAAATCATATAATTAGGGAAGTAAATAAATAAAATACAATGAAACTATTTCTTATTACGGCTGTAATACTTTTGACATTTGGAGCAGTAAATGCTCAAACTAATGTTAGACAAGGGGCGAGTTCATATGGTGACGTTTTATACAATTGGGACGGGAAAAATCTTCGCCAAGGCTCAAGTTCCTATGGTAATGTAATTGCAAATTGGGACGGTAAAAATATTCGTAAAGGCTCAAGTTCATATGGTAATATTCTGTATAATTGGGAAGGAACAAGTCTGAGACAAGGGTCGAGTTCATACAATGAGATTATATACAACTGGGATGGGAAAAATATAAGACAAGGTTCTAGTACATATAATGAGGTTATTTATAATTATGATGGCAAAAATGTTCGTAAGGGTTCTAGCTCATACGGAAGTGTCATTTATAATACTGACGGGAAGCTTCCAATTGCCATTCTAATCTACATAATTGAATAAACATAGTCTGAGCAGCTAAGACTTCGAAGCTAGGTGGGGCAAGAAACGCTTTATCTGCAATTATTCTTATCAATAAGTTATTCTATTTATTTGAATTTCTGCAAAAGTAAACTCCTATGGGGCAAGTTTTAAAAACGACTGAAACGAATAGTTATCATATTGCAATTAATCAATTACATTTGGAACAACAAAAGTTGAGACGCATCATTATTTTTTTAAAAAATAGGGTGTATTCTAAATAGCATAAAAGTATAAAAATAAATTAAATACAAAAAATGAAACAATTAATTTTAATCGCAGTTATGTTGGCCACTTTTAATTTTGCTAAAGCTCAAAAGGTTTGTTCCGTTGATTACGAGAATCAAGCGGACTTGAAGGTATTTGTTGTTCAATATGAAAACCAAGCCGACCTAAATGTTTATAAGGTGAAATACGAAAATCAAGCCGGTAATAATGATGGGAAATGGTATTTTACAGACTATTCGAATCAAGCAAAAAAGAAAATATATTTCGTAAAATATGAAAACCAAGCCGATTTGAAAATTTATTTTGTTGACTATGAAAATCAAACAGGTTGGAGAAAATCATCCAAGAAAAGTTTAATGTATTAGCCTGTCGATATGCGCAAGTAGCGATTCCATTAATCGCCTTTTGTTGACCTAGAATTGATCATCCAGAAATATACAAGGTTCCATTTTTGTATCTATTCTATTGAAATATCATTAAGACCTTATAAATTCACTGCATTTTTGCCCAATCTTAACAATATACGTTCAATGAGAAAAATAATTTTATCAATAATAATTGCTTTTTCAATTCAACTCTTTTCTTATGGACAACAAGAGGTAAGAACAGCAGATGGGAAGTTGATTATATTGTATAATGATGGGACCTGGCTATACGGGGACAGTATATCCTCTAATAAACTAATTGTTACATCCATACCCAAATTAGAAATTCCAAAAATTGATACTCATGAAATTATTATAAATCATACAGGTTATTCGCTTGTATATGCTGAAGCATACGAACAATCAAAATGGGTGGCATATAACCTTACGGATAAGGAGACGATTAAACTTTATGTAAGAACAAATAAATTTATTATTGATCCGGAAATTAGCACTGGTACTGCAAATAATAACGATTATAATGGGTCGGGGTATGATAGAGGACATTTAGCTCCGGCTTCAGATATGGGATGGTCTTCAACAGCAATGGCTGAGTCTTTCTTTTTTAGTAATATGAGTCCACAAGTGCCAAATTTTAATAGAGGCATTTGGAAAAAATTAGAGGAATTAGTTCGCACTTGGGCAGTTGAAAATAAAAATATTTATATCGTTACCGGACCTGTTTTGACGAGCGGACTGAAGACCATTGGAGCCAATCACGTGTCTGTTCCTAATTATTTTTACAAAGTTATTTTGGATTATACTGAACCCGATATCAAAGGGATAGGTTTTATTATCTCTAATCAGGGCTCAAAAGAATCCTTAATGAATTTTGCAGTTTCGATTGACAGTGTTGAAAAATTGACTGGAATAGATTTTTTTCCATTATTACCCAACCCGCAGGAAATGTTAATTGATAAAACGTTATGTAAAAACTGTTGGACTTGGAATATTTCAAAACCAACAACGGTTAGGGGGAAATCTGGAAGTTCTGTTCAATGCAAGGGCACAACTAAGGTTGGTGATCGTTGCAAAAAAAAGACGCTCAGTACAAGTGGGTATTGTAACCTCCATGAGTACCAATTTAATACTAACTTAAATAATGCTACTGTATCAACAAAGAAGCAAAAAATATCCCAATCGGTTCAGTGTTCAGGTCTTACCAAATCTGGGAATAGATGCAAACATATGACTTATAGCCCCAATGGAAAATGCTTTCAACATGGAGGGAATTAAGGGGTTAATTATTTTTACATTTTATAAGTTTTACAAAAAAGATAGGCAACAAAAAAAACCAGTATTGTTGGTTTTTTTGTAAAAACTTGTAAAATCCAATAAAGTCTTTTAGTGATCCCGAAGGAATTACAGACGACTCAAATTCAAAAGAACATCAAAGTTTTAGAAATCCTTATCGGGAATAGCATGGAAACAATAACCAATAGCGAGCAGTTAGACGCAATGGGATTTGATATTAAAACTTTCTCAAGTAGATACTACCAAGAGTAGGATGATAGCATCTCGCTTATTATTGGTTCTTATAAATTAGATTGGGTCGATTCAATTGAACAAATACATAGTTTTAAAATTTCAAGAATATTAATTTAACTGAAGTCCAAGCATCATTTAACAGATTAACTCCAGATGTGCCAAAAAACAAGCATATAATTCCAATTTTTTTTCGGTGCTGATTTTAATTGCAGTCACTGGAGGCGTTTATATTCTGCACAAACAATCTCGAGATAAAGAAGAGTAGAATTTAGGCAATTCTTTTAAAATCAAAACTCTTTTATAAATCGCTTCACCACGGTGCCGTTTTTAGTTTTAAATTGAAGAAAATAAATGCCTGCGGTAAGATTTTTTATCATTAGCTGCTCATTACCGCTGCCAACAATAATTTCAGTTTGCACTGTTTCTCCAAACACATTTATTACAGAAATTGTCACTTCTTTATCTAGGACAACTGATGAATAAATAGTAAGTTGGTTATTGGCAGGATTTGGGAAAATGGATATTGAATTCTCTTCAATTAGTGGTTCTTTAATACCAACACCACCACCTATACGTGGTGATAATTTCACAATCCAATAATCACGATATGTGTGATTCCCTGTTACATCCCCATCCTTTGATTTAGAATCGCCTACAACAATGCACCCGCCATCATTAGTTTGCTGAATGGACGTAGCTGATTCTTCATCTGTTCCGCCTAAGCACTTCTGCCATTGAATAGCACCTATACTGTCTAATTTTACAATCCAGTAATCCCCGCCTCCTTTATTACCTATTACATTCACATCATTCGAAGAAGAATTTCCCGCAACAATAAAACCCTTATCGGCCGTTTGCTGAATAGAACTTGCATTATCTTGACTAGTTCCACCTAAGCACTTCTGCCATTGAATAGCTCCAACTTTGTCTAATTTCACAATCCAATAATCACCACCTCCATGATTGCCTGTTACATCTCCATCATTTGAAAAAGAAATCCCTGCGACAATATACCCCCCTTCGGTAGTTTGCTGAATAGAACTTGCCAACTGAGCAATTGTACCTCCTAAGCACTTCTGCCATTCAATTTCACCTACAATATCAAGTTTTACAATCCAATAATCAGCGGTTCCGTGTAAACCTGTTACATCCCCATCATTTGATTTAGAATACCCTGCAACAATATATCCTCCTTCGGTAGTTTGCTGAATGCTTGCAGCCGATTCTTCATCTTTTCCACCTAAGCACTTCTGCCATTCAATATCGCCTATATTATCAAGTTTTACAATCCAATAATCACCGCCTCCGTGATTACCTGTTACATCCCCATTATTTGAGGAAGAATTTCCCGCAACGATATACCCGCCATCAGTAGTTTGCTTAATTGAGCTTGCCTCTTCATAAGCATTCCCACCTAAGCATTTCTGCCATTGAATAATGCCTATGCTATCTAATTTCACAACCCAATAATCACTACCTCCGTGATTACCTGTTACATCCCCATTATTTGACCAAGCTTTTCCCGCTACTATATACCCGCCATCGGTGGTTTGCTGAATAGATCTTGCCAATTCTATGTCAGTTCCACCTAAGCACTTCTGCCATTTAATAGCACCCAAACTATCAATTTTAACAATCCAATAATCCATAGAAACCAAACCATGCAAACCTGTTACAGCACCATCGCTTGAGGAAGCGTAACCTGAAACAATATAGCAACCATCTGTAGTTTGCTGAATAGAGGTTGCACCCTCAAATGATGTTCCACCTAAGCACTTCTGCCATTGAATTGTTGGCTGGGCATTGGCATTAATTGATAAAATTAAGGTGATAATTAAAATTTTTATTTTCATTTTGCGTAGTCGCCACTTTTTTTTCCGTTTTTTTTGTGGGTTCTGGTCTCCACTTTTATTTCAAAGCCTATATTCAAGTTTTAATTTGAGCAATATTAATTTAAATTCTTTGTAATTTTAAAAAAAAATATACTGAAACGGAGCTTTGATCTTAGGGTATAGCATGAAATTTTTACTATTAAAAGAAACAGCTATGGGGGTAAGATTGTAAGTCTAAAACTGGAACCTTTTGAATATGAATTGAAAAATAGAAATGAAAAGAAATTAATTGATATTATTTGTAGAGTTTTTTTACATTAATTTCAAAAAATCACCCTTCCTATCGCTTCCATTTTTTGAATTATTAGTTCATTTTTCCATCAAAATTAAACCCCGAAAAATCTTGGACTAAACATGGACTTAGTGCTAAAATAAAAAGCGCAAAACATTTATTAACAATGGTTTGCGCTTACTCTTCGTGATCCGGAAGGGATTCGAACCCCCGACCCACAGATTAGAAATCTGTTGCTCTATCCAACTGAGCTACCGGACCATAAAAAAACCCCCTCCGAAGCGAAGGGGGTAGTCGGGGTGGCAGGATTCGAACCTACGACCTCCTGCTCCCAAAGCAGGCGCGATACCGGGCTACGCTACACCCCGAAATAAACTCGGTGCGGTGAGGGAGGGATTCGAACCCTCGGTACAGTTTCCCGTACGGCAGTTTAGCAAACTGCTACTTTCGGCCACTCAGTCACCTCACCAGTATTTCATTTCCTTGCGGAATCTTTTAAATGAAGCTGGTTAAATTTTTATTTCAAAAATTGAACTTACTTCCATCCTTAAATTATTGTGTTTTTAAAAGTCATTCAACTTATAAAAACACGTTTTTTTAGGAGGCGCAAATATAAAGGAATTTATTTGTGACTATCAATAAAAAAAAACAGCTAAATTTTTGCAACTTTTTTCAACCCTTAATTTATTCTAAGGAATATTCCCTAATCTTGCCTTATCAAATTTTAAGAAAAAAAGAAATGAGTCAAAATAAGGCATTATATCAAACTATAGATTTAAGGATATATGCTTCTACAGAGTGGTTGGCCGATAATAAAAAAAAATATCGTACTGTATTTGAATTAGAAGAATGTTCCTATGTGTATTGCGAATTTTCTTTTTATAATTTAAAATTTAAAGAAGCAGATTGGAGTTTAAAACTTAGAATAGTATGCATTGATAATGAAAATAATGAAATGTGCAATCTTAATTGTGATCGCATTATTGCATTGGATGATAATATTATTTATGTGAGAGAAGGATGGGGTACAAAAAATAAAGGCAGTTTTTGGAAACCGGGAATTTATAAATGGCAGGCTATTATTGATGAAACTGTTGTAATTGAAAAACCATTTTATATTCAAAATTTTGGCAAGACCAATGAAAATGGTGAGCCGTATTTTAAGATTGAAAATTTAAAGCTTTATGAAGGACCTGATGCCAATGTAAAGATAAATGACCGTACTTACTATTCGGTTTTTAATTTCAATTATACCCGCTATGTATGGGTGGAGCTGAATGCTAAAAATTTAATTAAAGATGTTAATTATTGGGCGTGTGAACTAACCTTTAATTTTAGAACAAGTAATTATTTACTCAAAGGCTCCATTTCAAAATTGTTTTTTGTTTATCCTCAGGATAACGAATTCTCAGTTACCATTGGATGGGGGTCTGACAAGATAGGTACTTGGGGAAAGGATGATTATATTGTTGACGTATTGTTTATGGATAAATTGCTTTTGAGCAAAGTATTTACAATAGGGGATGATTATTTAGAAGCAACTGAAGACGATTTTGTGATTCCTGTGTTTGGTGATTTTGAAACTATGGAAAATGTCGTTTTTGATGATGATTTTGAAACAACTAGCGATGATGCTGGGAAAATTCATCAAACCAATGAAACGGTTGAAGTCATTATGAAGGAATTAGAAGGGTTGATTGGCTTATCGGATATTAAAAACAAAATTAAAGAGTATAGCAATTATCTTGGATTTATATCACTTCGCAAGGACAGAGGTCTTAAAGAAAAAGAAAAAATCAGTCTTCATGCTATTTTTCGCGGTAATCCTGGAACCGGTAAAACAACAGTGGCCAGGAAGCTTGGTAAAATTTATCACAGTTTAGGTTTGCTTTCTAAAGGGCATGTATACGAAGTAGATAGAGGTGATTTAGTGGCTGAATTTATTGGTCAAACTGCTCCAAAAACGAAAGCAGCTTTGAAAAAGGCCAAGGGAGGCATTTTATTTATTGATGAAGCATATTCCTTAGCACGCAAAGACGATGATGCTAAAGATTTTGGAAAGGAAGTTATTGAAATTTTATTAAAAGAATTGTCCGATAATGAAGATATTGCCATTATTTGTGCGGGCTATCCTGCAGAAATGGATAACTTTTTAGAATCCAATCCAGGTTTAAAATCAAGATTTACGATGTCCTATGATTTTCCTGATTATTTGCCGCAAGAACTTATTAAAATAGCCGACTATGCCTGCGAAAGACGCGGAATAAGATTAAATGAAAAGGCCTCGGAATTGCTTTATAAAAAATTGGTAGAAACCTACCGCGAACGGGACAAGTTTTTTGGAAATGCCAGATTGGTTAATAGCCTTATTGATGAGGCTAAAATGAATTTGGGATTGCGGGTCATGAATACCCAATTTCCAGAAAAACTCACCCCTGATGAGCTTTCGGTAATAATGCCTGATGATATTGAAAAACTTTCTTTCAAAAAGAAACACCCTACAGCAGATATACCAATTGATGAAGATTTATTAAAAGAATCAGTAGGGAAAATCAAGAGAATGATAGGTCTTGAGACCGTAAAAGAGGACATTGATGACTTAGTGAAGCTAGTGCGTTTTTATAATGAAACAGGTAAGGATGTTCGACAGTCATTTTCACTTCATACTGTTTTTACCGGTAATCCTGGTACAGGAAAAACTACTGTAGCTCGTATTTTGGCGCAGATTTACAAAGCATTGGGGATTTTGGAGCGTGGGCATTTAATTGAATGTGACCGTCAAAGTTTAGTGGGAGGATATGTAGGTCAAACGGCCATTAAAACTGCTGAGATAATAGACAGAGCCATGGGGGGAGTTTTGTTTGTTGATGAAGCTTATTCCTTAACAGAAGGAGGTCAAAGTGATTTTGGTAAAGAAGCAATTGAAATATTACTGAAACGCATGGAAGACCGACGCGGCGAGTTTATAGTTATTGCCGCTGGATATACAGATAATATGAAGCGCTTTATCGAATCTAATCCGGGTTTGAAATCAAGATTTGACAGAACCTTTCATTTTGAGGATTTCAAGGCTGCCGAACTACTTGAAATTGCGAATAACCAGATTTCTGAAAATAATTTAAAACCAGATGAAGGGGCTGAAAAAGAACTGAAGAGAGTCATGGAACTTATGTACGACAGTCGTGATAAGTTTTTTGGTAATGGACGAGCCGTCAGAAAACTGGTGGAAGAGATTGTTAGGAATCAGCATTTACGAATGTCTGAAATTGCCGCATCTAAGCGTACTATAGATTTAATATCAACGCTTACTATCGAAGATATAAAAGAAATAAATGTAAAAGAGATTATTCAGAAAACCAAAACTACAAGTATTGGATTTCAGCAAAATTCTTAGGGTTAGGTAATCTTCTACCCCTAATAACCTTTTAAATTTTCCCAAAAATCTCCTTTGCCTAAATAGAATAGAAGACCTATTTTCGCGGACTTTAAAAAATCTTAAATAATTATTATGAATTCTTTTATTTATCTAGTTCCCTTATTGGGTATTGTTGGTTTGATTGTAATGGCTTTCAAAAGTGCTTGGGTTAGTAAACAAGATGCTGGTGATGCTAATATGCAGGAACTTGCCGGTTATATAGCCGATGGTGCAATGGCTTTTTTAAAAGCTGAGTGGAAAGTGTTAAGCATTTTTGTTGTTTTTGCAGCATCTTTATTAGCCTATTCAGGTACAATTCATGAAGTCAATGGAATCGAAATCCATTCTAGTTGGGTGATATCTATAGCATTTATTATTGGCGCAGTTTTTTCTGCAACAGCAGGATATATTGGTATGAAAGTAGCAACTAAAGCTAACGTTCGTACAACTCAAGCAGCTCGTACAAGTTTAAAACAAGCTTTAAAAGTTTCTTTTACTGGTGGTACAGTAATGGGATTAGGTGTTGCTGGTTTAGCAGTATTTGGTTTAGGTGGTTTATTCATCGTTTTCTTAAAAATGTTTAATGTAGTTGAAGTAAATAGCAATGAAATGAAAACAGCTATTGAAGTGTTAACTGGTTTCTCTTTAGGAGCTGAGTCTATTGCTTTGTTTGCTCGTGTTGGTGGAGGTATTTATACAAAAGCAGCTGACGTAGGAGCTGACTTAGTGGGAAAAGTTGAAGCGGGTATTCCTGAAGATGATGTTCGCAATCCTGCAACTATTGCAGATAATGTAGGTGATAACGTAGGTGACGTTGCCGGTATGGGTGCCGATTTATTCGGATCTTATGTAGCAACTATTTTAGCTACAATGGTATTAGGTCAAGAAATTGTTATTGAAAAAGTAAACGGTATTTATGCAGACGGATTTAATGGATTCTCTCCAGTTTTATTACCAATGGTAATTTGTGGTTTAGGTATTTTATTTTCAATTGTTGGTACTTGGTTTGTTCGTATTAAAGATGACAAATCAAATGTTCAAATGGCTTTAAATATGGGTAATTGGGCTTCAATGGCTTTAACAGTTATTGCTTCTTATTTTATCGTCATGTATATGTTGCCTGAAGGTGTAATTTCTTTACGTGGTGTAGAGTTTACTAAAATGGGTGTATTTGGCGCTATTTTAGTTGGAACTATTGTTGGGGCGGTCATGAGTATTGTTACAGAGTATTACACAGCGATGGGTAAACCTCCAGTTATGTCAATTATTCAACAATCTTCTACAGGTCATGCTACTAATATTATTGGTGGTTTAGCAGTTGGTATGAAATCTACTGTAATTCCTATTTTAACTTTAGCTGCTGGTATTATGGGTTCATATTACTGTGCGGGTTTATATGGTGTAGCTATTGCAGCTGCAGGTATGATGGCCACAACGGCTATGCAATTAGCAATTGATGCATTCGGACCAATTGCTGATAACGCTGGTGGTATTGCTGAAATGAGTCAATTGCCACCTGAAGTTCGTGAGCGTACTGATAATTTAGATGCTGTTGGTAATACAACTGCTGCTACAGGAAAAGGATTTGCCATTGCTTCTGCAGCTTTAACATCGCTAGCTCTATTTGCTGCCTTTGTTGGTATTGCAGGTATTGATGCAATTGATATTTACAAAGCTCCAGTGTTATCAGGCTTATTTGTTGGTGGTATGATTCCGTTTATTTTTTCTGCATTATGTATTCAAGCAGTTGGTAAAGCTGCAATGGACATGGTTCAAGAAGTTCGTCGTCAGTTTCGTGAAATTCCAGGAATTATGGAATACACAGCAAAACCTGAATATGATAAATGTGTCGCTATTTCTACAAAAGCTTCTATTCGCGAAATGATGTTGCCTGGTGCAATTGCTTTGATTACCCCTATTATCGTAGGATTTATTTTTGGTCCTGAGGTTTTAGGAGGGTTATTAGCTGGAGTAACAGTTTCAGGAGTTTTGATGGGTATTTTTCAAAGTAATGCGGGTGGTGCTTGGGATAATGCTAAAAAATCATTTGAACAAGGTGTTGAGATTAATGGTGAAATGTTCTATAAAAAATCAGAACCACATAAGGCTTCAGTAACAGGAGATACAGTTGGTGATCCATTTAAAGATACTTCAGGTCCGTCAATGAACATTCTTATCAAGTTAATGAGCATTGTTTCTTTAGTAATTGCGCCATATATTTCAGGTATTGGTAGTACTACTGCTTCTGAAATGGAATGTTGTGCTGAACATGGTGCAAAAACTGAAATGAAATGCACCTATAACTCAGGACACGATACAATGGCTGAAGGCTGTGATATGAGCAAATGTCCTAGCATGACCAAAGAGGAGTGTGCAAAAATGTGTGATGAAAAAGGGTGTTCACCTGAGCAAAAAGCTGAATGCATGTCAATGTATGGTAAAGATGGAAAATGCACTATGGGTAAAGGTTGTGATATGGATAAATGTGCTACCATGACTAAAGAAGAGTGTGCTAAAATGTGCAACGATAATAAATGCTCACCTGAGCAAAAAGCGAAGTGCATGAATATGTATGATAAGGACGGAAAATATATCGGTCCTAAAAAGTAGTAAAGAGTTGAAAAACTAAAAGTTGAAAATAGTTTAATGGAAGATTAATTTAACTTTTAACTTTGAGCTTATAACTTAAACATGCAAATTATATACAAATTTAGAGTTCATTTTGAAGACCATGACGACGTTGTAAGGTTTATTGACATAGATTCTACTTCAAGTTTTTTAGATTTTCATAAAATAATTCAGGAGTCTATTGGATTTGATAGTTCAAAAGCCTTTACTTTTCAAATGTCTAACGATTTTTGGAGAACAGATGCTCAAATTTGTGATTCAGATCCACGTGAAGAATCAACCGTAAAACTGCCTAAACAAACCATTTTAAATAGATTTATAAACGATCCTCATCAGCGATTTATTTATATGTTTGATCCGGATTTGGTTTGGACATTTTTCATTGAATTGGTTAAAATTCAAAAAGCAGAACCTAATAAGAAATATCCTTTAGTAGCCCGGAAAGAAGGAGAAGCACCAAAGCAATATAAACTTAAAGGTAAATTGCCTGGAGCCACCGCAAATCTTAACGAATACGATAAAATGGCAGATATGCTTATTGCCAGTCGTATGATGGATGATTTAATAGCTGTGGATGATGACGAGGTGTTGGATGGTGAAGATTTGGAGATTGACGAAATTAATACCGAACTTCCTGATATTAAAATACCTGAAATAATAAAACCACCAGTGGCAAGAGAACGAGTTTCTTTTGACTTAAAATTTGACGAAGAAGAACTTAAGATTGATGCAGACGATTTGGACTTTTTAGAAGGGGAGGAAGTAGATGAAGAAGAAAAGGAATTGGATGAAGACGATGAATTAGGTTTCGAAGATTTGGGATATGGTGGCTCGGATGATAATAACGACGATTATTAGCCAATGACATGGCTATTTCCCAACCAGTATTAATTGTTGTTTGCGGCCCTACCGCATCGGGCAAAACGGATTATGCCATTGAACTTGCCCAATACTTTAATACTGAAATAATATCTGCCGACAGCCGACAAGTTTATAACGAAATTAACATTGGCACTGCCAAACCTTCAGCAGAAAAATTAGCTTTAATTCCCCATCATTTTATTAATCATTGCTCCATTCATGATACTTATAACGCGGGTATTTTTGAAAAGGAAGCCTTACAATTATTAGAAAATTTATTTAAAAAACACAAGGTAGTAATAGCTGCCGGAGGAACTGGTTTGTATATAAAAGCACTTTGTGAAGGGTTGGATGATTTACCTAAAGCCGATGAAAAGTTGAGACTACAACTTCAAAAGGAATTAAATGAATATGGAGTGGATTATTTATTTAATAAGCTTCAAAAATTAGATAATGAAGGTAGTAAAACTATTGACAGCAAAAATCCGCATCGCATCATGCGGGCTTTAGAATTGGTAATTGAAACCGGCCAATCTGTTTTAGAAATTAAAACAAATCCTAAAATTGAACGACCCTTTAAAATTATTAAAATAATGATGGACGTTGACCGAGAAACCCTATATCAGCGAATAAATAGCCGAGTGGATGAAATGATACAAGAAGGGTTGGTAGAGGAAGTAAAAAAAGTATATCCTTTTAAAAATTTAAAAGCCCTACAAACTGTTGGCTATAATGAACTCTTCGATTTTTTTGAAGGTAAATGTTCATTGTCGGAAGCTATTGAAAAAATAAAACAACATACTCGAAACTACGCTAAACGGCAATTGACTTGGTTTAGAAATGAGAAGGATTTAATTCTGCATTATCAGTTTAAAAAAGAAACTATTTAGAAGCCTTAAACTTTATTTAACTGTTTTTTCTTTGCACTATTTTTAAAAAAATATGGGACAAAGAATATTGCAAAGAAACCAACATAACTGAAAAGTATAATCTTAATAGGGTTGTGTTCATCAAATAAAAAATAAGCGGAAACAGAACCTAAAACACAAACAAATACTAAACTAATCAGGAATTCTTTTTTGTGATTCATCTTATGCTTCTTTCAAATTGTATTTCAAATGTTCCGATTAATTTTTTGTTTAAACAAGACAAAATGTAAATAATTTGTATAGATATTTTGAAGATTAATAAACACTTTTAAAAACTATCGTTGAAATCTTTTAGTATCTATTAGTAATTGGTTGCAATAAATTTGCGGCTGTGATGATAATACTAATTTGGGCGTTGATAGGACTTACGGCATTATTTGCGCTTATTCATATTTGCTATTATTTGTTTGTGTTTTCAAAATTTGCTTTTGATAAAACGAATGACAGTAGGATTAACTCAAAAGTTCCTGTAAGTGTAATTATTTCGGCCAAAAACGAAATTAAAAACCTTCACGAATTTTTACCAATTATTTTAAATCAAAATTATCCTGATTTTGAAGTATTGGTTGTAAATGATGGCTCATGGGATGATACCGGAGAATATATCGAGGAGCTGATGAAATTGGAGCCAAGGCTAAGATTGGTGGATGTAAAGGTGGAAGAGAAATACCAGAAGGGGAAAAAGTTGGCACTTACGCTGGGAATAAAAGCTGCAACTCATGAGTGGTTGTTATTTACGGATGCCGATTGCAAACCAATTTCTGAAAATTGGATTAAAGAAATGAGTGCTGGTATGAGGGATGACAAGGAAATTGTATTGGGTTATTCTCGGTATAAACGGAAAAACTCTTTTCTAAATCTTTTCATCCGTTGGGAAACGTTTTATACTGCCATGCAGTATTTTTCCTATGCGTTATCAGGCAAACCATACATGGGTGTTGGTCGTAATTTGGCGTATCGCAAAAGTTTATTTTTTAAAGTTAAAGGTTTTGCAAGTCACCTGCACATTTTGTCGGGTGATGATGATTTATTTGTGAATGAAACTGCCAACAAATCAAATGTTGCTATCGTCTATTCTCGTGATTCGTTTGTCGAATCTCAGCCTAAACTTACTTGGGGGAAATGGTGGAATCAAAAGAAACGACATTTTTATACAGGTAAATTTTACAAAAGTTCACACAAACGTCTACTCGGATTTTTTAATATTAGTCATATTTTGTTTTATACGTTTCTATCATTAGCACTAGTATTTGCATACAGTTATTGGTATATAATAATATGTATTTACTCCTTTAGGCTTATTGTTCAGGGTATCGTTATTTTTAAGAGCATGGATAAATTAAGAATTTCTAAAATATTTAGCTTCTTTTTGCTGTTTGATATTTTGATGGTCCCTTATTATTTAACAGTCGGTTTTGCCGGCTTGGTTACCAAAAAGTTGAAATGGTGATTATCTTAAGGGTGTGAAATTTTAATACACTTTAATAAACTCCGGTTCTCACCATTACCAAAGTACAAGCTTCCTCCACTTCAATTCCTTTTTCCTCCAGCATTTCTTCAAATTCCGGATTTTCAGTGCCCGGATTAAAGATCACCCGCTTAGGATTTAAATCTAAAATTTGTTTATACCAGTGAGTCTGATTTGTAGGATTTACATAAAGTGTAACCGTATGTACATCCTCATTTTTAAGATGTGAAAAATCTTGCAGAATTGGCAAGCCTTTAACTTCTCCCGGTCTTATTCCTACCGGAAAGACAGGTTGATGAATGGACTGTAAAAACTCTACTGCTTTATAAGCATATTTTTCAGGATTGGTATTGGCTCCTAGAACTACCGTTGGTTTGTTCATCTATTTACCTATAAAATTATATGGAGAAATATTCATTAGTTCAACTTTTACAGTATCCGAAACCTTTAAATTTTGGATAAACTCGTGAATAGATTCTTTGGTAATTTTAGAATTGGTGCGGGTTAAATCCTTTAATAATTCGTAAGGTTTTTCAATCTGTTCACGTCTTAGGATAGTTTGAATTGCCTCAGCTACCACCGCCCAATTGTTTTCTAAATCGTCTTCAATTTTTGAAGTATTTACAATCAGTTTATTCAATCCCTTCATTATCGATTTATAAGCAATAAGTGAATGAGCCAATGGTACTCCAAGATTTCGTAGCACTGTAGAATCTGTTAAATCCCTTTGTAGTCTTGACACAGGAAGTTTGGCTGCTAAAAATTCAAACATGCTGTTGGCCATCATTAGGTTGCCTTCAGCATTTTCAAAATCAATAGGATTTACTTTGTGCGGCATAGCCGAGCTTCCAATTTCACCTTCTTTTATTTTTTGTTTAAAATAATCAAAGGAAATGTAGCTCCAAATATCCCTGCATAAATCTATCAGGATTGTATTGATGCGTTTAAACGTATCGCATTGTGCGGCTAAATTATCGTAATGCTCAATTTGAGTGGTAGGAAATGAACGTTTCAATCCTAAACTTTCAACAAACGAGTTGGCAAAACCATGCCAGTTTTTATCAGGATAGGCTATATAATGAGCGTTAAGATTTCCCGTGGCTCCGCCAAATTTAGCTGAGTAAGGAATATTATTATATTGCTCAATTTGTGTAATAAGGCGATTTGTAAAAACATCTATTTCTTTTCCTAAGCGAGTTGGAGAAGCTGGCTGTCCATGAGTACGGGCTAATAATGAAATGTTTGTCCATTCGGCCGATAGTGATTGAAGTTTGATAAGCAAATCATCTAAGGCAGGGAAAATAGTTGAATTATTGGCTTCTTTAAACGATAAAGGAATGGCTGTATTATTGATATCCTGCGAGGTAAGCCCAAAATGAACAAATTCCGCATAATTCCCCAAACCAAGTTCTTCCAGTTTTTTCTTTACAAAATATTCAACCGCCTTAACATCGTGGTTTGTTATTTTTTCGGTCGCTTTTATTTCTAAGGCATCGGCTTCAGAAAAGTTTTCGTAAATAGCTTTTAACTTTGGGTATACTTCCGAAATATTTATAGAAGATAATTGAGGTACCGTTTTACATAACTGCGTAAAATATTCAATTTCCACCTTTACCCTGTATTTTATAAGTCCCCATTCAGAAAGATAAGGGGCCAAATCGGAAGTGGCTTTTCGGTAACGCCCGTCTATCGGGCTAATGGCAGTTAATTCATTCAATTGCATGACGTGGTGCAAAGGTAATTAATTTGGTTGGTTACTTAGGCTTCAAAATTTATCAAGGATCATACTGATTCTTCGGCTTATCATCCTGCCTCTGTTCTTCAGTTTTTACTCTGAAATCAAGATTGCATTCAAAACAATGGTAAGTCCTTTTTAAAAATGGTAGAGGAAAACCTAATACAAAAAAAGAAATAATTATCCCTTTGCCGTTGGGAAGTTTTTGTTTAAAAATTTCTGTTGAACCACATTGGGGGCAACTTATAAGCTGTTTTTCATTTGCCATTTTTTAGTAAGAAATAATTCTATCCATTAATAGATTTTTAGTATCAAATAGGCAAGCATGCAAATACCAAAAATCATGAATGAGAAAAATATTATTAGCCTTTGATTATTTTTATTATTACCAAAATATTTGTTAAATAATCTATTAAAAAGGGAATCTACAACCTTGAAATCTTCACCTTCAGGAACATATCCCCCTTCCCTTAAAACTCCTTTTGCTTGCTCTGCATCCTCTTTTTTTACCTGCAATCTCACTCCGCCAATAGCATTTGAATAAAATGGATTAGTTTGAAGGGTTAGTTCGTCCTGTACAAAACACTCTATATTTTCAGATTCAAGCCTTGCTCGCAATACAAGAACGTCCTGAGGATACATGGCTATATAGATGGTTACTAAATCTTGCATTAAAGCAAAAATAAGTTTTAATGATGTGTTATTAAAAGTGATAGTTTTAATGATTAAATAAGTCTTTAAATAAACCCACAAAATTTTGAAATTTGTTTATTAAAATTATATTTGTATGAGCCTTATGATAAATCTACATTTCATATTGTTATTACAAAAAAGGTTTATCTCTTTTCTGATACTTTTAACTTTTTTGTCTCAATTTTCTTTTGGCCAACAAAAAAAGAAACCAGTAAATATTTCAGGGGATATGGGAGTTTATGGAGATTTTTATCACATGAATTCTGATACATTGGGAGCTGTAGCACCTCGCAGGCCTGATGCTTTGGGTAGATTAGTTGTAAATGTTTCTATAAATATTAAGGACTTTTCAATGCCAATATCAATGGCTTTACCCACCGGGCAATTTGGAGTTATACTGCCCAGTGTTCCTAAAATTCCGAATGCTCCATATCTAAATTTTAAAGAACTTGTAAAAAATCCATTAAACCGCATTGGAATTGCTCCAAAATATAAATGGTGTCAAGTTTTATTAGGTTCTCAAATTCCTCACTACTCAGAATTAAGTGTTGGCGATTTGGCAGTGTTTGGGGCAGGTGTTAATTTAACTCCAGGCAAATTTAGGCTTTCTGTTTTTTCAGGTACTTCTCAAATGGCGGTGCAGCAGGATACTACAAAAAATATACAAGGTATTTATGCTAGAAAAATTCATTCAGCCAAAATTGGATTTGGTCATGAGGATTCATCCCACTTTTATTTAATTGGAAGTATGATGAAGGATGATACATCCTCTTTAAAATTTAAACCCACAACCTTAATGCCTCAAACCGGGATTTTAACAGCCATTGACTTTAGGATTAAATTAAGTAAAAAGTCTTATGTAAAAGGAGAAGTGGCTGGTTCCGCATTTACAAGAGATATGCGTTCTAAGGAATTGCCTTCTTTTTCGCCATCTCCTCCAAAGGATCTTTTTAATCCAAAGGAATCTAGTCGATTTGATTATGCCTCGGTTCTTAGCATTGGCCGTGACGGAAAAAACTTTGGAATTAAGGCAACAGGCCGTTATTATGGTGATGGCTTTGTCCCAATGGGTTACCCTTTTTTACAAACTGACCGATTGGAGTTAACTGTTGATCCAAGATTTCTGTTGTTTAAAAATAAGATTCAACTTTCTGGTTCTATAGGAATAAGGGTAAATAACCTTTCTGGAATTAGAGCTACAACAACAACTCAAACCATCGGTTCGGCCAACCTAAATTTACAAGTAACCGAAAATTTATCACTGGCAGGTTCTTATTCCAACTTTGGATTTAGAAACTCTGTTTTGAACGACACGTTTCGGGTTGAAATGGTTACTGAATCTTGGAGCGTTAGTCCATCCTATAATTTACAGACCAAATCAAGTATGCATAATTTCACACTTATGTATGCCCAAAATGTGTTCAATGATTTTAATACAGTTACGGGTAAATTAAACAACAACGATGCCAGCAACGGAGCATTTTCATACATGCTTTCCATGTTAAAATCGCCTTTTTCGGCCAATACTTTGATTAGTTATTTTGAAAATAATACTTCCTATGGAAAGCTAATGACCAAAGCAGTAAACGTTGGTTTTGGTTACAAATTTTTTAAAAAGAAACTAAGCACAACAGCAGGACTTACTTATGCTGATAATACTTTAGGCGCCACTTCATCCGGCTCACAAATTATGACTTTACTTGGAGTGAAATATACAGTTAAGAAGAAAATATCATTTGCTCTAAACGGCTCGATAAATCTATTTGAATTTGGAGACAGCCGCCCGGGTATATCCTATCGCGAAAATTTATTAAGAACCTCTATTACTTATAAATTATAAAACTTATGTACAACAAAATTAAATTACTTGTAGTTGTCTTCCTCCTGTCTTCAGGTGGTATTCTGGCTCAAAACATTCAAGTGCTTATGAGTCCAAAGCCTTCGCCTTATATTTCAGATTGGCAGCAGCGAACAGAAACAGTTAAACTTTTAGTAATTAACTCCGGTACAAAGGATATTCAGGTGAAAATAAAAACTGAATTATTTGATGGTAAAGGTGGTTTGGTGGCAAATACCGATAACGCAAAAATGCCTGTATTAACAATTCCTCCCGGTAGCACAACCTATAATCCTGAGGATATTATTCCAACAAATGCCGTAAATTACAAAGGTAACTTAGAAAAAACCGCTATAACCACGGGACGTATACCTGATGATAACTATAGAATTTGTGTTGCCCTTATAGATCCTGTCACAGGTGCCCCGGTTGGAACATCAGGGACTGTTTGTAAAACATTTAGTATTGTGGCTTATCAGGCTCCAACGCTTGTTAATCCTAAAGACAAAGAAGCTATTTCTGAATCGGGCATGAAAGGAATCTTTTTTCGTTGGACGCCAGTTACTCCATCCCCTACAACTATAGTTACTTATAGGTTACAGATTTGGGAGGTAATGCCGGGTCAAGATAATATGACAGCTTTAAGAAGTAATCAACCAATTGTAGAAAAAGATTTAAAAGGTATGGTTCAAACTCAATGGCCGGTAGAATTTGCAATGCCAGAACTTGGGAAAAAATATGTTTGGACAGTTACTCCATTAGACGATCAGGAGCGGAAATTAGTTGATGGACTTGGGTTTGCCCAACCTTTTGTATTTAGTATGCAAACACAGTATATTATTCAATTGGATTCTTTAAAAGTTAAGTGCACTAATATTCCCGGCCAGTATACATTTTCATATATTATCACAAATCAAAATAATTCTATAGCCGATTTTTTAAATATTAGTATTTATAGCAGTGTTCCGGGTGGAGCAACCATATCTAGTTATACTCCTCCATTAGGTACAACAATAGCGGCATCTGGCGGTACACTTTTGGTTACTGGTGTTATAACTGCAAGTAGTTCATTAAGTTTTATTTGTATAAAAACTAAAATTCAGAAACAAGGTGATCCGAACAAAAATGCTGAAGATTATTTATGCGACAGTGTTAAAGCTTGCAGATGTGCCGACTGCGATGATAAACATTTTACCTTAACAGCAAATACACCCGCTCAAATAAATTATACGAATAATACACTTTCTTATTCTCAGTCAGTTTCAATTACCACAGCCCCTCCTAAAACCATTAAAAATATTAAGGCCGAACTGGTTTATTTTGAAATGACTCCTGAAAATAACTTTTGTTTACCATGTAATAAAGAAGCCGCTACTTATGGTCATTTTACCAATGGCACCAATAGCCTTACTTGGAGTTCAGGCAATAATCCTCCACCTTTAAATATTAATATTACCACGCCCCAATTAACGCCTTGTTGCAGTTCTGTTTTTAGATGGTGCATTCGATACAAAATTGAATTTACCGATTGTACTACTTGCAATAAATTGGTTTGTTATGAAAAGAAAAAAGAGGGTTGTAATGACCAGATAAATCATGATCCATTAAATAAAAATGCTAAATAATTATGAAATCGAAGATTCACGAATACCCATATTTAAAAAATATAATGATGAGTAAAAACTTATTATTTATCATCTTATTTCTGTTGTCTTTTATAAATGCAAAAGCTCAGAATCAACCTGCCGGTTGTTGTCCAAAATTTGATTTAGTTTCAAACGTAATTCGCCCTTGTGATGATGCCGCCTGTAAGCAGGTTCATGCCAACCCTGATGGGGGAGCCGGAAGTTCCGGTAAATTATTAATAGCTTGTAAAAATCAACAACAAAGTTATTTGGTAATTCCAAATCTTACCGGGTTTACATACAGTTGGATCATTGTTGGTGGAACAATAGCAGCTTCACCTGCAAATCCGGGAGTAATAACTTGGGGAACTAATTCTCAAGGCTTTATTCAAGTAATTGTTTCAAGTGCTGATGGTAAATGTAGAGATACAATAAGAAGGACAGTGTGTTTAGTGGATGGTCCAACAGCCGGAATAACATTTAGTCCTAATCCTGTTTGTTTATTAACACCAGTAAATTTCAGTGGAGCAACATCTCTTGTGGCTTCAGGATATTATTGGGATTTTGGAGATGGAACAACGGATAATGTTCAAAATCCACCTCCACATTATTATGCCACAAGTGGTGTCAAAACTGTAATTTTAACAGTTTTCAATCTTATACTAAATAGCAAAGGTGAACTTGTGGAATGTGGTTGTAAAGACACAGCTATGGTTAAAATTACTGTAGGAAATAAAAAGGGAATTGATATTCATACGGATGATTGCCGAAAGATGCTTTGCCCGGGGGATACTATAAAATATTGCACTAGTACAGTTGGATGCACGGGATTAAATTGGGTTGTAAACGGTGGAACAATTATAGGTGCAACTAATTTAACCTGTGTAAAAGTTGTATGGAATATGCCAAGTACCTACCCAACAACTGTAACCCTAAATGCTACTTGCCCAAATACTTGTGGCAATTCGGCTACTATAAATGTTCCTGTGCTTTATCCTAATTTGCCAATCCAAGGGCCAACACCAGTATGTCCAAGTTCAACAACTTCATATTCTTTACCAGCCTTACCGGGTACATTTTATAAATGGACATTAAGTGGAGGTGGCACAATTGCCGGGGTAGATAGTAATCATAATGTAATAAATATTACTTGGAATTCTTCACCTGGCGGGCCTTATTTTTTGGTTTGCAATTACAAAAATCCTTACAGCGGATGCAGCGGTTCCAGTACATTTAAAATTTATATAAAACCTAAATTTCAAATTTTCGGACCTTCGCCTATCTGCACCAACGTTACCTCATCTTATTCTGTAACGGGTGGAGGAAATGCCAATTGGAATCTTACCCCAACTTCGGGTTATACTCCTCCGGGCTCTCCTGCCGGGACATTTTCAAGTGTTTCAAGTATTTCTATTACATGGAACTTGGCAGGTAGCTACTCTATTTACGCAGTGCCTATTAATGCTGCAAATTATTGTACTCCTTCTGATTTACTTAATGTCCTTGTAAATCCAACTCCTATTTTAAATCCCATAGTGGGAAATATAATTGTTTGCCCCACTCAATTATATAGCTATTCCGTGAGCAGTAATGTTGCAGGTGGAAATTTTGCATGGAGTTTTAGTTTAGGCACAGGAATAATTGCACCATACGGCCCCAATAACTCATCAGCATCTATTCAGTTTACAGGTGCTGGCCCATGGACTTTACAGGCTTCGCAAACAGTTGCTGGCTGCACCGGGACAAAAACACTTTCAATAACTAAAGTGCCTGCTCCACCGGCAATTACACTTTCACCGGGTGCCAGCACTTGCAGCGGTGGAACTATTACCGCTACTGTGGTAGGAGCAATTCCTCCGGGTGGATATACTTGGAGTGCTACACCAGGTGCAGTACTTACAGGTGGACAAGGAACGACTTCAGCTACTTTTACAATTAATAGCAATGCCACACTTACAATAACAAGTTGTGGAGGAAGCAGTAATATAAACGTAACAGCAACTGCTGCAACTGTTAACATTACAAAAGTTAACGGAGCTTGTTCTGCAACTTTAACCGCCTCACCGGGCGGTGGAACCTACAATTGGTTTTTAAATGGAAGTCCTGTTGGTTCAGGAAGTCCTTTTACTGTTACCCAAAATGGAACATATGTGTTACAGGCCACTTATCCTGGGCCTTGCATTGCAACTAACCAAATTATAGTAACTGGTATTACTCCTGTTGTTGCTACAATTTCAGCTATTGGAAATATTTGCAATGGTGGTTCGGTAACCATGCAGGCTCCTATACCTGCAAATTGTCTTGGAGCTACTTTTTTATGGAGTAACGGAGCTACGGGCCCAACAATGACAACAAATTTACAGGGAAGTTATTTTGTAACTGTGAGTTGCAGCAATGGATGCAGCGATGTGTCGAATGTAATTGTTATAAGTCCTTGTGTTAACGCACCGGGATGCATTCCGGATTTAGTAATCAGCACAAGCAATTGCCCAAATCCAGTTTCTTTAACCACAAATATTCCTGCCGGATGCACTCCGGTTTCAACAGCATGGTATTACGGAGATGGATTTGGTGGGTCAACGGGCAATCATCTTTATGCTGATGCCGGAGCTTATCAGGTATACGCAGTGATGACCTGCAGTAACGGAACAAAGCATTGTGATACAGTGATTGTTAAAGTGCCAATGGTAGATTCATTCACAAGTGTGATAAGTTGCGGTGGATCAAATAACTGGACTATCCAATTGCAGGATGCTTCCAGATTTTTAGCTGCTTATGCAGGCTATTCAATTACTTGGTCAACTTCACCCTGCGCAACGTTGAGTGCTACAAATATACCCAATCCAATATTAACTGTGCCATTTGGTTGTAACCCAACAATTACTCTTACCATCTCAAAAAACGGTTGCACTCTTACCAAATCGTTCACTTTTAATTTTCCAACTACAACATTTTCGATAATAGGTGGACCGAGAGTTTGTAAGGATGCAACAACAATGTTTAACGGTAATTTTACCTCTGGGGTTATTTCATATGCTTGGAATTTTGGAGATTTAACTACCGGAGTTACCAATCCGATTTACCATACCTATAATGGAACGCCAAACAATCCTACAATTTCTTTAACTATAAAAGATAGGTACGGATGTATTTTCACTACCTCAAAACCTATAACTGTTAAAATTCCAACAGCATTAACAATTACTCCTGCGCCATTGGTAAAAATATGTCCTGATTGTTTGCCTCCCCTTACTTTAAATACCAATCCTTGGGGCAGTTTTACAGGATTTCAATGGTATCAAAACGGAGCGGCACTTGGTGGAGCCACAAATTCAACCTATCAATTATGCAATTTTAATGCATCCGGAAATTATACAGTAACAGCAATAAGTAACAACGATACCTGTGCGGTAAAATCAGATACAGTAATGGTGGTTTATTTACCAAAACCTGTTGCTGATATTCAAGGACAAACCGTCCAGTGTGCCAGCGGAAGTTCACCTTGGACTATTGGTGTACAAAATGCCGGAGGTAATAATCCAAACTATACCTATAACTGGACTTGCAACGGACCTGGAGGTGTAACTTTTAGTCCTGATAATCTTCAATATTATGCAAGTGTGTCCGTTACACAATTAGGAACGTATCAGTTTATTTTAACGGTAACGGATACTACAGGTTGCGTTGCCAAAGATACTTTCTGTGTTTATTTATATCTAAGTCCATCTGTAACCATAGCCCCAACCGGGTATTTATGTGAAGGAATAAATCATACCTATACCGCAACTGCCACCCCAGCAAACCCTAGTTATATTTACACTTGGAGCAATGGAGCTAACGGACAAACCATGACTACCGCACAAGCAGGAAGTTATTATGTGATAGTGACGGATCCTGTTAGCGGATGTTCAGGAATTAGCAATACCGTAATTATTAAAAAACGGCCATATTTAGCATTGTTTCCAATAGGTTGCGATACCTTATGTGATACCGCTAAAATTATCCCACCTCTGCCTTTAGGCCCGGGCCAAACATACAATGGCGTCTACGTTATAAAATGGTTCGTGGATGGAGTTTATAATTCTACAGGTCCAAGTTTAAGTCTTACAGGATTAACCCTTGGTCAACACCAAATTACAATTCAGGTAAGTTACCTTAACGATAGTTGTACTACAAAATCAGGCAAATATGAATTATATATAAAAAATTGTAACTGCAGTTGCAAAGGCAGCAATTGGGGTGAAATAACATTGAATAAAACTGACAATCCTGATATTAAAGCCAATATTGGTGTTGGTAATTCTAAAAAACTAGAATGCAAAAAAACGTATGATGTAGTTTGTAATCAAACCTATTTAATAAATGGCAAGTATAAATGTGCTGATTCCACTTGTAACGGCGTTGTTAAATACAAATTGCAACCGCCAACTGGAGGTGCAATTACCGGTAGTTTGCAATTAACCTTTGTTCCAAGTTTACCGGGTATTTATATTTTAACCCTTTATGGCTGGTGTGGAGATAAAATTTGTGACAGTTGTGTTATCAAGTTTAAAACCGATTGCGACCCAAGTTCTTGCTGTCCTTATGAAATTAAGATAAACCCAAAAAATCCAACGTACACTGCAGGTATTAATTCCACTTTGGTAAATAACAATTTCTCAATAACTATTCCGACAACCATTAATATTACTGAGGTCAGAGCGAACGTGGTGAGTTACACTATTGATGACAATTACAAAAAAGAATGTATGCAATGTGTAAATCTGCCTTTTACTTGGGCAAGTGTGGCTTCAGCTTTAAATATAAATACTGCTCCGCCTAAAATTACAATGTATGGTGGTGCAACAGTTTCTTCTTTTAACGGAAGCGGTTCGGGCGTTTATCAAAATCCGAGAGAAATAATTTGGAACAATGGAAGCAATTTAAATGCTCCAAATATTACCAATATTGGAATGACATTTATTTTACCTCCCAAACCGGCCATTGATTGTTGCGAATTGAAAGGCAAGATTTGTGTGAAGTTTATTTTCACAGATAATAATTGCAAGGAATGTGAAATTATAACTTGCTTTGATTTTAAGATTAAATAGAATTTTTATATTTTTTTAACAAAGATGGTCTCAAGATTTCTTGAGACCATCTTTGTTTTTACCACCACAAAAACTCTCCAGGAGTTACACCGGTTTTATAAGATTTTATAAAAATACCTTTAGGGGTATAGGCCGAAACCTTGCCATGACTTACGAAGTCTGCTGCATCCGATACAAAAAGATTCCCATTCGAAGATTGTACGGTTAGTCCATAAAACGCCGAGCTTGAAGCCTGGAATATTAAAGGATTGGCTGGTAGACTACTTGCTGATTTAGGGAACCCGAAAATCCCCTGATTTATAAAATACAAGCTATCATTGGCGGGGTTTTGTTTAAGTTTAATCGGGTTAAAATCAACTTTATCAAATAACCATTGCTTTTCGATTTTTAAAGTATTTGCATTTATGCAAAATAATCCACCGATGCGTTTTTTTATAAAATCGCCCGAACATAAAACCCACACTTTTCCATCCTTATCAGATAATAGACTTGAACCACCATAGGCCAAAGAAATGCTATCTGTGATGAAGTCGGTGGAAGGATTAATAATGTAAAGATAATCGCTGTAGTGATTGGTTACCCAAACTTTATTTTGAAACAAAATCAATTCTTCCGTCCAGCCTTTGCACTTTATTTCTCCGGTTTTAGTATAGGAATTAGCATCTACAATACTTATTGAATTGGCATACAGGTCAGAAACATACACTTTGCCGGGCTTAACTTCCAAAGCATAACGTGGAGATTTCAGATTTTTAATAGTAGCGATTGATTTTGAAGTCTCAGGATTTATGACTTCTATTTTCCCTGAATTGTTTACTACCATCCATACATTTTTATTAATCAAACTCATGCTTTGAAAAATATCACCCAAAGGAAGGTTGTTAGTGGTTTTAAAAAGGTCTGCATCTGTGTTTAGCGAATCGTTTTCAAGATCAATATAAGTTAGCGAAGCGTTGCCCATTCCAAAAGTTCCTTCGTTAGAAACAAACAAACCTTTGCCTTGGCTTATAGAAGTTGCATGTATTTTGGGGTGCTCATCTTTGCAGTTTGTGAATTGGACCACGGAGAAGCAGAGGACGCCAAAAATCATGGATTTTGTATAAAATCTTCTCCAAGTGATTTTATTATTTAAATCTCTTTGTTCGGATAATTTTTTCCTCATAATTTTAAACCTTTATAAATGCTAGAAACAGACGTTCCGGAAAAATAAATATAAAATAATCCGGTTGGTAATTCATTGGCCTCAATTATTGAAGATGAACTACTTATTTCTTTATATAATTTACCAACGGCATCAAAAACTTTTATGGTTGAAATTAGATTTTCAGAATGATCAATTCTTAATTTTTGGGATTCTTTAATTGGATTTGGACCATTTATAAAGCAGTTGGAAGCAAGAGTGAAAATACCCGAAATAGCTTGTTCATGAATAACTCCAATGGCATCCAAATCAAAACCACTCGAGGCAAATGGAGTCGGCCAAGGGTCATTTATTTTTCGCATGGCGGTGTCAAAGCTTGCAAATTTTGAATTTAAACTTCCGACAACGTCTACAATTTTCACAAATCGAATATTGTTTTTGTTAAGGTCTTTGTAATCCGGTATGTCACTAAAGTCAAACGGAGTGCCGTATCCGGCCCTATATTTTCCTGCCAAGTTGTTAATATTCTCAGGTTCTGTATATCCAAAGGCTCCTGTTTGATTTAACGTATCGGTTAATGAATGGCACGGAAACTTAAAATAACGCCACCCATCTGAACTCACTTCTACAAAAGCCAGTTCCAAATATCGGTCGTCAAATGTGTTTTCAAAAACTGCAAAATCCCAACCTTCACCATTTATTAAAGGTTTATAAAATTGACAAATAGCAATACCGCTATCCCCCAAACTTACCACCCCGTTTTCTCCGGCTTTACTAATAGCCGATAAGCTATCACCGATGGTGGCATAGCCTGAATCTTTTTGGGCAATATTTTTCCAACCTCTATACACAGTGCATTGTTTAGCCCAGTTTACAAAAATGGATGAATCTTTATAAAGAGCGGAACTTCCTGGCTTTCCTGCTGCCGGACCATATTGTGAAAATCCTTTAATTCCCAAAAAGAGGAATAAAAGGATAAATACCAGTTCTTTTATTTTATCAAAATTCACTTAAATCAACGGTTAATAATTACATTAATTCCAAATTCATAATTAATACCTGGCATGGGCCGCCAAACAATCGCCTCATAGCCTTTATTAAAAATATTGTTAATCCTTATAAATGCAGTGCTACTAGTTTTTTTATAGTTGAAATAATGATTTATGGCTAAATTTAATAACCCATAATGAGGTATCGAATCTAAATTGTCAGAACTGATATAGCGTTTACCAACCCATACCCCTTGAAGCATTATAATGGTATTTTTTATTCCAAAAGCTATAAAACTCGATGATTTTAAAAATGGAATATAAATTAATTGCTTTTGATAATTAGGGTTGGATGCATCCATATTTTCGGATTTGGTATAGTCCACATTTAAACCTGCTTTGCCAAAGAGCTTATTGGTTAAACTGATTTTTAAAGTACTTCTTAACTCCAACCCACGACTGTTTACTTTGCCTATATTTACAGGACTCCATATTTGTGAAGAAACAGGCTGCCATTGAATCCAGTTGGTTATAAGGCGACTATAACCTGTAAGTGAAGTTGTTAAATAAATGCGTTCATTTTTTTGATTAAACTCCATACTTAATTCATTGGCCCAGCCTGACTCTGGTTTTAATTGAGGGTTTCCTCCCGGAACCCAATTCAGGTCGTTTAGGGTTGGAATTCGATAAACCCGGCTCGTTTGGCCATAAATATCAAGGCTTTTATGAAGGTGTGTTTTAAATCCAAGTGAAGGAATTAATGGTAAAAATTTTGTATCCACCAATTCCAGTCTCAAGCTGGCTGAAATACTGGTTCTTAGTTTAAGTATCTGATGAAAATGACTCGCCCAAATGGCTATTTGATTTCTATCCGATTCATTTAAGGTAGTTGTTCCTGTATTTAAAACATTGGCCACCTTAGCTTTGGTAAACGATTGAACAACACCAATGCTTGAAGTTGAATTTTTAAAGCTTTTAAATCGCAACTCAGCATCATTGGTAATAAATATGGACTTAGAAATGGAATTGATGTCCATCTCTTTTTCAGTATATTTTAAATAATCATTTTGAAAAAGAGAGTGAAATTTCAAGGTTATTTTTTTAAACGATTTGTCCCATTGCAGCATTGTTTTTTGAATATTGTCAAATTGCCTTGCTGTGCTACTTTCCATTAATAGGGTAGGAGGTATTTGCCGATTGGCAAAGGTTCCCCAATAGTTAATTTTAAAAACTCCGGCCTTTTGAGATTGGTAAGAGGTTTGGTGCAAAGCCGAATAATTTACTCCTTGGGCATTTGTTAAATTTTCTTTAGGATTTCCAGATTCGGCGCGGTTGTTAAATGGATAATTGTTATTTGTTTTTGAATAATACCCTTTGGTGGAATGACTCCACTTGTTTTTTGCATAGTTGAGTTTCAAACCTCCTGTGTAGGTTCCAAAACTTCCAACCGTTTGCATCAGTTCGGTTGAAAATCCTTCTTTTTTTAAGGCAGAATTGTTTAAATTTATTCCGCCGCCAATAGCGCCACTTCCTTGCAGGCTGCCGGCTAACCCCGGTAAAACCGAAACCGCATCAAATAAAAAAGATGGCACAAGATTCAAATCACTCAATCCGTTTACAGGGCTGTTGATGGATAATCCATTCCAAGTCATTGCAGTTTGCTGGGCATTTCCTCCTCTAAGTGATGAGGTGGCCAGTATTCCCGGCCCATAATTGCGAATAACCAAGCCACTTGAGGCATCAAGTAATGAGCCTATTGGCGAAGATTTAAAAATACGTTGTAAAAGGCTGTCGGGTTTGTCAATTCTGTTTCCTAAGGTGTATACTTCTATACGGTCGGCAGTTATCGTTATTTCCTTTAGATTTTTTTTCCAAAGTGTGTCCTTTTGCGCTATTGCAGGCAAACATAAAAGGGATAAAAAAGAGATAATTATATATCTGTTCATAAATACCGTTGCTTTTATTCCCGAAAGCAAAGCGTTGTTAAATGTTGTAAAAAAAACGGCAGGTTTTCTGACTCATTCCATGTATTTGCAGCCTTCCCATCCGCCTGAGGCGGACAGTGGCTATAAGGTATGCAAAACATTGCGGTGGAATATACAGCAGCGGGCACTGTCCCCGAATTTCACGGGATTCCCTTACACCGGTTTTTTCAAAGGCGAAAATACTATCATTTGTTTGGATAAAACATACCATTTGTAAATTCAGTTGTGATTTTATCATTCGATTGTTTAATGTTGCATGATTTTATTTTTTTGAAAAAACTTATTTCCATATTCCTTTTAGTTTGTCTTATGGCTCCTTTGGCAGGAACATATATTTGGCTAAAGCATGAAGTGAAAATAGCTCGGAAAGAAGTGAAAATGCAATTGATTAAGGGTTTGAACAAAAGTGAATTGGTTACTTTAAAGTTTGCAAAGTCTAAAGTAAGTTCAGAGTTAAAATTTGAACATTCCAAAGAATTTGAATACCATGGTGAAATGTATGATGTTGTGAAATCTGTAGAAAAAAGTGATACAATAATTTACACATGTTGGTGGGATAATAAGGAAACAAAACTCAATAAACAGTTAGCTCATTTGATGGATGATATTATTGGAAGTAATCCTCAAAACAAAGAAAACCAGAAACGTTTGGTTAATTTTTATAAATCATTATTTCATGAAAATACTGCTAGTCTAATTGCAGATAATCCATTATTTACTGGTAATTCATATTATTCTTTTAATAATTTTATTTACAGTATTAATTGCCCTGCACCGCCAGTGCCACCGCCCGAAAAAGCTTAATTTTATTTTTTACTCAATGCAAACTCGTTCCAAAAGAATGAAAGAATGAGTTTGCATAATTAATTCAATTATTGGGCTTCCTTTTTTTTAGGATTGTCTTTTTTATAAACTCTTTAAAAAATTAAATAATGCGATTTACAATAACTTTTATAATACTAGCAATAGCCTTATTCTCAAGGGCTCAAACGGAGGTTCAGGATAGCATAAAAAAATCCGTTGATATGGACGAAATAGTCGTTTCGGTAAATAAAACTGAAGAAATGAAACGCCTTGTGGCGGCACAAGTAATGGTAATAAATTCAAAACAAATACAATTTGATAACCCACTTAACAGTGGCGATATGTTAGCAAATACCGGTCAAATAATGGTTCAAAAAAGCCAGCAAGGCGGTGGAAGTCCTGTAATTAGAGGTTTTGAAGCAAGCCGAATATTATTGGTGATAGATGGCGTGAGAATGAATAATATAATTTACAGAAGCGGACATCTACAAAATGTTATAACAATTGACCCCAGTATGTTGGATAAAACTGAGGTGTTTTTTGGGTCATCTTCCACCATTTATGGTAGTGATGCTTTGGGTGGAACTATTCATTTTATCACAAAAAAACCCAAGTTGGATGCCACCGGCAAAAAGACATTGAGTTTAAATGCAATGCAACGTTTTTCTTCGGTGAATAATGGCTTATCTACAAATATCAATTTCAATTTGGGTTTTAAAAAATTTGCAAGCCTAACTTCCATTACCTATAACAAATTTGGAGATTTAAAAATGGGTAAGAGTAAAAACATATTTTTTGATTCCATTTATGGGTTGCGAACCATTTATGCTCAGAATGTAAACGGGGTGGATTCGGCCATAACAAACAGCAATAAATATATACAAACACAGAGTGGTTATAGTCAAGTGGATCTATTGCAAAAGTTTTTATACCAACAAAATAAAAGTACTGAACATCAATTAAACTTTCAATTTTCAAATTCTTCAAATATTCCCAGGTATGATCGACTAACCGATTTAAAAGGTAATAATCTTAAATATTCCGAATGGTATTATGGCCCGCAAAATAGAATGTTGGTGGCTTATAATTTAAACGTAAAGCAGAAAATGGGTTTTGATAATATTCATTTTGGAGTAAATTATCAAACCATTCAGGAAAGCCGTGTTACCAGAAATTTTAAAAGTTCAACCTTAAATAGTAGAATTGAAAACGTTGGTGTTATAGGATATAATCTTGATTTTCAAAAGAGCTTGATGCATGTTAAATTCAGATTTGGATTTGATGGACAAGCCAATACTTTGAAATCAACCGCTTTTAGCTCAAACATAATATCTTTTGCAGACAAGCCTCTTGATACTCGTTACCCAAATGGTAAAAATTCATTGAATCATAATGCATTTTATCTAACCCATACTTATGATATACCTTCGAAAAAACTAACTTTTAATGAAGGGTTTAGAATTGGAATTTCAAATCTTAGTTCTACCATTACAGACAATTCTTTCTTTAATTTACCTGTGACTTCTGTTAAGCAAAATAACCTTACTCGTTCTGCTTATTTAGGGATAATTTATAATCCTATCCAACCATTAAAGCTATCGTATATGGTTTCTACCGGTTTTAGAGTTCCTAATATTGATGATCTTTCCAAGATATTTGAAACCTCAAAAGGAAATGTAATTATTCCTAATCCAAACTTAAAACCTGAAAAAACACTTACTAATGAAATAGGAATAACTTACAAACCTACCAAATCCATTCGAATCGAAACCTGTTTTTGGTATACTAATTTAACGAATGCTTTAACCACCGGAGCAGCTCAACTCAATGGGAAAGATTCAATACTTTATGATGGACAGATGAGCAAAGTTTACTCCAATACAAATGCACAAGAATCTGTGATTTATGGATACAATGCCAGTATTAACGCCAACCTTACAACCAATTCGCAGTTGTATGCAAATATTAGTTATACCAAAGGGACAGTTACTTCGGGGGTAAAAAATGTTCCGTTAGATCATATTTCACCGATAACTGCAAATTTGGGTTACAGTCAGGCCATTAAAAAATTTACTGCTGAAGGAATTGTGATGTTTAATGGTAAAAAGGATATTAAAAATTATTCAAGTAGTGGCGAAGATAATCAACAATATGCCCCTCATGGAGGTATTCCTGCATGGATGACTTTAAACTTGAGATTAGCTTATAAATTGCCAAATAATTTTGTAGCTCAGGGTGGTATCGAAAATATTTTGGATACGCAATACCGAGTATTTGCTTCCGGCATAAATGCTCCGGGAAGGAATATTTATTTAGCCATAAGATTTTCTTACTAAACTTAAGTTTTCTCTATAAAAAAAGCCCGATGAATCATTTCGCCGGGCTTTTATTATAATAGTTATTATGCAACTGGAGACTCCCAGTCATCTTGAGCCATAATTCCACCATCTACCCAAGTCCAAGTTATTTTTTGGTAGGTGAAAGCAATTTCTTCATATTCGGTATACCTCACCAAATCCGGATTTTTATTATTTAACATTCGGAAATCAATCGATGCAATATTAGCATTGGTAAGTTTTACTGTGTAGTGCTGTCTCTCAGTTCCAGTGCCACCAATAGCTCCTGTCATTTGAGGGGTCCAAAATTGCAATTCCCATTCAGTAATGTTTTCATTGTTTACCAGAGCGTTGTAAAGTAGCGGACTGGATTTGTCCAATTCCTTGGTAATTACAAACGGCTTGTGCATTCGTTTGCCTGTTGGTAATCCTGAAGCGGCATCTCTAGGTGAAAGTATCTCATGATTAACCGCAATTACCATAATTTTACCTTCTCTGCCCTTTTGTGTAACAGAGCCTTTAATTTCACCCTGTTTTTGTCCTTTGATTTTTAAATAAGCGTTCAGTGCCATAGTTTTTTATTTTATAAGGTTAATAATTTAGTTAGAACAAATTTAAGGATTTTTGCTTTAGGCGGTAATGCATTTATTAACTCTTTTTAACTTTTTCCTCGATGAAAAAGTTACAAAAAATGCCCACTCGTTTATGTTTATTTTCAAAGGTGTTTGCGAATGCTGTCAATTTCAAGTCAGAAATATATTCCAATGGCACAAACCATCACATGCCCGTATTCTCGCATCATTTAAATATTTATATTTCTAGGGAAATTTGCGAACCTCGTTCCTCGGTTCGGCACCCAAACATTACTAAATCTAAATATTTGTAATTGAACAAAGGTTTGACAGCTTTCAGCTGTGTGGTGGCAGGTCAGAAATGCGGGCCGAGCCCCGGAATGAGCTTGGAAGCATATTTCTGACTTGATTTTTTCTTTGTTTCGTTTCTTTTGCATCAAGGCAAAAGAAATGAAATGGGGGTTATAGGGGAGAACTCCCCTAATGCAAGTATTTATTAATTGAATTAAGACGCAATGCATTCTGTCTCTACAACGGTTACGTGTTTTACCGAAATAAATTTGTAATTAAACGATATAGAAATTTGTAGCAATCCATCATCACCTTACTTTGCTTTATAAATCAAAACCTACAAGGTTTTTTTAAATTAACAATTTATCAATTCAGCCAATGAGACAATTTTTTAAATACGTTTTAGCCGCCATTACTGCTTACATTATTATTTTTTTACTTTTCATTATAGTTATGATTGGTGTGGCATCAAGTTTTTCAGCGGATGATGAGGTTGTTGTAGAAAAAAATTCGGTATTAAAACTTAGCTTTAATTACACCATTGATGATCAAGATGTGGAAAAACCTTTCAATCTTTTTGGTGGTATGTCGCCTAATGTAGGTAAAGCTGTTGGGTTAAATGAGACCGTTGCCTCCATTCAAAATGCTAAGACGGATCCAAATATTAAAGGGATATTTTTAGACCTCAATTTTATAGGAGCAGGATTTGCTAAAATTGAAGAAATTAGAGAGGCAATTCTTGATTTTAAAAAATCAGGAAAATTTGTATATGCCTACGGTGATTATTATTATGAAAATACTTATTACTTAGCCTCTTTAGCTGATAAGGTGTTTTTGAATCCT
Organism: Bacteroidota bacterium; assembly: GCA_947468275.1. Taxonomy (GTDB): domain Bacteria; phylum Bacteroidota; class Bacteroidia; order NS11-12g; family UBA9320; genus JABWCE01. Next base: position 68,842 of record CANIKO010000001.1, read on the forward strand.
GAAGGTGAATTATTATTCAATGGGCTTTCTGCCAATGTTATTTTCTTTAAAAATGCATTAGATAAATTAGGGGTAGAAATGCAGGTGATACGTCATGGTAAATTTAAAGGAGCAGTGGAGCCTTTTATTTTAGATAAACTAAGTCCTGAAAATCGCAAGCAAATAGATGAATATCTTCATTCTATTATGAATAACTTGGAAAATAAAATTGCTATTAGCCGTAAATTAACACCTGCACGTGTGGATGAAATAGCGAACAAATGGTTGGCCAAAACACCTGAGGATGCAGTGAAATATGGATTGGTTGATAAGCTGGTTTATAAAGATGAAGTATTGAAGGAAATTCAAAATAAGCTTGGGATTAAAAATCAAAAATCAAAGGATATTAGTTTTATAACTCTTGATAAATATAAAAAGACTTTAAAAAACCGAAAAGGAAGTGGCAAAGATAGAATAGCCGTGGTGTATGCCGATGGTGAAATTGTGATGGGCAAAGGCGAAAAGGATCAAATAGGCAGCGAAAAATTTTCGGAAATGATACGCAAACTTAGAGAAGATGAACGGGTAAAAGCAGTAGTGCTTCGTATCAATTCGCCAGGAGGGAGTGCTCAAGCTAGTGATGTAATTTGGCGTGAATTGGAGTTGTTAAAAGCTAAAAAACCTTTAATTGTGTCCATGGCTGAAGTGGCAGCTTCTGGGGGGTATTATATTGCAGCACCTGCCGATACTATAGTGGCGCATCCGTATACTTTAACTGGCAGTATAGGTGTTTTTGGGCTATTGCCTAATATGCAAAAATTGCTAAACGACAAGTTGGGAATTAATTATGATTATGTAAAAACAGGAGAGTTTTCGGACTTTGGTCGCATAGACAGAGCATTGACTCCAGCTGAATATCAGGTGATTCAACATTTAGTGGAAAATATTTATGACAAATTTTTGACACGAGTGTCTCAAGGGCGAAAAATGCCTAAAAACTTAGTTGATTCTATTGGTCAAGGCCGAGTGTGGACAGGCGAACAGGGGAAAGAAATGAAATTGGTAGATGTACTTGGTGGGATGGATAAAGCCATTGCAATAGCGAAATGGAAAGCCAAACTAAAAGACTGCCGTATTGTAGAATATCCTCAACCAAAATCGAAGTATGAAGAGTTGCTTTCAATGTTTTCAGGGGAAGAGCAAACAAAGGTTGCTTTGAAGGCTGAATTTGGAGAATTTTACACCTTGCATAAAACGCTTCAATCCATGTCTAAAACCTCCGGTATACAAGCACGGGTGCCATTTCTTATAGGTGTAGATTAACCTACTATTGTATGTTAATTAAATATTAATTATTTTCGACCTTTAAAACAATTATGAAAAGGTCTTATTTACTCCTGATTTTTACAATTTTTACTTTAAATACGTTTGCCCAAAAGGAAGCTACATGGTGGTATTTTGGTAATAATGCAGGTATTTCATTTACTGGTACTGCAGGTGCACCGGTGGTGCAAACCAATGGCAAAATGACGAATTCTGAAGGCGTATCTAGTATTTCTGATACTAAAGGGAAACTGTTATTTTATACTGATGGTGAAATTGTATATAACAGAAAGCACAATATTATGGTTAACGGAGGCGGTGGCGGTTCCGGTGGCGCAAATCTAAAAGGGCATAATTCCTCAACCCAAAGTGCTGTAATTGTGCAACAACCTGTTCAAGGTCAGAAATTTTGGATTTTCACAGTAGATCAAGAATGGGGTGCAAATGGCTTTGAATATTCAATAGTTGATACCAATGCGAGTTCAGATTTTTCAGTTACCCAAAAAAATATTCCTTTAATTACAAAGGCTTATAATAATAAATATGCTCCTGAAAAAGTGGCCGCAGTAAAACATGCTAATAAAGTGGATACATGGGTTATTAATCACACAGGGGGGGATAATAATTTTTATGTTTATAAATTAAATGCAGTTGGATTAAGCTCTCCCAAAATTCAAGCGGTAGGTCCAACATGGGCCATGACTGGTACCGGCGCCAAAGGTTATTCGAAAGGGTATATGAAATTTTCACCGGATGGAACTAAACTGATTTGTGCCATTGCAGGAGAGCAAGTTTCAGGGCCTTATTCTAATAATTTGGGGCGTATTGAAATTTATAATTTTGATAATTTAACTGGTACACTTTCTAATCCTCAGATAATTGATAAAACAAATATTAAGTCTGGGGTCGGTAATATAAGTTCAGTATATGGTGCTGAAGTTTCTCCAAATGGTCGTTTCTTATATATAAGTTTTTATATACCTGCCTATTCCATGGGGGGAGATGGAAATGACGGAGTATGGCAATTAGATTTAACTGCGGGAAATGCTGCTGCAATAGGAGGGAGTTGCGTGAAAGTGTGCAATTCTACAAGTCCTAAACCTGGTGGTGGCATGCAATTAGGTCCTGATGGTAAAATATATTTAGCACGAAGTGGAGCTAATTTTTTATCCTGTATATCTAAACCAAACTGTCAAGGTACTGCATGTACCTATGTTGACAATGCCATTAGTATATCTCCTAAAACTTCCCAATGGGGTATCCCAACATTTATTAATTCATTTTTTAATAAAGCTGAGTTTGATTGGGGAAATACAGCCGCTAACTTATGTGAAAAATCACTTACCAAATTATTTCTTACAGATTCAACAGGTATAGACTCGGCCCGATGGAAATTTGATGACGCAAGTACTGGTACAAAGAATACTGCTAAAGGATTTACAGTATATCACAAGTTTTCAAGTGCTAAATCTTATAATGTTTTTGTTCAATTGTACCGTAAGGTTCAAAGTGCCGATTGTTACGCCGATACCGCCCGTAAGCGACTTACGATTTTTCCTGATCCGAAACCACATTTAGGTAGGGATACAGTTATATGTGAAGGTCAGGAAGTTATATTATTTGATACTACGTCAAATGCTACTTTTATTTGGAATGATGGTTCCACCGTACCAGCTTATATAGCCAATACCAAGGGATGGCATTGGATAAAAGATAAAGTAGGAGGGTGCAGTGGTACTGATTCTATTTATGTGGATGTGATTAAATTTCCAAAATTTTCAATAGGGAATGATACCTTGTTTTGTGCAGGGGATAGCGTCAAGCTAACGGCTTCTACCGGCCAAAGGTATCTATGGAGTTTAGGTGATACGACCGCCTCTGCTTACGCTAAAAAATCAGACACAGTATGGGCACGTGCAGCTAATGGTAAGTGTTACACTTACGATACTGCGATAATGATTACTCGTTCTATCCCCAAATTAAACTTAGGAAAAGATACATTGTTATGCATGGGGGATAGTGTTACTTTAAAAGCCAAAACAGCATCATCCAAATCCTATTTATGGAAAGGATTAACGACCGATTCAGTATTAAAAGTAAAGACAACAGGACTCTATTGGGCAAGGATAAAAGATACGTTATGCTATAGTAATCGAGATACAATTAATGTTACTTTTCAATCCAAGGCATCCTTTAATCTTGGTAAGGATACCTCTTTCTGTGCTGGAGGTTTTTACATTATAAATGCTGCTTTGGCAGGTACCAAAACATGGAAATGGAAAGATAATTCATCTAAATCTACCTATAAGGCCACCGCCGCGGGAAAGCAATGGGTGGAATTATCGAATGGAACATGCATAGTTAGTGATACAATAAATATAGTTACATACAGCATCCCGGCATTTGCACTTGGGAATGATACAGTGTTGTGTAAAGGAGTGACCTTCAAACCAATATCATCACCCCTCTCAAACGTAGAATATACTTGGATGGGTACAACTGTTAATTATCTATACCCAATAACCGCAACGGGTAAATACTATGTTGATTTACGCGATTTGCCAAAGAAAGTTTGTAAAACTTCGGATACAATAAAAGTTACTTTTCAAACTCCTGTTAAAATTAATTTAGGCCGAGATACTATTTTATGCGTCAATCAAACTATTGATTTGAATGTAGCGAAATATTCATTCAAATCTTATAAATGGTGGGATAATGCTACTACACCTGGCATCCGCAAAAACGCAACACCTCCTGGAGGAATTCATTGGGTGGAAGGAGATGACGGTGTTTGCAAAAGCCGTGATAGTATAAAAATAACTAACCGACCTGAATTGTTCATTCCTTCGCTAGGTCCTGATAAGCAATTATGTGATAATGCTACCTTACCTTTTGATATTACGGCAATTAATGCTACTATTTATGAATGGCAAACACTAACTGGAGCTCAGCTGGCCACTTCAGCTAAGTATACTGTGAATAATCCGGGTGGTGCATTTGTAGGGATTATATCAGACGGTACATGTTTCAAAAAAGATACGGTTGTTGTTATTTATCAAGCTACTCCAATCGTTAATCTAGGTGCAGATATTGATGTGTGTAATGGTGTTTTACCAACTTTAGATGCATCCTCTGCCGCCGCTTTATCCTATGTTTGGAATACCGGGGCGAATACTGCCACTATTATTGCTCCTAACCAGCCTAAGACCCTTTATTGGGTGAGGGCTTCAAATGGTACCTGTACTAAAAGCGATTCAATTTTGGTTTATTTTTCTATCCCTCCAGTGTTAGATTTTGGTTTTGGGGATTCGGTATTTTGCGAAAATCCTAACTTAAATTATGACTTTAGTTTTTATGCTGATAATACAACGTTTACTTGGCAGGATGGTTATAGTCTACCTACAAGAAAGATAAAGACTCCAGGATTATGGCAAGTAATAGCTGAAAATAAGTGCGGAACTGATACCGCTACAGTAAATATAACTATTGACGAATTAGGATGTAGATTGTATTTTCCAACAGCTTTTTCACCTAATGGAGATAATGTGAATGATGTATGGAAGCCAATGGGTCAAGTACTTGAATGGATAGAAATAGTAGTTTACAATCGCTGGGGAGAAATAATATATAAAGGTGATCCTAACAAAGGATGGGACGGAAAATGCGGTGACACAATTGTTCAAGATGGTGTTTACCCTATGACGGTTACATATAGGAAAACGAGCGGTGGATATCCAAGATTGTTTGTGAAAAATATGCTTCTAACCGTGTTAAGATAATTATAAAGTTTTATAGATTGGACCTGATGGGATTTAAAACCTGTCAGGTCTTTTTTTTTGTATAAAATTAATTTTCAATTAGTCGAACATCAAAAAGTAAATTTTTAATGAAGAAAATATTCGTTCGAATGGCATCATCCGTATGGGTGCGGCTGGGATCCAACAAAAGAGCGAACTGCAAAATTTTCATAACTGCTTTTTAACCTTACGGGTAATTTAAGTAAAAATTTTGCAGTTGGTTTTGTTGGTGCCTTTTTTTGCTCCTTTTTTGGGCAAGCAAACCGAGGAACGAGGTTCATGAACACCTATAAAAAATAAACAGCAAATCAGTGAACTAAAAAAGGAGATACATAAAAATTAAAAACATCGCTTCTGATTAATATAGCTTCTGATATTAAAAGCGCTAACGTTCTTCTTCCTTGATGAAAAAGAACCAAAAAATCAAGACAAAACGATGCTCCCAAGCTCAACCCATCACACCCCTGCCGTTTGCGAATTAATTTATTCCAATTTTCAAAGGCATTCGCGAACCTTTGGTTTTGTCAAACCCACCGCACCTTATTCCGAAACTTTTCCGATTATACAAGACATTGTAAGTTTATAGCTGTGTGGTGGCTTGACAGAAATGCGGGCCGCGACCCGGACTTGCGGTAGGAAGCATATTTCTGACTTGATTTTTTTGTTTTTCATCAAGGAAAAAAGTGAATAGGAGTTATAGAGGGCAAAACCCTCTAATCGAAGAATTTTTTAATCAAAATTTGCAGGTTTTTTAATAACATAGTTAAAAACTTGCAAATAAATTTGCCTTATTTTAAAAAGGTAATACCATGATTATAGGATTGAGTAAGTTTTTGAGGCTCAATAAATATAATTACTGTTGTGCAAGATAATCTGCAACTACAAAAGTACTTCCACCTATAAATATCGCATCGTCAGGTTCAGCCATTTTTAAAGCTTGGTTAAATGCGTTGATAACGCTTCCACAAGCTTTGCCATTAATCCCATTTGCAATAGCTTCATTGCAAAGGTCTTGGTCGTTTCTACCTCTGGGAATGGATGGAGTGCAAAAAAAGTAAGTTGCATTTTGCGGAAGTAATGACCAAATAGCGGGAGTTTCTTTTTCTTTTACTACGCCAAAAACCAAAAATAGTTTGTTGTATTTTACTTTTGATAATTCATGCATTGCCACTTCTAATCCGGCTTTATTATGTCCTGTGTCACAAACTACAAAGGGTTTAGTGCCTAATATTTCCCAGCGACCACGCAAGCCGGTGAGTCCTTTAATATTTTGCAAAGCACTGGCTATTTTAAAATTAGATAAAGCAAACCCTTTTGTTTTTAATACTTCAATTACTTGCATTACAGTAATCATATTTTTTTGCTGATACTCACCTAATAGGTCAGTAGGTATTTCAGTATTAAAATAATTAGGATTGGTATCGGCAAAGTATATTTCAGAATGATTTTCAAAAGCTTTTTGAATAAAAATGTCTTTTGACTCAGGCTTTGTTTCACCAATAACAACTGTAGTTTCAGGTTTAATAATACCCGCTTTTTCCAAAGCTATTTTTTGCAAAGTATCCCCTAATAAATCGGTGTGGTCAAAACTAATATTTGTGATAACTGACAAGATAGGATTTATAATATTGGTACTGTCTAATCTTCCGCCAAGTCCGGTTTCAATAATAGCAATATCCACCTTTTCCTTCGCAAAATAATCGTAGGCCATTCCTACTGTTACTTCAAAAAAAGATGGGTTCATAGTTTCAATTAATTCACGATGTGAGCCTATAAAATCCACAACATGTTCTTCAGGAATCATCTGCCCATTGACACGTATTCTTTCCCTAAAATCAATTAAATGAGGGGAGGTGTAAAGCCCAGTTTTATAACCGTGTTGCTGAAAAATGGCGGCCAAGGTATGTGATGTAGAGCCTTTTCCATTGGTGCCTGCAACATGAATACTTTTAAATTTTAATTCAGGATTACCTAAAGCATTGCAGAGCAATATTGTGTTTTTTAGATCGGATTTATAAGCTGCCGCCCCAATACGATGAAACATGGGTAACCTGGCATATAAATATTCTAAAACTGATTGGTAATTCAAAGATGGGTTTGAAGGTTGTTAGTTTGAAGGTTTGGAAATTGGTAAAACCATTTTCAAAAACTATCTTTTTATTGGGCTTTAATGTTGAAAGTTACCTTTCCGCAGGTTTCGGAAGCCGAAGATCCTGTAGATTTATAGGTATTTTCTTTTACTGCCTTTATTGCTAAATCAATAAAATATTTATCAGTCATGGTTCCACCTAATACATGTTTAACAGATTTAATACTACCATCCTGAAATAAGCAAAGTTCAATAATTATTTTTCCATAACCTGATTTTGAAGGACTAAAATTCCAGTTAGATTTTTGAATAAATCCTTTTACACCAAAATCTACTTTTCCTTTTCCAATACCAGGACCATCGCCAGGTCCACTTCCAGGGCCATTGCCTGGGCCGTCGCCTGGTCCATTGCCGGGTTTGCCATTTCCATCTCCAAGACTATTTCCATCTCCATTATGGCCATTAATACTTCCATCGTCTTCTCCCTGGTTGCCAGGAGTGTTACCATCTCCTTTATTTCCACCTTTTTTAGAAAATAAACCTTTTGAATCTGGCATTTTTTTTGGGGTAGGATTTGGGATTGTTTTTTTAAAAACGGGTGCGGTTATTTTTGGTGCTTCCGTTTTTACTTCAGGCTTTTTGCTCACCACTTCTGGAGCTATAGAATTATCATCGGTTAAGGTTTCTTCATCTACAGTTTTTTCAGGAGTTGTTTCTACTTGATTAGGAGTATAGCCGGCTTCCATGTCAGGACCGCCTAGGTCAGGTTCACCTAAGGAAACTTCCAACCCTCCTAATGCTTCTCCAGTTCCATTATCTCCACCGCCACCACCACCACCGTTGGCAAAACTCATTAGAAATACGCACAAAAGCAGAAACCCGTGAAAGAGAATGGTTCCTATAAATCCTTTTTGATTTTCTGAGTCCATTTTAAAGTCTTTATTTTTAAATTTTAGGTTTTAAATCTATTGCCCAAATACAACATGTTTTTCAATTATTACATTTTTAAACCCATTTTGCTTTAGTATAACGCCGAATGCTTGAGCTGTAGTATGTTTGAAAAATGATTCAACAATAATTGCATATCCTTCATTTGTTGCGACAGTTAGTTTGGCATTTACATAATCATTTTGAAGTTTGTTTACCATTTTTTTAGCCTGAGCTTCGTTTTTGTAATAACCCACTACAACATCATATGTTTCTTGCTTTGGAGAATTAAACTTGGAGAATGAATTTAATTGGGTCTTAAGTTTATTTATTTTTTCTCGCTCAACTTTATATTCTAGCTCAGGTATGGAAACTTCTTTTGCCTTTGCAGGTTTTTTATAGTTTGTATTTATATGTAAAAAAGAAGCGTTTTGTTCGGTTTTTTGTCGATATGCCGTTTTTTTGCTTGTCTTTTTATTACCTACGTAGTATAAGATAAAAACAGCTACTGTTGTCATGAGTAAAAAAGAAGCCGCCTTCATCAAAAATAAATTGTTGAAATGAAACGTCTTTGTTGATTTTATGCTTCCAACTGCTTCTTGAATAGATTGATTTGGCTCTAATTGGGTCTTAGTATTAGCCACTATTACTTTAACTGCAAGTGGTTTTATTTTTATCGGAAATAATCCATAACTTGATTCTAAAAAATTAAAGCCTTGGTAAGGTACAAAAATTATTTTGCCTTCCGAATTGGAATAAAAAGTTCCAATATTTTCAAAGTCAAAACTTTTGTTAACGGTTATTTTGTCTTTTAAATAATCGGCAAAAACTAAAATATCTACTTCAGCTTCCTGATATGAAATTTTATTTTTTTGAGACCAACTGTTTATTAATAAACCATCGTTTTCAATAAGCATTTGATTAAATGCCACTTTTTTACTGGAAGGACTTATTAAATTACGGCTTTCTTCAAAACCTGAAGGTTTATTGTTTGTGATAAATCCTCCAAAACCAGGAATAATAACACAATTGTGTTTGTAAAGTAATTCAGAAACACCTTCAATTAAATTTATAAATTCCATTGTTGAAAACAAAAGTGCAATTTAATTATAATCTAGCTAAATTGATTGAAAAATTAATTTTTATTTTTTAAATAAAGCTATAAATGTTTGTATATAAGTGTTTTGAGTTTATTTTACTTCGTTGAATAAACCGATTATGCCTAAAAAATAAAAGTTATACCTGCAATCCCATTGAAGCCATAGGATGGATAATTAAACCAACGTTGATAGGTTTGATTAGTAAGATTATTAACATCTACAAAAAAGGAAATGTTTTTTCTTATGCGATAATCAGCGCCAATATTTATATCAGCAATGATTGGTAGTTTTTGGCTTTCATTACTCCAAATATATTTGGAGTAGCGGGTTCCAATCACATATATTTTCGTATGGAGTGCAAGTTTTTCAGCAATGGTTCCTGCTATTTTTGTATTCCACTCAAAGTCGGGGCGCTGTATCGCGTGGACTGATGAAGAGGGGTTGTATGAAAAATAAGTAAAATTGGTGCTAATTTTTAATTTTTCAAATCGGTTGTAGTTTAGTCCAGCATTGAATTTGAAGAGCCCAACATTTTCATATGATATTACAAATTTGTGCAAGGCAAGAGTATCACTCAGATACATTGGAAGGTTATTAATAGTTTGTTGCGATAATTCAAGCATATAATCAAACCCGCTACCCAGTTTGCCTTTTATCCCACCAAAAATAATATACGGTGTATATTGGTTTTTTAAAGCTTGATTTTCGGCAAGAAAAGCATTTTCATTATAAAGAGTTCTTGTAGAACCTTTGGTAAGGCCGCCTCCCAATCCTGCATAAGCTTTCATTTTTTCGGGCACTACGTAATAATCTACTCTAAATTCGGGATATAAATAAAAATGTTTATCCAATGAATCAAGCATTATGGATGCAAAAGCCCCCATCGTTAAATCCACATCTTTATAGCGCATTTTATAAACCGGATTTATATCAATAAAATTTCTGTTATACTTTACCGAATCAGGGCCTGAGGCAAATCCTTCGAAAGCAGTATTTATATGCAACTCGCCATTGCCCACCTTTCCTCCAGTTTTATTGCTTAATCGATAACCAATTTCATTTTGTTGCACAATAGAAAACCTGTATGCATCTAAATCAAAAGTGGTTTTTAATTTTTTAGAGGTTTTGATATTATCGTAATGAATATTGGCGGTAATATTATTTATAGCCTGTTTAACAGAATCCTTTTTAAAATTATCTGAATCATGATTGTACCCGTAATAATTATAACCATATCGTGAATATCCCAATTGGCCACTCAATGTATTTCCTCTCATAAATTTAGCTCCTTGCAATGAAACATTATCATCCATAAATGCCTTATAGGCAGGTTTTCCATTGGAGGATAAATGATGTGCGGACAAACCGTAAGCATAATTATTGCTTTTGCCATTGTGCAGTTCAATGTGCAGCAAAGGAGTTGTGTAATTTCCAAAACCGGCTTTAATAAAATTACCATTCACAAAAGCATCGTTTTTAGTGCGGTATTCCTGAGCTGAAATTGCTGTAAAAGCAGGTTGTACTTTATACCGCAAGTCGGGAAACGAATAGGTAAAATTTAAAGCTTTTATTTCGGGCTCCTTCATTTCGGGGGCTGATTCCACCCGTTTGGCATCGCTAAGAACGGGGCGGTATTTGGTATAAATATCTACCTTGTCCAAATCTTTTACCGTATCACGCTGGGCGTTTACGGTTATTGGAACAAGAAATAAAATAATAGTGAGTAATTTTAAAAAACGAGCTGTCATTGAAATATAAACGACAAATTTATTTTTTTAGCGTGAGATGACATGGAGTCATATATCCACAGCCACATAGAGTGTATAGTTTAGGGGAAAAGTAGTTTTTTTTTAGAAAGGTTAAAGTAGAAAGATTAAAGGATCTTTCCCAGCCAATGTCTCCCCGCTGAGGCGGGCTTGCGCGAAGGAAGGGCTGACTTGGTGGAACAAACAATCAAAACCTCCTTCCCAGCCAACGTCTCGCCCCGGCAAGGCCTTGCGCAATGGTGGGCTGACTTGGCGGCTTTCTAACGTTACCTTAAAAATTACGGCTAACTTGCCAGCTTTCAATATATCCCACCAAAACGATGTATTTTTGCTTTCATGCCTGTAAAAGTTAGCATAAAAGAGCCGCTAGGAACTTATTTCATTACGTTTACCTGCGCCAATTGGCTACCTCTAATTCAATTAACAAATGCTTATGACGCCGTTTATAAGTGGTTTTATACCTTGGTAAAAAACGGGCATCATATTTTGGGGTATGTAGTAATGCCTAATCATGTTCATGCTTTAATATCCTTTAAAAATATAGGGCAATCCATTAATACCCTAGTGGGAAATGGCAAACGGTTTATGGCGTATGAACTTATAAAGCGGTTTGAAGCACAAGGAGAAACAAAGGTGTTGACCCATTTGCAACTTGCGGTAACGGCCAAAGACCGACTTAGAAATAAAAAACACGAGGTTTGGAAATATTCGTTTGACTGGAAGGATTGCCAAACCAATGAATTTATGCTTCAGAAACTGAATTATATGCACCTAAATCCATGCAAAGGCAAATGGAATCTTTCAAAAACGCCTGAAGACTATGAACATAGTTCGGCAAAGTTTTATATTTGTGGTATGCGGGGTGTTTATCCAATAACTAATTATCTAGAACTTGCCGATATTGATTTTACAGGAGATACAATATGAGTATAGTTATAGAAAGCCGCCAAGTCAGCCCACCACTTCACAGGCCCACCGAGGCGAGACGTTGGCTGGGAAGGTGGTTTTTGGGAGAGACTCGGGAGGGAAGGAAAAGTCAGTCATTTATTTAATTATTTTATTAATTAATCATTTTTTCATTTTATTAAATCATTATTTGTATGAAATATAATATCTAATGAAAAAAATAATATTAATTACCGCCTCATTAATTTTTTGTGGTTTTGCCAAATCGCAAACCAACGATGACACTGCTACCACTATTGCTGATGCAATAATTGCCCGAGCAATTGCAATAAATAATTTACCCCAAAGTGATTATTGCTATTTTAACACAACTATGAATGGTAATTTGAGTAATGAAGACATTGTTACAGCCTTAAGTGGGAATACTGAAATAGAGGGAATGTTAACAATATTTGAAGCCACAGAAGAGGCTTTAATTGATGTCGGTGCTTCAGAATTTGCAAGTAAAGTGGATAATATGAACCTTATCGCAATTAAAGTTGGGGTTGGCGTATTTGGTGGTACTATCAATGGGGGACCATGTTCTGTATATAATGCGGCAATGGCTGAATGTGCTACTGATTATTCAGCTTGTGCTTTTTGGGGGGGATTAGGATGTGCCGCTTTTTCTGGGCCATTTGTTGCACCTTGCCTCGCAGCTGCTTTTGGTATTTGTACAGCAAGTGCTCGTACATGTATTGGAAGTGCTAAAGCTGGTAGTCCAGGTTGTTCAGGCGGTGGTGGGGGAATTATTTTTAATCCTTGGGTAGAAACTTGGGGAATTACAACGTCTAACCCTTACTGTAATCAATAGTAAAATAATGAAACTTCTAGTTTACCTAATTGGTTTTTTTGGCTTATCATTATTTTTTTATTATAAAAATCCAATTTTTGTTGTAATTATGTTGCTTATAGTTTCTGTAATGAAATTTTTCATATATAAAAAAGAAGCTAGAGTAAATGCTGATCTTTTTATTTTAGGTGGTTTAAAAACAGAACTTCAATATACATTTTATGCGGCGGTTTTTTCTGTTATAGTCTATACAGCACTTTTATTTTTAAATTAGATTAATGGTATGCAACATTCTTGTTTGCCTTCCAAGATACTCCCCGAAACCACCTTTCCAGCCAATGTCTCGCCCGGTTGGGCTTGTGAGGTGGCGGGCTGACTTTTATTCCCTCCCGAGTCTCTCCCCAAAACCACCTTCCCAGCCAACGTCTCGCCCGGTTAGGCTCGTGAAGTGGAGGGCTGACTTGGCGGCTTTCTAATATCACCTCAAAATATTTTAAGACACGACCGATTAAAACAATCCTAAAATTTTTCCGTCATCATCTATGTCAATAGCCTCGGCGGCAGGTATTTGAGGTAAGCCAGGCATACGCATCATTTCACCACAAACAGGGATTATAAATCCTGCACCGGTGGCAAATTCAAATTCACGAACGGTAAGTCTGAAATTAGCCGGACGACCAATTTTTTTAGGGTCATCCGTTAATGAGTATTGAGTTTTGGCCATACAAATTGGCAATTTATCAAATCCCATTTTATATATTTTTTTAAGGTCGGTGAGGGCCTTGGCTGTGTAATCCACGCCATCAGCTCCGTATATTTTTTGAGCAATTGCTTGTAATTTATTTTCCACCGTATCATTCCAATCATAAGTACCTGCAAATGCACCTGTAGAATTTGCAATTGTATCTACCACTTTTTGGGCTATTTCTTTCATGCCTTCACCACCGTGTTCAAAGCCTGCACCTATTGCAATAGCAACCCCTTTGCCTTCCACCAATTTAATTAAGGTGTCAACTTCAGCAGCTGAATCGGCATAAAATTTATTGATAACCACCACCGGTGGAATTCCAAAGGATTTAATATTTTCAAGGTGTTTCTCAAGGTTACAAAATCCTTTTTTTAAAGCTTCTACATTTTCATTTTTTAATTCTTTCACATCCACACCACCATGATATTTCAAAGCACGAATTGTAGCCACAATCATCACACACTTAGGTGTAACTCCGGCATAGCCACACTTAATATTTAAAAACTTTTCAGCACCTAAATCGGCACCAAAACCGGCTTCAGTAACTACATAGTCGGCCAAACTCATACCCATTTTAGTAGCTAAAATTGTGTTGGTTCCTTGTGCAATATTGGCAAACGGGCCACCATGTAAAATTGCAGGATTGCCTTCCAATGTTTGAACCAAATTAGGCTTGATGGCATCCTTAAGTAAAGCAGCCATTGCTCCTTGGGCATTTAATTGACGAGCAAATACTGGTTGACCATCAAACGTATTACCTATATATATATTACCACATTTTTGTTTCAGGTCTTTCAGATCTTTTGACATGCATAAAATAGCCATAACCTCTGAAGCTGCAGTAATATTAAATCCTGTTTCGCGAGGGATGCCGCCATTTTTGCCACCCAAAGCAATTATCATTTGTCTTAAGGAACGGTCATTCATATCCATTACTCGTTTCCAAACAACAGTTCTTGGGTCAATATTCAGGTTGTTTTCTTTTTTATTCTGAATGTTATTATCAATTAATGCTGAAAGTAAATTATTAGCTTTTTCAACCGCAGAAAAATCACCCGTAAAATGAAGATTAATATCTTCCATGGGGATAACCTGACTATAGCCACCGCCGGCAGCACCACCTTTTACCCCAAATACCGGGCCTAATGATGGCTCACGCAAAACGGCTACAGCATTTTTGCCTATTTTATTTAATCCTTCAGTAAGACCAATACTCATTGTGGTTTTACCTTCACCTGCCGGTGTTGGATTAATAGCTGTAACTAATATTAAATTACTTTTAGCTAAATTATCATGATTAATTAAATCCAAAGGTAATTTAGCCTTGTACTTGCCGTAGTATTCTAAATCATCGGTGTCTATGTTTAATTTTTCCGCAATTAACTTAATGTGCTTTGGAGTCGTTGACTGAGCTATTTCTATATCTGATAACATAATTTTTAATTTGAAATAATTTTTTAATCTAGGCGGCAAACTTAATTAAAAATTTATCTTGAATATTGGATTACCACAGAAATTATTGTTACACCATAAAAAAAAGTTAAATCGAAGGGGGAAAGTTAAGTATGACCTGGTTCAACTTTATAAAAAATGGAGCAGAATCTTAAAATTTGAATAGGTTGGGATGAAAAAGATTGTAATTAATAAGAGTAATAGATTAATTGTGAAATAAAGCATAGCGACTTAGCATATTATTATGTCTGAAATTCAACATATTGAATATGATTTTGGTCTTTAAAACAAATTGAAAGGATTATTTTAAAAAATTTATTAAAACAGGTTTGTATTTTATTTTAAAAATCATACTTTTGCAGTCCGTTAAAAAATTGTACACAAAAAGCAAATGCCGACCATACAACAATTAGTCCGTAAAGGCCGTGTAGCTCCTAAGTTCAAGAGCAAATCACCTGCCCTTGATTCATGCCCTCAAAGAAGAGGTGTATGTACTAGGGTTTATACGACTACTCCGAAGAAGCCAAACTCTGCCATGCGTAAAGTAGCCAGAGTAAGATTGACCAATAGCAAAGAGGTTAACGCCTATATCCCAGGTGAGGGACATAACCTACAGGAACACTCCATTGTATTAGTACGTGGAGGTAGGGTAAAAGATTTACCGGGTGTTCGTTATCACATTATACGTGGTGCGTTAGATACAGCAGGTGTTGAGGGTAGAAAACAACGCAGATCAAAATACGGTGCTAAGAGACCAAAAGTTAAAAAATAATGAGAAAGGCCAGAGCTAAGAAACGAATTCAAACCCCGGATCCACGTTTTAACGATGTGTTGATTTCAAGGTTTATTAATTGTATGATGCAGGATGGTAAAAAAAGCCAGTCCCGTAAAATATTTTATGATGCAATTGATATTGTTGGAGGTAAACTACCTGAGGAAGAAGGAGTAGAAGTGTTCAGAAGAGCACTTAATAATATAATGCCTACAGTCGAAGTGAAAGCTCGTCGTGTTGGTGGTTCTACTTTTCAGATACCTACTGAAGTTAAGCCTGAAAGAAGAGTGGCTTTAGGAACAAAATGGATGCTTACTTATTGCCGCAAGAGAAATGAAAAATCAATGGCTGAGAAATTGGCTGGAGAAATATTAGCTGCAGCAAAAGGTGAAGGTTCATCCGTTAAGAAAAAAGAAGATACACACAAAATGGCCGATGCCAATAAAGCATTTTCACATTTCAGAGTGTAACTAAGTTATGGCAAGAGATTTAAAATATACAAGAAACATCGGGATTGCTGCCCATATTGATGCCGGTAAAACAACAACTACCGAGCGGATATTATATTATGCAGGTGTAAATCACAAAATTGGAGAAGTGCATGATGGTGCAGCTACAATGGATTGGATGGCACAAGAGCAAGAACGTGGAATTACAATAACTTCTGCAGCTACTACGGTTGCTTGGAACTATCCTATGAAGGATGGTGTTAAACTTCCTGAAACAAAAGAATACCATATAAATATAATAGATACACCTGGTCACGTTGATTTTACTGTTGAAGTAAATCGTTCTTTGCGTGTATTGGATGGTTTAGTGTTTTTATTTAGTGCAGTTGATGGTGTTGAACCACAATCTGAAACTAACTGGAGATTAGCAAATAATTATAATGTGGCACGTATTGGATTCGTAAATAAAATGGATCGTTCTGGTGCTGATTTTTTAATGGTTGTTAAACAAGTTAGAGAAATGCTAGGAAGCAATGCTGTTCCACTTCAACTACCAATTGGTGCAGAAGATGGATTTACAGGTGTTGTAGATTTGATAAACTATCGCGGAATGATCTGGAATGAAGCAGATAAAGGAATGACTTACAAAACCATTCCAATTCCTGATGATATGATTGAGGAGGCTAATGAGTGGAGAGAAAAGTTACTTGAGGCGGTTTCAGAATATGATGATCGTTTGATGGAAAAATTCTTTGAAGATCCAGCCTCTATTACTGAAAGAGAAATTTTAGATGCCTTACGCAAGGCTTGTTTAGATATGAAGATTGTTCCGATGGTTTGTGGTTCATCTTTCAAAAATAAAGGAGTTCAAACCATGCTTGACCTTGTAATGGAACTTATGCCTAGCCCGCTCGACCGTAGTGAAGTTATAGGTATTAATCCAGACACTGAGGAGGAAGTTTCTCGTAAACCAGATGTAAAAGAACCATTTGCTGCATTAGCATTTAAAATTGCAACGGATCCATTTGTTGGTCGTTTAGCTTTTATCAGAGCATATTCAGGTAAGTTAGATGCAGGTTCTTATGTATTAAATACTCGTAGTGGAAATAAAGAACGTATTTCTAGGATTTTCCAAATGCATGCCAATAAACAAAACCCAATCGATTGTTTAGAAGCCGGCGATATTGGAGCAGCTGTAGGTTTTAAAGACATTAAAACTGGAGATACATTATGTGATGAAAAGCATCCAATTGTATTAGAGGCAATGAATTTCCCGAAACCGGTTATCGGTTTGGCAATTGAGCCTAAAACTCAAGCGGATTCTGATCGATTAGGAGTTTCTTTAGGTAAATTATCTGAAGAAGATCCTACATTCCAAGTTAAAACAGATGAGGAAACAGGCCAAACAATCATAAGTGGTATGGGTGAACTTCACCTTGAAATTATAGTGGATCGTTTGCGTCGTGAATTTAAAGTTGAAATTAATCAGGGAGCACCACAGGTCGCATATAAAGAAGCCTTAAAAGGAACATTAAAGCACCGCGAAACTTTCAAAAAACAAACAGGTGGACGTGGAAAGTTTGCTGATATTCAATTTGAAATGTCACCAGTAGATGCTGATTTTGTTGGTGAAGGTTTACAATTTGTTAATCAGATTGTCGGTGGAGCTATTCCACGTGAATTTATTCCTTCAGTTGAGAAAGGATTTAGAGAGTCTATGAAGAATGGCGTTCTTGCAGGTTATCCTCTTGAAACCATGAAAATTAGATTATATGATGGTTCTTTTCACGCAGTTGATTCCGATTCAATTTCTTTTGAATTAGCTGCTAAGCAAGGTTATAGAGATGCTGCAAAACATGCAAATCCTGTAATCTTAGAGCCAATTATGAAAATTGAAATTGTTACACCTGCTGATTATATGGGTGATGTTCAAGGAGACCTTAACCGTCGTCGTGGACTAATAGAAGGACTAGAAGAAAGAGCAGGATCACAGGTTATTAAAGGTAAAGTTCCATTATCAGAAATGTTTGGTTATGTAACTACCCTTAGAACCATTACTTCAGGAAGAGCAACTTCGTCTATGGAATTTTCACATTACAATGAAGTTCCTAAAAATATGGCAGAAGAGATAATAGAAAAAGTAAAAGGAGTTAGAGCAAACGCATAAAAAAATGGTGAACCAGAAAATAAGAATAAAATTAAAATCGTTCGATCATACATTGATTGATAAATCAGCTGAGAAGATTGTTCGATCTGTAAAAGCCACAGGTGCCATAGTTAATGGTCCAATTCCATTACCTACTGAAAAAAGGATTTTTACAGTGTTAAGATCACCGCACGTTAACAAAAAAGCTCGTGAGCAGTTTCAAACGTGTTCTTACAAAAGGTTGCTTGATATTTATAGTTCAACTGCCAAAACGGTAGATGCACTTATGAAACTTGAGTTGCCAAGTGGAGTGGATGTTGAAATTAAAGTGTGATAGAAAAATAATATTAAAAAGAATAATTAATCATGTTTGGAATAATAGGTAAAAAAGTAGGTATGACCAGCGTCTTTGCTGATAGCGGAAAATTAATTCCGTGTACAGTAATAGAAGCAGGACCATGCGTGGTTACCCAAATAAAAACAAAAGAAACTGACGGTTATAATGCAGTTCAAGTTGGATTTGGTGACCGCAAGGTAAAGAATACACCCAAACCGCTGATAGGTCATTTTGCGAAAGCAAATACAGCCCCAAAAACTAAAGTGGTCGAATTTGCCCATTTTGAAAGGGAGCTAAGCCTTGGCGATTCATTGGATGTAAGTGGTTTTGAAGTTGGAGAATTTGTAGATGTTATAGGAACTTCTAAAGGAAAAGGTTTCCAAGGAGTTGTTAAGCGTCATGGATTTGCCGGAGTCGGTGGAGCTACCCATGGGCAGCATAACAGACTTAGAGCGCCAGGATCTTTGGGTGCATCATCTTATCCTTCAAAAGTTTTTAAAGGAATGAGAATGGGTGGCCGAATGGGTGGTGATCGTGTAAAAATTACCAATCTTGAAGTGTTAAAGGTAGATGCCGAACTCAATCTTATCGTTGTTAAAGGAGCAATACCAGGGTTTAATGGTTCCATGGTTATAATTGAAAAATAAGATGAAACTGAACGTAATAGATATTAAAGGAAACGATACAGGTCGTCAGGTTGAATTGAACGATGGAGTATTTGGTATAGTGCCAAATGACCACGCTATATATTTAGATGTTAAGCAATACTTGGCAAACCAACGTCAAGGAACACATAAATCTAAGGATAAGTCTGAAGTAACTGCTTCAACTAAAAAGATTAAACGTCAAAAGGGAACAGGAACTGCTCGTGCTGGTAGTTTGAAATCTGGTACTAGAGTTGGTGGTGGTCGTATTCATGGACCTCGCCCAAGAGATTATAGTTTTAAATTAAATAAGAAACTAAAGAAATTGGCACGTATGTCTGCTTTAGCTTACAAATTAAAAGATAACAATATAACAATTATTGAATCTTTCAATTTTGAAAAACCTAATACAAAAGAATTTAACGTACTTATTGGTGCATTAAATATGGCCGACAAACGTACATTATTTGTAGTGCCAGAATATAACAAGAATATACACCTTTCAGCACGTAATCTTCCAAAATCAGAAGTTATGATTGCCTCAGATTTGAATACTTATCAAATTATGAAAGCAGCCAGAGTTGTATTAGTGGAAAATTCAGTTGTAAAATTAGAAGAAGTTTTAACCGCCTAATAATATGAGTATTTTAAAACGACCGTTATTAACGGAAAAAATGACCAAAATTGCTGATAAAACAGCGCAGGTTGGTTTTGTAGTAGATAAAAATGCCTCCAAAGATGAAATCAAAGCTTTAATAGAAAAGGTTTATAATGTGGAAGTAGAAAGAGTGAATACCATTTTGGTACGAGGAAAACGTAAGTCTCGTTTTACTAAATCTGGTGTTATAAATGGCAAGAAACCTAATTACAAAAAGGCTATTGTGCATTTGAAAGAGGGACAAAAAATAGATTTCTTTGAGAATATATAGTCATGGGAGTTAAAAGATTAAATCCGGTAACACCGGGAACACGATTTAGAGTTGCCAATACTTTTGAGGAACTAACCGGGGATAAACCGGAGAAAAGCCTTATTATTTCCATAAAAAAATCAGGTGGACGTAATAACCAAGGTACAATGACCATGCGCTATATAGGTGGTGGACATAAGCAACAATATAGAATTATTGATTTTAAACGCGATAAAACAGGAGTATTAGGAGAGGTTAAAACTGTAGAATACGATCCGAATAGAACTTGTTTTATAGCTTTGGTAGAATATGCTGACGGTGAAAAAAGATATATTTTGGCACCTAACGGAATCAAAGTTGGACAAAAAATTACTTCTGGCTCAGGTTCTACTCCAGATTTAGGAAATTCATTACCTCTTAGTGAAATGCCATTAGGTAGTATCGTTCATAATATTGAGTTAAATCCAGGTCAGGGTGGAAAAATAGTGCGAAGTGCAGGTTCAAACGCTCAGCTTGTTGCTCGTGATGGCAAATATGTAGTTATTAAATTACCATCAAGTGAAACACGAATGATATTATCAACTTGTTCTGCTACCATTGGATCGTTAAGTAATCCAGATCATAGCCTTGAAAATAAAGGA
This sequence comes from Bacteroidota bacterium, assembly GCA_947468275.1. Classification (GTDB taxonomy): domain Bacteria; phylum Bacteroidota; class Bacteroidia; order NS11-12g; family UBA9320; genus JABWCE01. The sequence continues at coordinate 89,658 of CANIKO010000001.1, forward strand.
AAAGCCGGAAGGAATCGTTGGTTAGGAAGAAGACCAAGAACACGTCCTGCTGCGATGAACCCAGTAGACCATCCAATGGGTGGTGGTGAAGGTAGAGCAAAAGGTGGTCAGGCACGCACAAGAAAAGGAACTGGTCTTAAAGGTCATAAGACACGTAATCCTAATAAGAGTTCAAATAAGTTTATCATAGAAAGAAGGAAGAAATAATTATGCCAAGGTCGCTTAAAAAAGGTCCATTCGTTGATGTCAAGCTTTTCAAAAAGATTGATACCATGAACGAAGCAAAGAAAAAAAATGTAATAAAAACATGGAGTCGTCGCTCGTTGATAACACCAGATTTTATTGGTCATACATTCGCAGTTTACAACGGGAATAAATTTATTCCTGTATATGTAACTGAAAATATGGTAGGTCATAAATTAGGCGAATTTGCCCCAACACGAACTTTCAAAGGACACTCAGGAAATAGATAATATGGAAGCAGTAGCTAAATTAAATAATTGCCCTTTATCACCTCGTAAAATGCGTTTGGTCGTAGATCAAATTCGTGGAGAGAATGTAAACAAGGCATTAAGTATTTTGAAATTTAACCAAAAACAGGCGTATGCTCTTTTAGTAGAAAAGCTATTATTATCAGCTATTGCAAATTGGCAATTGAAAAATGATGCTAAACTAGATGATGAAACAGGATTGATAGTTAAATCAATATTTGTAAATCAGGGAAGAACAGTAAAGCGATTAAGTCCAGCACCACAAGGCAGGGCATATAGAATTCGCAAACGTTCAAACCATATTACTCTAGTGGTTGATGTGGTTGGTGAAACAATTGAAAACGTAAATTAAAAGGTATAACAAGTAATAATGGGTCAAAAAGTAAATCCGATAAGTATAAGATTAGGTATCATCCGTGGGTGGGAATCTAATTGGTTCGGTGGAAAAAACTTTGGCGAAAAATTAGCCGAAGATTATAAAATCCGCAAGTACCTTCATGCACGTATTCAACGTGGTGGTATCTCCAAAATAGTGATTGAGCGTACATTAAAACGCATCATTATTACGGTTCACACTGCTCGTCCAGGAATCGTAATTGGAAAAGGTGGTTCGGAAGTTGATAAGATAAAAGAAGAAATTAAGAAGCTTACTAAAAAAGATGTTCAAATTAATATTTTTGAAATTAAACGTCCTGAAACAGAAGCTAGATTAGTTGCCGAATCTATTGCACAGCAAATTGAAGGACGTGTTTCGTATAAGCGTGCTACTAAAATGTCAATAGCATCAACCATGAGAATGGGAGCTGAAGGAATAAAAGTAATGCTTTCAGGTCGTTTGAATGGAGCAGAAATGGCTCGTAGTGAGCAATATAAAGATGGTAGAATTCCTTTGCATACCTTCCGAGCAGATATTGATTATCACATTGCAGAAGCATTAACTGTATATGGTAAAATTGGCGTTAAGGTTTGGATAATGAGAGGTGAAATTTATGGAAAAAGAGATCTTTCTATGAATCTAGGTGCTAGTAATTCAAGTACTGACCGTAGACCAGGTGGACCGGGTGGAGATAGGGATAAAAGACGTAGTGGAGGTAGAGACCGTGATAGCCGTGGTGGAGAAAGAAGAGATAATAATAGAGGCCCTAGAACTGGTGGTGCAAACACTGGTGGACCAAGACCAAGAAACGATAGGGCTTAATAATAAATAAATAAGTAAGGAGAAGAAATGTTATTACCAAAACGTACCAAATTTAGAAAACAACAAAAAGGACGTGTAAAAGGTTTGGCTACCCGTGGTGCCCAAATAGAGTTCGGAGATTTCGGTTTGAAATCTATGGAACCTAAATGGATCACTGGACGTCAAATAGAAGCCGCCCGTATAGCCTTAAACCGTTTTATGAAAAGGGAAGGTAAAGTATGGATTAGAATTTTTCCAGACAAACCTGTAACCAAAAAACCGGCCGAAGTAAGGATGGGTAAAGGTAAAGGAGCACCGGAATATTGGGTGGCAGTTATAAAACCTGGTACCATTATTTTTGAGGTAGAAGGAGTGTCACAAGAAGTTGCAAAAGAAGCTATGCGTCTTGCAGCTCAAAAGCTACCAGTTGTTACAAGATTTGTTGTTAAACCTAATTACGCAGAATAATTGTTATGGATTACGATAAAATAAAAGAATTGTCTAATAAGGAGCTTCATAGTGTATTGCGTGATGAACGTTTACAATTACAAAAGCTAAAATTTAGCCATACAGTGTCTCAAATTGAGAACCCAGGTAAAATCACGTTTTCAAGACGATTAGTTGCAAAGTATCTTACTGAAATCAACCGTCGCAAAAACGAATTAAAAAGTATTGATTAATAAAATGGAAAGGAACTCCAGAAAAGAAATAATAGGTGTAGTAGCCAGTAACAAAATGCAAAAATCTGTTACTGTTACTATTGAGCGTAAAAAGAAACACGCCAAATACCACAAATTCGTAAAAGCCACTTCTAAATTTATGGCTCACGATGAAAAAGAAGAATGTGGAATAGGTGATGTTGTGAAAATAATGGAAACTCGTCCGCTTAGTAAGAGCAAGCGTTGGAGAGTAGTAGAAATATTAGAAAAGGCTAAATAATGATACAACAAGAATCAAGACTTAGAGTAGCTGATAACAGTGGAGCTAAAGAAGTACTTTGTATAAGAGTACTCGGAGGAACCCGTAGTCGTTACGCCTCATTGGGCGATAAAATAATTGTTTCGATAAAAGAAGCAATTCCCTCAGGTGGGGTAAAAAAAGGAACTGTATCTAAAGCAGTTATAGTTAGGACTAAAAAACAAGTTCGACGTCCAGATGGATCTTATATTCGCTTTGATGATAACTCATGTGTATTGTTGAACAAAGATGATGAACCAAGAGCTACGCGTATATTTGGTCCTGTTGCTCGTGAATTGCGCGAAAAACAGTTTATGAAAATAGTATCATTAGCCCCAGAAGTTTTATAAATTATGGAACGTAGATTTAATAAAATACCAAAATTACATGTTAAAAAAGGCGATACTGTAAAAGTATTGGCTGGCGATGACAAAAATAAGTCAGGAAGAATATTACGTGTAATAGTAAAGGAGCAAAGAGCCGTTGTTGAAGGTATCAATATGGTTACTAAGCATAAAAAACCAGATGCTAATAATCCAAATGGTTCAATAATAAAATTAGAAGCACCTCTTCATATTTGCAAGCTAATGCTTATGGACGCAGGAAAACCTACTCGTATTGGTCGCAAGCTTAATGCAGATGGTAAATTGCAGAGATATTCAAAGAAAACAGGTGATTTTATAAAATAAGAAGAAGATGTACTCACCAAGATTAAAAGAAAAATACAAGAGTAGCGTTGTACCAGCACTTAAAGAAAAGTTTGGTTATAAAAACGTAATGGAAATTCCTAAGATGGTTAAAATTTCAATTAACCAAGGAGTAGGTGCCGCTGTTTCGGATAAAAAATTAGTAGATACCGCAGTTCAGGAATTATCCGTAATAGCTGGACAAAAAGCAGTTCCAACCTATTCACGTAAGGATATTTCGAACTTTAAATTGCGTTCTAAAATGCCAATTGGAGCAAAAGTAACTTTGCGTAAAGATAATATGTACGAATTTTTAGATCGTCTTATTTCAATTGCTTTGCCTCGCGTACGTGATTTTCAAGGAATAAACGAGAAAGGATTTGATGGCCGTGGAAATTACACTTTTGGTGTAACTGAACAGTTAATATTTCCTGAAATAAATATCGATAAAACGAATAAGATAAACGGATATAATATCACATTTGTAACTACTGCAAAAAATGATGTTGAATGTTTAGAGTTGTTAAAAGAATTTGGATTACCATTTAAAAATCAAAATAAATAAGACATGGCAAAAGAATCAATGAAAGCCCGCCAAAGAAAACGGGAGAAATTGGTAGCCAGGTATGCTGAAAAGCGTGCCAAACTAAAGGCTGAAGGAAACTTTGATGCATTGCAATTATTGCCACGCAATTCTTCACCTGTAAGGTTACGCAATCGCTGTTCTATTACTGGAAAGCCTAGAGGTTATATCCGTATATTCGGATTATGTAGAAATCAATTTCGCGAAATGGCCTCAAACGGCAAAATTCCGGGAGTAACAAAAGCAAGTTGGTAATCATTTAATAAAAAAAGAATCATGACAGATCCAATAGCAGATTACTTAACAAGAGTAAGAAACGCCATTAAGGCAAACCATCGTATAGTAGAAATACCTGCTTCAAACATTAAGAAGGAAATAACAAAAGTGTTGTTTGAAAAAGGTTATATTTTAAACTATAAATTTGAAGATAACACCATAGGAGGTGTTATTAAAATAGCCTTAAAATATCACCCTATAACTAAACTTTCAGCCATCAATGAAATAAGTCGTGTTAGTAAGCCTGGTTCACGTCAGTATACTTCTTCTGAAGATATGCCGCGTGTAAAGAATGGTTTAGGTATCGCAATTGTTACTACATCACAGGGTGTAATGACTGATAAAGAAGCCAAGAAGCAAAATGTTGGTGGTGAATTAATTTGTTACGTATCATAATTAAATTAGACAAATAAAAAAAAATGTCACGTGTAGGAAAAAACCCGATCAGCTTACCTAAAGGCGTAGAAATACAAACGTCAGGTGATACGATTATAATTAAAGGAGCAAAAGGCCAACTTTCACAAAAATTATCGGAAGGTATTTCGATAGAATTGAATGAAGGAATTGTTCAGGTAAATAGAAGTAACGAAAGTAAAAGCCAAAGATCTCTTCATGGTTTGTACCGTTCACTTATTAATAATATGGTGAAAGGTGTAAGCGAAGGTTATATAATTAAACAAGAAGTTGTTGGAGTTGGTTATAAGGCCAGTAACGTAGGGAATTTGCTTGAATTGAATTTAGGATATTCACATAATATTTATATAGAAGTTCCTAATGAAATTAAAGTTAGTACAGAAAGTGAAAAAGGTAAAAATCCACTTATCATTTTAGAAGGAAGCGATAAACAATTAATTGGACAGGTAGCTGCAAAAATTAGATCAATGCGCAAACCAGAACCTTACAAAGGAAAAGGTATTAAATTCCAAGGAGAGCAATTGAGAAGAAAAGCCGGTAAGTCAGCAAGTAAAAAATAAAGGATATGGCAACTGATAAAGTATTAAGTAGATTAAAAATAAAAAGAAGGGTAAGAGCTAAGGTTTTTGGTAATGCTAATAAACCGAGGTTGTCTGTTTTTCGCAGCAACAATGATGTTTATGCCCAGTTAATAGATGATACAGCAGGAAAGACATTATTGTCATTTTCTTCAAGATCTAAAGGATTAGAAACTTCAACAGCTACTAAAACTCAAAAATCTTTTGAGGTGGGTAAAAAAGTTGGAGAAGCTGCCTTAGCAAATGGTATCACTAAAGTTGTTTTTGACAGAAATGGTTATTTATACCATGGTCGTATTAAAAGTCTTGCCGATGGTGCAAGAGAAGCAGGATTAATTTTTTAAGAAATGGCAACACAAACATTATTAAGAGTAAGAGCTACAGATATTGATTTAAAAGAAACTGTAGTTAATATAAACAGGGTAGCCAAAGTTACTAAAGGAGGACGTACATTTAGTTTTACTGCAATTATTGTTGTTGGTAACGGAAAAGGTATTGTTGGTCATGGTCTTGGAAAAGCAAGTGAGGTAACCGATGCAATTGCTAAGGGAATTGAAGATGCTAAGAAAAATCTGATTAAAGTTCCTGTTATTAACGGAACTGTACCTCATGAACAAATAGGAAAATTTGGTGGAGGACGTGTATTTATTACACCTGCTTCACACGGAACTGGCGTTATTGCTGGTGGAGCAATGCGTGCTGTACTAGAAAGTGCAGGGGTGCATGATGTATTAGCAAAATCAAAAGGTTCTTCAAATCCACATAATGTGGTAAAAGCAACGATAGATGCATTAGCAAAATTACGCGACCCTTATACGATTGCAGAACAACGAGGAATTTCATTAGATAAATTATTTAACGGTTAATTAGATATGGCAAAGATTAGAATTACACAAGTAAAAAGTGGTATTGACCGTACCGAACGTGATAAAAGAACGTTAATAGCATTAGGTTTAACAAGAATGCATCGCACTAAAGAAGTGGAAGCAAATCCTGCCTTGGTAGGAATGATTAATTCAGTAAAGCATTTATTAAAAGTAGAAAACGTTTAGAAATGAACTTAAGTAATTTAAAACCAGCCCCAGGCTCAGTTCGAGATAGAAAACGCAAAGGACGCGGAAACGGTTCAGGAACGGGTGGTACTTCCACACGTGGACATAAAGGTGCCGGATCTCGTTCAGGCCACTCTAAAAAAGTAGGTTTCGAAGGAGGTCAAATGCCATTACAAAGACGTGTTCCAAAAGTTGGATTTAAAAATCCTTTCCGAGTTGAATATACCAGTATGAATTTGGATCGACTTCAAGAATTTGCTCAAAGTTTAAATACAGATACAATATCTCACGAAGATTTTCTTAAGGGAAGAATTGTAAGTAAAACTGAGCGAGTTAAAATATTAGGAAGAGGAGAATTAACATTAAAATTGAACGTTACTGCTCATGCTTTTTCGGATGCAGCAAAAGCGGCAATTGAAAATGCAGGTGGAACTACTCAAATCATTTAATCCTCCTGATGAAAAAGCTAATATCGACCTTTAAAAATATTTGGAGTATTGAAGAATTACGCTCAAGAATTCTACAAACTCTTTTGTTACTTGCTGTTTATCGTATAGGAACATTTATATATCTGCCTGGTATTGATCCGGTAGTAATGGATGCTAAATATGGTAATTCTACTCAAGATGGCCTTTTAGGTCTTATTAATACTTTTTCCGGAGGAGCATTTAACAGAGCATCTATATTTGCATTAGGTATAATGCCTTATATATCCGCGTCTATTATTGTTCAGTTGCTAACTTTCGCATTACCTTCTTTTCAAAGAATGTCAAAGGAAGGTGAAGATGGACGTCGTAAGATTAATCAAATTACAAGATATCTGACTATTGCGGTTTCTGGTGTTCAAGCAATTGCTTATATTGTGCAATTAAAATCATCAAAGACCGATGCGATTTATGCGTTACAGCAAGGAGCTCCTATTTCAGTAACTACATTTACATTTATAGCAGTAGTTACGCTTATAGCAGGTACTATGTTTACAATGTGGCTAGGAGAAAGGATAACAGACAGGGGACTTGGTAATGGAATATCGCTTATTATTATGGTAGGTATTATTTCTAGATTGCCTTTTGCCTTATTAGGTGAACTTAATAGTAGATTAGGTGGAGCCGGTGGACCAATTATTTTCTTAGTTGAATTAGTTATTTGGTTAGTTGTTATATTAAGTGTAATATTATTAATTCAAGGAACAAGGCGTGTTCCGGTTCAATATGCAAAGAGAATAGTAGGTAATAAGCAATATGGAGGAGTTCGCCAGTATTTACCATTGAAAATAAATGGAGCAGGGGTAATGCCAATTATTTTTGCGCAAGCATTAATGTTTATTCCTTCAACACTTACAGGACTTTTGTCTGGTAAATCGTCTGCAGCCTCTAATTTCTTTTCAAAATTTATGGATATAACTTCATTCGGTTATAATGCATTATTTTTTGTGTTGATTATGCTGTTCACCTATTTCTATACGGCTATAACTTATAACCCGGTTCAAATTTCAGAAGATTTGAAACGTAACAGTGGATTTATTCCTGGAATCAAACCTGGAAAAAAAACAGCTGACTTTATAGATACAATAATTTCACGTATTACTTTTCCCGGAGCTATTTTTATTGGTTTTGTGGCAATAATGCCAGCGATAGCAATAATTTTTGGAGTAAATGATCAGTTTGCGCAATTTTTTGGAGGTACTTCACTATTAATTATGGTTGGTGTTGTATTGGATACTTTAGCACAAATTGATACGCATCTATCTATGAGAAAGTATGATGGATTAATGAAGTACGGTAGAATTAAAGGAAGAACTGCAACTGGTGGTTCAATGACATAATTTTTGAGAAAAATAAAATTTAAATTACTATATTTGCAGCCCGTAAAAAAAAGACATGTCTAAACAAGATTCGATAAAACAGGATGGTATGATTATAGAAGCCCTGTCGAATGCCATGTTTAGAGTGGAATTGAAAAACGGACACAAGATTATAGCAACAATCAGTGGTAAAATGAGAATGCACTACATTCGAATTCTACCCGGTGATAAGGTTCAGGTTGAAATGTCGCCGTATGATTTAACAAGAGGAAGAATCAGCTTTAGATACAAATAATAAAATGAAATGCACAGCATTCCATTTGACCATAAAAAAGAGAATATAATCAAATGAAAGTAACATCGTCGGTTAAGAAAAGAAGTGTTGATTGCAAAATTGTAAAACGCAAAGGTGTGGTTTACGTTGTGAATAAAAAGAACCCTAAATTTAAACAAAGACAAGGATAAGTAATGGCCAGGATTGCAGGTATTGATTTACCAAGAAACAAAGTAGGACCAATTGGATTATCATATATATATGGTATTGGTCGTTTTAATGCTGTTACTATTTTAAATAGTGCAGGAGTGGATGTAAACAAAAAAGTTAGCGAATGGGGTGATGAAGATCTTACATCTATTCGTAAAATTATTACTGAAGGCCATAAGGTGGAAGGTGAGTTACGTTCAGAAGTACAAACCAACATAAAACGACTTATGGATATAGGTTGTTATAGAGGTTTGCGTCACAGAAAAGGTTTGCCTGTTAGAGGACAATCGACAAAAAACAATGCACGTACTCGTAAAGGAAAACGTAAGACTGTGGCTAATAAGAAGAAGGTAACTAAGTAATAAATAGCAAGAAAAATTAAATGGCTACAGGAAAAAAAGTTGTTAAAAAAAGAAAAGTAATAATTGAAGCTTATGGTCAAGCTCACATTAAGGCCTCCTTCAATAATATTATTATTTCAATAACAAATAATCAGGGACAAGTTATATCTTGGTCAAGTGCTGGTAAGATGGGTTTTAGAGGCTCAAAGAAAAATACACCCTATGCAGGTCAAGTATCAAGTCAGGATTGTTGCAAAGTGGCAACTGATCTTGGAGTGAAAAAAGTTGATGTATTTGTAAAAGGACCAGGAGCAGGGCGTGAATCAGCTATACGTACTTTGCAGGCGGCTGGATTAGAAGTTATGTCAATTAAAGATATTACTCCTATGCCTCATAACGGTTGTCGTCCACCTAAAAGAAGAAGAGTTTAACAATTTTAGATTTTAAATTTAAAATTAAATTAAAGAACAATAAGAAATGGCAAGATATACAGGACCAAAATCCAAAATCGCCCGACGTTTTAAAGAGCCAATATTTGGCCCTGATAAAGCATTGGAGAAAAAAAATTACAAGCCAGGAATGCACGGAAATTCCCGTCGTCGTTCTAAGCAATCGGAATATGCGATACAGCTAGGTGAAAAACAAAAGGCTAAATATACTTATGGTGTATTGGAGCGTCAGTTTGCAAATCTTTTTGATAAAGCTGCTCGTAAACACGGTATAACAGGTGAAAATCTTTTAAAGTTTTTAGAAGCACGCTTGGATAATACATGTTTCAGATTAGGACTTTCACCAACTAGAGATGGTGCACGTCAGTTAGTTTCTCATAAACATATTTTAGTAAATGGTAATTTATTGAATATTCCATCTTACCTTTTAAAACCAGGAGATGTAATTACTGTTAGAGAACAATCCAAATCATTGGAAAATATTAATAATTCTTTGGCTCGCAGAAAAACCTATAATTGGTTACAGTGGGATGCAACTAATTATCAGGGAATATTTTTAGCACTTCCAGAGCGTGAAGATATTCCAGAGAAAATAAAAGAACAACTTATTGTTGAACTTTATTCTAAATAATAATTAAGCAAACTTAAAAATAAATATGTCAATATTAGCATTTCAAAGACCAGATAAGGTTATAATGCATAAAGAAACAGACTTTTATGGTTTGTTTGAGTTTCGTCCTTTAGAAAAAGGATATGGTGTAACTATTGGTAATTCTCTTCGTAGAATACTTTTGTCTTCCTTGGAAGGATACGCCATAACTTCTATAAAGATGCCTGGAGTTGATCATGAGTTCAGCAGTATGAAAGGTGTTGTAGAAGATGTAACCGAAATTATACTTAATTTAAAGCAAGTACGCTTTAAGAAAATTGGTGGCGGTTCAAATTCAGAAAAGGTTTATATTAATATTAAAGGTCAAGATCAATTTACTGCTGGAGATATTAGCCGTTTTTCTTCGATGTTCGAAATACTAAATCCTGATTTGGTGATTTGTAATATGGAGCAATTCGTTAATTTTGAATTGGAAATGTTTATTGATAAAGGGCGTGGTTATGTTCCTGCTGAAGAAAACTTGCCAAACGATGCTGCCATAGGGTTAATACCTGTAGATTCAATCTATACTCCAGTAAAGAATGTCAAGTTTAGTGTAGAAGATTATCGTGTAGAAGGTAGAACGGATTATGAGAAACTGATGATTGAAATCAGTACTGATGGTTCTATTAATCCTGAAAATGCACTTAAAGAAGCCGCTAAAATATTAATTCAACATTACTTATTGTTTTCTGATGATAACATGTTGTTAGATACTCAAGTGAAATCTAAAGCCCAAGAAGTTGATGAAAATTTACTGCAAATGCGCAAGATTCTTAAAACTCCTTTATCTGATCTTGATTTATCAGTAAGAGCTTACAATTGTTTGAAAGCTGCTGAAATTAGAACCCTTGGAGAATTAGTAAGTTTCCATATCGAAGATCTTCTTAAATTTAGAAACTTCGGTAAAAAATCTTTAACTGAATTAGAAGAATTTGTTCGTGAAAAAGGTTTGAACTTTGGAATGGACGTAGCAAAATATAACCTAAACGAAGACTAAATAAGAGATGAGACACGGAAATAAAATAAATCATTTAGGCAGAACTACTAGTCACCGTCATGCCATGCTTTCAAATATGGCTACTTCACTAATTATTAGCAAACGCATTATTACAACTCTTGCTAAAGCTAAAGAATTGCGTAAGTATATTGAACCATTGGTAACTAAAGCTAAAGACGATAGTACACATTCACGTAGAGTTGTTTTTAGTTACTTGCAAAATAAAGATGGAGTTAAAGAACTTTTTGGTAATGTAGCTACTAAAGTGGCTGACAGACCAGGAGGATACACTAGAATACTTAAAACAGGTAACCGTTTGGGTGATAATGCCGAAATGTGTATGATGGAGTTTGTAGACTTTAACGAATCATTGGGTGGTGGAAAATTAGTAGCCAAAGAAGCTGCTACAGCTAAGCGTACTCGTCGTGGTAGTTCTAAAAAAGAAACTACATCAGATGCTCCTGCTGCTAAAGTTATTAAGGCTAAACCAGCGGCTGTTGAAACTCCTGAGCAGATTGAAGCTGCCGAAGTTGTAGATACTATTGAAGACACTGCTTCAGAAACTGAAGAAAAATAAAATTATATTTTAATAAAATATCATCGAAAGAGGCTACGGCCTCTTTTTTTATGTTAAAAACTATTCTATTGGCATTAATCCCCCAATATCCTTTAATTTTGTAATCCTATTATGCAAACTACAAGTCTTCTTCAAACTGAATCAATAACTGATTTTCTTCCTCTCAAAGGAACTGATTTTATCGAATTTTATGTAGGCAATGCTAAACAGGCTGCCCATTATTATAAAACAGCTTTTGGTTTTCAAAGTTTAGCTTATGCCGGCCCAGAAACGGGAATAAAAGATCGTTCTTCTTATGTTTTGATTCAAGGCAAAATGCGAATTATACTTACAACTCCACTAAAATCTAATGACCCAATGAATGAACATATAAAAAAACATGGAGATGGTGTGCATTCATTAGCCCTTGGAGTGGATGATGCCTATGATGCTTTTGAGCAAACTGTGAAACGCGGAGCAAAGGTGTATATGGAGCCAACTACTTTAACGGACGAATTTGGTGAAGTGAAAATGAGCGGAATTCATACATATGGCGATACGGTTCATTTATTTATAGAGCGCAACAATTATACAGGGCCATTCATGCCTGGGTTTGTTAAATGGGAATCCGTTTATAATCCATCTGAGGTTGGATTGTTATATGTGGATCATTGTGTGGGTAATGTAGATTGGAATCAGATGAATCCATGGGTGAAGTTTTATGAAGACGTGATGGGTTTTAAAAATATTCTTTCGTTTGATGATAAAGATATTTCAACCGAATACTCAGCTTTGATGAGTAAAGTGATGAGTAATGGAAACGGCTATGTTAAATTTCCTATTAACGAACCTGCCGAGGGGAAAAAGAAATCACAGGTAGAGGAGTATTTGGATTTTTATGAAGGGGAAGGGGTTCAACATATTGCGATAGCTACTAAGGATATTGTAGATACTGTGACGAAATTGATGAGTAGGGGAGTCGAATTTTTAACTATTCCCACTTCGTATTATGATGAACTGATAGATAGAGTCGGTAAAATAGATGAGGATATTGAGCCGCTTAAAAGATTAGGTATACTGGTGGACAAAGATGATGAGGGCTATTTATTACAAATATTTACTAAACCTGTGGAAGACAGACCTACTTTGTTTTTTGAAATAATACAACGCAAAGGTGCCAAATCATTTGGTAAAGGCAATTTTAAAGCTTTGTTTGAGTCCATAGAATTGGAACAAGCCAAACGCGGAAATTTGTAACGATTTGGATAATTCGGTTGCATTAAAGTCAGGCGATTATACCGCTGCTATTCTTCTTTTTGGGGCAGAATTATGCAGTTTTAAACATTTACCAACCAATACAGAATATATTTGGCAGGCTGATAAATCCGTTTGGCCAAGACACGCTCCTCTGTTGTTTCCTTTTGTAGGAAGGCTTAAAAATTTTGAATATAAATACGATGGAGACACTTACACCATTGAACAACATGGTTTTGCCCGTGATATGTTATTTGTGGTAGCCGAACATTCAGAGAATACTGTCATACTGGAGTTGAAAGATAATAATCACACATGGCAACGCTACCCTTTTCAATTTAGTTTTAAAGTTAAATATTGTTTGGTTGAAAACAAACTCAGCATAGGGTTTGAGGTCATAAATCTTGGTAATACAATAATGCCGGTTTCATTTGGCGGTCATCCAGCCTTTAATATTTCGGAGCCTAACGATACTGTTATCATTTTTGAAAAAGATACCAATCCTTTATCTTGGATATTGAATGGAAATTTTATAAGTAATCATACAAAAGCAGTAACCGATGGTAGTGGACAGATTTTAGTGAATGAAAAAACATTTAATGCAGATGCCTTAGTGTTTAAAAAATTAGAATCCAACTGGGTTAAACTTCTTTCAAAGTCTACTGGTAAAAATTTAAAAATAAATTTTGAAGGATGGCCTTACTTAGGAATATGGTCAAAACCTAGAGCTAATTTTATTTGTATTGAGCCTTGGCAGGGTATAGCCGACGCCTCAGATTTTAATGATGATGTTTCGCAAAAAGAAGGGATAATAATGTTGGCGGTAAATGAACGAATAGAAAAGTCATTTGATATAGAAGTGAATTTTTAGTGAACTAGAAATTTTTGAAAGCTTCCTTTACTTGATTTAATAAAATACATACCTCTTGGCCATGAAGAAATAGACTGTATGGTTTTACCGATGGGATCTAGTTTAATATCCATGATTTCCTGTCCTAGCATATTAAATATTTTAATATTTTGATTAACGTTTATTTTATTTTCTATAGTAACTATTTCTATGGCAGGATTAGGGAATACTCTGAATGTATTGTCATTCTCATCTACAATAGGAAGATCCTCAACTCTTTTTACAATTGATAAATTAGTGACAATAGGTTCGTTAAAATCAAAATATATATAAGCCTTATTTCTAATACTATCACCAACCCCAATATTACTGATTATATGGGCATCAAATATAACATAACCTTGACTCGCCTTCGGATCGATAGATTTTGATGGTAAGTTAATATTATCAAATGTCCATGATACTAAATTATCTTTTAGTGAGACATTGTAGGCATGGCTGCTAGCCACCATTTGAAATTCATAAACGGGGATTTTTGAATCTAAAGTATCCATTATAACAACTCTTCTGGCAACATCATTTCCTTCATTTTGAAATTCTATGTAATATCGGATATTTTTGAGGTTAGAGGTTATGGTTCCCTGAGGAATACTGTATTTAGCATTTGGGTCATAGCTGTATACCATTTTTTGAACGATACTGTCTTTGTTACCAAGTGTATCTTCTTTATAGGCAGTAAACATATTTACATAATGTTTAACATATTGTTCGATTTTATACTTAGAATAAGGGTATAAAATATTTAGCCTTATAATGGTATCTCTGTTGGAACTAATATTGGTAAGATTATAATAGATAGTGTTACCATTTTTAAATGTAAAAGGTGGGCTTGAATTAATTAAGTTGGTGCAGGAGTCAAGTACCAAAATGACACTAGCGTTAGAAGGGGTTAAGCTGCAGTCATGGTTGGAAATAGTAATAACAAGTGGGACCGTATCCATCAATCGGGCTGTAGCTGTTCCCCAGCTTTTTACATTAATATTTTTCGGAAATAAAGCGCTTTGTAATGGAAAATATAAATCAGAGTTGGGTCCTTGAAGTGTATTGCTTTTTAAGGCTCCTGAAAAAGGTAGTTTTAAGCATTGACCATAATTATTACTAACCAGTTCATATTCCACATCATTATAATGCGGTACATAGTCTTCAAATTTTCCCGTCGTACTCGTTATTGAATAATTATAAGTGCGATTTAATAATTTTCCAGACACTAAATCTTCATTAATATCCTTTTTAAAGTTATTGTTTTTATCATAAAACAGAAAAGCTGTAACAGGGATAAAATTAATGGTTCTGTCAACATCCACGTTTAATTCTACAATTGTTCCTAATACTTTGTTTCTAAAAAGAATTGGTATATTGGCAAAATAAAATATCGATGAATTAGAGTTTAATAATCTGCTTTGTGATGTATTGACTTTTGAAGGAGGAGATTGATAAATATACGATAACTTATTTAAGCTTATATCTAACTTATATATTTTACTCATTTCTATATTATCTTCGGCTATTAAAACGCCTTTTGGTGAGTTAATAATACTTAAATATGTTCCTAATTTTTTATCAAGTTTTTTCCCTATGAATTCTTTTGTATTTGCAGAATATATCACAGAATCAGAATTCGCAAAAGTTACCATCCATTTTTTATCAATAAATGCTACACATGAATATGGTAATATGGAAGTAGATTTTAGTATAGTTTCTACTTTATCGGGAAAAATATATCTAAGTATTATTGGTGAGTTGTCATTGGCTATAAGAATTGCCGTATCACTTTTGTCATTAATTGCGGCGGAGATATTAGCAATTGCAAAGTTTTTTATTTGACCTGAGGCCTTAAACCCCCAATTATCAGTAATGTCTTCGTATTCAAATATTACAGCATTTGAAAAGGCATATCTTAAGTTTGTTTTAGCATTAATAATAGTATCAAATCGTCCAAATAGAATTAATTTTCTCTGTATTATTTTAATGTCTGAAATGAAAACCTCATTACCTTTTAAGGATCTAAAATCACTAATTTTCTGAGGTTTTAAATTGATATTATTTGGGATATAAAAAAGCCCTGTTCTGTTAATACTTCCATCATGATACGCCGTAATTAAAAGCAGTGAATCTCCTTTGTATATACATTTATTAAAGTTGCGGAATGCCATTGTTACACTTGGTATGGCATTTATTTTTCTTACCCATTTATTAAGTGATATGTCCCATTTATCAAAAATCAAAGTTTCCTTCAAAGTGGATTCGTAATAGGCCACGGTTATGTTTCCATTTTTATCAAGACATGAACATTCTATTTTTTGATTTATTCCATTATCAAGGTTCTTGATAAAGGGAATTTGAGCAAAACTTATGAAAGAAAATAATAACAGGCATAATGCTAAGGTGTTTTTTGTCATAAGTATTAGATTTTGTATTTGATAATAAAATTTACACTATAGCCCTGCAATTTGTTTTTAACACTTCCATATCCGGTTTTGTACTTCATGGAATTGGTTTGCCATAAATTTTCAATTCCTATCCACCAAGCATCTTTTAGTCTCATATTATATTGAACTCCTCCTGCAAATCCAGCATTTATTTTTCTATACATATCCTTGGTCAAGGGCCTAATCCCCGGCTCAATATTTAGTTCTTTGTTAATATTAATATTTTGTCCTTTTGCAGAGGCTAGAACACTTAAATTTCCCCCAGCAGTAATTAATAATTCATTTTTAGTGTTTAGTGGGATAGAATAATTTCCTCTTATTGGGACATTGATGAAGGTTGTATAATTCGTGATATTAGAATTAAATTGAATGGCAGACGATGTGTCTTTTGTTAAATAACCTTCAATTTGCGTATGTCTGTGGTCCCAAAATGGAACTTCGGTAAGTTTGTAATTTATATTAATTGGTGAAGCAATTCTAAGGTATTGAAACCCTGTATTAATTCCAATCCTAAATCTTGGTAATAAATTGTAATCAACGCCAAGATTAAGGTATGCAGTTTTTAAACTTTTATTGCTTTCTTCAAAAATTTTTCTTGTGTCCTTATGCAATTTTTCGGCATTTTCAAGGCTCGAAACTTTAACATTCATTTTTGAATATCCGCTGGTTATTGAAAATGCAAATTTTGATGGGCGATGTTTAGTTTCCTCAATTTCCTCTTTGCCTTTTTTGGCTGAATAGTTAGTATCAATATTTTTAAGGACAATATCCATTTTAGTCTCTTTTTCTGAAGTTATAGGTTCCCCTGTATTCTTTTTTTCTAAGGATTTATCAATTTCAATTTCTTCTGCAAGTAGATTGTCAATGCTAGTTGGTTCCGTTATCAATTCAGTATTTGCAAGTGTTATTGGTTCGTTTTTGGCAATAATTATATCATCAATATTGTTATTTGTTTTATATTTAGAGTGCTTTCGATAAGTAATCGTTGCATTGGAATTTATATTATTTAAGTAAGCAGAATTTGTGGTTGCTTGCAAATCTGCCATCACATGGTTTGACGCATTTAATTTTTTATTCAAATGGTTTTTATGTGCCTTTACATTGAACGAAATGCGAGGTGTATTTAAACCGTAATTCAGAGTAAGTAGGTAAGTTGTGCCGGATGTAATGCACATAATTATAAAGATTAAAAAGAAGGGCAACCATCTTCTTTTCTTTCGGGTAACTATAGCCCCCTGAAGCTTCGTCCACTGCGCTTCATTAAGGGGTTCTTCATGGTTTTCAAATGCCTTATTTAAGGTATGATGAAGATTATTTTTGGTGTTCATTTGATAATAATTATATTTTTATTTAATGGCATTATCGAATCTGCGATTTGATAATTACTTTATTTTTATTTTTTAACTAGTGGTATTATCTAATCTTTTATTCTTTGTAATATTGGTATTTATTATATTTGATAATACTCGTTTTGCTCTGCTCAATTGCACTCTGCTTGCCTCCTCACTTATTCCCAATTGGGCCGCTATTTCTCTATGACTCATTTCCTCTATTATAAAAAGATTAATAATGACTTGTTGATTTGCCGGCATCGTTTTTAATAATTTCATTGCGGTTTCGGCTTCAAGGCTAACCTCAGCAGGTATATCACTGTCAACTATTTCATGGTCATAATCTGAAATATGGCTGAGAAACAAGGTCTTTTTTCTTTTTCTTAAAAAATCAAGTGCTGTATTAATCCCTATTCTGCAAATCCATGTTTTTAAGCTACTCTCATTTTTAAAGGTTTTAATATTATTAAAAACTTTTACTAAACTATCATGAAAAATCTCCTCAGCATCTTCTCTGTTTCCCGCATACCGCATGCACAAGCCCATAAGTGTAGGCCCATGCTTATCATATACCATTCGGTGAGCCACGGGGTCACCTTTTGAACATGCTTTTATGAGATTTAATTCGTCCAAAAAAAGCTGATTTAATAGTTATGTAGACGTCAGTTAATTGCAAAATGTTACATTCTATTAAAGATTAATAAGATATAACCTTACTTCAAATTTCGACTAAATCTCAAAATAAAATAATGTTGGTTTTAAATAATTTCATTTTCCAAAATCAATACCTTTGTGTCGCATTTAAATTAAATGTAAATGATAGAATTTTTCCTTGATACCATTTCTGAAATTATTGAATTAACGGAAGCTGATAAAGAAGTTTTTATTAATAATTGTCTGATAAAGAAGTTAAAGAAACGACAGTTTTTTTTACAAGAAGGAGATATTTGCAAGTATGCAGGATTTGTAAGTAAAGGTTGTTTAAAGACGTATACAGTTGATAAAAACGGGGATGAGCATGTTTTTCAAATTGCATTGGAAGGCTGGTGGGTGAGTGATATGTATAGTCATTTAACGGGTGAGCCGGCCAATTTCACTATTGAAGCGTTGGAAGATTGTGAAATTGTTGTAATGGATAAAGAAGCACGTGAAAAAATTTTAAAAGAGGTGCCTGGTTATGAACGGTTTCATAGAATCCTTTTAGAAAAAAATTATGTAGCCACCCAACGTCGTGTCAATTCCATGTTGTCAAGTTCTGCCGAGGAACGGTATTTAGCTTTTATTGAAAAATATCCTCAAATAGTGCAGCGGGTTCCTCAACTCGTTATTGCGTCCTATCTTGGCATAGCTCCTGAGAGCCTAAGCCGCATCCGCAAGCAATTGGCTAAATAGCTTATTTTTCTTAACCTATATCAATAGTATTTCTTGGCTTACATCAAGGATTGACGCTTAATACCCGTTGTAATTTTGTATCATAATATTTAAACAAAAAATTATGACAAGAACAGCAACAGCGAAAACAATTTGGAACCTTGATGCATCACACAGTGAACTTGGGTTTAAAGTAAAACACATGATGATCACCAACGTTTCCGGTTCATTCGGAAAATTTGATGTAAAAGTAGAAACAGACGATGACGATTTTTCAACTGCAAAAATTGATTTTACTGCCGATGTAGCTTCCGTTACCACCGGTAGCGAGCAACGCGACGGTCACATTAAATCTCCTGATTTTTTTGACATAGCCAATTATCCTGAAATGAAATTTATTTCTTCAGAATTAAAAAATTTAGGTAACGACAATTATGAATTGCATGGTAATGTAACCATTAACGCAATCACTAAACCTGTAATTTTAAGTGTAGAATTTGGTGGAATGGGTATTGATCCATGGGGAAATCAAAAAGTAGGTTTTACCTTAAATGGTAAAATAAACAGAACGGAATGGAACCTAAGCTGGAATGCACCATTGGCAGCAGGAGGATTATTGGTAAGTGAAGAAGTAAGAATTCACGCTGAAGTGCAATTTTCAAAACAAGCTTAATTTTTTAAATATAAAAAAAATGAAAACAAACATAAAATTATTTGCAGGAATGGCCTTGATAGCAGGCTCTATTTTTATCGCCTCATGTTCAAACACTCCAAAAGGCGATGAGGCTAAGGTGACAGACGAACAAGTTGTAGATTCAACCGCAGGAAGTGAAGTGTTGATTAACACCGAAACATCTAAAGTTGGATTTGTAGGAAATGGTGTAGGAAAAAACCATCCTGGATTTTTTAAAGTTTCATCCGGAAATTTAACCGCAACAGATGGTAAAATTAATGGAGGTACGGTAGTTATTGATATCAAATCGTTGGTATTGGATCAAAAAGAAGAAATGTTTCAGGCAAAATTATTGCCCCATTTATTAAGTGCCGATTTTTTTGATGCTGAAATTTTTCCAACTGCAAAATTTGAAATAACCTCTGTTGAACCATACACTGCCACTGCCACCGACAGTTCTGTAACTGCCGGAGCCAATTATAAAGTAAGTGGAAACTTAACATTGAAAGACGCCACCAAAAATGTATCATTCCCAGCCAAAATTGAAAACAAAAATGGCATTTACACCGTAGTTGGTAGTTTCAATATAGACCGCACCTTGTGGGGAATAAAGTATGGTAACGATAAGTCATTAAAGGATAAATTTATTTCTGAAGTTGTAAATATTTCTTTAGATATAAAAAGTAAATAGTAAACTTGCCACAAGGCATCACCATGCAACGTAAAGATTTTATAAAAATACTTTCAGCAACTACAGTTATGACAACATTAGGTTCTTTTAAATCATTTACCGATAGCCTGCAAGAGCAGGATGAGAAACTTCCTTTATTGTTTGTAGGGCATGGGTCGCCAATGAACGGCATTGAAGACAATGAGTTTTCGCAACGCTGGAGAGCCATGGGCAAAGAAATACCAAAACCCAAAGCGGTGTTGTGTATTTCAGCCCACTGGCTAACTAAGGGTACGCATATTACGGCAATGGTTAATCCCCCAACAATTCATGATTTTGGGGGATTTCCAAAAGCCTTGTTTGATGTTCAGTATCCCGCACCGGGCAATCCTGAACTGGCTAAAGAAACAGCCGCCTTATTCAAAAAAACAACCATAGGTTTGGACCACGATTGGGGCCTTGACCACGGCACATGGAGCATTACAAAAAATATGTATCCCGATGCCAAAATTCCGGTTTTGCAATTAAGTATAGACTATAACCAACCCGCCCAATACCATTATGAATTGGCCAAAGAATTAGCTGCCTTACGTAAAAAAGGTGTATTAATTATGGGCAGCGGCAATATGGTTCACAACCTGGGAATGATAGACTGGGACAAAATGAATGAACCCAATTATGGCTTTGACTGGGCCATAGAAATGAATGAAAAATTTAAAACCGCCATTCTAAACGGCGACCACAAAGCGTTAATAAACTACCAAAATTTTGGCACAGCCGGCCGCAATGCCATCCCAACGCCTGACCATTACTATCCCTTGCTTTACATTTTAGGATTGATAGAAGAAAAGGATAAGGTTTCTTTTTTTAATGATAAACTGGTGGCGGGGTCGTTGACTATGACTTCGGTGAGAGTTGGGTAAATTGATTAACTATTTATCTAACAACTTCTACAACTCCGCTTTTGTAAATTATCCCTTGTT
Organism: Bacteroidota bacterium; assembly: GCA_947468275.1. Classification (GTDB taxonomy): domain Bacteria; phylum Bacteroidota; class Bacteroidia; order NS11-12g; family UBA9320; genus JABWCE01. The sequence goes on from CANIKO010000001.1 coordinate 110,776, forward strand.
TAATACCAGTTGCTTCTATTTGATAAAAATAGGTTCCATTAGGAACAAATAAGCCTTTGTATTTCCCATCCCATTCAGGTTTTTCATTTGTATATTGGTAAACATTTTCACCCCAGCGGTTAAAGATTTTGATATTGGCTTCCTTTATTCCTTTATAACTAATTTTCCAAGTATCATTTACTCCGTCACCATTAGGGCTAAAGGCTGACGGGATAAATAAAATAGGTTTTAATGGGAGGCAATAAATATTGCTTGCCGATAATTGTAAATTTCCATCTTTTTCATCAGCTATTATTTTATAGCATTTTTGGGGTTCACTAATTCCGGCAAACGATTCATCAAGATATTCTAACGTTTGTCCGTTCAGGGTAGCCATCAGTTCAAAATATCCGGATTCATTTTGGGTAAATATTTGATAACTATTTACTCCCATATCCCAGCGTTGATAGGCTGTCCAGTTTAGTTTGGCTTCGTTGTTTTCTGTTCGGTCGGCTTTTAGGTAAATGGTTTGGGCTAAATCCTGAATGGTGCTACTATCATTACAAATACTAATGGCTTTAATGGTATAGCTATTTGGCATCATAGTATTGGCATTTTTGTCTGTGTAGCTTGTGTCAGTAGTTCGGGCAAGGAAGTTGTTATTTTTAATAATGCTGTAACTCACAGCATTTAGATGTTTCTTCCATTTAAGGTCGATGCTGTTTTCATTGACTACCGTGGCATTTAATATATCGGGCATTCCACTTATGCCAGGGCTCACTTTTATTAATACTGAATCGGTAGTTATGCAGCCACTTGGCCCGTAGAGTTTTTGACTCAAGAAATAATTCCCAATTTGGTTGTAAGTAAAGCTACCTATAATTCCTTTAGCTTTTATAAATGAACCATTGCGCCAAACTGCACTATCTAACACATCGCTGTATTTGTATTTAAAATTTACATTCAATGGTGTACATCCTGATAAAGGAGTGGCAGTTATCCCAGGCTTAGGGGCAGGTAATATTACCACATTATTAAGCTGAATGGCAGTATCGGTGCAATAGCCATTGTTCACTACCAATTTTACCGTAAAGGTATTGCTAGTGGTGTAGGTATAGGTAAGTTTAGGATTGGTGCTGGCATCAATGCTATCTTTACCATCACCAAAGTTCCAGTATTTGTAGGCCTTAAAGCCGGGCTTTATGCTAAATAATTGGCTGCTATCGGTAAACCCATAACCTATCCACTGGCAGCCCTTGGTTTTTTGTATCCCAAACTTAGCCACTGGCGGGGCATGTATTTCTATGCTGTCACCATACCAGATAAAACCGCCACCTTTGCTAAATGCTTTTAGCCTTACATAGTATTTTCCTTCTTTGGGGTAATTGTAAATTTTAGTATTCCAGTTTTTGCCCAAATCTATACTATCTCCATTATCAAAAAACAAACGGTAACGCTTGAAATATTGGGTATCACAGGTATTGGTAAACCTTACCTTGAGGCTATCGCAGCTGGGTTTCCAGGTGAATTCTGTTTTTTTGTAGTCTTCGAGGGTTGAGATATATAGACTGTAATTTGGATTGTAGGGATATTTAAGTGTTTTTATCTCCGGTAAGCTTTCTAATTTTAAATCTTTTATTCTATTGGGATGAATTATTCTATATTTACTTTTAACTCTTCCCTGATTACTTAAGTAAATATTTCCATCCGGCCCCAATTTGATGTCATAGCCTCCATAATTGTTACCAGGGGAAGGATCTCTTCCATTCCTTAATTTAAAAAACTTATAATCGTTATAACCTTTCGAATAATTAATGGCTAATAAATAATCGTCTTGCGGAATATTACCTGATGTTGTATCCTTTTTAAATCCAGTTGTAAGGAATAAAATAGAATCATTAGGGGAAAAGCAAAATCCTCTCAAACCAACCACTTTATATCCACTACTTGGAGTAGGAATTCGAGATAGATCCATAGATACTATCACTTTATAATTGCTTTTGCCATCATCTTCATACAGGTATAATTTATTTATTTCCCAAGTTCTAACTACTAATTTATTTTTTAATGTTGAATATTTTATCACAGACAACGAATCAAGAGAAAGACTGTTTTTGAATGTTAACGATTTAGTGTTAAAGTTATAATTTATAACCTTATTTGCTTTTCTGCTATTCGTGGTAAAAATTATTTCTGCATTTTGTTCGTCAATTAGTTTTCCACTAATTAGTTCTGGCATTAAACCTTGAGTGTTTCCCCCATAATATTTATCTTTATAGATTACTTTATTTTTACTTACCAAATTTCCATCATTGGTAAACTCAGATACACAAACAAAAAAAGAATCGGGCATAACAGGCTTGCTGAAACTAAATTCGGTATTGATTCTAAGGAATAGCTTGAAATAGTAACTTCTATCAGTTTTAGATAAAAATTGCCCTAATTCGTTACTTAAATATTTGAAATAACTATTCTCAATATAAGTTGAGTCATATAACTCACCCCATTTATTGTAATAGTGCTGACCCAATAATTCGGTAAAGGCGATTTGACCAGAAGTATCACAAAAATTATTAAGGAGATAAGGGAAATAGATTGTACTATTCTTAGTGTGAATTTTTCTTAAATAAATGTCTTTTTCAAGATACATTTTTTTGTATTGAGGCGGACAATAATTAAAATCAATACAATAAACGGAGTCGGGTTCATCGTTATAAACAGGAGTATTTGCAAATAGCCACATATTAGCTCTTTGCGCAAAACAATTAATACCCAAAGTAAAAACTCCGATGGTTAATAACCAACGGAGTTTTAATAATAATTTTATTTTAATGTGATAAAACAATTTTTCCTGTTTTAAGGTAACCATCATCTGAATACAATTTATAAAAGTAAACTAACTTTGTGGGTACACGGTAGGTTGCAAACGAGGATTAGTTTTCGTGTGTTCATAATGGTACTTTTGTAAGTTTAATACAACAAATGTTATTAAATAAAACTGAAGAAACTATAAAAAAATTGTCATAACAAGATATTAAAAAAATGACAATGAGTTTTAAAGGTATGTTATGGATGCTAAAACGGAAATTAATTCAATAGAAATATTAACTCTATTACCCCTCCAATTCCCTAAATACCAAATTCAAATTTTCGATAATATCCGAGGCAATCATGCAGGTTATGGATTTATTTTTAGCAGCAAAATCTCCCGCTGCTCCGTGAATAAATACACCAACTATAGCCGCATCAATTGGCAAGTAGCCCTGAGCCAATAAGGAAGTAATAATACCTGAAAGTACATCACCACTGCCGGCAGTAGCCATTCCGGCATTTCCGGTACTGTTAAAAAACACCTTGCCATCCATATTGCAAATGGCGGTGTAAGCTCCTTTTAAAACCAAAATCACATTATTTTCTTTTGCAAATTTTTGAGCTTTTTGCAGGCGTTCATAGGTATTCTCAGATTCTCCGGCTAATCGGTCAAACTCCTTTGGGTGGGGGGTAAGGATGGAATTGGCAGGTAAACTAAAGTTTTCAGGATTTTGAGAATAGAGAGTTAATGCATCTGCATCTAATACCAAAGGACATTCTGCATTTTTAAGAATCGTTTGTAATAACTCTTTTTGGTTATTTTCGGTTCCAATTCCCGGCCCAATGCCAATGGCTGAAAAACGCTTTACGTCCAATGATTCCAACGAAGAGTTATCAATCATGACCTCAGGAATGGCGGTGTGAATGGAAGTAGAACACTCAATGTTTGTATGAACAGTAACCAAACCCGCTCCACTTTTTATACATGCTTTGGAGCTTAAAATAGCTGCTCCACATTTTCCTTTACTTCCTGCCACCATTAAGGCATGACCGTAAGTGCCTTTGTGAGAAAATTTTTCCCTTTTTTTGAACCTTTTTGCAACATCATCAAAGGTTATAAAAAATAGTTCTGACGGATTTTTTGAACTAAAATCTTGACTTAATCCAATATCCAAAATTTCAAGCTGTCCGCAATAATCTCCCCATCCGGGAATCAGCATACTCAATTTTGGGGTTTGAAATGTTAAAGTAGTTTCGGCTTTTATTATCCATTGCCGTTGACTTAAGTTCCATTGCCGTTGACTTAAGTCAACGGTAATAGATGGTTCTGAAAATAAGCCTGAAGGTATATCAATACTAATAATCCGGCAGTTGGATTGGTTGATTTTATTGATAACATTCATCCAAAATCCTTCTACAGGTCGGTCTAAACCCGTTCCGAAAATGGAGTCGATGATTACTGAATTGTTTTGAAAATCTATATCTTTATTTTCATTAATGGTTATTATTTCAGTAAAACCACACTCTTTTAATCTTTGAAGGTTGGCTAAATTATCCTCCGATTTTTTTGAATCATTTTTTATAAAAACCCTAACGGTATAATTATAAAAAAGAAGCAATCGGGCAATGGCCAAGCCATCGCCACCATTATTGCCATTTCCGCAAACAATATCAATGGGATGTTCTTTTGAAATGTTTTTTACAAGCCAAGCCACACAAGCTTGGGCTGCCCTTTCCATCAAATCAATGGAATTTACAGGTTCATTCTTAATGGTGTATTCATCCCATTTACGAATGGTGGAGGCTGGATAAATAGGCAACATAATGCACAAAGCTACTGAATCTTTACCTCCCAATTATCAATTAACCACTAACCATTAATAATTATCCATTCAATACTCATTTTTCAGAGTTATTTTTGCCGCCCAATGCAGGATTCACTAGGGCATAAAGTTTTTGGAGTAGTGGCACAGGTGGCTGCCGAAACCGGGGTAAAAGCCTACGTGGTAGGAGGGTATGTTCGTGATATTTTTTTAAAGCGCCCATCCAAGGATGTCGATTTTACCGTGATTGGTGATGGGATAGATTTTGCTCAAGCTGTAGCCAAAAAATTAGGGGATAATTCAGACGTTCATGTTTTTAAAAATTTTGGTACGGCCATGATAAAAAGCGAGGATTGGGATATTGAATTTGTTGGAGCCCGAAAAGAATCCTATCAGTCAGAAAGCCGAAAACCTTTTGTTTCACCGGGAACTTTTGAGGATGATTTAAGCCGCCGTGATTTTACAATTAATACCTTGGCCATTAGCATGAATAAGGATAACTATGGCCAATTGATTGATTTGTATAACGGAATACAAGATTTGAACGATGGAATAATTAAAACTCCATTGGCTCCGGGAATTACGTTTAGCGATGATCCTTTGAGGATGATGCGAGCCATACGATTTGCTTCGCAACTTAATTTTACACTGCATCCCGAAACTTTGCACGGTATTAAAGATAATGCCCATAGGATTGAAATTGTTTCTATGGAACGGGTGTCGGATGAGATGAATAAAATCATTATGTCGCCCAAACCATCTATTGGTTTCAGTTTATTATTTGATACAGGATTGTTGCAATTGGTTTTCCCCGAAATGGCTTTGTTGCAAGGGGTAGAAACTATTGACGGACTTTCACATAAAGACAATTTTTACCATACCATTCAGGTGCTTGATAATTTATGTAAGGAATCGGATGATATTTGGTTGCGATGGTCTGCTATTCTTCATGATATTGCTAAACCACAGACCAAACGCTTTTATAAAGGCGAAGGATGGACGTTCCATGGCCATGAAGACAAAGGAGCCCGCATGGTGAAAGGTATTTTTAAACGATTGCGTTTGCCTTTAAATGAAAAAATGAAGTTCGTTGAAAAAATGGTTCAGCTTCATTTACGCCCCATTGTACTGTCACAGGAAATAGTTACTGATTCTGCAGTTCGCCGATTGATTTTTGATGCAGGCGAAGATATTTTTAGTTTATTAATGCTCTGCAGAGCGGATATAACCACAAAAAATGAGTTTAAGGTTAAGAAATTTATCCAAAATCTAAAAGTAGTAGAAGATAAAATACGTGATGTAGAAGAAAGAGATCGGGTTAGGAACTGGCAGCCACCCATAGACGGAACCGAAATTATGGATTTATTTGGAATAAAAGCCGGACGTGAAATAGGAGTATTGAAAAATGCCTTACGCGAAGCCATTTTGGATGGAGAAATAAAGAATGACTACAGTGAAGGGCTTGATTTTATTATAAAAAAGGGAAAAGAAATTGGACTGAAACCTTTAAAAAATAATTAGTCGAGTCATAAATCTATTGAGTCTAATAGTCATGGTATTAGCCTTTAAATATAAGGCGAATTTATTTGCAATATTTTTAGAAATGGTATTAAAAACTTTTTCGATTAGAGGGCTTTACCCTCTATAACTCCTATTCACTTTTTTATTCATTGATTTGCTATTTATTTTAATGGTGTTCATGAACCTATGGTGTCCTTGATGAAAAAATTAAACAAAAAAGTCAAGTCAGAAAAATGCTTCCTCCCGCAAGGCCGGGTCGCGGCCCGCCTTTGGCTCATCAGTATGTTTATTTTTTAAATTAAGGCATTCGCGAACCTCGTTCCTCGGTTTCTGACAGGCCATCGCACGGCTGCAAACCAACGAGGTTTTGTTAAATTGGAAAAGTTTCGGTTTAAGGTGCGTTGGGATGCCAAAAATGCGGGCGTGTGTTAGATGGTGCGGTTGGAGTATTTTTTTGGCTTGACTTTTTTGCCTTCTTTTTTAGTCAAGCACAAAAGAAGGGCAGGGTTATAGGGGCTGACAGCCCCTAATGTAAGTAAATGCTTTTTTCGAAATTACTTTTTGAAATTCAACTATTTAATAAAGGTTAGCCTTTAGCAATATATCTACAATAGGTTTCTTGGGGTCATTGGTATAAATAGTGACTGGTTTTTGAGTGTTTCCTGCATTTCCTAATAAATCAAATTTTACGGTTAATGTGGCTGTTTCCCCTTTTTTTAATACGGTCTTATCAATGCTTGGCTCAGTGCAATGGCATTGTGCTTTTAGACTTAAAATTTTTAAATCATTTTTACCCTTATTCGTAATAGTAAAGGTGGTAGATACAAATCCACCTATAGGTTGTGTCCCAAAATTCTTTTCACGTTTATCAATGCTGAATTTTGGAGATTCTTTCTTTTCCTTTTTTGAAAGGTTACCAAAATTATATTTAATGATTCCGAGCATATATAATGGTTTTTCTGAATATTCCGGATCATCTGTAATTAATCTGAAATTTTTACTAAACGGCCCAAAATCCTGAAATACATTTCCATCAACTATGGCATAAAGTCTAACCTCTTCATTTGGTTCAATAGTGCTTTTTTCTGGTCTAATCTTATACCCGGCTGGTAATGATGAGGTGTTATTTATTTTAATTGGGTATTGTCCATCGTTATACATTACTATAAACGCTGAATCCTTATTATCGTTTAATACATCTCCAAATTCAATCATTTCTTTATCAAACATTAAGTTTCCAGCGCGATACGGAAATATATCATCCATTGTTTTATCGCGCGGAATTACTTCACCTCTAAGTTCTAAAATTACAACCTTTGCAAATTTAGCATTCGTATATACCCCAAGGGTTTTGTCAATAATGCCAATCAGATTTTTTGGGTCATAGATGGCAGTAACAATTCCGGTATTTCCAGGGGCAATAGGTTCTTTGGTCCATTCGCCAATAGTGCAACCGCAGGATGACTCCACATTTTGAATGATCAAGTTAGTGTTTCCCGTATTTTTAAAGGTAAAAATAGCTCTCACCTTCCCGCCATCTTCTTTTATTTTTCCGAAATCATGAAAACGTTTGTCCACTTGAAGTGTAGTTTTGGCATCCTGCGAATAAAGTGGAAGGGATATGTAAAGAAGTAATAATGTTAAAAAATTGTATTTAATATATAATTTCATTTTTATTTTTTTAAAACTAAGTGATTTAGAATGCCAGATTTACTGCTTTTGTTTGTTTTGTGAACTGTTCTTTGGGCATTTAATTAGGTACTAAAAAGATGTGTAATATAGGTAGTAGGTTGCCTGTTAATATTATTTAATTTTGTGAGGTGCAAAATAACGTACTTGACCCCAATAAAGAAAATCTTTCATCACAAGAACAGGAATTAGAAAAAGTGTTACGCCCTTCTAATTTTAATGATTTCTCGGGGCAGGATAAGATTATGGAAAATTTGCGAGTGTTTGTTAAAGCCGCAGTTTTACGTGGCGAAGCTTTAGATCATGTTTTGCTTCACGGCCCTCCGGGATTAGGTAAAACCACTCTTTCTAATATTATTGCCAATGAATTAAAAACTAATATCAGAGTTACCTCCGGTCCAGTAATTGAAAAACCTGGCGATTTGGCTGGCTTGCTCACCAATTTAGAAAAAGGAGATGTTCTATTTATAGATGAAATTCATCGGTTGAGTAATGTTGTGGAAGAATACCTCTATAGCGCCATGGAGGATTATAAAATTGATATAATGATTGACACTGGCCCCAATGCCAGGTCGGTTCAAATTAGTTTAAATCCGTTTACACTTATTGGAGCCACCACCCGTTCAGGATTGCTTACTTCGCCTTTGCGGGCAAGGTTTGGTATTAATTGCCGACTGGAATATTATGATTCCAAACTTTTACAAACCATTATAAAACGTTCCTCCAAAATTATTAATACCCCCATTGAAGATGAAGCCGCTTATGAAATAGCCCGAAGAAGCCGCGGAACCCCTCGTGTGGCTAATTCATTGCTTCGGCGTACCCGCGATTTTGCTCAGATAAAAGGCAATGGAGTTATTACTCTTGATATTGCTCGCTATTCATTAGATGCCTTGAATGTAGATAAACTGGGATTGGATGAGATGGATAATAAAATACTGGTAACCATTATTGATAAATTTAAAGGGGGCCCGGTAGGTTTAAATACGATAGCCACAGCCGTGGGTGAAGAAGGAGGAACTATTGAAGAAGTATATGAACCTTTCCTTATTCAGCAAGGATTGCTTATGCGAACTGCAAGAGGCCGTGAAGCAACGGCTTTAGCCTATGAGCATTTGGGCAGGATACGAATGAATGGAAATAATCCTTCGTTATTTTAATTTTTTTAATCCATCAGATAAATCTGACGGCAATGGATAAAATAAAAAGCCCCAAGATTTTTAAAATCTTGGGGCTTTAAAGTATAAATTTTTAAGTTATTCTATTCCTAATAGTTCTACTTCAAATATCAAAAGGCTTCCTCCCGGAATTCCTTGAGTTCCTTGTGGACCATAAGCCAATTCAGAAGGAATATAAAGTTCCCATTTAGAACCAACCTGCATTAATTGTAAAGCTTCTGTCCAGCCACGAATTACCTGACCTACTCCAAAAACTGCAGGTTCGCCGCGATCAACTGAGCTATCAAATATTTTACCATCCAATAGTTTTCCCGTATAATGTACTTTTACTTTTTGCTCTAAGGTAGGTTTAGAACCTGTACCTGGTTTGATGATTTTGTATTGCAAACCTGATTCGGTTGTCACTACTCCTGGAGCAGTTTTGTTCTTTTCAAAAAAGGTGGCGCAAAGTTTTTCCGTTTCCGATGATTTCTTTTTCATTTCTGCCATAGCTGCTGCTTGCAACACTGAATTTGAAAGTTCTTTAGACATAATAAGTGAATCGCCTGTAATGGCTCTTTGCATCGCTGCATTCATCACTTTATAATTGATTTCTGAAAATCCCCCGTTTTTTAAATCCGTACCAATTAATGAGCCTAAAGCGTAGCTTATAGAATCTAATTTGGTTTTTATTTTAGGATTTTCAACTGTACCTTTTTGTGCATTACTTGTGAAAGTAAATGCAAATAAGGCGATGATTAAAATTAATTTAGCTTTACTCATTATTGTAATTTTAATATTTGTAAGTGCTTGATTTTAATAAAATCAAGAAAAATTATTTTTCTATTCCTAAAAGTTCTACTTCAAAAATAAGTACACTTCCTCCAGGAATACCTTGGTTGCCTTGCTCACCGTAAGCAAGTGCAGAAGGAATGTACAATTCCCATTTTGAACCCACAGGCATAAGTTTTAACGCTTCAGTCCATCCTGGAATAACTTGATTTACTTTAAATATAGCAGGTTCGCCGCGTTGAACAGAACTGTCAAATACTTTACCATCCAATAATTTTCCAGTATAGTCAACTTTCACTTTTTGTGTATCTGTAGCTAAAGCACCAGTACCCGCTTTAATGATTTTATATTGCAAGCCTGATGAAGTAGTGATAACTCCTGCAGCAGTTTTATTCTTTGTTAAGAAATCAGCTCCAGTTTTTGCGTTGTCGCCAGTTTTCTTTTTCATTTGCTCTTGAGCAAAAGCTTGTAAAATACCACTAGCTTTCATTTTATCCATCAACATTGTATCACCATTCAAAGCGCGTTGCATAGCTGCATTCATAACTTCATAGTTAAATTCTTCAAATCCTCCAGTTTTTAAATCTTCTCCAATTAATGAACCCAATGCATAACTTACGCTGTCGGTTCTTGATTTAAGGGATGGGTTTTCTGGTGATTTTGAGCCTGAGGCTCCTTTTTTACATGATACCGCACCAAAAAGGGCTACTATCATTCCTAATGTTACTAATTTCAGTTTCATTTTTATTTATATTTAATTTTTTTTTATTTTAAACGGTAACAGAAGAATTATACAATTCTACTCTGCGTTGCTTTACTTCTTCATTTTCTAAATAATCATCATACTCACTTGCTTTGTCAATCATTCCGTTTGCTGATATTTCAATAACCCGGGTAGCAATTGTTTGCACAATAGTATGGTCACGACTTGTAAATAATATGGTGCCTTCATAATTTTTTAAACCATTATTTAAGGCGGTAATTGATTCCAAATCCAAGTGATTGGTAGGTTCGTCTAATATAATAAGATTTGGATTTTGAAGCATTAGTTTAGAAAGCATACATCTCACTTTTTCTCCACCCGAAAGTACTTTACATGATTTTAAAGTTTCTTCACCTGAAAAAAGCATTCGGCCTAAAAACCCGCGAATAAAGGTTTCATCTTTTTCAACTGAATATTGACGCAACCAATCAATTAGGTTCAACTCTGTTTCAAAGAAATGGTCTTTATCATTTGGTAAATAGCCTTTTGTAATTGTGATTCCGAAGTCAAAGGTTCCGCTATCCGGCTTTATTTCACCCATTATCACTCTGAAAAAATTTGTGATGGCAATGCTTTCCTTGGCTAAGAAGACTATTTTTTCGTTTTTATAAAGGCTAAAGTTTAAATTATTGAAATAAGGTTTTAAAGTTAAGCCTTGAACATTGAGTATTTGATCACCTGCTTCACGTTCCTGTTTGAAAAATATACCTGGATATTTTCTGCTAGAGGGGTCAATCTCGTCTACATTCAGTTTTTCAAGCATTTTTTTACGACTGGTAGCTTGCTTTGATTTCTTAACGTTAGCACTAAATCTGTCAATAAATTCTTGAAGTTCCTTTCGTTTTTCTTCGTTCTTTTTATTTAGGTCCGATTTTTGGCGTGAGGCTAACTGACTAGCTTCGTACCAGAAAGTATAGCTTCCTCCATAAATTTTAATTTTACGAAAATCAATATCGCAAATATGGGTACACACTGAATCTAAAAAGTGCCTGTCGTGAGATACAACAATCACCACATTTTTATATTCAGCTAAAAAGTTTTCGAGCCAACTAACAGTTGCAATGTCCAAATCATTGGTAGGCTCATCCAAAATTAAAATATCGGGATTGCCAAATATTGCTTGTGCTAATAGTACCCTTACCTTTTGATTATTACTTAAATCACCCATGCGGGTATAGTGATATTCCTCCGTTACGCCTAAAGAGCCTAGTAATTCACCTGCTTCACTTTCTGCATTCCAGCCATTCATATCCGCAAATTTCTCTTCAAGGTGGCTAGCTTTTATTCCATCTTCATCATTAAAATCTTCTTTGGCGTAGATGATGTCCTTTTCTTTCATAATGCCATACAATTCTTTATGGCCCATAATTACGGTTTCAAGTACATTGAATTCATCAAATTCAAAGTGATCTTGTTTTAGAACAGCCATCCGTTTGCCCGGATTTATAGATATATTCCCTGATGTAGGTTCTATCTCGCTCGAAAGAATTTTTAAAAATGTTGATTTACCGGCACCGTTGGCCCCAATAACACCGTAGCAGTTTCCTTCAGTAAATTTTAGATTTACTTCATCAAACAGTACCCTTTTGCCAAATCTTAAAGATAAATCGGAAACAGTTAACATTGATTTTTAAAAATAGGTGCAAAAATAGGATTATTAAATGAGTTTTTTAATGAAAAATTAGGACTGCGAGAATGGTTTTCTAAGTCCACGTTTTAAATCGTATGGTTAGGGATTTAATGCCGCTTTGTAGGTTTCGAGGCAACGTTTTCGAGCCATCTCATGGTTAATAATTGGTTTTGGATAATTTGAAGATTCAAATTCTGGTACCCAATGTTTTATATAATTATTTTTAGGATCAAACCTTTGGGTTTGCAAATAGGGATTAAAAATGCGGAAATAAGGAGCCGCATCTACGCCGCTTCCTGCCGCCCATTGCCATCCACCATTATTACTTGCCAGCTCATAATCCAAAAGTTTTTCAGCAAAATAGTGTTCACCCCATCTCCAGTCAATCAATAAGTGTTTGGTTAAAAAACTAGCTACTATCATTCTTACTCGGTTATGCATAAAACCAGTGGCATTGAGTTGCCGCATACCAGCATCCACAATAGGGTAGCCCGTTTGTCCAGTGCACCATTTTTTATATTGTTCGGAATTATTTATCCATTCAATCCTGTCGTATTGGGGCTTGAATGAGGCTGAAACTACTTGAGGGAAATGATAAATAATGCTCATATAAAATTCACGCCAAATCAATTCATTCAGCCATTTTTCACTAATTTCTAAAGCTTTTGCGGCTTTTTGCCGGATGCTTATTGTGCCAAAACGGAAATGTAGACTCAGTCGGCTGGTTCCTTCTACCGAAGGAATATCGCGATTGTATTCATAGTTTTTTATAAGGTTTTGGCTGGTTTCTTTATTAGGAAATGCAATCGTGGTTGGTGAAAAACCTATTTGATGGAGAGTTATATCTTTAAGCGGAGAAGACCTATGGAAATTACTAAAGTATTTTTCGGTCGGGTAGGGCTTTAAGTAAAAATTTGTCAGTTTGGCCTTCCATTTTTTAGAATAAGGAGTGAAAATGGTATAGGGGGTTCCGTCCTCCTTTAGGATTTCTTCTTTTTCAAATATCACCTGATCTTTAAAGGTTTTGAAATTGATATTTTTGGTATTTAAAAAGCGTTTAATTTCTAAATCTCTTGTTAATGCATATGGCTCATAATCGTGGTTTGTGAAAACTTCCTTAATTGGATATTCTTTGGTTATTTCTTTCCAAATTGCCAAGGGATCTCCATATTTAATCAAAAGACTAGACCCTGAATTTTCTAGCTTATTTTTAAGATTTTCAATTTCTTGATGAATAAATGTAACTCTCGCATCAGTTTTACTAGTTAATTTATTTAAAATTGAAGTGTCAAAAATAAAAAGGCATAATACCGGATGGCCGCTTTTCAAGGCATGATAAAGCGCGGTATTATCTTCGAGTCTTAAATCACGGCGAAACCAATGAATAGATATTGTTTTATCCATATGCTAAATCAGAAACTGCGTTTTCTAAATCAGAATATTGAAATTGAAACCCTTCCTTTAAAAGTTTGGAATTTGAAACAATTGACCCTTTAATAAATAGCTCCATTTTTTTACCGTAGAGTATTTTTAATAAAGATGCGGGAACCGCCGGCAATAGAATAGGTTGCCCATTTTTAGAAGCTATAAGTTTTGTAACTTCCTTATTGGTATTCGTATTAGCTACTGCATTATAAGTTCCGGGTGATATTTTGTTGTTTAAAATATCAATAAATAAATTTATTAGATCATCTATATGAATCCAGCAAACTGGTTGTTGTCCTGATGCTAGTGGAGCGGCTATTTTATTTTTAGCCAATGTTTTCATTTTTTTATAAAAACCTCCTTTTTGCGCCAAAACAATTCCAATCCTAATAATTGTTAGTTGTGTCTCGATTGTTTTTAAATTGGACGCAGCTAGCTCCCAATCGTGACAAACCACTGCAGCAAAATCATTGCCGCTACTGGAGTCTTCGGTTTTTATTTCATCATTTTCAAATCCATAATATCCGATGGCCGATGCAGAAATAAAGTGCTTTGGAGGATGAGGAAATGTATCGATTATTCTTTTTAAGTAAGTGGTTGAATCGATCCTGCTGAAACTTATTTGATCCTTACCTTCTTTATTCCATTTTGTATCGACGATGCTTGCCCCAGCCAAATTTATCACAGCATAATATTCAATATGGGGTAACATATCACAAATTTGTAGTTCAGGGTTCCATTTAAAGGTTTTTGGTCGGTCGTTTACAACAGATCGGGTGAGGGTAATACAATTAAATCCCTGTTCAGAAAGATTTTTAATTAATGCCGACCCTATTAATCCGGTAGCGCCGGTAATTAGGATATTTTTTTTAGTCACTGAATTTTAAAACAATTATTGATGCCCTTTGTTTTAATAGATAACGTAAATTTTTTTAGATGGGGGCATATTACATAAAAGATCTTGAAAGCATCACTGGAATTAAGGCTCACACTATTCGTATATGGGAGCAAAGGTATAATTTGGTAATCCCAAAACGTACAGCAACAAACATCCGATTTTATGATGATGATGATGTTAAGTTATTGTTAAATATTGCCTTGCTTAATAAAAAAGGTTTAAAAATTTCAAAAATTGCCAACCTGTCTATTTCTGAAATTCATTCGGAAGCTTTAGAAAAATGCAAAAAAAGAAATGACAATGACGACCTGATAAATTCATTGCTTCTTGCAACATATAATTTAAGCGAAAAAGCATTTAATAAAGTGTTTTCAAGTTATATAATGAAAGTAGGGTTTGATAATGCTATTACAAAACTTGCATTTCCTTTTTTACAAAGGTTGGGTGATTTGTGGGTTTCCAATGCTTTGCATCCTGCTTTAGAGCATTTTGCAAGCAATATTATTAAGCAGAAATTGCAAATTGCCATTCTTGGACAATCAAAGAAAGTGAGTAATTGTAAGAAATTTATTTTGTTTCTTCCTCCAGGTGAAATGCATGAATTTGGGTTATTGTATGCTAATTACGTTCTGAGAAGTTATGGGCACGATGTTATTTATTTAGGCCAAAATGTCCCAATTACTGACTTATATAAAACGTTTGAATCTGTAAATGCTGATTATATTCTTACAGTATTTTCAATTTGTAATTCAGACCTTGAACCTATAAAATTTGTGAATGATGTTCATTCTCAATTGCCGCATGTAAAAATTATTTTAGCTGGTGTTAAACTGAGAAATAAAACTTCCCAAATTTTACATGCTCCCGAATTTATTAACAAAGTGATTATATTAAATGAGCCTAGCGAGTTAAATGGATATCTGGAGAAAATATGAAAATTTAGTTAAGGAAAGGATGCATTCAATATTGAAGAGCACAAAAAAAGCGAAATTTTAATTTCGCTTTTTTTGTGCTTTCTATCTATAATTCAGGCTCATTGACCGGAATTTTGAAAGTGATTTTAAAATACAAGTGGTAAAGGTTTATCCTACACTTACGGTTCCGAACATCAAACAAAGGATAACAAAAAAAGTGCCTCCCACAACAACTAGAATTTTCCCCCCGAGGGTTCTGTCTTGCCACTCTTTCTTTGGATGTCTAGGATTCTGTGATTTTTTGATTACGGAAGAATTGTCTGAAAATGTTGTAGTGGTCTCAACAGCTGAAGCGAGCAAATTGTCAGTTTTTGCGCTAACTTCTTCAGTTTGAGACGTTGGTGAAGAAGTGGAATTTGTTTGGGCTTTTGATCCATAGGATGCAAAAGTTAATCCTAAAAACATAAATACAAGTAAGTTGATTTTTTTCATTTTTTTTTAATTAGTTATGACAAAACTAGTAATTAGTTTATAATATCCAAATTATTTTTAATTTAAGTCTATATAAGAGAAATAGAGGGGCTAAGTGATATTTATTATAATTTTATTATCAATAAAAAGGCAAAGATTATTTTTAGATTAGTGGTGAAATAAATAAAAAAGCAAGGGGTAGATATTAAAGATTCAAATCCTCAAGATTAGTTTCAATTACCCTTTCATAATACTTCACCAATTCATTCACCACAATTTCGGGTTTTAGTTTTTCAACACGTTCGATGGCTTTTTGGCCCATTATTTTCTTTTGCACTTCGGTCATTTGCAATCCGTCATCAATAGATTTTATAAGACTTAGAGGATTGCTATGTTCACACAATAAGCCTGAAATATTAGGGTCAATGAGTTGCTCAAAACTGGTTTTGTAAGTTCCAATTACAATTTTACCTAAGGCCATAGCTTCAATGCATGTGTTAGGGAAATTGTCAAGGCGTGAGGGTAAAACCACCAGTTCGGCATTTTGAATTACCGGATAAAGTAAGTTATGCGGTGTGCTTGAATACCAAATAATTCGATGGTTAAATTTTCCGGCTTTTTCTTTTAATATCTCAACAATTGGTTTGCCATTAATTGAAATATCTTTACCAATAAATACAAAGTAGTGTGACGGATGTTTTTCAAAAAGTTGTTCCAAAATATCTGCGATATCCTGCAATCCCTTAAGAAGTGATAATGTTCCAAAATACAGTAAGTAAGGATTATTATTAGTTTGAGTTAAAATTTCGTTAAGTCGTTCATTACTTAGATTTGAGTTTTCCAGCACAAACGGAGTTTCTATTAAAGTTATTTCCTTATTGAATTTTTCAGCAATATGGTTCCCGATTATTTTACTGGGGCCAAAAATATGCTTGGCCTGTTTTAGCATTATATCCTGTAAATACTGTTTTTGCCAAAGGCGAAAGGTTTGTTTATTGCCACTGGCGGCATCCAATAATTTTTGATAACTGGAAATACGAATGACAGAAGGAATGTTTTTTGGTTTAAAAATAGCCAACGCCATTGAATTGGTATAATGGACAATATCAATAGGACAGGATTTGTGATACAATGAGATCCGCTTTTTGAACCGATAGCTTCTCACCATAAAAAGTAAGGCAGGATTTAATCGGAAAAGCGTAATGGCGTTTAACAACCAATACCACCATGTAAGTTGCTTTTCATTAATCCGGATAACCGTAATACCTTTATACTCTATATCTTCGTTAGTGGACGAAGCTACAAAAACTATCGGTTCATGGCCTAAGGATTGTAATGATTTACTCACCCTATAAATATAATTTGACAAGCCGCCATCATAGGTTTTTTCAGTAAGAAACTCGGTGGTGGCTAGGGCTATTCGCATTTGTGGTATAAGTTTTTAAAAATTAAATGTTTTGATAATAAAAAAAGTAGTTCACTAAGAATTAATCGTTTTATTTTGAAGCAATATTAATTTATGTGCGGCATAGCTGGAAAAATTTCTTTTAACACTTTTCAAAATTATGAACAAGAAGTGAAAAATGCCTGCGATGCAATGGCTTATCGCGGGCCTGATAATATTACTGTTAATACTATTGGTAATGCTACTTTAGGACATTGTCGATTAGCAATTATTGATTTAAGCCCTGAGGCCAATCAACCTTTCTATTCAGAAGATAACCGTTATAGTATTGTTTTTAATGGTGAAATTTATAATTACAGAGAGGTAAGAAGCCAACTTGAAAAAGAATTTGGCTTAAAATTTAGAACTAATTCAGATACCGAAGTTTTATTAAAGGGTTTTATTGAGATTGGCCCTAATATTTTGGAAAGACTTCGCGGAATGTGGGCTTTTGCAGTTTGGGATAATCAAAAGCAACAGTTGTTTATTGCCCGCGATAGATTTGGTGAAAAACCTTTGTTTTATTATTTTGACAATGGAGTATTTTTATTTGCTTCTAATTTATCTGGTGTATCAAATCTTATTACAGATAAGGAGTTGAATCCAAAGGCGATTTCTGAATTATTTGCCTACCAATATATCTCACAACAACAAAGTATTTATAAGGGGGTTAAAAAATTATTACCTGCTCAATATGGTTATGTTACCAAAGAAGAATTGAAATTATCAACCTATTGGGAAGTGAAATATGATGAAAAAATTGATATTTCATTTGAAGATGCTCAGGTAAAAGTTGAGGAAATAATGCATAGCAGTATTCAGGAAAAATTAATTTCTGATGTTCCTTTGGGTTTATTTTTAAGTGGAGGAAATGACTCGGGGTTAGTTGCTGCTATTGCCTCACACTATAAAAAAGGAATTACAAGTGTTACTTTGTCCACGCCTCAAAATCCAGAATTGGATGAGGCTGTGTATGCTAGGCAGATTGCCCAACTTCATGGACTCAATTATAATCAGGTAGATTTAGAAATTGATTGTATTAACAAACTTCCTCAGTTACTTTCAATGATTGAGCCATTTGCAGATAGTTCAATTATACCAACTGCAGCAGTTTCAGAAAAAGCAAAACAGTTTTTAACTGTTGTATTAACAGGTGATGGAGGAGATGAAATTTTTGGAGGATATGGGATACCTGCATTACTTAATAAAATAAAACCAAGCTCCATGCCATTGGCTGCCATAATGGATGAATTATCCAACAGACGTTTTCAGCCGGGTTGGAAATATCCTCCCAAACTAGCCAATATAGAGCGTATGATACGCTATGGGGGATTGAATAGTTATTGCAACGCGATGGATTATGAACCATCTAACATTAGGAAATTACTTTTCAAATCCTCTTTTATAAATGAACTAGAAACCGAGCAGGCTTATTTTCAAAAATCAATTATACGAAGTTATAAAGGCAATATCAGTAATCATGATATGATGTTTTTTCTTGGAGTTAAAGGCTATTTGCCGGATGATTTTTTAATGAAAGTAGATACTGGAACCATGTATGCTTCGATAGAATCAAGGGCTCCATTCTTAGATAACAGGCTAATAGAGTTTACTTCTAAGCTCAAACCGGAAGTGTTGATGCCTAATGGTCAAGAGAAATTATTGTTGAAGAAAATTTGTGAAAAGTATTTGCCTAAAGAAATTGTTTATAAGAAAAAAACAGGTTTTAGAATACCTGTGAGAGATTATTTTAATGGCAAATGGACAGACTTACTTAGAGATTATATAAAAGAAGGAATTTCTGCCGATTTGGGTATTATCAATATTGAAGGAAGTTTAAAATTAATTGACTGGTATCAAAAGGCTCGTCCTTCTCAAATGGAAAAGCTACTTTTCAGTATGTTAGTTTTTGAAATATGGTTACGTGTGTTTCATTTGAAACAGCAGTTTGGAAAAGCTGAATTATTATAATTTTTTGAAAACGTACTGGTTACATCCCAAGCCATTATTGGTTCTTAACTTTTTTAAATAAAATCCTCGTTCATTAAAAAAATCTACAACTTTTTCGTTGGACGCAACCTCAAAAGGTAATCCTCCCAACCAATCGTGCCAATCGTGATAAACTGACATGCCTCGTTGTAGCTTATAGGCTTTCCATTGTTTAAATGGAGATTTGCCTTGTTTTAAACTATAAAAAATAAAATTGGCAAGAAAGTAAGTAATAAAAATAGAGCTGATAAATAGTTTGCCCCAAAATCCTTTGTTATAAATCTGTTTTACTTTTAACCATTTCTTTGATCTCGGCCCTTGGTCATTGTATAGTGCAATAAAAATTTCGCCATCTGGTTTTGCTAACGGAATTACATTTCCAATAGCTTCCCACATTGCACTTGTATGATGCAAAACCCCCCATGAATAAACAATATCATAAGTTCCAAGTGAATTAAGAAAATTTTTATCGAGTACTGAACCTTGTGTTATTTCCCAATGAGTGTCGGTTGGGTAATATTTTTCTTTTAGTATTTGTGTGCTTTCGACCGAACTACCATCATAATCAAAAGAAAATACTTTTGCGCCTAAATTTTTTGCGGCAAGGCTAAACATTCCGCTGCCTGAGCCAATATCAATAAATTTTTTATTATTGAGTGATTCGCATTGTAAAAATTCTTTAAGTGAATTTTCAGCATTATTTATTCTTTCAACATTTAAAGTTTTAATGAATGACAGCCAGTTTTTACCAAACTTAAATCGTTTGCCTTCTAAAACCTCAATTTCATGTTGTGTAAATGTGCTCATTAATTACTTTTTTAAAATAAAATGCAATTATACAATAATTGAATACAGCTAAATTAATTAAAAAAGCCTTTTTTGAATTGAATTATAAGTCTAAAAAATAAAAAACTCTATTCTTTAATAATCAAAGTACGACTAATAAAAGGTTCGGTTTGCAAAATATAAAGTCCTTGGGCTATATTTTCAATATTTATCTTCATACTAGTTTCAGTTAAAATACCTGAGATTATCGTTTTACCTTGTTGGTCAATTATTTTGAAATTATTGAATAACAACTCTGGCGTTATTTTGAAATTAATCATAGAATTGGAAGGATTCGGGTAAAGCTGAAGATTATTATTTCTGATTTTATAAATACCTCCTGATTTTAAAGTTAATGACGCACTTAGAGTGGTGTCAGCACATGAACCTTGGTTAAGTAAGCATCTAAAGGTTTGATTGTCATTGGCGGTAGTTAGATTGCTAATTATAAGTGTGTCTTTAGTCACTCCCTTAAACTGTCCTGCATTGCTCAAATTTTGAAATCCTAATCCAATGTCCGTCTGCCATCTATAGGTGGTAATTCCGGGCAAGGTGGAGGTCACGTTAAAATAAGCAGAACTGGCGATAGCAGCCAATTTGTTTTTAGGTTGATCCACAATGATAGGCTTACAGGTAACAAATAGTGTTGCAATATTTGAAGTTTCTATGCATGCCCCTAAAGTTAATAGGCATCTAAATTTTTGATTATCGTTGCTGAAAGATAAATTCTTTATCGTTAGCGAGTCATTATTGACGCCACTGTATTGCCCGGCATTGCTGAGGTTTTGGTAGCCGAATCCAACATCCGATTGCCAGATAAATGAAACATTTGGTTCGGGTGAGTTCACAATCAAGATGGCGTTATCAGCTACAAAAGCAGTTTTATTTTTCGGTTGGTAATTAATTAAAGGTTTACAAGTTACTTTTAATGTGGCTGAGTTAGAGGTGTCATAGCAACCCTCTGAGGATAAAATACATCTGTAATTTTGGTTATTATCGGCAAGTATCAGGTTTGAGATACTTAGTGTATCATTATTGACACCATTCACCCGTGATGAATTTGATAAATTTTGAAATCCGGTTCCCACATTGAATTGCCATGAAAAACTAGAATTGGCATCAAAGGAAGTTACAATAAACAAAGCTTTTTCTCCCTCGTATTTATTTTGATTAGGGGGTTCTTTGGCTACAATGGGGTTACATAG
The DNA here is from genome assembly GCA_947468275.1 of Bacteroidota bacterium. Lineage (GTDB taxonomy): Bacteria > Bacteroidota > Bacteroidia > NS11-12g > UBA9320 > JABWCE01. The sequence continues at coordinate 132,112 of CANIKO010000001.1, forward strand.
GACATCAAGTGTTACAATTTTTGTTGAATCCTTGCATCCTTTGTAATTTAACATGCACTTGAATTGTTGATTTTTGTTCGACATATCTGTCGGATTGATAGTTAAAGAATCGGCAGTGGTGCCGTAATACTGACCGGCGGTATAAAGATTTTGAAATGCAGAACCAATTTTTGTTTTCCATTGAAATGTAGTGCCGGCATCAAGAACCGCAGATACAAAAATAGCCTTCGTCCCTTTAAATACAGTTGAGTTAGAAGGTTGATTCTTGATAATGGTTTTACAATTAACAGTAAGAGCGGCTATAGAAGAGGTTGAGGAGCATCCGTCGAAAGTGGCCAAACATCTGAATTTATAATTGTTATTGGAATACAAAAGATCCGACATTACCAAGGTGTCATTGCCAAAACCATTGTACTGGCCTGAATTGGTAAGGTTTTTAAATCCAGTTCCATCATCCTTTTGCCAAAGGAAAGTAGTGTTTGAATAAAGGGCCGTTACAATAAATTTAATATTTCCACCAACGGTTCCTGTTTGATTGGTGGCATCGTTTTTAAATATAGCAGTACAGGTAACGGATAAAGTAGCAGTTATAGAAGTATCCGAACATGATTTTCCAATGGCAATGCATCTGAATTTGTGGCCATTATTGGTGGAATATTTTACATTAGAAATAGCTAGCTTTTTTGTTTTGGCACCTGAATATTGTCCACCATTAGAAATATCGGTAAAGGCACTTCCCGTATTAATCTGCCATTTATAGCTAGTGCCCGTATCATTGGATAAAGCGCTAAATTTAGCGGTGTCATATTGATTAACAGATTGGCTGTATGGTTCGGTAGATAATGCCGCTGAACAACTTGATTTAGGAGTGAATGACCATAAGTCTTTCAATGAAGCACCACCTACCGAGTATCCCGTGCCAATATAAATAGTTTTATTTATCAAAAAAGATACTGAACCGCCTCTAACGCTAATTGAACTTGGTATTGAATCTAATTTAGTCCAAGTATTCGCTGAGGCATCATATTGATAAATATCTTTAAAGTAATTAGTTAAATCATATCCGGTGCCTAAGTATCCTTTCTTGTCAATTTCAAAAGCAATGGCACCTGTAATAGCACCTATTGACACATCAGTAATCCTTGACCAAGTATCTTTCGCCTTATTATATTTCCAAACGTCTTTGGTTGGAGTGGCGGATGAGTTTATTCCTGTTCCAAAATAACCTACTCCATCCACAGTAAATCCTGCACCATGAGCTCTTGCGCCACCTGTAAAACCGGCTTTTTGTGTCCAAGCATTGGTGGCCGGAACATACATCCAAACATCAGATAAATAAGGAGTGCCACCAGGAGAACCAGTAATAACAAAGGCTGTATCATTTATAACAAACCAACTAGCACCATATCTTGCCGCACCGGGAAATGTAGCTTTTGCCGCCCAAGAATTTGTACTTGGTGTATATTCCCATAAATCTTTTTGTGGAGTACCTGCATTATTTGCACCCAAGCAAACATAGCCTTTGCCATTTATTACAAAGGCACTTGAAGCAAAACTTCCCCCTCCCGGGTAATTAGCTTTTTGTGTCCAAGTATTGCTTGACGGGTCATACTCATAAAAGTCATAAATTTTTGTGCTGCTCGAATTTTGGCCTAAACCCAAATACCCTTTTCCATTTATAGAAAATGCGATGCAACTATTTCTTGTAACGCCTGTTATATCTGTTTTTTGATTCCATACTTTTTGGGAAAAGGCTGAAATATTAATAATAAGGCTGAAACTAAGTAGAGATATTAAATTTTTCATTTATTTTAAATAGATACTAATTTTTAATTATTAAAGTTCTGGTTATAATCGGTTCGGTTTGTAATATGTAAACCCCGTTAGCCAAAGATTCAATTGTGATTTTGGTGTTATTATCTGTTAGGTTTCCTCCAACAATAATTCTTCCTTGCTGGTCGATTAATTTATAGGAGTTATTTGATAATTCGGAGGTGGTTTTAATATTAATAAAATGATTGCAAGGGTTAGGGAATACTATGATTCCTTTTTGCTCCAATGGAGCGATGCCAGTTGATTTTACAACTAAACTTACACTATTAGAAGTATCGTTGCATGCCCCATTATTAATAACGCACCTAAAGGTTTGGTTATTATTACTATTTGTTAAATCATTAATAGTAAGTGTGTCTTTATTTACACCTTTGTATTGGCCTGCATTGCTAAGGTTTTGGAAGCCAAATCCAACATCTGATTGCCATTTAAAGGTGGATTTAGATTCTGTGACTGATACATTGAAAAAGGCACTACCTCCAATGCTAGCTGATTTATTAATAGGTTGGCTAGATATTATGGTTCTACAAATAACCTGAAGGGTTGCAACCTCCGAAGTTTCTACGCAGGCTCCGAGGGTAAGGATACATCTGAATTTTTGGTTGTTATTTGAAATTGAGATATTGGAGATTGTTAATGAGTCATTGTTTACACCGTTATATTGCCCGGCATTACTTAGGTTTTGGTAGCCAAATCCAACATCGGACTGCCAAGCTAATGATGCATTAGGCTCAAGGCTAACTAGGCTTATAATCGAATTTTCAGATACAAAAGCCTTTATGTTTTTTGGTTGGGTATTGAGTAATGATTTACAACGCACAAGTAATGTCGCATTTTTGCTAGTATCAAAGCATCCGCCAGAGGATAAAATACATCTGTAAACCTTATTATTATCAGCTAAAATAAGATTTATAAGAGTAAGACTATCGTTGTTGGTACCTATAATATTGCCTGAATTGCTTAGATTCTGGAAAGATATACCATTATTTATTTGCCATGAAAATGAAGTATTCGTTTCGTTTGACGAAACAATAAATAAGGCATTGGCTCCTTCAGTTTTATTCTGGTTTTGCGGATTTACTGAAACAAGCGGATTGCAGAAGACATCCAGTGAAATTATTTTTGTTGAATCGATGCATCCTTTATAATTTAAAATGCACTTAAATTGTTGGTTTTTGTTTGACATATCTGTCGGATAGATAGATAGTGAATCAGTGGTAGTGCCTTTGTACTGGCCGGCGGTAAAAAGATTTTGAAAAGAGGATCCGATTTTTGTTTTCCATTGAAACGTGGTTCCAGCATCAAGAAAAGAAGTTACAAAAATGGCTTTCGCCCCTTTGTAGACACTCGCATTTGAGGGTTGGTTTTTAATAATTGTTTTACAATTAACAGTGAGGTTAGCAGTTGCTGAGGTGGAGGAGCATCCATCAAAAGTGACCAAACATCTGAATTTATAATTGTTATTGGAATATAAAAGATCTGACATCGCCAAGGTGTCATTGTCAAAACCATAATACTGACCTGAATTGGTAAGGTTTTTAAATCCTGTTCCATCATCCTTTTGCCAAAGGAAAGTAGTATTTGAATAAAGGGCCGTTACAATAAATTTAATATTTCCACCAACAGTTCCAGTTTGGTTGGTGGCGTCGGATTTAAATATTGTAGGACATGTAACCGATAAAGTCGCAATAATAGAGGTGTCTGAACACGATTTTCCAATAGCGATGCACCTGAATTTATGGCCATTATTGGTAGTGGATTTTACATTTACTATGAAAAGTTTTTTTGTTTTGGCACCTGAATATTGGCCACCATTTGAAATATCAGTAAATGCACTTCCTGTGTTTATTTGCCATTTATAAGAAGCCCCAGTATCCATTGAAGTTGCCATAAATTTGGCAGTATCATATTGATTAATCGATTGACTGTTAGGTTGTGTTAGTATATAGGCCGAGCAAATTGCTTTTGGTGTATACGACCAGAAGTCGTTTAATGACGTAGCGGAGGTGGTTCCGAAACCAGTACCATAATAGGCCGTTCTATTAATAACAAACCCAACTCCTGTTCCTCTTACACTTTGTGAACTCGGTATTGAATCTAATTTGGTCCAAGTATTGGCTGTAGGATCATACTGATACATATCTTTATAAAAATTAGTTAAATCTTGGCCAGTGCCAAGGTACCCCTTATTGTCAATTCCAAAGCCTATAGTTTGGCAAAAAGCACCTAATGGATAATCGGCAATACTTGACCAAGTATCTTTTGATTTATTATATTTCCATATATCTTTCCTAGCTGTGGTAGCACTTGTTATTCCTGTGCCAGCATAGCCAACACCACTCACCACAAAGCCAGTCGCATAGCACCGACTACCGCCTCCATAATTTGCTTTTTGAGTCCAAGTATTAGTGGCAGGTATATACATCCAAACATCCGAAAAATAAGGAGATCCTCCAGCATTTCCACCAATTAAAAAAGCGGTATCATTGATAACAAAACATCCACTACCATATCTGCCCGCACCCGGAAATGTGGCTTTTTGAGTCCACGTATTAGCGGTTGGATTATATTCCCAAAGGTCTTTTTGGTAAGTTCCAGTGCTTCCTACTCCAAAGCAAATATATCCTTTTCCATTTATAGCAAAACCTGTACAACCGGCGCTACCTGCTCCGGGATAATTAGCTTTTTGTGTCCATTGATTGGTCGATGGGTCGTACTCGTAAAAATCGTACAACTTTGCACCACTTGTGTTTTGTCCTAATCCCATATAGCCTTTGCCATTAACCGAAAATCCGGTGGCATTATTTCTTGCGCCACCTGGCACGTTAGTTTTCTGGTTCCATAGCTTTTGCGCAAAGCCGAATGGATTGAAAATTACACAAAAAATAAGAGAAAGGCAGGTCTTTTTCATGCAACAAAGTAAAGTTTTTTTTTAAAATAAAACCAATAAAATAATTATTGGAAGGCTCGCCTGTGGTTAAAATGTATTACTTAAATAAAATAGTAAATTTGCCGCTTATTAAAACATCTGAAATAAAAGTATGAAAGCAATGAAATTTAAAGAAGAAGCTGACTGGACGGATGAGGTAACTCAGCGTTTTTGGGATAATATGGTAACAGAGGATGTTTTGTATTTTACCGAAGCAGTTGGTTTAGGGATTTTAAAATTGCTTAAACAGAAAATTGAATTGAAAGGGAAAATATTGGATTATGGCTGCGGAAACGGTACCATGATGGATTATTTATCCAAAGAAAATCCAGATAATGAAATCTATGGTTTGGATTTTTCTCAAACTTCAGTTGAGACTTCCATTCGTAAAAATGCAGGTAATATCAATGTGAAAAAGATCATTCATTTTTCGGAAATGGATAAAAATTTTACAGATAATTCGTTTGATGTTGTGTTACTAATTGAAACGATTGAGCATTTAAGAAGTGATTTATTAACCAATACTTTAAATATAATTCATCGGTTACTAAAGCCGGGAGGTTATATAGTGGTTACTACACCTTTTAATGAAGATTTAAAAGCCCATTCTATTTATTGTCCATTTTGTGACGCTGCTCATCACCATATGCAACATGTTCAGTCCTTTACAATCGATAGGCTTTCTTCAGTCTTGAAAGACCATCATTTTAATCCCAAAGATGTGAATAATACTGATTTTTCATACTATCAGGATATAGTGGCATATTATAAATTGCATACGAAATGGTGGTTGAAAAACAAATTAGGAGTATCAAAACAATTGCCTTTTGAAAAAAAGCACTTGTATGGTATTGCACAAAAAAGTTAAAAAAAGTTGTTTAATAATCCATGATTTGAAGGTGAGCCTGAATAACTTTATTTTTGATACTGTATGGGCTTAATCATCCGGCAGTCTTTAAAGGCATCAATTAGTAACTATGTCGGGCTTGCTATAGGTTATATTAATATACTTATTTTAATGCCTAAAGTATTTCAACCGGCAGAGGTTGGAATAAGCAGATTTGTAATTGATATTTCTGGGGTTTTGGCGGGGTTTGCCAGTTTAGGGATTGCCTACAGCATGAGTCGTTTTTTTCCAAAGTTTCAGGATAAAAATAATTCTTATCATCATGGGTTTACATTTTGGGTTTATAGCATTCCTATACTTGGGTTGGTTTTGCTGTCGGTTGTTTTACTTATATCTGGGCCTTCTATACTTAATCTTTTAAAAGACGGAGGTTCCAACACCACTAATTACATTCACGTTATTTTGCCGTTGACAGTTATCATGCTGTTTACAGTAGTCACCGAGCAGTATTGTGCCCAATTTGGTCGAATTGTGGTTGTTAATATTTTAAGAGAAAATGGCCTGCGACTTATTAATCTTATATTGATTGTGTTGGCATGGAATGCTGTAATTTCATTTAATCAGTTTTTAGTTTGGTTACTTATATCTTATTTGGCCGTGCTGTTGGTGGATATTATGTATTTGTTTAGCATAAATCCTTTATCATTCCGACCTGATTTTGGGTTTATAAAAAATCATAATTTCATAAAAAATGATTTTTTTGCGTTTAGCGGAATCACAATTTTGGGAAGTTTTGGGCCACTTATTATTACCCGCTCCGATTATTTTTCGGTGAGTATAGCTGGGGGAGATAAACTTTTGGGTGTTTATTCTACTGCGTTAAGCATAGCTATTATGACTGAATTGCCCAAACGGGTTATTCTTCCTCTTTTGCAACCTATTATTTCAAAGCTCATTCACGAAGAAAAGTGGGCAGAATTAAAGGAGGTTGTAGGGAAGGGCAATATTAATCAGGTACTTATCGGGATGTTTATTTTATTAGGTCTTTGGTTTAATGCGGATAGTATTTATTCCTTAATGCCTAACGGCGAGCTATATAAGTCAGGTAAGTTTGTGATCTTGATACTCGGTATTGCTAAATTAATCGAGTTGTTTTCAATATTGCCAGGAATAGTTATTAATAATTCACCCTATTATAGGTGGAATTTGGTGGTAATTGCGGTATGGCTTTTTGCTATTTTTATGACTTATCATTTAGCCGTGCCCATTTGGGGAATAAATGGAACAGCCCTTGGAGTAGCCGCTGGTTATGCTTCATTTGCTGTGCTTAATACTATTATAGTTTATAAATATTATAAAATTCATTGGCTAGATATTAGCTGGATTAAAATCCTGATCCTTTTTCTAACTATGTTGGTAATACACCATTTTGTTCCTTATTTTGAAAATGTTTGGTTAAATATTTTTGTTCGATCCATAGCGTTAGTTTCTTTATTTGCGGGTTTGGTTTTTGGGTTAAAATTGTCCAAAGATTTAAATAATACTGCGATGCAATTAATTAAAGGGAAATTTAGATGGTTTTAAAAACCATGTCGGTTTCAATTACAAAAAACACATCGTTTGTCAAACAAATAGCCCTAGGTGCTGGGTTTAGCTATTGCGGTATTTCTAAAGCTGAGTTTTTGGAACTCGATGCTCCGCGACTTGAAAAATGGCTAAATGAAGGGAAGCATGGTACCATGCAATGGATGGAAAACCATTTTGATAAACGACTTAATCCTCAACTTTTGGTGCCAGGAGCAAAGTCTGTTATCAGTTTGATGTATAATTATTACACGCCCCAAAAACAGGTGGATCTTCAAGCGCCCATAATTTCAAAATATGCCTTAGGCGAAGATTATCACACGGTTATTAAAGATAAATTATTTGACCTTGTAAGGAATTTGAAAGTTGAAATTGGGGATTTTGAAGGGAGGGTATTTGTTGATTCAGCACCTGTAATGGAAAGGGCTTGGGCTGCCAAGAGTGGTTTGGGGTGGGTTGGAAAAAATAGTTTGCTAATCAATAAAAAAGCAGGAAGTTTTTATTTTTTGGCTCAAATTATTTGTGATCTAGAACTAACTCCAGATTTACCAATTAAGGATTATTGCGGAACTTGCACTGCTTGCTTGGATGCCTGCCCGACAGAAGCTATTTTGCCTAATAAGATTATCGATTCTAATAAATGCATTTCGTATCTTACCATTGAATTGCGAGATGAAATTCCTGCAGAATTTAAAACTCAAATCGATAATAGAGCCTTTGGTTGCGATATTTGTCAAGATGTGTGCCCATGGAATCGGTTTTCAACCCCGCATTCCGAACCCCTATTTGAGCCCAATCCCAAATTATTAAATATGAAAACCGAGGAGTGGTATGAAATAAATGAGTTGATTTTTGAAACGCTTTTTAAAAAATCGGCAGTAAAACGTACAAAGTTTAAAGGACTAAAGCGGAATATTGATTTTTTGAAATCTTAATTTTTTTTTAAAAAACTATTTATCTGAAGGTTCATTAAACGTACTAACGGAATATCCCCAAGGACCAAGTTGGTACAAATGCTCACCGTCTGTTTTCATGTTTTTATGCAAGCGAAGGTTGTATTGCTCCAAACCTGGAATTTCTAAAGCATCCATTTTCACTGTTTTACCTGAAAGATTGATAACGACTAAAACTTTGTTTTCGCCCGATTGGCGAATAAACGCATATACTTCTTTCTCGTTTTCAAATATACGGGTATTGGTTTGTTCATCTACGTTTGTCCATAAAGCCGGGTTCGTATGTCTTATGGAAATAAGAGTTTTATAAAATTCAATTTGTTTGGCAGCATTTGGTGGATTCCAGTTAATAGCTACTTGATTGGATGCTTTATTGTAACCAACCTCCATACCGTTATAAATTAAAGGAAGTCCGTTTATAGTGAAAGTTAATGCTGTGAAAGCGTCTTGTGCCTCCCCAAAAAACCCGGTGTTATTTAGGGAAAGGTGATTTATTTTCGGTTGACTGTATTCAGCTTTTCTTAAATATCTAACAAGGCTGTCTGCATTTTTTACGTTTTTATAAATTCCTTTTAGCAATTCATAATATTCGTTGCCATCACTGGCATTAAATGCGAGGCTTGTGTTTTTTTCTTCGGTGTTAGAAAACATAGCAATCTTTTTTGTTTGATTTAGATTACTAGATGCTTTTTGCCAAAAAATAGTATTGCCACCGGAAATATTGCAATGAAATCCATCAATATCGCATTCGTTTATCCAACATTTCATGGTTTCTATCATGGAGTTCTCGGCATTTTTACCTGTAATATTTTGAACTTCCCAATTCAATATTACTTTAATCTTTTTTGTATGGCATTTTTCAACAAGGTTTCTAAAATCATCCAAACTGCCGAGTTCTTTTTTTACGGATTTCAAATTTGAATTAGTTGGAACAGATAAAAAACACAGCATATCAACTCCCAAATTTTTAACAGAATCCAATCTGTCTTCAAATCCTTTAAAATTTCCAGCGTTTGAAAATGAAAGAAAATTTACCTGATAAATAACAGCCTTTTGCAGCCAAGGGAAATCAGGCAGACGGAATGAATTGTCTGTTGCCGTTTCTTTAGTTTTTTGATTACAACTAAAGAATAACGAAGTTAGAATTATTAAATAGAAAGTGGATTTTATAATGGCTTTCATCTTAATTGGCATCCACTCATTTTTTATTCTTGATTATTTATAACAATCGGGTAATTAAGTTTTTTGCAATAATAATCGGCTAAAGGTGCCACAGGTTTTTTGACAATATTGCCAATTGTGAAACGGTAATTTTTAGCCACTTCTTCTAAGCAATCTTTAAAATGATAGGCAATTGAGCCAACAAAATGTACGGGTACTTCTCTGAAATTTTCAAAGCACCAAACATGTATATCAATAAATTCGGAAAGTCCTTTATAAATTAATTCTTTAAAATAAGGATGGGATTGATTTTGGTGAGCAAATTTCATAAAAGAAGCTAAATAAACATTTGCATTGGGCTTATTATAAATACTTTCCAAAATGGATTCTTTGGAAATGCTGTATTCTTTTTCAAGTGAATCGACCAATTCCATTGGCAATTTTTTATATAAATATTTACTTAATAATTTTTTTCCAAAATAGGAGCCACTTCCCTCATCCCCTAATATGTATCCTAGAGCGGGTATAATTTCGTTCACGTTAGTTCCATCAAAATAACATGAGTTGGAGCCTGTACCAAGGATGCAGGTAATACCGGGATTATCTTGACAGGTGGCTATAACTGCAGCCTTCACATCATGGTCTACTTTTATTTCTACAGTATTTTTAAATAGGCTTCGCAAACCGGTTTCAACAATGGCAGTTCTTACATTGCTTGACGCCCCTGAACCATAAAAATAAATATGACTTATTTCGTTTGCATAAAGATTTAAGAGGTCGTTTTTTTTAATTTCGCTACTGATTAATTCTGCATTATGAAAAAAAGGATTGAAACCCATTGTAGAGGTTTCTATTCTTTCTCCTGTTGGTTTTACTATAATCCAGTCACATTTGGTTGATCCGCTGTCGGCTACTAAAAGCATATAAAAATATATTATTAAATGAGATGCAAACTTAAATAGAATTGGCCTTTAAAGTCAATTATTAAAGAAGAAACTTACTTAAAATTAAATTCCTGTCAAATCTTTGAGGTTTAAAGGTGTTTTAGATACAAAACCTTCGCCAAATTCTACACCAATTAAACGACCCATCTCACGTGAACGGGCTTCTACAAATTTAAAGAAACTTGCGTTTGATATTGGGGTTTCGGGCTCAGTACTTTCTGGGTTATAAAACTGACTCGAAAAAGCCATGATACATGCTTTTTTCTTTTCAAACCAAGGGGTAATGTCAACTATAACATCGGGTTGCATAAAATAATCTTGAATATAATGCATTATTCGTTTTGGACGCCATGGTTTTAAATCACCAGTTTCTAATTTAACTAAGCCGGATAAAAAACATGCTTGGTGAACCAATTCTGCAGCCCGTCCATGATCGATATGGCGGTCGTTAATAGCATTTGCCAAAACTAATTCAGGCTGATATTTACGAATCAATTCAATTATTTTTAATTGATTTTCTTTATCTACTTCAAAAAAACCATCGGCCATTCTCAAATTTTCACGGGCGTGTATGCCCATAATTTTTGATGCATTAGTGGCTTCTAAATCTCTCAGTTCATCTGAACCACGAGTCCCTAATTCGCCGCGGGTTAAATCTACAATTCCCACCTTTTTGCCCATAGCTAAATGATGAAACAAGGTGCCTGAGCATGATAATTCCACATCATCAGGATGGGCGGCAAATGCCAATATATCTAATTTCATATGATAGTTAATCGATGTATTTAGTCTAATGTATTATCGAATCTTCGATTTGTGATTTTCTGTTTTATATCTTAACGTCATATGGATTATCCATGAATTAAATTGTCTCATGGGTATTTCAAAGTCATTAATTGTCTTCTATTTCAAGTGATCGTATGATATGTTCAATTTGGTAATCTTCTACCGGGTCGTATGTGCCTTTGGTGTCGGAACCATATAGTTTTGCAAACGTTTGCCACATCATAGCTTTAGCGCTCCCTCTATATTTTTTCAAAATTTCATAAGTGGTGGAACCCGTTTCTCTATGAATGAGTTTCATTAATAATAACCCTTGGGTAACTGATAAATTTTCAAGTTGTTTTTCGAAATCCTCTTTTAAAGCTTTCTCATGTTGCTTAATGTATTTATCCTTTGCACGTTTAGTCTTTAATTGATTCAAATTGTCCTCAATCATTTGAAGTTTAAAGGCTGTTAACTTAGCATACGGCAACGTTTTTTTTACATTTCTAACGAGTCGTAAATATTTTTTATAAGCTTCGGGATCTCTTAAATCCCTTAAAATAACTTCATCAAAAGTATAAACAGGAAATGTATCACCATCTACTACCTCATATCTTACCAATCGGGTTCTTGGTTTTAGGGTATCTTGCGCAAATAAATTGGTGAACCCTAAAGTTACCAAAACGAATAATACAGCAATTTTAAGTTTACTCAATTTGATGTTTTTTAATTTATAGCATTCGTGAATCTTCAATTTTATGAATTTTTATTTTCTTCTAATTATTTTTGGCAAATGTCGTACCATTTGAAGGATAAATAGAAATGAATTTTAAGATTTTATTTCATCAATCCATCCGCTAACCAATTGGCCAAAGCCTGACGATTGTTGGGAATTAATATTCGGCGTTGGTCAAATTCATTGGTGATATTTCCTACTTCTATATAAATACAAAGTGGTAATGCATTGCGCAAAGAATAAAGATTTCTTTCTTCTACTACGCCTGTATAGCCCCGTTCTTTTTGATGAGTATTGTATTTTTCTTTTACTGTTTCCAACATTTTATCTGCTACTTTTTTTCCTGCCTCACTTCCTGGAAAATGATAAAAAAATAAATCAATTTTTTTGTCTTCACTTCGGCTATCAATGTGTAGTTCAATCAGTTTTTGCTTGTATTCACTTTCATGCAGTTTGTAAAGTTTATTGATAAGGTCGGTTCTTTGTTTTAAACGTTTTACCTGATTTAGTGGGATTATTTTTCCGTCATAAGTTTTTTCATCATGGTCATGCTTTAAAAATTTAACTTCACGGATTCCATCATTTTCATCAACTACAATGACATATACTTGAGCACCATGCGATATTAAATTTCGGGCCAATCGCAATACTATATCGTAGGCATACTCATCTTCACACAATAGGTTTCCTTCTTTCATACAATTAGCACCTGGGTCGGGGCCACCATGTCCACTGATTAAATAAAATAATTCTCCCTTAAGTTTATTATCAGTTACTTCCACTTTTTCATACTGTTTTCCCAGTATTGAATATTTGGTGGTGTATGGCTCAAATTCCTTTTTATTATCATCCATCAAACTTAATGGTACCCAAATTTCGTTTTTCTTAGATGGGTCTAACTTTTTGATAAATAATTCTTCTAGTAAAGTATTGAATTTTTGAATGCTTTTAGCTGTATTGTAATTTTCAATATTTAGCGAAGTCCTAATATTGTCGCCGTTAAAAGCATAAATCCGTATCGGCATTTTATACTTTTTCCCTTTATCCAGAAACGATGAAGTGTTTAGGTTATTAAATAACAATAATGAATCTTTATCCTCAGCATTTAAATGGTATTTTTTTACAGCATCATCAATTTTTATGGATATTGATGGTATATATTGGAGGTATCGATAGGATTGTGAGAAAGCGTTAATTGCCCCGAATAATAAAAGAGAAATGAAGCTAATTTTTTTACCAACCATCTTTGCCAATGAGTGGTACAAATCTAAAGTCGCCTAATTCTTTTTGAGAAATATTATTGTCAACAGATTTTTTGATTAGTACCATTTTTTGGATTTTCATACTACCAATAGGTATTATGGCTATGCCTCCGGGTTTTAATTGCTCTAATAGTTTTTCCGGTAGTTTTGGGGCAGCGGCAGTTACAATAATTTTGTCAAACGGGGCTTTTTCTGGCCAGCCCATGGTGCCATCACTTAATAATAAGCTAATGTTTTTTGAATACGCTTGAAGATTGTTTTTGGCCATTTTATAAAGTTTTTCAATCCGTTCAATGGAATACACCTCAGCTCCCATTTTAGCTAATATGGCAGCTTGATAACCTGAGCCAGTACCAATCTCCAAAATTTTATCTCCGTGCTTAATTTCTAAAGCCTGAGTTTGAAACGCGACTGTATATGGCTGCGAAATGGTTTGTTCTTCATCAATGGGTAGCGCTACATCATCGTAAGCTCGATTTTCAAAATCCTTTGACAAGAAAAGGTGACGCGGCACTGCAGCCATTGCTAACAGTACATTTTTGTCAGTAATTTTATTGGAAGCTAACAGTTTAACAAGTTGCGCTCGTTGGCCTTGATGTTTGTATGAATCGTGTCGTGTGTTCAAATTTTAGTACAGTAAAATGATAATATTTTTGCGCTTGCTTGAGTAAATAGTCTTTTTTCGTGGTGTAATTGTTACAAACATCCCGCAATATTATAAAAGTTGGTTTAGTTGGAAAGAGAAATTTTTTACCAATTGAAAAATTAGTTCAGCCAGATGGCGCTTTTTTAGGCCAGAGTAATCAAAGTTGGTTGCTCACAGGTGGCTTTGAAAGTGATATGGAAGGGCTCTATAATTTTGCATCTCTAAATGAATTGTTATTAAACTGTGATGCCGTAATAATAAATGACCTGATGCATGCAGGTTTTTTAGAGTTACAACATATGGTAAGGCATTGCAAACATATTTTCATTAATCAATCATTTCCACTATCAACCTATGAACTAATTCTGTTGCATAAGTTGGCTGAAGAGGCCGAAGTTGTGATTCAGATGGGATTGCAACATAGATTTAGTGAGTTGTTTATTACTATTAAGGATAAAAAAATACTACCACGACTTATTGAAACTAATCACTTTTGCCAATACAAACGAAGGTCAACTCAACTATCTATAATATCCGATGTGCTTTTAGAAGACATTGATATTATCATAAACAAAGTGAATTCTGAAATAAAAAGTATTAATGCCACTGGGGTTGGAGTAATTTACAAAGATCCTGATATAATAAATATCAGAATTGAATTTCAAAACGCCTGCATAGCCAATATTTCCGGTAGTAAAATAGCGATTAAAGATATTCATAAAACTCGTTTTTATCAAAATGATAGTTATTATACCCTCGATCATTTAGCCAATTCTATAAAGGTATTTAATACGAATAATGAGTCGTTTTGGGAAAATACCGACGAAAGTGATTCGTTGAGCGGAAGTATTGAAACATTCCAAAAATTTGATTTAAAAAATGCCGCAATTGCTGAGTTAGATGCCTTTTTTACAACAATAAATTTAAAAACTAAATCAGCGGCTTCATTATATGACCACTTAGCCATTAAATTTGTAGCTGAAAAAATTTACGATCAGCTAGAAAGAAATTTTGTGGCCAAATGCGAATAGTAGTTTTATATAGTCTTTTTATTTACTCCCTTTTATTTAGTGGATGCAAGCCTTTTGATAATGCTGAACCTGTGCCTGCTTATGTTTATATCAAGTCTATCGACTTAAAGGTGAAGCCAGATGGCTCACAAGGAAGCAATTCGAATGATATAAAAGATGCTTGGGTATTCGCCAATGGTAAATTTATAGGGGTTTTTGAATTGCCATGCATGGTGCCCGTTCTTGAAAAGGATTCAACTTTAATAACTGTTTTTGCAGGAATAAAAGTAAATGGACAGCGTAATAACCGAAAGTTTTATCCATTTTATGATATTTATAAAAAAATGGTTTTTTTGCAACCAACAGTTATTGATACCCTGAAACCGGTCATTACTTATAAAGATGCGGTCAATTTCCCTTGGATTGAAGATTTTGAAGACTTGGCAGTTTCCTTAGAGAAAACTGGTATTACAAGTACAATAGATTCATTAAATATTACTAGCCTTCCAAGTGAAGTTTTCGAATTTGGTAAAGCAGGAAACCGTTTTAGTGGCAAGGTGGATTTTAGGAGTAAAATAGGAACCTTTGAAAATAGCAGCATTGGTATCTATGATCTTCCTCGAGCTACTTCTGATATTTATTTGGAAGTAAGTTATAAGTCTGATGTGCCCATTTCTTTTGGTATTTATCCAACAAGTGGAAGTACTTTAGATTTTGGAATTCCCGTTTATTATAGCTTTGCTAATCCAACGGAGTGGAAAAAAGCGTATGTGCGATTGTCTGATGATGTAAACACAACCGCCAACATTGGAAAAAAATTTAGAATATTTATCAACGCCGTCAATAAAGAGGCTAAACCCTCCGTTATACTTATTGATAATATTAAATTATTGCATTTTTGAGCCGTACCCAATATAAAATTCTTTACCTATTAGCCGATTTGTTGACGGCCGCCATTGCTTGGTTGGTTATTTTCGTGTTTAGAAAAGTACAACTAGAAGGGCAAGCGCTGGAGGTGGTTTTTACCGATTATAAATTTTATACGGGTGTTGTTTTTATACCACTTGCTTGGGTTTGTCTTTACGGGATATATGGATTGTATAATAATATACTCAAAAAATCAAGGCTTAAAGAGCTTTCCGAATTGTTTTTGCTGTCTGTTATTGGAGTGATTTTTATTTTTTTCGGACTACTTTTGGACGATTATATTCAAGGTTACAAATCCTATTATCGAACCGTAGGATTATTGTTTGTAACACATTTTACCGCAACAGCTTTACTAAGATTTATAATTTCAACGTCCATTCACCGGAAAATTATTTCAGGAAAATTAGGGTTTAATACGGTATTGATTGGGAGTAATGAAAAAGCCGTTCAATTGTTTAATGAACTAACGGAGGCCAAAGAAAAGGAAGGATATTATTTTAAAGGATTTGTGACTGTAAATGGCGAAAATACAGAACTCATAAATAATAAATTGCCAAAACTTGGTAATTATCATTCGCTTCCCGAAATTATTGAAACCCATAATATTGAAGAAGTTATTATTGCCATTGAAACGGTGGAGAATGATAAAATAAATAAAATATTGAATCTGCTTTCGTTAAAACATGTCGCTATAAAAATCATACCTGATATTTATGATATTCTTTCCGGTTCGGTAAGAATGAGCAATATTTTAGGCGCGATTCTTATAGAAGTAAATACAGAGATAATGCCTTATTGGCAAAAATCAGTGAAGCGAATTTTTGATATAGTTTTTTCTTTATTGTTTTTAATTTTAGGATTGCCTTTTTATATCATAATTGGTTTAGGTGTAAAACTTACTACAAAAGGTCCTATGTTTTTTAGGCAGGAAAGAATTGGGATGGACGGGGGAGCATTTAAGATAATAAAATTTAGAACCATGAGAACGGATGCTGAACAGGCAGGTCCACAGCTATCCAAGGAGGATGATCCAAGAATTACAAAATTTGGGCGGTTTTTGCGGAAATCCCGAATGGATGAATTGCCTCAATTTTTTAATGTTTTAAAAGGGGATATGTCTGTGGTTGGACCTCGACCTGAGCGACAGTTTTTTATCGGCCAAATAGTTCAAAGAGCACCACATTATGTTCGGTTACATAAAATTCGCCCTGGCATTACTTCTTGGGGGCAAGTAAAATATGGTTATGCAGAAAACGTGGATGAAATGTTGCAACGCCTAAAATTTGATTTGCTTTACCTCGAAAATATGAGTCTGGCTTTGGACTTTAAAATCGTTATTTATACCGTTCTGATAATGGTACAAGGGAGAGGGAAGTAATTGATTTAATTAAGTTTTTGAATAGCATAATTTCTGCAAAAAATCCTCCCCTAAATTCCTATATTTGCACTCTTTTTTTGAATGGAAAACATCCGCAATTTCTGCATTATAGCCCATATTGATCATGGTAAAAGTACATTAGCCGACAGGCTTTTGGATGCCACCCACACTATTACATCACGCGAAAAACAAGCTCAGGTTTTGGATGATATGGACATTGAACGTGAACGGGGAATCACCATTAAAAGTCACGCCATACAAATGGATTATACATTTGAAGGCAAAAAATATGTTCTTAATTTAATTGATACTCCTGGCCATGTTGATTTTTCGTATGAAGTGAGCCGTTCGATTGCGGCCTGTGAAGGAGCATTGCTCATTGTAGATGCTTCACAAGGAATTCAGGCTCAAACCATTTCTAATCTATATTTGGCACTAAATAATAATTTGATAATTATTCCGGTGCTTAACAAAATGGATCTTCCAGGGGCAATGCCCGAAGAAGTGAAAGATCAGATTTGTGATTTGATAATGTGCGAACGAGATGAAATAATTCCAGCAAGTGGTAAAACCGGATTAGGTGTTGATGAAATTTTAAAGGCGATTATTGAAAGGGTTCCATCTCCAAAAGGAGATATAAAAGGCCCATTAAAAGCGTTAATTTTTGATTCAGTGTTTAATTCTTTCCGAGGAATTATTGCTTATTTCAGAATTTTAGATGGTTCATTAAAAAAAGGTGATAAAGTTAAATTTATTAATACAGGAAAAGAATATTTTGCAGACGAAGTAGGGATTTTGCGATTGAAACCTGAACCTCGTCAAGAAGTATTTGCCGGGGATGTGGGGTATATTATTTCAGGTATTAAAGAAGCTAAGGAAGTAAAAGTTGGGGATACTTTAACTAATGTAGCCAATCCTTGTGTGGAAGGTATTCAAGGGTTTGAAGATGTTAAACCTATGGTTTTTGCAGGTATTTATCCTGTGGAGACAGATGATTTTGAAGATTTACGCGATTCCATGGGGAAACTTCAATTGAATGATGCATCTTTGGTTTTTGAGCCGGAATCATCAGTAGCCTTAGGTTTTGGATTTCGTTGTGGATTTTTAGGGATGCTTCACATGGAAATAATTGTGGAGCGATTGGAACGGGAATTTGATATGACCGTAATTACTACTGTACCCAACGTTTCATTTCATTGTTTCACTACTAAAGGTATAGAATTAGTGGTAAATAATCCTTCCGATTTGCCCGATCCATCCATCATAGATTACATAGAAGAGCCTTATATAAATGCCCAAGTAATTACAAGTAGCGATTATATTGGCCCTGTTATAAGTCTTTGTATCAATAAACGGGGGATGTTATTATCCCAAAATTTTTTAACAACCAACCGGGTTGAATTAGTATTTGAAATGCCTATGGCCGAAGTGGTATTTGATTTTTATGATAAATTAAAAACCATTTCAAAAGGTTATGCTTCCTTCGATTATCATCCCATTGGATACCGAAAATCGGATTTGATTAAACTTGATATTTTGCTTAACTCTGAACAGGTGGATGCATTTTCATCCATCTTGCATAGAAGCAAAGCCTATGAATATGGAAAAAATATTTGTGAAAAATTAAGAGGTTTAATTCCGCGTCAGATGTTTGAAATTCCGATCCAGGCGGCAATAGGAGCAAAGATAATTGCCAGAGAAAGTATTAAAGCCATGCGAAAAGATGTTACTGCCAAATGTTATGGAGGCGATATTAGTAGGAAAAGAAAGCTTTTAGAAAAGCAAAAAGAAGGTAAAAAACGAATGAAGCAGGTTGGAAGGGTTGAAATTCCACAATCGGCATTCATGGCGGTTTTAAAACTTGACAGTTAAATATTAAAATTAATCGAATGCAACAATTTGTTTAAAAAACTTTTAGTTGCTTTGCCAAACATAAAAAACAAAATATAGACATGAAGAAAATCTACATCATTATTCTTTGCCTTTTTGTATCGGTATTTAGTGTAAAAGCCGATGAAGGTATGTGGCCATTGACTCTCCTTAAACAATTGGAAAGTGATATGCAGGCCAAAGGGTTAAAACTAACCGCTGAGGACATATACAGTATTAACCAATCGTGCCTGAAAGATGGTGTATTGAGATTAATGCAACGCGGAAGTAACCGTATGTTTTGCACCGGTGAAATTATTTCAAACGAAGGATTATTTTTAAGTAATCACCATTGTGGTTACGGTGCAATTCAGGAATTAAGTACTCCTGAAGATAACATTCTTAAAAATGGTTTTTTTGCTAAAGACCGTGCTAGTGAACGTAAGGCTAATTTCAATATTGGAATATTAGTAAGAGTCGAAGACGTTTCTGAAATGGTTTTGAATGGTATAAATGTAAATGATGAAGAGGGGGCTAGAATGAAAGCTGTTTCAGCCGCATTGGCAAAAGCCAAAGAAGATTTGATGGCAAAGGATGACCGTAAATATTTGGTAGAAATTGTTCCGTTTTATAATGGTAATAAATTTTTGGCCATGTATTACCAAGTCTATCGCGACATAAGATTGGTTGGTGCTCCACCTGAAAATGTTGGAAAATTTGGTGGTGAAACCGATAATTGGATGTGGCCACGTCACACCTGCGATTTCAGTATGTTTCGTATTTATTCAGGAAAGGATAATATGCCTGCCGATTATAATGCCGACAATCAGCCATACACCCCAAAACATTTTTTTCCTATTTCATTGCAAGGAACTAAGCCTGGTGATTATGCTATGATTTTAGGTTATCCAGGTCGTACCTCACGTTATACATACAGCGATGGGATTAATTATTATTCTACCAAAGAACGCCCTGCCCGCGTAAAAGTTCGCCGTGCCGTATTAGATATTTATGAAGAATCGATGCATGCTGATCCTAATATCAAATTGATGTATTCCGACAAATATGCCGGATTGAGTAATTACTGGAAAAAATTTATGGGAGAAGTGGATGGTTTGAAAAAATTGAAACTTTATGAACGCCGCAAGGTAGCTGAAGATGAAATGGCTGCTTGGATAAAAACCAATCAAAAGGAAAGCACTTATGGAGAAGTATTTACCTTGTATAAGGATGCTTTTTCAAAACTTAATCAATACGGTTTGTATCAAAGCTATTATTCCGATGGGCTCATGAATTCACAGCCGTTGTCTATTGCAGCAGGTTTTACACCATTCGAAAAACTACTTGCAACCGAAGTGCAGGATGATGAAACCAAAAAGAAAATTGTTGACTTTACAGCAGCCAATCTTAAATCGGTTCCTGAAACTTTTAAAGAATTTTACAATCCTATTGAGGTAAAAGTATTGGCTAAAATATTACAATACCTTTATGAAGATATTGACCATGCTCAATTGCCTAAGGAAATTATAGCTATGGTAGATAAATCAAAAAAGAATTATACCAAATTGGCTGAGTCGTTGTTCAAAAAATCAATGTTTGCCAACCAAGCCAAGTTAGAGAAATTTTTGAATAAGCCAAATTTAAAAGCATTAAAAAAAGACCCTATTTATATTATTTCCAGTTCATACATCAAAAAAATGACAGAGGAAATGAAGCCTGTTTATGATGATGTTAATAGCAAATTGAGTCGTGCTAACCGTTTGTTTCAAAGTGCAATGATGGAAATGCAGGTAGGAAAAACATTTAGCCCTGATGCTAATGGCACGATGCGCTTAACTTATGGAACTGTAGAAAATTATGAAGCTCGCGATGCAGTTTTATACAAAGAATATACTACCGACCGAGGTGTTGTAGAAAAATACCAACCGGGCGATATTGAATTTGACGCGCCTGCCAAATTAATTGACCTAATGAAAAAGAAAGACTTTGGCCAGTATGCTGATGCTCAGGGAAATTTACATACCTGTTTTTTAACCACTAATGATATTACCGGTGGTAATAGCGGTAGCCCTGTAATTAATGGCAAAGGTGAATTGATAGGAACCGCTTTTGACGGTAACTGGGAAGCCATAAGCAGTGATTTTGCTTTTGAACCTGCTTTGCAACGCACCATTTCATTAGATATCCGTTATACTTTATTTATCTTAGACAAATTTGCCGGAGCAGGCTATTTGTTAAATGAGATGAAGATTGTAAAATAAAAATTAGTTATAATTTTAAATATAAAACAAGGCCATGATTTTCATGGCCTTGTTTTATTATGGATAGTGGCTTACACATTTTATCTGCTTTTTCTTCATAAATTAAAATATGACATTAATAACCTTGCCTATTTAAAAACTATAGCTAACATTTGAATAAATTTAATTAAAATGCTAAGCATTTAAAAATATTATTAACATGAAAATATTATCAATCATATTTAAAGCCTTGTTTCTTTTTATCATTCCTATTGTAAGTCTTCTGTTATTTCAAAACTGTGGTGACAAACCTGTTCCAAAGATAGATTGTGATAGTACTAATACAGCATTCCTACCAAAGGATTTTTTAGACCGGTTTTATTTTAAAGAAGGAACTTGGTGGGTTTATAAAGATTCATTATCTGAAAATAGAGATAGTGTATGGCTAGGAACATCTTCAAATAATATTTCAATAGAACCTGAACTTAGGCAAAATTGTATTCAGGTAGCAAGCTATAATTATCGTACTAATTTAAACTATAATTGGCTGGTTCATCTCCAACCAGTAGGAATAGCCGGTAATAAAAAGCTATCCAATGTGCGTTATGCTATCACCTATAGAAATACATCCAAAAATACCGATATTTTTCGTTTTGATTTTATAAATGGAAGCTATCAAAACCCTACAGAAGAGGGTGGCAAAATTTCTTTTCAGGATTCAATAACGATACAAACTAAAGTATTTAAAGATATTCTTCATTTAGAGTATTTACAAAAACCTGTACCCGCCGAAATAATAAAACAGGCTTGGTATGCCAAAAATTACGGACTTGTAAAATATGAAAGCTGGGATGGCAGAATGTGGGAACTAATTAATTATCATATAAATCAATAAATTAATATCACGTATGAAAAAACTATTTGTTATTTTAATCGCTGCAGCATCTTTTTTGTTTTTACAAGTAATTTTGCAAATGGTTTATCCTTAACCGGGGAACTACTTTAACTTTAAGAGTTTTCCTCGGACTTCATGATTTTCGGAGCTTGCTAATAAGTTTGCCCTAATCTGGTAGAAGTAACAACCTGCTGCAAAGCGACCCCTTTCTTCCCAGGTTACATGATAGTCGCCTACCTTAGGCGACAGGTTGTTTATCTGGTCAACGAGCTTCCCTTGCGTGTCATATATGTTAATAACCACATCCGTCATCTCAAGGTTTATATTGTAATTAAATTCGACCTTTTCGTTGAATGGATTCGGGTAAATGCTAACATCAGTAACCCACGGCACCTTACTCTTTACCTTGAGATTGATTCTTTTTATATTGTTATCTTTACAATCATCATATAGCGAATCTAAAGAGCTGAGTTCGGCCATAAATTCAAGATTTCTTCTCACCGCTACCGGAGCTGAATATTTGACCGTGTATTGAATCTCCTTGTTTTTAACCAGAGAATCGTAGACCTTGGTGGCGATCACTGATTCTTTTCCATCGCAAATAGCTTTAATTTTTAGCATCACGTTTTTGCTTGTGTAAGGTCCACCATTCATCAACACGTTTATTGTAAGATTGCGGCTTGGATATTCGTAGGTTAGGTATCTTGCATCCGCCGTCATGCTAACCAGTCGATAATCAGGTAAAGTAGCTGAAATAGAACTGTCATTGGTATAAACGAAATTTTCGCTTTTGGAGAAAATAATGCCGTCGTAGTTCATTTCGATTGAAGTGATTACTTTGCCTTTAGGTCCACTCGAATCGCAAGGGCCAGATGGTCGTTGGTAGTGAAAGTATAATTCAACAGATTGTCCCGGAATTATAGCCTTGATTATGGCCTCGATGCTGTTGCCCGAATAAGTGCACCCCAAAGGTAAACTGTCGAGAATAGGTTCAAACATTAGTCCATTCTCTATATTGAGTTTAACTCCTGTTGCCATCGTGCTGCCCAAATTACTTACCTGAACGAGAGCCACCAAATCAAGTTTGTCTGTTTTTGAGATGTGAATTATACCACTATCGTTTACAAGCTTTCCATTAATGCTGTAAATGGATTTGACAACCTTCAAATTCGGTCCGATTGGGATGACGTAAAGAGGGTTGTCCCGATAGCTGTATGCGGTATCTTGATACCTAAAATTTAAAATTTCAGAATTAGTAATCTGGGTTACAGGTGAATTACTATTGTTGGAATTTACCTGCCCCTGCTCGAGGATATATAATTTAGTGGTATCACTAGTTAAAAAACTTTTGAATTTCGACAGATCAATTATTTCCTGTTTTTTTGCGGGATTGTATTTTCCAGGCAGGGTATTGACCATTGATTTAAAACTTGTGTTATTAACGTCTTGCATCGACCATTTTATATTTTGCAAAACAGTAAAATTATCGGTCATATTTACTTCTAAATTTTTTAAATCACTTTTACCGAGAACCAATTTTTGGAAATTGAGTATGTCGCCGTTGGGGCTGATATCACTTAAACTGAATTGAACCTTAGGTACCTTATATGCAAACGGTTGAAATTTGTTTTGACAATAGTGTTCACTCTTGCCATCCATGGAAAATCCGATGTCATAAACACCGTTTTTCAAGCTTTCATCAATACTGAAAAGGAAAACGAAATACCCTTTTCGCGAGGGTTGAATCAGGTTGAGTGTATCGCCCAATTTAATCAACACTTCGCCGTCGGGTTGATTAAATCGCCAACCCTGGAGAAAGGTTCCAATCTGGTCGCCAACATGGGTAACTGAGCCTGTTACAGGGTCGGCCTGCGCTGGAACAAGCGGTCGAGGATAGGCAACATAACTTAATACAAGTTTGGTGTTTTTGAGGTTGGCTGAAATGATTGGCTTTACAGTTGTGTTGATGAAATTGGAATCGGTTCCGTTATTTAATTCTATGACTACTTCAAAAAATGTTCCGGTCAAGGTTTTTGGGAAATTTTTAAGATCCGGGTTCGATTTATCGGCTAATGGCAGGAGGGTTATCGTTTTGTGATGAAAACCCGGATCGATAATTGCTGGCATATTTACAGGCGGATCAATCAGATTACAAGGGTCTTTTCCACCGGCAAAAGCCGATATACTTACATTGCCAAATCCATTGCTTACATAATAAGGGTCAAAATCTGCATTGAAGTAATGCGGTTCGTTGGTATCTTCAATAACATGTTTGATATAGGCTGTGTCAACGCCGAATTTAACAAGAAGCGGACTGGGTGAGGACGATAGTTTTATATCCGTTCCCTGAGCAAATGCAGAGATGGTATGCGAAAAAATAACCCAGGGTGATCCCCCAAAAATTTCTTCAACAACTAAAATTCCACCTTTGGAAATTGGGATATTTCCCTCTCTCCCTTTGCCTTTATATTTGGCATGTAATTTAAATTTCACCTTTCCAAGGTCTTCAAAATTATCATCTCCATTGGTATTATCGGCACCGGGATGCCAGCCTGAATAGACCATTCCGAAATCACCATCTTTGAACGGGGTCTTGGGAAAATTAGGATATACTTCTCCATTTTGCGACATAAAGGGGTCATGCAGGTATCCCGTATTCGACTGGAATCGGTCACCACGATCATCCATCCAATCATCGATACCATCGCAATTATCATCATCAATAGCTGGAGGTATTAATAGTTGAGGGATGTAAATAATATAGTTCAGAGGATCTTCCCATATTTCCACCGAATCTCGAGTATGCTTGTTTGCAATCCATCTTTGATACCCGTCAACAATGGCAGGAATATCAAACTTTCCATTCGCAAGTTTTGGCAGCGTGATCTGATAGCCACCCATTCCCTTTGGAATGGTGTACATCATATAGCCGAATACACCATCGCCAAGTTTATCGATTCCTTCCATTGCCAATGAGGGGTCGTTATAGTCCACATCATGACCTGCATTTCGTATCCAGTAATAGGAATACTCGGTAGAGGCTGTAACATTGAATGTGATATCCGCTTCACCTTTTTCCGGAAGTATATTTAATGTGTCGCCTGTTTTTGGATCGGTAATAGAATAGGTTGAAGACAAGTACTCGAACTGCAAAGGGTTAGGCAGTGGCGCATAAAAAGTATATGTCGACCGAATTGGTGTTTTTCTTGGTTCATTGAAAATCGTTTTATAATCGATGTTTGAATAATAAGATTTCTTAGGTATCGGATGGGTCATGTCTATTTCTTCACCACCGAGCGATAAAACGGCAATAAATGCTTCTCGTGGCCTTGGAACTGTACCGATCAAAATATCGGAGGGTAAAAGTTTGTATGATGAGGTGTCGACAAATGCGTAACCCGAGTAATTATTCTGCTTCTGAAGGATAAGTTGATTCCAAATTACCTTGTTATTCACGTCTCTTTCCATCCAATAAGTCCAGGAAGTGTCGGCCAAATTGGGTGATGAAATGCTGGAGTAAGGGTAAAACATACCGGGAAAAGGTTTTGCAACTTTGCCATAAACATAGCCTATCCCTGCTGACATTGCAACCAAGTCGGGCGGATCCACCCATACCTCGAGCGAGCTGTAGGGGTCGAAAAACTGGTGCCCTCTAACCTCATCTATATTCCAAGTAATTTTCCAAACCCTCATTTTATCACCAGGTTCAGGAATGTCAACAACGCCATCACTGTCGTTATCATAAGCTATTTTCCTATCGTGATCAATATCCTCATATTTATGCGACCAAGGATTGAGCCAGAAGACTGAATCTTCAGTAAGTTTATAACCTTTCGGATAAATGGATGCAGTGTCGAGCCAAGCATCCGGCTTACCGTCACCATCCATATCGTATACCGGTGATGACTGATTATTACTTCCCTTGAGTACAGTTAAATACTTCCCTCCTGGTGTTCGGAGAATCGGAATATCAACTGTGTCATCCACCCAGTAAAATGGCACATCTTTTGGGATGAACTGTGTATAGGTGGTTTGCATTGCTGAGGTTCTCTCCTTGTTTTCCATTATCATAAACACCTTGAATGGTTGATAATAAAGACCAAGGAAGTTTTTCCAATTAAGGTCGGCATCTGCCATGATTTCGGCACTGAACATCATATCTGCATAATTTCGGTTTTTCTCCGTGAGGTGGAATCCCGCACTATCTGTAAATGTTGTGTAGTTATTACTCACATAGGCTAGGTTGTTATAGGCAATGTAATTGTCGATTTTTTCATGTATTGGATCACTAGGCAAAGGGGTACTTAGCCTATATACAATATGTATTTCAGAAAAAGGCATTATACTGATACCTGAGAACGCTATGGATTGTTTTGAAATCGCATATGTCAAACCGGGAGTAACGACATCTATAATGCTGAAAAAATTCTGGATGTATTCCGTTGTGCCAATATTATCAATTGTAACTGCGGAAAGATTCCTCAACGTCATCCTAATTTCAAAGGTATCCAAGCGGTCATAAGCAACGGCATTTTTGCCGGCAACTACTCCTGTTGGGAGGTTGTTGAATGAAGTTCTTGAAATGTCAATGTCACGTGTAAAAAAATACATTAAACTGTTAAGGGTCCACTGAAGTTGCCTGCTGCCTTTGGCAAGCAGGTTGGTGCCTCCAACTGTCGGGAGACCTGTATTTATGATTATACGTCCACCGTTGGCATTTTTGCCTTTTAAGGATACAATTACTGGGTTCGCGTTTGATTTAAGCTCGGCAATAACTTCCCCTGAGCATGGGTTCAACTTGGGGACTGAAGCTCCATAAAGAAAGCTACCAGTCGCATTTTCAGTGAATGAAACTGGATTTGCTGTTGACTTGATGTTAATGTCGAAATGCAAGTTGGAAGGCGCTGTAACCAAGTTGTTGAAATCGACAGCACCAGGAGAAAGATATCCGAGTTTCTCTATAAAATAGGCGGCATTCCCCTCCGCATATATACAACCACCACCTGCAAGAAATGCATCAATTTTAGTTTTCAATATTTTATTGGTCGAAAATATTTTGTCAATATAGTACTTGTTGCTCAATCCATTCATGCTAAATGAGGGGATGATCAACACCTTTGTTTGTGCCGAAATTCCCAGACTGTCAATCTCACCATCCGAAACAAAATATGAAATATTTTGAAGATAGGTGGAAATCATGTTCTTGAAATAGGTTGCTTCCCACGAAACGCTGTTGCCATTCTTTATAAGATTACTTCTCAGAATGCCGATGGTTTTAGCATTATATTTTGTCTGTATTGAATAATGTTTTTCATTCTTCCACTTGTAACTGGCATAAGGAGCATGTGTTAATGCAGAATAATTCGTTGGCAGCGAATCGGGGTAGAAAACTTTCGATTTTTGAGACCCGGATGCAATCCAATACAACGAATATTCTCCATACCTTGGAAATAAAACGGTGTCCATCGTAGTATTTGTGGATCGGTAATCATTATTGGCCGATTCAAAAATAAATTTATACGAGTTGAGAAAGTCTGATTGATTGGAATCAAGAGGGAGGAGTACACCTTGACTCTGTGCATGATTTATGCATGTGAATACGCCTAAAACAACACTTAATAGTATAGATTTTTTCATATCACTAATAATTAAGAACTAGATGGGCAAACGTACTAATTTTTATAAAATAAACAATAAAGATAAAAAGATATTTAAATTGTTTAAATAAAGTAGAATACTTTTATGCCTTGACTATGAATAGAATCGGTTTAATTTATTTATAACTTCAGGTGAATTTAGCGGCACTGTGGCCATATGTAAATAAAGAATTATAAACACTGACTACACTTTTTCGTAACTTTTTACGCACCAATTGAGCCTTTCATTTGCTATGGCATAGCATTGCGGGACTTGGCCATACTAAGCTAACGAGGCAATTCACCTTGATAGTGCTATTTAAGTTAGTCTTAGATCGGAAAAGTAGTTGTTTTTTTTACCTAAAGCCCTAACTTTGTTCACTAATCAAAAACTATTTTTAACTTTTAAAATTACAAATGAAATATATATACATTGCAATTATTGGTAGTTTATTTTTTTTAGGTTCATGCACTGATACATACAAAGGGCCTTATCCTTCTGAGCCTACTTGTGTTGAATATCCTTCAAATGATACGGTAGAAAATATCAATGGAATTGTTAAATTGATAGATACAACGTTTTACATTTCAAATTATGTAAACGAAACTACAACCACAAAATATTATCCCTGCGCTATCAGTCCATCACAAAAAAAGGATGGTTTTCCCATTCGCTACTCAGGATATTTAAGAAAAAAGGAAGGTGTTGCTAAGCAATACATCGAGCTAACGGCTGCTGAACCCATTATTGGTGAAACTATTATTACTAATTATTATGGTTTTGTAACCAATCGAGATAGTATAGCCATTAACATTAATGAAAGAACCTGTGTTATAAAAGATTCTAAATTAGAGAAGGATAAACTGAAATTATTTATAACTTATAGTGGCTGCACCCAAGGACGCAAAATTTATTTATCTCTTTATAAAACAACCCAAGTTTTAGGCGCAATCAAATCTTATGGATTTATAACAAGTCCGTTTGAAGCATGTCTGACCGTGTTTAATGTTTGGTATGAAGTTGATGTGAGCAGCTATAAAAACAGTACTTTGTTTATTTATGACGGTGTAAAGACACATCAATTTATTATACCTTAATAATGAATATTGGAAAATTATTAACTAAGTAATTCCTTCTTTACAAATTCAAATTTAAACAATACGTTTTCCTGCAATCATTCCTCGGACTGCATTACTAAAGTAGATTTCATGGTTTTTCAATTCTTCCAATTCAATTGGACGTTCAATAGTGTTTTCATTTTCTTGTAAAAAAGCCTTTCGGTTTACCCCGTCAATACACCCTTCACTCAATGGTGGCGTGCAAAAAATACTATTCTTTTTTAGGAAAATATTGGAGGTTAACCCCTCGCAAACGCGGCCATGTTCATTAAGTATAATAATTTCATCCCAACCATTTGCTTTCATAAATTTACCTGCCATTACGAATAATAAACATGAAGTTGATTTAATATTAGATAGAAAATTGCATGGTTTTTTAGCTAGGGTATAAATGCCTACATTTAAATTGGATTTGTTAAACGAAATATAAGGTTCCAATCGGATATAAAAATCGGTGCTGTCTGTTTCTGGAACATAAGTCCCCTTGGCATTTCGATAAAATATGATTCGCACTTTTAAAATTTGGTCTTCAAAATTTTTGCTTTCAGCTAAGAGTTTAGTTTCAAAAAAAGATTGAGTCCATTGTGCATCCCAATCCATTTGAAGGGTTTCAGCAGATTTTATCATTCGCATATAATGCAAAGTAAAGTTCTCGCATTTACCTCCAATTAATTTAAAGGTTTCAAAAAAACCGTCGCCGTATAAAAAGGAGCGATTGGTATCAAGGGATGAGTTCATTTTATGAATTAGGAATTAAAAATTACGAATTACGTTTATCTGGCAGTATTGCCGGTAAAAATTTTAAATAAATTTAAACAGATAAGAATGGGATAACAACTTAAGCTGGTCGCATCATTTCCGAATTTAAAATTATCTTTGCCAAGTATTAAAAATCTATGATTACAGAGGTTTATAAACCAATTAATAAAGTTCGTATAGTTACGGCAGCTTCTTTGTTCGACGGGCACGATGCCGCCATTAATGTAATGCGACGAATAATTCAGGCTACAGGATGTGAAGTGATTCATTTGGGCCACGACAGAAGTGCTGAGGAAGTTGTGGATACTGCTATTCAGGAAGATGCAAATGCCATTGCTATGACTAGCTATCAGGGTGGTCATAATGAATATTTTAAATACATGCACGACCTTTTAAAACAAAAAGGAGCCGGACATATCAAAATATTTGGTGGTGGTGGTGGTACCATTTTGCCTGAAGAAATTAATGATTTAATGAACTATGGCATTACCCGATTGTATCATCCAGATGATGGACGAGAAATGGGTTTACAAGGAATGATCAATGATTTGGTAATTCAATCCGATTATCCGACAGGGATAAATTTGAATGGAGAAGTAAATCAGGTAAAAGAAAAAAATCCAATGGCAATTGCCCGTTTGATTTCTGCGGCTGAAAATTTTCCGGAAGAATTTGATAAACATATTGACTTAATAAGGGAGAAGGTTTCAAAAACCAAATCAACACCGGTGCTTGGTATTACAGGAACGGGTGGTGCAGGAAAATCCAGTTTGGTGGATGAATTAGTTCGTCGTTTTTTAATTGATTTTCCTAAAAAAACTATTGGAATAATTTCCGTTGACCCCTCCAAACGCAAAACAGGAGGAGCCTTGTTAGGCGATAGAATTCGTATGAACTCTATTAAAAATTCACGGGTGTTTATGCGAAGTTTGGCTACCCGTCAGGCAAATTTGGCACTAAGCAAACACGTGGACGATGCCGTTTTAATTTTAAAAGCTGCTGGATACGATTTAATAATTTTAGAAACTTCGGGCATCGGACAAAGTGATACAGAAATAACCGACCACAGCACAGTGAGTTTGTATGTAATGACACCGGAATACGGGGCTGCATCGCAATTAGAAAAAATTGATATGCTGGATTTTGCCGACCTTATTGCTTTAAATAAATTTGATAAACGCGGTTCATTGGATGCTTTACGTGATGTGAGAAAACAGTTTCAACGCAACCACCAGTTGTTTGATAAAAATGTAGATTCTATGCCTGTTTTCGGAACCATTGCTTCACAATTTAACGATCCGGGAATGAATAGTTTATACCGGGCCATTATGGATGCTTTGGTTGAAAAAGGAGGATTCCCGGAGAAGTCAACCTTTGCTTTTTCGGGCGAAATGAGTGAGAAAATTTTTATCATTCCACCAAGCCGTACCCGTTATTTGGCCGAGATTTCGGAAGACAATCACAAATACAATCAATGGGTAATTGAGCAAAGTGCCATTGCACAAAAATTGTATGCGCTTCAAACTTCTGTTGAAACTTTAAAGCAATCAAAGCTTGAAGATAAAGACAGGTTGGTCAAAGGATTGGAAGAAACTTTTGAAACGTTGAGTCTTGATTTTGACCTTAAAAATAAAAAGGCCATTGAAGAGTGGCCGAAAAAGGTAGAACTTTATAAAAATCCGGAATATAAATTCAAGGTTCGTGGAAAAGAACTTACGATTTTAACACATACCGAAAGCCTTAGTCATATGCAGATTCCTAAAATTGCCTTGCCAAAATATGAGGCTTGGGGCGATCTGCTGAAATGGCAATTGCAGGAAAATGTACCAGGAGAATTTCCATACACCAGTGGTTTGTATCCTTTTAAGCGCGAAGGAGAAGACCCTACTCGCATGTTTGCAGGTGAAGGTGGACCCGAACGAACCAATAAACGGTTTCATTATGTAAGTATGGGATTGCCAGCCAAGCGACTTTCAACTGCCTTTGACAGTGTAACCCTTTATGGCCGCGATCCGGATCTTCGCCCTGATATTTATGGGAAAATTGGTAATTCGGGAGTAAGCATTTGCTGCCTGGATGATGCCAAAAAATTATACAGCGGTTTTGATTTAGCCAATCCTAAAACATCGGTTTCCATGACCATCAATGGCCCGGCACCAATGCTTTTGGCGTATTTTATGAATGCTGCCATCGATCAACAATGCGAAATGTACATTCATAAACAGGGTTTGGAAAAAGAAGTGAAACAAAAAATAGCTGACCTTTATAAATCGAAAGGTCAAACGCCGCCTCAATATAATGGCGATTTGCCAGAAGGAAATGATGGCTTGGGAACTCTTTTATTAGGAGTTACCGGCGATCAGGTTTTGCCAAAAGAAGTTTACGAAGAAATTAAAACCTACACCTTATCACAAGTAAGAGGAACCGTTCAGGCGGATATTTTAAAAGAAGATCAGGCACAGAATACCTGTATTTTTAGTACTGAGTTTGCCCTTCGTTTAATGGGAGATGTGCAGGAATATTTTATTGATAAAAAGGTTCGAAATTTCTATTCGGTTTCCATTTCAGGCTACCATATAGCCGAGGCCGGAGCCAACCCTATTTCCCAATTGGCATTTACTTTGGCCAACGGATTTACATTTGTTGAATATTACCTAAGTCGAGGAATGAGCATCAACGATTTTGGGCCTAACTTGTCGTTCTTTTTTAGTAATGGTATTGACCCTGAATATGCAGTAATAGGTCGTGTAGCCCGCCGCATTTGGGCCAAGGCTATGAAAACAAAATACCATGCCGACGAACGTAGCCAAATGTTAAAATACCATATTCAAACCAGTGGCCGTAGTTTGCACGCCCAGGAAATAGACTTTAATGATATCAGAACGACGCTTCAGGCATTGTATGCCATTTATGATAATTGCAACAGTTTACATACCAATGCCTACGATGAAGCCATTACTACACCAACGGAAGAAAGTGTTCGAAGAGCAATGGCCATTCAACTTATTATTAACCG
Organism: Bacteroidota bacterium; assembly: GCA_947468275.1. Taxonomy (GTDB): domain Bacteria; phylum Bacteroidota; class Bacteroidia; order NS11-12g; family UBA9320; genus JABWCE01. The sequence continues at coordinate 164,621 of CANIKO010000001.1, forward strand.
GGAGTTAGGTTTGGCTAAAAACGAAAATCCTTTACAAGGCTCGTTTATCATTGAAGAATTAACGGATTTAGTAGAGGAAGCAGTGTTGTTGGAATTTGAACGAATATCAGAACGAGGCGGGGTGCTTGGAGCCATGGAAACCATGTATCAGCGTGGGAAAATACAGGAAGAAAGCCTGTATTACGAAACCTTAAAACACAATGGCGAGTATCCTTTAATTGGGGTTAATACGTTTTTGAGCAGCAAGGGTTCACCAACTATTTTGCCCAAGGAAGTTATCCGTGCTACAGAGGAAGAGAAGGAATTCCAGATACAAACCCTAACTAATCTTCATGCCCATTACGAAGATAAAAGTGTAGAAAGCTTGAAAAAAGTGCAGTTAGCCGCCATTCAAAACAAAAATATTTTTGAAGAACTGATGGAAGCTGGTAAATACTGTTCATTAGGACAGATAACGGATGCTTTGTTTGAAGTGGGGGGACAGTATAGGAGGAATATGTAAGTGAATAGTTGAAAACTAAAAGTTAAAAGTTTTTTTTATAATACATCTGCTAACTTCAAGTAAATTAATGAAAAATTCTTTTCAACAGAAATACATATTGGAAAAGAGTCTTTGGACTGAAGATGATTTTAAAACTATGGGTTGGCATGATAATAGGATACATGCTATTTCTTTTGGTGAAAATTATGAATTACTTTTTGATATTGATTACATATTCGATTGGATATTGAAAGGTAATTACTACAAATTTCAGGTATCTCCTTGCACTTTGATATTTGAAAATGTTTACGATATAAAATTTGACTTGGATTCTTCAGGAAGTGAACTCGAAATAGTAGATATATTCTATGAAAACCCTAGACGTCCTAATAATGCTGATTATACAAAACGAGAGATTGAATTTGACTGGATAATTGAGACACAACAGGGCAACATTTCATTTACCGCAGTCGGATATAAGCAGTATGTCAGACAATTGCCAAAGTTTTTATCCAGTCAAACGATAGAATTAAATGAAAGGGGAGGTGTTTCATTTGAGAGAATAGCTATTGAAACACAATAAATACCGCCGATTAAATTAAGTACCGATTATACTCTTCTATTACTTTATTTAAAGATAAAACTCTTCTTGTGACAATTTTCCAGAAGTTTACTAGATTGACTTTAAAAGTTTTATTTAGCTAGATGCGACACCGGCCGATAAATCAAATAGGTATGGGTATGTTCAACTGATATGTACTTATTTAATTGGTAGCCCCTGCGGGGCAATAAACTATTAAAACAATATGGTTCTAAAAACAGGTAGTCGCTATGCGACATGTTTTCAGCAAAATATATGGGTGGTTTAATAGAACAACGAAATAAATCAAAATGTAAGTCAAGAAATTTATCTATAAATTAAATTCAAAAACAATTTAAAATGTCGCATAGCGACTACCTGTTTGTAGAATAAAAAATCAGAATTATTGTGCCCCGTAGGGGCTACCCAATTAAAAAATAATTATATAGATTTGAAAATAAATTAAAAATGCCCAATACGTATACTCAACTTTATGTTCATTTTGTATTTGCGGTAAAATACCGACAGGCCTTAATTTCAGAAGTATGGGAAGAAAGACTTCACATGTATATTACTGGCATAGTTCAAAACAATGGGCATAAACTAATGGCTATAAACTCTGCAGTTGACCATTTGCATATGTTTGTAGGATTGAACCCTAAACAATCTATTTCTGAGATGATGCAACTGGTAAAAGGAGATAGTTCGGAATTTATTAATAAGGAAAAATTAACCAAAGAAAAATTCCATTGGCAAAGTGGCTATGGAGCTTTCAGCAATAGTCGTTCGCAAATTGATGCCGTTTGTACTTATGTACAAAATCAAAAAATGCACCACAGTAAAAAATCATTTAAGGAAGAATATCTTGAAATATTAAAGGATTATAAGGTGGATTTTGAGGAAAAATATATTTTTACCGATTTAATAGGATAATTGGGTAGCCCCTACGGGGCAAAAAGATATCGTATTTATTTAGTCCTACAAACAGGAAGTCTCTATGCGACATTGATTCAATAAGAAATGGTGTTGTTTAAATTTGCATTAGGTGTATGCTCGGAGAATTTTTTTTTGAAATTTACTTTTTAAAACTAAACCACAACCCCAACCACCATCTCCAACATTTTTACCTCAAACCGCTCTGCTTCAAAATACTCCCCATCTAAATGGGCAGGCAGGTTTTTATAACATTGAATGGTGATTTCTTTAAGGGTTTTGTGGCTGTATGGCCCGGGAATATTGACATGTCTTCCCTTTTTTATAAGACTTAAAAAATACAGGCGTTTGGTTACGGCTATGGGTTTTATTTGCCAAAGGTCGAGCAACCCATCTGTTGGGTCAGCTTGCGGAGCTATCCGAAAACCACCACCATAAGTAGGTCCGTTGGCTATAGCAATAATAAGAGACTGGCCAATATTTGTATAAAAACTTCTATAGGTGAAAAGACCTCGCAAAATGGCGAGATTGTATTTTAAAAGAACAGGAATCCAGGCCGCTCCGGCATTGGCTTTTTTGGCTACCAAGCCGTCAAACCCGATTCCCAGTCCATTTATAAACTTTTGGCCGTTGCATTCCCCAATGTTTATTTGAATGGTTTCGTTTCTCAGCAACCCGTTTAAAATTTCGGGGATTGATTTTTTACCATAGAGGCAGGTGGCAAAATCATTTCCTGAACCGCAAGGCAAAACGATTAGGGGTGTTTTAAAATCCTCAGGAATGGAATTTATAACATCGTTCAATGTTCCATCGCCACCAATAACAGCAAGGCAATCCAATTTTTTTATAACATTTATGGCATTTTGAATTCCTGCGTAATCTGTGGTGTTTTGTGTGTAATATATTTCTGAAGTATAGCCGATGCTTTGAAGGTGATTTTGTACCTCAGGTAGTTTTTTTAAAGGTTTTCCCTTTCCCGCTTTTGGGTTAGCTATGATGAGAACCCTTTTCAAATTAGGCTAATTTTTTAGCTTCTTCCCAAATTACATCCATTTCATCCAAGGTCATATCATTCATTTTTTTGCCTTGATTTTTAGCATATTCTTCAATGGCTTCAAACCGTTTTTTAAATTTGATATTAGTACGTTCCAAGGCATCATCCGGGTTTATTTTAAGCCATCGGGCATAGTTTACCAATGAAAATAAAAGGTCGCCAAACTCAGCTTCTTTATCCTTTCCTTCGGCTTCTTTAAATTCCTGCATTTCCTCTTCTACCTTCTCCCACACCTGATTTATTTCGGGCCAGTCAAAACCAACCTGTGCGGCTTTATCCTGCATCCGGCTTGCTTTTACAAGGGAAGGCATAGAAGCCGGAACACCGCCCAAAACAGATTTATTTCCTTCTTTCAGTTTGAGTTGTTCCCAATTTTGTTTAACATCTTCTTCATTTTCTACCACCACATCGCCATAAATATGCGGATGGCGTGAAATCAATTTTTCACAAATGCTATTCATCACATCGGTAATGTCAAATGAATTGGTTTCACTTCCTATTTTGGCATAAAAAACCATGTGAAGCATCAGGTCGCCGAGTTCTTTTTTTATTTCGGGTAAATCATTTTTGAGGATGGCATCACTCAATTCGTATGTTTCTTCAATGGTAAGGTGGCGAAGGCTTTCAAACGTTTGTTTGCGGTCCCATGGGCATTTATCCCTAAGGTCGTCCATAATATCTAAAAGGCGCTCAAAAGCTAAAAGGCGGGGGTCGGTTGTGTTCAAGTTGCAAACCTAATTTATTTTACGTAATTAGTTAATGGGTTATTCGTTATTAAGTTATTAGTAAGTAGGGCATTTATTTAAAGGTTTCTTACAAATTACGTTTTTAATAGTCAACTTAATAACCCATTAACCAATAACGATTAACCAAATAACTTAATAACCAGCAACAATTAACTAATTTTGCATTAATGTCAGTTAACGAAAACGAGTGGTTTAAAAATTGGTTCGACACCGCCTATTATCATATCCTTTACAAAAAGCGGGATCATTCTGAAGCCTCTCTATTTATTGATGAATTAGTTGATTATTTAGCACCACCAAAAGATTCAGAATTTTTAGACTTAGCTTGCGGTAAGGGCCGTCATAGTATCTATTTAAACCAAAAAGGTTTTGATGTTACGGGTTTAGATTTAAGTGCCAATAGCATTCAATGCGCTAAGCAGTTGGAGTCTAAATCCTTGCGATTTTTGGAACATGATATGAGGATACCTCTTGATAATTTTAAATTTGATTACATCCTCAACTTGTTTACTTCCTTTGGATATTTTGATGAGATTGCCGATGATAAAGCGGTTATAAGCAATGTCAAGAAAAGCTTGAAAAAAGGTGGAATGTTCGTGCTTGATTATTTTAATGCATCTAAACCCAATACCAATTTTGATGTTTTATTTAAAAAAACTATTGACAATATTGATTTTGAAATAATAAAGCACATAAAAGATGGTAGGATTATAAAAGAAATTACAGTGAATGATTCTGGCCATATTTCAAAGTATGCCGAGCAGGTGAGACTTTATGATTTGGACCAATTCAAACAAATAGTCTCCGATGAGGGTTTAACTTTAATACAAACGTTTGGTAGCTATAATTTGGAACCCTATAATAAGACAACCTCAGAACGCTTGATACTCGTAGTTAAGAATTAATCATGTTGGAGTTTTTTTATGCTTTGGATTTAAAGGTCCTTTATTTTATCAATTATACCCTTAGCAATTCGGTATTTGATTTGATAATGCCTGTAATAAGAGGCAAACTCACATGGGTACCACTTTATATATTCATTATTTATTTGATTTCTAAAAAATATGGATATAAAAGTATTTGGGTTGTTTTATTTGCCTTAATTAGTGTTTTAATGGCAGACCAATTGAGTTCAGGATTAATAAAACCTTACTTTCACCGTTTGCGCCCATGCAATAATCCTGAGATTGCAAGTTGGCTGAATTTACCCAATGGCAAAGGCAGTGGATGGGGTTTTGTTTCCTCTCATGCTGCCAATCATTTTGCTTTGGCGGTTTATTTTAGCATGGTATTAATCGGTTACCGAAAACAGTACAATATTGTAATTCCTTTTTTGACTTGGGCTTTTTTAATAGCTTTTGCACAGGTTTACATAGGATTTCATTATCCATCCGATGTTATTATTGGTGGCGTTTTGGGCTCAGCAATTGGTTATGCGATGGCCAAGTTAAATTGTTTGGTGCTTTGCTATAGGAGCGGGGAGAGGATTTAGAAATAAGCATCCACATCTACAGTCACCCATATCTGTTTAAAGTCTTTTGAAATTCGGATTTGGTTAATCAATTTCATTACCAAGTCTTTAAGTTTTTGGGAAGAAACTTTAGATGGGACGTATTTAATAATAATTTGTTGAATGTATTGGTTGCGTATTTTTGCCACAAAAGGACTCTCGGGTCCTAATATATTATCGCCTAAAGATGTTTTAAGCCATTCGGATAAGGTAAATGCAGCCTGCTCAGCAATTGGGGCTTTTGGGTGCTTGACGGTTAATTTTATAATTCGCGTAAACGGTGGATAATGGTATTTCAAACGTTCTTGCAACTCCCAGTCATAAAGGGTTGAAATGTCAGAAGTTTTGAGTGCTTCAATTACTTTGTGCCACGGCTGATAGGTTTGAACCATTACTGTTCCTGGTTTATCTCGGCGGCCTGCACGACCCGATACCTGAACTAGCATTTGAAAACTTCGTTCTACGGACCTAAAGTCAGGGAAATTGATGAGATGGTCCGCATTTATTACCCCTACAAAATCTAGATTTTCAAAATCTAACCCTTTGCTCAGCATTTGAGTTCCTACTAAAATATCCAGTTCACCGGTTTCAAAATCTTTGATTAGCTTTTCCATTTGCTTTCTGTTTCGGGTTGATTCCGAATCAAAACGGGCAATACGAGCTGTAGGTAAATGTATTTTTAATTCTTCTTCCAATCGCTCCGTTCCATAGCCAATAAGTTTTAATCGGGTGCTTGAACAGGCCCCACATTTAGTAATCAATTCATTTTTAAAACCACAAAAATTGCAGCGGTAATTTTGGGACGAATTGTAATAGGTAAGTGAAACATCACAGTTTACGCATTTCGGAGTCCAGCCGCATACTCCGCATTCTGTAACAGGTACATACCCTCTGCGATTTTGAAAAATAATGGCTTGTTTTTTATTTTTAAGGACTATTTCCAAGGCATCCAACATATCGGATGAATAGGGACCTTTCATTCGGCTTCCTTTTTGGGCTTCTGTAATATTTACAACTTCTATTGCAGGTGCAGCCACCCCGCCAAAGCGCTCCATTAGGTTCACCAAACCATATTTACCGGTTTGGGCATTGTACCAACTTTCAACCGCTGGTGTGGCACTGCCTAAAAGTACTTTGGCCCCAAATTGTTTGGCTAAAACCACCGCACTTTCACGGGCATGATACCGTGGAGCTGGGTCTTGCTGTTTCAGTGTAGTTTCATGTTCCTCGTCTATAATTACCAATCCCAAATTTTGGAATGGCATAAATAAGGACGACCGAACCCCAAGGATTATTTTTGTCTTTTGAACAGCTACATTATTCCAAGTTTCCAGTCGTTCATTTTGGCTAAATCCGGAATGGGTTACTTCAATTAAATTGCCAAAGTATTTTTTAAACCGCTCTACTAATTGGGCTGTTAAAGCCATTTCGGGAACAATGAAAAGAACTTGTTTGTCAGCCTTTAAAATTTCTTCTATCAGATGAAAATAAACATGCGTTTTGCCAGAGGAAGTAACCCCGTGAAGCAAACAAATTTCTTGGTTGGTCCATTTTGTTTTTATTTCTTCAAAAGCCTTCTGCTGTGCAGGTGAAAGTTGAGGCAAATCCTCGTTTTGGGTATTTTGAAGACTTTGCTTATCCTCTTCGTATTCCTCCAAAATTCCTTTTTCAATTAAGGCGTTTAAGGGAGTGGAGCCAAAGCTATTTTCCTTTATAAAAAAGGATTTTTCAATAAAACCTTTTTTGGATTGATAGCTGTAAAATGCCATCAAAACATCCAATTGTTTTCGGGCCTTCTTTTCAAGCTGGTTAAAAATCTCTCTTAACTCAATTTCAGTTATATCCGGATTTATTCGAATGCATTTTATCCGTCGTGGTTTGTAATTATCCGTTAAATCCTCTTTTAGTAAAATAGCTCCTTTTTGATATAGCGATTTTACCAGTTTATAAATGTTGTGTTTTTTTACAATTGCCGAAGCGGAACTTATTGATATTTCCCCTGCTTTTTCCAGATAATTTATAATAATTTCTTCATCGGAATCTAGCATCGAAACTTTATCGTATCCATCTGCCAGAGTAAGCATGGCCTCACTTTCCAGTTTTAAAGCAGCCGGCAAAGCAGCTTTCATTACCTCTCCAAGAGTACACATGTAATAGGAGGCAATCCACTTCCAAAATTCAAGTTGTTGCGACGAAACGATGGGCATATCATCCAAAACCGACATAATATATTTCACTTCATATCCCTGAGGAACCTCTTCACTCACAGAGATAATTATTCCTGTATAAAGCTTGCGTTTACCAACCTGTACCACCACTCGTTTTCCTTCTGTCACAAATTCGTTTAACTCCTCTGGCACACGATAGGTAAGGCCTTGGGGCAAAGCCAAAGGAAGTAATACCTGCGCAAAAAGGGTAAGACGTTCGGAATTCAAATTGAAATTTTAAACTGTGATTTAGGCCAGTCTGCTAAAAAAGATGGCAGTGGATGACCTTAAATAGGATTCGAAAATAGGTATTAAAAATAATAATAGAGAAGCAATCTTAAACTTAGGTTAGATTCTTTTTTGCCATTCATACTGGCTTTTTATGACATAGGTTTGCCCAATGCGGTCGTGCAATGAGCGTTAACTTAGATATTTTATTGTAATTATTTTAAAAGATAATTGAAATTTTTCTTAATATAAGTTTCTTCAAAAATATCATCATAATGAAACAAGCTATATAATTTAGTTTTGGGTGTGTAATAAATCATACAGGGCATTTTCTTTGAGTTGAGATTTAGGATATTAAATGGTTTATCCTTAGCAGGTAAAAAATAGATATGTTTTGCATTGGGAAATACTCCTAAAAAATATTTTTGAGATATTTTTCTATCCTCTATATATGTATAATAATTTGTAATAATAATCAGATTCTTTTTTTTATTTAAAAATTTCGCAAGATTATCTTTACATCCAGTGCATGATGGTTCTATTATAAAAACATAGAATGTTTCTTTTACTTCATTTTCAAACAAAATGGCAGTATCTCCTATTGCATTGATAACAATAAATTTTTCCATTTTATCTCTCTTATCGAAAGAGGATAAAAAAATAATCAAAATAATTAATTTAATAAATTTCATTAATTTTGTACTTTGAAATTACAGGTATTGGATCATTTTTCTTTAACCAGGCTTCTTTTTCAATCATCCATTCTTTTAAAGTGAATCCCATTGGATTAATTGGGGCTGAAAGTTCAAGTTTAATTAAATAATTTTTATTAAAAAAATGATAACAATTATCACTAAAAATAAGGCAAAATGTACTGTCAGTTTTTCGGTTCATTTGAAGTGGGGTATTATCTTCTTTAATTGACTGACTAAATTCCCATTTACCATTACTTTTCCTTTTAAAAATATCAAAATAGTAGTTCATGAAATTCATATTATCAATTATTCTCTCCCTTCTCTTAATAAATAGACTTGAATCATTTATGAAATTAACACCTTCTAGTCTAGAAATTTTATAGTATGCAATGCTGTCTAACATTTTGTAATTAAAAAATCCATTATGCAAAGTCCTCTTGAAGGAACCTGGTGGATTAATCCAATTTAGAGTAGGATGAATAACCTTATTTACGATTTGTAAATTAAAATTAACTTCATAAAAAATATAAGGAGTTTGAATAGCTACCAAAATAGTTTTATTACTAAATGAAAAGGGGCTGAAAGGTAAATAGGAGGTATACTCAGGGTATGGAACGGGGAATTCTATGGTTTTGATTAGCTTTCCTTTTAGGTCATATTTGTCAATATAACATATTCTTGTTTCTTGTTTTGGGTGTGAAAAGTAATAATGACAACAAAAAAGAAATGAATCAGTAAGTAGAATCTGTATAGGGCTGACCTTTAAAGGGATAAATGTGTTTTTGCGATAATCTTTTTTGCTTTTTGTAAATAGTGCTACACCGTCCCAGGTTACTATTGCAATTTTATTCTTATTAATTGCATAGCAAATAAATTTTCTTTCCTTTAAATTCCTATCCTTTCTATACAATATTTCTGATTTCATTACTTCGGCATCGTTCTGTAAATTTAGGTTTTTTAAAAAAAGTTTATTATTGTTTTGATAATAGAGTAATGAATAGGTATCGTCATTTGCTTGAATTAATACTTCTGATTTAATTCTTTTATTAATATTTATTTCAGTGCTAACCCTTAATGATTCGAATTTGAATAATTGACTTTGACAAAATGAGTTTAATCGTATAAATAAAAAAGCAGAGCTAATAACAACTCTGCTTTTAAAAAATAAAGATAACATTACTATTATAATTAATTGGAGTAAATCATTAGATTATACTTTTTCCCTCCTTCTATTTCAGTTATCGTAGCTGTGATATAATATACAATATTATCAGAACCAAGTACACTAATAGTGGCAGGAAATAAGTTATCATCCACACCATCGCATAAATTACCGAATAATTGATCACAATATAAAAATATATTTGACGGCAAATCTCCTGAATTTCCGCCACCTGGAGGTTCTATTGTTGTAGGACAAGTGAAACTCCCGTTCCCATAACAATTTATTGTAACATCTTGGCCAATCAATTTGCCGTTTAGGTCAAAATGGTCTTCCACGTTTCTTGGTGCTGCCGCATAATTGCCACCTCCATTATCTAGAACAATTCTACAAACGTTATAGAAAAATTCAGCATTTGAATTATATGAGAAGGAAAATATAAGTCCTAAAAAAAATATTACTTTTTTCATACGCTTAATTATTAATAGGGTCTGAAATAGTAAAAGTTGAGTCAACACTACCATCTTCATTTGTACTCTAGTTAATGCTAAAAGTTCTATAATAACTTTGCTCCGAAGTAGATATAAATGTAATAGTCTGAGTGTTAAGTCCATTTGCTTGACCAGATTCAATAGTCACTTCAGCGTTATATATCATGTTATTTCCTGATGTTCTCTCTGCAGATGTAAGTTGAGGGAAATTGTCCAAATCACCTGAGGGTGGTGCAACATTACTAGCTCCCTGTCTGCAGTGCAAGTCACCTGATTCTCTACATGTGATACTAGATCCAGTCAATACCAAACTTCCGTCAGAATTGATTGTGTAAGTATTGCATTCCTGCACAAGCCCATAGCCAAACCTAAGCTGGTCTCTGTGTTTTTTAACTTCAATGGCGGAACTACTTATGCTGAACAGCAAAAGCATTAAAGAGATAGAAATTTTTGTTTTTTTCATTTTATATGTATTTGTTTTTGAATACTTTTTTTGGCGATTCAAGTGAAACCAGTTATTTAAACAATACACAACATTGCAAGTGTAGGTCTTAATTGCTAAATTATTTCAGTTGAAGAATAATAATTTAATTAAATTCTCAATTTTGATTTAGTATCTGTTGAAATTGGCATATTCATCGAGGCTAACTATGAAATCTAAAACTTTAATGGTTCAAATTTAAATCCAACCCCTTGAGTATAATTGAGCGCCGGTAAAGGAAATTTTAAGGTATTCAAAATTTTAAGAGAATATTTTAACCACTTTTTTTTAACCTTTAATTTTTCAAGGTTTATATCAGGTGCTAAATAAAACTTCATCCGGCGAGGCGTTGAGGAATAGTCATAGCGAATGAGCCAAGTACCATCACTTTCCCAAATATTATCTTCACCACCATACATTCCTGTAGCTCCGTAGCCTAATGAAATATCTAACCAACTCGGCCAATTGCTTTTAGGGGCAAATGATTTTGGATTTACACACAACCAATACGTTTGGCCGTTGTAATCCTTAAATAAATTTTCAACTAAATTTCTTCCCAAAACATCCGTTCGCGCTTTAGAAAAGGAGGTGGGCAAAAAAGATAATTTTACAGAAATTCGTTGTTCGTTCCAGGCCAAAGCTTGCCCCATAACCAAACCTGTTCCAATAGTATTGGCCAGTATATCACCTTTTGAAAACCCCCAACCTGCTGAAAAGCCGTCAAAAACTTCAATAGTGGATTGGTATAAATAACCATATAATGGCCCTGCTATGGCAGCTTGTCTATTCGTATATCCAGCCCATTTTAGCATATCAATACTATATTTTCCGGCATTATAAGCACTATAAGCATGGCCGGCTTTATCCATGTGAAGCCATTCTTTATTGTCATTAAAAAAATGAAATTTGGAACGATTATAGTCAGCATACCAAAGTAAATAAAGTCCTTGCATACTTGCTAAATAAGCTCCGCCCAAAGATGCAGTTACAATAGTTTTCCGATTAGAAGGCTTCTTTGAACTATTGGATTGAGAAAAAGAAACATGTGAGAAAAACAAAGGAATTGAAACTACAAAAAATCGCAACCAACCATAAAGTTTGTAATTTAGGATGGACGCAGTTGTCATAACCCTTTTAACTTAAAATAACCTTTTTGGTGGCTTCCAATATTTCAAAAGCTTTTTCAGAAGTAGCTGACTCGGCATAAACTCTCAATACCGGCTCAGTTCCTGAAGGGCGAATCATCACCCATTGGTCGTTTCCTAGATGGTATTTATAACCATCCATGTCTTCTTCCGATTCAATCACAAAATTTCCAAATGAGGTAAAGGCTTTACTTTTACAATTAGCAATTACCTTTTGTTTAGTAGCTTCATCAATATGCAAATCATAACGTTCTACTGCAAATGAACCGGTGATTTTATAAACTTCTTCAATTAGTTCATCCAAACTTTTTCCGGTTGCTGCCATAAATTCAAGAATTGTTAAACCAATCCAAAGCCCGTCACGTTCAGGAATATGGCCTTTTATAGCAATTCCCCCCGATTCTTCACCTCCAATTAAAACATCCTCGGTAATGATGGTATCGCAAATATATTTAAACCCAATTTTGGTAACTTCCTGCTCCAAACCATAATGTTTGCAAAGGTTTTTAATTTTTCCGGTACAGCTAAAACTGTTAACCACTTTGCCACTCAAACCTTTGTATTTATGTAAATATTGAATCAATAAAAGTATGATATGATGCGAATCGATAAATTTTCCGGTGGAATTATACAAACCAATTCTATCGGCATCGCCATCCGTAGCTATTCCTAAATCTATGTCTTCAGCTATACTTATAAGTTCTGATAATTCAGAAAGGTTTTTGTGAATTGGTTCAGGGGCTTGTCCGTCAAACCAAGGATTGTATTCGCAGTGCAAAAAGGTGGTTTCAGGCAATAAATTTCGCATGGCACTTTGGCCGGCACCATACATGGCATCGTAAGCCAGTTCTTTGTTTGCTTTATTTATTAAGTTAAAATCAATACCTTTTTTTATGGTTTCCAGATACATTCCTTCAAGGTCTTCATAAATTATTAAACCATTGGAAACATAACTTTCGAAAGATTCGTAACTGGTGGTAATAGTTTCAGGAATCAACGCTTCTACTTTAGCTATTTCAGCAGGAACCGCTGGTCCGCCAAAGGAATCTTTAATTTTAAACCCATTATAGGATGGCGGGTTGTGACTTGCGGTAATAACAATTCCTGCTGCTGCTTTTAATTTTAAAGTAGCCAATGAAACCATTGGTGTGCTTATAAAATTATGAGCCACTACACAAGTGATTCCATGCGCTGCAAAAACACGAGCCGTGGCTTGCATAAACATTTCGCCACCAAAGCGGCAGTCGTATCCAATTACTGATTTTGGGTTAGCTCCAGATTTTTCATTAATCCATTTAGCGGTAGCTTCGGCTACCCGCATCACGTTGGTTTCGGTATAATCGCGGGCTATTATTGCCCTCCATCCGTCAGTTCCAAATTTTATTTGAGTCATTCTTATTTTGTAATGTTTTATTTTTAAATTGTTATTGTGATGCAGAGGAACGAATCATCTCAAATACTATTCCTTCGTTGGAATAAAGGCTAATGTTTTACTAACTGTTTCCAGCTCCCTTCATTTAATTTTTTAATAATTGCTAAACTATTTTTATTATTTATTTCTTCTGCATTGATTGAAGTTATATTTAAATCATAATTTTTATCATGAATAAAATTTTCCAAAGGTTGGGATTTAATATTAACCTCAGTTTTCCTTAAAGTTGCCAAATCATTAGGCGGTAAATATTTTCCATTAACATAAAATTGTATCGAAGTTATTTCTGAAGTTACTTGTCCCTTAAGGGTTTTATAAAGTTCGTTCACTTTTAATTTTGTGATATTTATTTCAGGTTCTTTATTTATAAATGAAACACTTTGGTCGCCACCTAAGTTAAAAAACTGTTCAAGATTATTTCTAAAATAGGAACTTAATGCGAAGAACAACGAGTCATTATTTTCGGTACCATTTTTTAAAACTTCATAGGTTAGCGTTTTATACCTTACAGCATCTTTTGATGGTGTATAAATCTTTATAGTAGGATTATTGAATAGCTGGTTTTGTATTTCAAAGGCTTTACTTGGGTCAGCTTTAAAATCATCTGAACCAAACTGAGTTATTAAAAAATTGAATTCTTTATTTTGAATCGTTTCCCTAAAGGTGGTATTAAAAAAACCATTGGCATTAGCAGGAATAAAATTATTATCCAGCAAAACCATAATATCTTTATAATCTAAATACCCATATACAACTTTACCAAATTCGTTACTTGTTAGAAACGTAAAGCCAATAGTTTTGGTGTCAAGATTTCTTTTTGCTAAAGTCCAAATTTCATGCATTAACAAATTATCACCTGACGAAAAACTAGTATGACTTGAAATCTCTATTTCTTTTAAAGCATCCGCGGTAATCCGTATTTCTTTTAAAGGGCCATCCCACAAATTAATGGTTCCATCCATAATTTTAGGATACAAAAGCTTTGCAAATTCTGAAGGTAAATTATAACCTACCGAATCCGCTTGAGATGTTTTCTTTAAGCTTATTTCAACATTGGTAGGTTCAAAAGAAGCCACGCCAAAAGATAATACCTTATTGCCTAATACAATAAATAAGAATATGAAGCGAATCGTTTTCAATTAAGTAAAAGCGTTTTCTCCGGTTATCTCCATTCCTAAAATTAATAAATGGATATCATGAGTGCCTTCGTAAGTTACAACTGATTCCAAATTCATGCTGTGACGCATTATCGGGTAATCACCAGTGATTCCCATGCCACCAAGCATCTGGCGAGCCGTTCTGGCAACTGTTAATGCCATATCTACATTATTTCGTTTGGCCAAACTAATTTGAGCAGGAGTTGCTTTTCCTTGGTCCATAAGGTTTCCCAATCTCCAACAAAGCAATTGTGCTTTGGTTATTTCGGTCAGCATTTCGGCCAATTTTTTTTGTTGCAATTGAAATCCTCCAATCGGGCGGCCAAACTGTTTGCGTTCTTTGCAATAACGAACCGCTGTGTCATAGCAATCCATGGCTGCACCAACAGCTCCCCAGCTAATGCCGTATCTGGCAGAGTTAAGGCAAGTTAAAGGCCCTTTCAAACCTCTAACATTGGGTAAAATATTTTCTTTAGGAACTTTTACATTGTCAAAAACCAACTCGCCGGTAGCCGAAGCCCTGAGGCTCCATTTTTTATGGGTTTCAGGAGTTGATAAACCTTCCATTCCCCGTTCCAAAATCATTCCGTGAACAATTCCTTCTTCGTTTTTGGCCCAAACTACTGCCACATCTGCAAACGGAGAGTTTGAAATCCACATTTTAGCACCATTTAATAAATAATAGTCGCCTTTATCTTCAATTTTTGAAGTCATGCTGCTTGGGTCACTGCCATGGTTTGGCTCGGTTAATCCAAAACAGCCCATCCATTCGCCGGTAGCCAGTTTTGGTAAATATTTACGGCGTTGCTCTTCGCTTCCAAATTTATAAATCGGATACATAACCAATGATCCCTGTACTGAAGCTGTGGAACGAACTCCACTGTCGCCACGTTCCAATTCCTGCATAGCCAAGCCATAAGAAATATAATCCAATCCGCCGCAGCCATATTCGGCAGGCAATTGTGGAGCATAACAACCAATATCACCCAATCCGCGTTTTATGTAATCGGGAAAAATGGCGTGTTGGCAGCATTCATCTATTACCGGTGAAATTTCACGTTTCACCCAATCTCTCACGGTGTCGCGAATAAGTTTGTGTTCTTCGGTTAATAAATCGTCGATGGCATAAAAATCAGGTTGCTGATAATGGTCTCTGCCGGCTTGTTTTTCTTTTAATTCGAGTAATTCAGCTTGTGTCATACGTTGAGATGGCAAAAATAAAGTTTTAATTTGCAAGGTAATAAACAAAATTAAATGACGGGCACACTCGTAATCAATAATATTAAGTTATACGGCTATCACGGATTGCATAAGGGAGAAGCCAATATAGGAACTCATTATGTCATTAATATTAAGGCGGTGTTAAAAGTAGATTTTGAAACCGAAAATCCAACGCTTAAAAATTCGGTGGATTATGAAATTTTATATAAGGTTTTAAAAAATGCCTTTAACCAGCGGGAAGACCTTATAGAAACTGTGGCTATGAATATTTATAAAGCTTTAAAAAATCAATTTCAGCAAGTGGACAGATGGAGTGTAGGTATTGGAAAACAAAATCCATTGGGAGTAGGAAGTTTTAATCCGGAGTTTACCATTGAAGATTAAGTTCATTATTTAAACAAGCGTTGAAACCAATTTCCTTTTTCGGTATCCTGATAGGTTATGGTGGCATTAAATCCAATAACTACAGCTTTTGTTTTAGCCCATTTATCATAAATATTCCTCCTAGTAATCATATTATAGCAGCTGAAATTGCCACAAAAACTAAAAAAGCACTAAAATAAATAATTAAGATTAATAGTAAAGTTGCGTCCAAAACGAGGAATATTGCCTATATCCAAATGTTCGCGGTAGGTTTTGTCCCATATATTTTCGCATGAAACCAGTGCCTGTAATTTAGCCTTTCCGATATCAAATTTTTTAGAAGCCCGCGCGTTAAATAAATTAAAATGAGGGGTAACACGGTCGCCATAATCCTGGTTTACTCTGGATTGTTTGGCAGCAAAATCGTGTTCAAGTTGAAATTGAAATTGTTTGATTTGATAGCGAATGGCCTGTTGAATTTTTAAAGGTGCAATTAAGGGTAAAGGCATGCCTTTGTTAGTTTTGGCATAAATATATTTAATAGTACCCAAGTAATTTAGATTAGAAAATGGTTCTATTTTCAGGCTTCCTTCAAAACCTTTGCTAATAGCAAAGTCAATATTTTTATAGGTTTTTAAACCAAAGGCACCAATTGTCATGGGACTTAGCCCCATCATTTGATACGAATAAATGTAATTATTAATATGGCTATAGAAAATAGTGGCTGTGTATTCAATTTTTTTAAAGGTTTGCTTTAGGATTAACTCCGTTTGGTATGAATTTTCTGGTTTAAGATTAAGATTTCCGACATAATCAAATTGGTCCTGACGATTAAAAAGATAATAACCATAGCGTTCGTTGGAGGTTGGAATTCTTTCGCCATATCCAATATTTACCTGAATTTGCGAGTTTTTTATAATTTTAATTAAGTATGCTATGTTAAGGTTTTTTAAAAATTTATTTTGAACCTTGGTTACATCTGTATTAAAGGCTTCCCATTGTTTGGCACCAAAACCCTTAGC
The DNA here is from genome assembly GCA_947468275.1 of Bacteroidota bacterium. Lineage (GTDB taxonomy): Bacteria > Bacteroidota > Bacteroidia > NS11-12g > UBA9320 > JABWCE01. Next base: position 181,529 of record CANIKO010000001.1, read on the forward strand.
TGTAGATTGTGCAAAATAATCAAGCCTTCCATTAATGTTAAGTTCTTGGTTTTTATAAAAACTAAACATGCGACTGCCGGCCAATCCAATATCATTTAGATTGTTTTCGGGCAAAGTTTGCATATACATTATCGGTTCACCAGCAGGGTACATGGTCATATCGGCCCTGGTATTCGCATGGTGGTAATCCAATCTTAGTTTTAAATTCTTTTTACCTGATAAATTATTGTAAAACCCAATGGTTCGGCTCCAACCTGGCATATCCATGTGCATGGGTACATCCTTTCGATGCGTATCGTCCATATAATGTACCACATTATTCATGTACACTTTAAATTCATTTTCGGTAAATAGTTTTTTGGGGTTAAGAACAGTTCGGTGGGTTAGTGAAATTATATTAGCGGTAGCTTTTCCCACATCCATGGGCAATGCAGGGTAACCAATATTTTTTCCCCAATCGCCTAGGTAGTCAAATTTTAGCTGCTGAACCGAGTCAATTTTGTAAATGGCCGATGCGGAGGTATTTATCTTTTGAAAACCAGAGTATGGGATGATGACTTTGGACCCAGCCCTGTAATCACTAGCGGTGCGAAATGTTCCGCTTATCCGGTAAGCCAATTTCTTAAAGGATTGCTGAATAATAGCCGAACTGTTTGAACCCTTATTGACAGACGAAAATGACTGAGAAAATTGACCGCTAATGGAAGAATGGCAATTAAATAAAGGTTCATTAAGTTTTAGACCGATTTGCCCACCAATAGTGCTGCCTTCAATGGCTCCAGCTGCACCATGGGTTACCTGTATTGCTTTTAAATTTAGAGGTTCAATATATATGGAAACAGGATCCATTTTGTCGGTACAAGCTCCGTACATCCTCATTCCGTCAATGGTTAAATTGGTTTGCCCGGAACTGAAATTTCTAAGGGTAGGTTCCAAACCGTAGGCCCCTCGTTTAATTAAATTTACACCTTGCATTCGAGCGAGAATTTCATCAATACTTGCTAATTTATTGCTCCTGTAAAAATTAAAGGTTTGCGTGTTTTCAGTAGTTTTATCACAAACACACACTTCATTTAGGTTGTATGTTTTCAAAATTGAGTCTCCGGATATTTGCCCCCGGAGACTCGTTAATGAAAATAAACCAATAAATAATATGAATATTTTTAAACGTAACACTAGTGCAGAGTTATTTCAAAGAATTGATCATCACTTATAAGAGTTCCGTTTTTGTAAAGTTTTAATTTTATCTTCCATAATCCTGTCATTGTAAAATTTACTTTTCCAACATAATGGCCATTTGCCAAATGGATAGGATTCACATTGTTGGGCGAACCATGCCCCATGCTTGGCATTTCAGGAACAATTTCTATCGTATAATTTTCAATAGCCGGAAAATCCATCATGGAAACTTTTTTATGAAGCACAATTTCAAAATCATTCATCCCAACTACAGGTTTTTTAGGGGTAATTAAACTTATAAAAACCTTAGCATTGCTATCAAGAGCAATTGTGGTGTTTGTGATTTTTGTTGGAGAGCTGTTAATTACTTCTACCCCAAGGTTTCCTTCACCTTCCATATCATTTTTATGGTTGTGAAAAGAAAGTCCTAATGACCATTGGCTAGAGTTTCCTGCCATAATAAACACTACCGGAACTTTATAATATCCATTTGACGGTGTAGAATCCCCTGTATTTTCAATTGGGGTACTATGTTTCATCATACCCATGTCCATCATAGGATTTATATGTAAATGCCCTTTTGTTAATGGGCTGCCATCTGTTGAGTCTGTTAAGGCTACAAAAAGTTCATTGTAGCCGGTTTCTAATGCTTTTTCGGCATAAACTGTAGCTTTGGCATTAGCACCTGAAATATAGGTTTCACCTATTTTAATTAAATTAGAGGCGGTTGGTTTAGGCTCTGTTTTATCTTCATCTTTGCAACCTAGTGCAAATAGGGTTATTGCCACTATTAAAAGTGGTTTAAATAATTTTTTCATATTTTTTTTGAATAATGTGTTGTGAGTAATTTAAAATTTTAATAAAGCTTATAAAGCAAATGATTATTTCAAATGCTAAATGGAAACAGAAATTTTAAATTAGCAGGTTGGAGGATGAAAGATTGATGCAGAAATCAACTTGATTTTTTGAACCTTGTGTGGAACATAATTGATAGTTCCTGTAACATAATTATTTGAAAGGTTTCGTTCTTTTGAAAATGAATTAATTTGCCATTCACTTTTTTCTTTTAAACCAAATTTTGATGAATCCTCTTGCTTGTCTTCTTTCTCAAGTTGTTTTTTTAGCTGACATTTACCATCACAATGCATCTTTGGTTTGCTTCGGTTTTCACAAAGATTTTTTGCTATATACCCTTTGTTTAATTCGTAATTGATACAAATAATTAACTTCCCTGAAACTTGAAATGCAAATGTAAAAAGCAGAATGTATGAAAAAAATCTTATCAAGCCGTTTTAATGTCGGGCAAAATTAATGCAAATATGTAAACCGTTATTTATGATTTCAATCAGTTTTAAAAAGTTAATGCTTGTATCAAAAAAATAAACAATGAAGTAACAAACAAATGTCTTTATGGCACGTTAATAATTTTGGTATAACCTTTGAAATCATTAAATACAAAACACTCTATTTTTGAACTAATATAAAACAAACAATAAAAATGGCAAAACAATTCACAGACAGTAATTTTGATGCAGAGGTATTGAAATCAGACAAACCGGTATTGGTAGATTTATGGGCAGAATGGTGCGGACCATGCCGTATGTTAACCCCAATTATTGAAGAACTTCATACCGAATATGATGGTAAAGCGGTAATTGGTAAACTTAATGTTGACGAAAATCCTGAAGTATCAGCAAAATATGGTGTTAGAAGTATTCCAACACTTTTAATATTTAAAAATGGTGAACTTGTAGATAAGCAAGTAGGAGTAGTTCCAAAATCAGCATTGGCTAAAAAGCTTGATGCGCAAATGGCTTAGGTAGATTTGAGATTATGAGTGCAGAGTACAGAGAAATAATACTCTAAATTAATTCCTCTGTACTCATAATCTCTGTACTCACATCTAAAAAAATGATAAACAACGAAGACCTTCTAAAACCTGGAAATCTTGAACTGCTTGCCAAGCAAGTGGTTGAGGGATTTATAACAGGTCTTCACAAAAGCCCGTTTCACGGGTTTTCAGTTGAATTTGCCGAGCATAGAATTTACAATGCCGGTGAATCGGTAAAAAATATAGATTGGAAACTTTTTGCACGAAGTGATAAATTGTTTACCAAGCGCTATGAGGAAGAAACCAACCTTAGATGCCAGTTGGTAATTGATACATCTTCCTCAATGTATTATCCCGAAAAGGGATGGAACAAAATTAAGTTTGCATCCTTAGCGGCAGCCTCCATCATGAATTTGTTAAAAAAACAGCGCGATGCCGTTGGGTTAAAATTTTTTTCAGATGCCGTTGATTTTAGTACCGAAATGAAATCAACCGATAGTCATCACCGCATGTTAATTGCCAATTTAGAAAAGCAATTGCAAACCCCTTCGGTAAAAAAAACAAGTAATATTATTCCTGTATTGCACCAAATAGCTGAACAGCTGCACAAACGCAGTTTGGTAATTATTTTTAGTGATATGATGGAATCATACGGTTCGCAGGAAGATTTATTTTCGGCATTGCAACATCTTAAATTTAATAAACATGAGGTGGTTTTGTTTCATACCTTAGACAAATCTTTGGAGATAGAATTTAACTTTGATAACCGTCCCTATATTTTTGAAGATATAGAATCCGGCGAAAAATTGAAGCTTTTTCCATCAGAAGTAAAGGAGCATTACGAAAGGGAAACCGCTGCTTTTATCACAGAATTAACCAATAGATGCCGTCAATACAAAATTGATTTTACCCCAGCCGATGTGGCATTGCCTATTGATCAAATTCTAATGCCCTTTTTGGTGAAACGCCAAAAAATGAGAGGGTAAAAGCCTTTTTTTAAATGGTTGAAAGCATAATTTTATTCAAAATTGCCTTAAAAGATATTAAGACAAACTTTTTTTGCATTTAGTCTAAAAACTAAAAAGTAATTTTCAAACCATTCTAACTTCGTTACCATTAAATAGTATTCAAAAAATGAAAATTCAGAAGTTAATATCCGTTGCAACTTTTTTAGTGTTTTTAATTTTAGCTACGGGTTGTTCCGTAATTCGCCCAGGTTCAATCGCGTTTAAGCAGAAATTGGGGAAATTGAAACTAGAACATTTAGTTCCCGGCCCCCATCTTTATAATCCTTTTGTTACTAGAATATTGAAAATAAATATAAGAACCGTGGAAATTTTTGAAACACTTCCTTTGCCAACAAAAGAAGGGTTGAGCGTGAATACAGAAATTACTCTACTTTATCATGTTGATCCTAAAAGTGCGTCGAGTGTTTATATTAATTTTGGTACAAATTATGAGGAAATTATAGTAAAGAGTAATTTTTTGGCAACTGCCAGGGAAGTGAGTTCGCGTTATTATGCAAAAGAATTATATGCTATTGAACGTGAAAAAGTGGAAAAGGTGATTGCCAAAGAATTGTCTGATCACATTGCTGCCAAAGGGTTTATTGTGGACGCTGTTTTATTAAAAGATATCATACTTCCACCCGCCATGTCGCAGGCTATTCAGGATAAAGTAAATGCTGAGCAATCAGCTTTGCAAATGGAATTTGTGATTCAAAAGGCAAAGAAAGAAGCCGAAAGATTAAGTATTGAAGCCGAAGGTATCAAGAAATCTCAAGCTATAATAGATTCTTCTTTAACTACACCACTTTTGCAGTATTACCAAATTCAAGTATTAAAAGAATTGGTAAAATCTCCTAATGCTAAAGTTATTATCAGCGATGGAAAACTTCCAGTTATTGTAGGTTCTGATAAATAATATCAAATTCATGGATTTAACCTTAAAAGGTGTTCCATAAAATAGTACACTCTTTTTTTAAGTTATTTTTTGGTAATCAAATAAGGTCTATTTTAGCTGCAAAATTGTAATGATTGATGATATCAAACATTACAAAAATCGGTTGATATATTACATGAGGTTAAGAAGTACATTTTTCAATAATTACCAGATAATAAAGACGTGTTGGGTTGTGTTATTATTCAATTTTATTGGATATTTAATGTTTGCCGAACTCCAGCAAGGGCAAGATGTAATTAGGTCGCTTGGGTTTCAAAGCAATGGAAATGTTTTTAATTCAAGGCACACATTTATGCTTTGCATTTTAATGATTTATTGGGGATGGCAAAATTTTCGTTCCGCTCGTATCATTACGCACTTTAAATCATTTCATTTTTCTGAGTTTTATAAACCCTATGCCACTCGAACCATTGTTATAATTCCTAGGATTTTTTCTTCATTACCGTTTTTAATTATTTCCTATGCTACCTTTAAAGCAAATGATGGCTTTGTTTCTTTAATTTTATTATACCTAACAATGGCTATATGGCTATATGTTTTTTTGATCTATCGCCGAAAAATAATGGTATTTTTAATGGCCAAAAACTTTCCTTTTCGCTTTTTACTCGACTACATTCCTGTAAAAAATGATGGGTACCCCGTTGCTTTTATAATTTATAAACAACGGTGGTGGATTATTCAAAGGTTTTTAATTTTAGCACTTACATTCGCTTTAGTATTGGCCTTTCCTATTCGTTTTTCAAGATTTATCGGAGTGTGCGGGATTGTTATTTTAGCCCTTAGCAGTTGGATGATGTTTTTCACTTTACTTGCACTCTTCGAGCATCGATATAAAACACCATTTGTTTTTCTTTTTTTCTTGTGCTTTTTTCTATTTAGTTTTTTTAATAATAATCATGAAATAAGAAATCTAAACAAAGAAAAACCTGATAAAAGAATGTATATTGATACATATATTAATCATTGGTTACAGAAAAAAAATGAATTAGAAGATACGGTAAAAGTGTGTCTTGTAGCCTGTGAAGGAGGAGGAATACGGTCAGCTTATTGGTCAAATGAGGTGTTAAGTGAATTGAATTTAAAAGTAGCTGATTTTAATAACCACATTTTGGCATATAGTTCTGTATCTGGCGGTACATTGGGGACCGTGTGTTATAATTTGGCTGGCCAATGCAGTTCAAATCCTGTTCAGGCCAGAAATATTGGACGTGATTTTTTAAAGAAAGATTTTCTTTCGCCAATTATGGGATATGCCATGTTTCCGGATGCCCTTCAACGATTTTTGCCTTTTCCTATAGCCAAATTTGATAGGGCAGCCATTCTCGAGAAAACATGGGAAGGCAGCTGGGAAGGGACTTGTTTGGATCAACCCTCACTATTAAAAAAAGGATATCTCGAAAATAAATTTACGGGTAGAGATGATCAAGGTCCATTGCTCTTTTTTAATGCTACACAAATTGAAACTGGAAAGAGAGTATTAATTAGCCCAGTAAAATTTGGTGAAAACCAGTTTTATGAAACTACAGATTTGTTAGATATAATTAATAAAGATATTCCTCTTAGCACTGCTGTATTATTGAGTGCAAGATTTCCTTATGTAACACCGGCCGGACTTATCGTTGATAAAGATAATAAAAAATGGGGGAATGTAGGGGATGGGGGTTATTATGAAAATCTTGGAATTTCAACATTATTAGAAGTGTATACTCGCTTGCGTGCCATTTCTGATTTGAAGCAAATTCCAATTAGAGTTACTTTCATTTTTATACGAAATACCAAAGATTTTAGTGAGTCAGAACCGCTGGGAGGGATGTATGAATTAATGGCGCCAATTGAAGCATACATAAATGTTTGGTATAAAGGCGGTGGGTATAATTTTAATATGATAAAAAATATATCTTTAAAGAAAGATGATAAAATTTTGAATTTTGCATTGCCTCGTTTTGAAAATGATATCATCCCTTTGGGTTGGAGTTTGTCGCGACAAGCCACGGACTACATAGATAGTCAGGTGGAACATGTTGTGGAATCTGAATTGAAAAAGAAATAATTAATATGAGATTTAGAAAGCTTCTATTATACACACTTTGTTTGTTTTTTATTTCTGCTGTTGAAATTGGCTGCCGAGCAAAATCTTGTCCTGCCTATGGAGATGATACACCTGAAAGGGGCGCTTTATTTAAACCAAAAAAGAAAAACAAAGCCGCCGGTGGTTTGTTTGATAAAAAGCAAAGTCAGTTCTAGTTTATTGGATTTATTTTTTACTTGTCTATTAAAACAATCGCAATTGAAAAATTGCTTTTATTCGATCTAAAACGAATTAAAATGGCAGTATATTTGTTACACTAATTGAAACATAAAATTAAAGAGGAGAATGGAAGCAAAATTTTCGCCGAATGTAAAAGAAGTAATCCAGTATAGTCGCGAGGAGGCTATAAGGTTGGGGCACGGGTATATAGGAACTGAACATATATTGTTAGGTATCTTAAGATTGGGAGAAGGCAAGGCACTGATTCATCTAAGGGCCTTAGGTATTGATTTTTTAAGGCTTAAAAAAAGTGTAGAAGATAATATTAGGGATACCGCCACACGGCCAACTAATTTAGGTAATATTCCCTTAACCAAACAAGCTGAAAAGGCGCTGAAAGTGACCTACTTAGAAGCTAAAATATTTAAGTCAGATATTATAGGAACTGAACATTTATTGTTGTCGATATTAAGAGATGAAGATAATATTGCTTCTCAAATTTTAACTCAATTTGGGGTTAACTATGACATATTCAAACATGCAATCGAAGAAAACCTGACAGAATTGCCACCAGCGGATAGCGATATACCAGAAATGCGCGATGAGTTTCCTTCAGATGCACCGGATGATATGTTTGGTGAAAGAAGAACAAACGACCCAAAGAAAAATAATCCAAAGAGTAAAACACCTGTTCTTGATAATTTTGGAAGAGATCTTACCAAATTAGCCGAGGAAGGAAAGTTAGACCCCATAATCGGTCGTGAAAAAGAAATAGAGCGAGTTTCTCAGATTTTATCGCGTAGAAAAAAGAATAATCCAGTTTTAATAGGAGAGCCAGGCGTAGGTAAAACTGCCATTGCCGAAGGATTAGCTTTACGAATTATACAACGCAAAGTTTCAAGAATATTATTCGATAAAAGAGTTGTAACACTTGATTTGGCCTCGTTGGTAGCTGGCACAAAATACCGTGGTCAGTTTGAAGAACGGATGAAAGCAGTGATGAATGAGTTGGAAAAATCACGTGACGTAATTTTATTTATTGATGAAATACATACTATTGTAGGAGCGGGGGGAGCTTCAGGTTCATTAGATGCGTCCAATATGTTTAAACCGGCTTTGGCCCGTGGCGAAATTCAATGTATTGGTGCCACTACTTTAGATGAATATCGTCAGTATATTGAAAAAGACGGAGCCTTGGAACGTCGTTTTCAATCTGTATTGGTTGAGCCTGCTTCACCAGATGAAACCTATCAGATACTTCAAAATATCAAGGATAAATATGAAGAACATCATTCGGTAACCTATACTGATAAAGCGTTGGATGCAGCGGTTAAATTGAGCGTTCGTTTTATAAGCGACCGCCATTTGCCTGATAAAGCCATTGACGTAATGGACGAAGCCGGAGCAAGAGTTCATTTGAGCAATATTGTGGTACCAAGTGATATAATAGAACTTGAAAAGAAAATTGAGGAGATAAAAGAGGAGAAAAATCGTGTAGTTAAAAGCCAACGCTACGAAGAAGCCGCCCGATTGCGTGATAAGGAAAAATCATTATTGGAGCAATTAGATATTGCTAAGGCCCGTTGGGAGGAGGAAACAAAATCTCAACGATATATTGTAAGTGAAGATAGTATAGCCGAAGTAATCGCCATGATGACCGGTGTGCCAACCAAACGAATTGCCCAAAATGAAGGCACAAAATTGCTCAGCATGGCCGAGGATATTCAAAAGCAAGTAATTGGCCAAGATCAGGCGGTAATCAAATTATCAAAAGCCATACAACGTACCCGTGCCGGACTAAAAGATCCAAACCGTCCAATTGGTTCATTTATATTTTTAGGTCCTACAGGAGTTGGTAAAACTGAATTGGCTAAATCTTTGGCCCGTTATCTATTTGATTCAGCCGATTCACTTATACGAATAGATATGAGTGAATTTATGGAAAAATTTGCTGTGAGCCGTTTGGTAGGAGCCCCTCCAGGATATGTAGGCTATGAAGAAGGAGGAATGCTTACCGAAAAAGTACGACGCAAACCATACAGTGTTATTTTATTTGATGAAATTGAAAAAGCGCATCCGGATGTGTTTAATATTCTTTTGCAGGTTTTGGATGAAGGTTATATTACCGATAGTTTAGGTCGTAAAATAGATTTTAGAAATACCATCATCATTATGACGTCTAATATTGGTTCACGCCAGTTAAAAGACTTTGGAGCCGGAGTTGGATTTGGTACAGCTGCCAAATCAGTATCCAATGAAACCCATACCAAAAGTGTGGTTGAAAACGCCTTGAAACGTTTTTTCTCACCTGAGTTTTTAAACCGTATTGATGATGTGATTGTATTTAACCAATTGGAAAAAGCAAGTATCGAAAAAATACTGGATTTAGGAATTGAAAAATTGGTGAAACGAATTGAAGGAGTTGGCTTTAAAATATCTCTGAAACAGCCGGCCAAAGATTTCTTGGTTGATAAAGGATATGACAGAGAATTAGGGGCAAGACCATTATCCCGAGCAATTCAGAGGTATTTAGAGGACCCGATTGCTGAAGAAATTCTAAAATCGAACATTGCCAATGGCGATACCCTAGAAGTAGACCTAGATAAAAAAGAAGGGGTTTTGAAATTCAAGAATTTAAAAGCTAAAAAAGTAAAGACTACAGAAGAATAATTTCTAAGTTATTATATGAAAAAAAACCATCTTGTTTTTTAACGAGATGGTTTTTTTTCTTTCCCATTCTTTCCAACTGATGTCTCATCACAAGGCCTTGAGAAAAGAAGATGGACCTGTGCGGATTATTATTAAATAGTTTGGTCAATATTATTTCTATCAAATATTGCTAAAAGTTTTATGAAATACCTGAATAAGTTTTAAAATGTAAGATAATAGCGATATTTATCTATGTTTTTTTAAGGGATAAATTTATAGAATCTACCGGCTAATAATTACTTTGCCGTTAAATTGATTTTCATTTTTAGTTACCATTAGCATATACAAGCCGATTGGCAGTTCTGTAGTTATAATTTCGGTTACTTTTTTATCGGCTAAGGTTTTGGTTACGACTCTTCCGGTGGCATCCATCAAACTAATTTGAGCGTTTATTAATTCGGCCGGAATATCTATTTTAAAACTGTTTTTGGCTGGTTGTGGATAGACTTTAATTCCAAAATCATTTAAAGTATAATTAATTGAAAGGGGGATTAATACCTCTACAGAATCAACGGAAATGCAACCAAATTCATCAATAACCAAAAGTTTTACTAAAGCGGAGGTTAAGCCGGTAGCATAGGTATGGCTTGGGTTTTTTGAAGTGGTGTCAAAACTTCCATCACCAAAATTCCATTTAAATTTGGCAGTTCCTGTTTCGTTTGGAGAAAAGGTGGCTGTTTTGCCTGAAAATTTATGGGTAAATGTGGCCTTAGGTAATGGCTTTACCCCCAATTTAATTTTACCTGAAGTAGAAACGCAGGCTCCATTAGTAATAGTTACCCAAACTGAATCTAAGTTTTTTGGGTTTGGATAGTTCCAACTAGGTGAATTGTTTTTTTGTTTTGAAACATTATTTAAATAGAAATTGTATTCCTGCATTCCTATTGATACTACATTAAACCAACATGGGCTGCCTTCACAAAAAATATTTTGAGGATTATTGCTGCTAATTATTGAAGCAGGTATTTCCCAAACTTTCACTGCTGCATCGCGTTTTATCGTAGGGCAACTTAAATTACTGCTATCCGTCAATTCAAATTTATAGGTACGATTAAAGTCGGCTGTAATGGTGAAAGCAGTATCTTTAAAGGGTTTGCCATTATCAATCTTTAGCGAATAAAAATTGGTATTAAGGTTTCTGATTCTAAATTTTATTTCGCTGGCTTTACAAACTTCCTTATCCCAAATAATATTGTAACTAATCGGACTGCATGGAATCGAACCACAAACCACCTTGGTGATTTCACTTTCGTTGCATGGGAAAATATCCAGGGCTTTAATCTGTACCTCGATATCGGTGTTCGGTGGAAATCCTAAAACTTTATGCAATAAACCTTTGTTTCCTGAACTCGGTGTTTTCCATGTTTTGCCGCTATCCAAACTTATTTTATAACCTAATGAATTGGTAACGGCCCCCCAACTAATTTCAAAACTTGCAGTAGTTTTATTGGAGCAATTGGCAATTGGGGCAGATATCCCTGACTTTGTAACAAAATTCAGTGAATTGCTTTTTGGTGTGATGCATCCTTTTGAATCCTTGCCTTTTGCTAAAAGATCAGTGGATACCGAAAATTTAAAGGTTTGCGGATTAATAGGAGTTCTTTGATAAGGGCCTGATGATGTATAATAAAGAATTGTATCAAATGTCGTTGTCCCTGATGCTGTAATTATAACTGGGCGTTCAAAACAGATAGTGTCATTGGTTATGTTTCTAGAAATACTAATGGTTTGAGATGGATTATGGAATATTCTGATGGTGTTGGATATTCCAGAGCATTTGTTGTTATCGGTGGCAGTAACGCTATATAATCCCGTGTCTTTAGCCATTATTACCTGTGTTACATTCCCTCCTGGTGTCCAGGTATATTTCCATGCTGCATTAAAGTTGGCAGTTAATTTAACTGAATCACCTTTGCAAATAGTTACAGGAGTTGTATTTGGAGTAATACTGACAGATGGTTTTCCTTTTACGACAATTTTTAATGTATCAGCTTTTGAGGTGGCCTTACCATTATTAACTGTTAATATAGCAAGATAGGTTCCCGCGCCGCTATATTTGATGGTTGGGTTCTGTACATTTGAAGCATTTGGTGTGCCCGAAACTAATGACCAATTGTATTTTTCGTTACCCGTAACAGCAGTAGAAGTACCCTTTAAGTTTATTGTTGTTCCGATACAGGTTACAGAATCAGCACAACTTCCATCAGCGGTAGGAATAAGACTTGAAGGATTAATTGTGAATTTTTTTGCATAAATTTGATCCCCACCATCTCCGTTATCTCCATTGGCTGCGTTCAAATTGACATAAACGGTTAATGGACCAATATTTTTGGATGGGGCTTTCCATGTAAATGTCCAATCAGTGGCATTGGTACTAGTAGAGGCGGTGCCTGAAGATGTTTGATAAACATATTCGCGCGAAGTAGATGATTTTTGTGTTCTACCAGATGCGGTCACTAAAGTACCTGCTTTTGTATTGGTGGCATCTAATATTGTCGCCTCAAATCCCCATTTATTTATCCCCGACTGGCTGTATGCAATTTTTATAGTATACGTAGAATCAGGCAAATATCCATTACCTGAGAAATTGCCAGAAAGACTAATATTATTCCAATTACTGCCAGAACTAATTAAAGAACCCGAATGGCAACTAGTGCAATTGTTTTCACTTGGAGCACTTGTATAACCCGTTGGTGGTCCATTACTAGATGAAATAGAGTTGTAAGAAACCATACTAAGTAGTGAAATAAACAGTGTAGTCGTAATTTTTTTTATCATAATTTATATTAGGGCTATGGCAAATATATATCGAGGGGATAAATTGAGAATGTAATATTTTTCTTACAAATGAATATACAAATTTAGGCAATCTGAAAATAAAGGAGTTAACAATTTATACCTGAAGGCAATTTGACATTAAATAAACAAAACTAAGGGGACAGTTATTCGTGTTTTGAACCTAATCTACATTATTAATAATCAGTTTGCTATTAATATACTTTTCTCCTTTTTTTATCTGTATGTAGTAAAGGCCATTAGCTAAAGAAGTCGTTATTAATTCCATGACTAGTTTATCTGCTAGTGTTTTTAATACTGTTATTCCTGTATTATCCACAATAATAATTTCAGCATTGATGAGGTCTTTCGATAATTCAAATTTAAAGGAATGATCAGACGGGTTTGGGTAAATTTTAAAAGAATTGTATGTAATAGTATTTGAAATAGTTGCCGGTATAGTAATTTTACTTTCTGTAAATGATGAGCAACCATATATATTAGTAACCGTTAGCCTAACAGATACGTCTTTATTCCCAATTCCTAAATACCTGTGACTAACGCTTGGGGCAACTGTATCCGAGGTGCCATCTCCAAAATTCCACTTGTATGAACTGTAGCCACCTTGCGCGGGTGAAAGCCAAATTGTGCGACCATCAAATGAAAAATTAAACCGTGCATCAGGTAATGGTTTTATATCCATGAAAATGGTATTGGATTTTATACTGCAACTGCCATTACTGGCAATGACCCAAACAGAATCCTTATCTTTTGGCAACGAATGAAGCCACTTATTTGAAGCGCTTTTTTGCTTTGAAATTCCATTTAAATAGAAATTATATTCCTTTAATATTGAAGGCAAAACACTCAACATGGCACTACTTCCATCACAAAAAAGGTTTTGGGGATTAGCACTTGACAGGATTGGATTGGGTTTTTCTGAAATCCTTATTTTAAATGAATCAGGTTTTGAAAAACCTTTTATATTTTTAGTGCTCAAAACAGCCCAATACGTTCCTTGGGTACCGTATTTTACTATCGGATTTTGAGAGGTTGAATAATTTGGAGTCGCTCCAATTAATTGCCAATTCCAGTTAGTAGCTGAATTTGTACTTGAACCATTAAGTTTCATGTCAGTCCCTATGCAGGCTAAAGAATCTGAACTAACTTTGGCAACGGGTAAAAGATTTGAGGGGTAAATTGTAAATGTTTTAGAATACAAACTATCTCCTGTGTGGTCGTAGTCGCCATTAGCAGCTATCAAACATAAATAAAATGTTAAAGGTCCCACATTTTTGGATGGAGCTTTCCAGGTAAATACCCAATCTGTTGAATTGGTTCCAGTGGAGGATTGCCCACTATAATTGTGAATTACATAATCGCGCGAAAAGTTGGAAGATGAAATTACTTGCACTCTGCCTGAACCCGAAAAGGAACCGGCCATGGAATCTCGGGTATCCAAAACTGTAGTTTCAAATCCCCAGGTAGAAATACCTAATTGTGTTGAAGATATTTTAATAATATATGTAGAGTCGGGTATATAACCATTCCCTGTAAAATTAGAAGTTAGAGAAATGAAATCCCAATTATGTCCGGATGTGATTTCAGGGCCATAATGACAGTGGGTGCAATTATATTCGCTAGGAGCTGAGCTATGTGAACTTGGCGGACCATTGCTGTAGGATACTGAATAGTAGGAAATAGTGCAAAGTTGTAGAATAAAAAAACAGAGAATAATTTTTTTAATCATGGGTTTCTCTTTTTGTCAAAAACGAATATGCCTATAAGTATTAGTTTTTTTTATGATTTTACTCCGCGCACAATTTTTTCCAACTCATCCCATTCCTCGGGTTTTATCATATCTAAAAAATTAAATTCCCCAGCACCTTTCAGCCATTCTCCTCCATCTATTATTAGCTCTTCACCGGTCATAAAGGCTGAAAAATCAGACATTATATAGGAAGCTAAATTGGCCAGTTCATGGTGATTACCAACTCTGCCTAAAGGTATTTTTTTAGTAAAATCAAAACGGTTGGAAATAGCTTCAGGAAACAAGCGGTCCCAGGCTCCTTTGGTAGGAAATGGCCCAGGCGAAATGGTATTGAAACGTATATTGTATTTTGCCCATTCCACCGCCAGTGATCGTGTAATGGCCAACATACCGGCCTTTGCTGCTGCTGATGGAACCACATAGCCTGAGCCAGTGGTGGCATAGGTAGTGGTAATGCTCAACACATTGCCTTGCAATTTTTCTTTTATCCAATATTTTCCGCAGGCCAATATGCAATTTTTACCGCCTTTAAGAACAATGTCCAGCACGATATCAAAAGCCCGATGCGACAATCTTTCGGTAGGGGATATAAAATTTCCGGCAGCATTATTTACCAATCCGGTTACTTTTCCGAATTTTGCAATTACCAAATTTAGAGATGTTTCCACTTCGTCATAATTCCTAACATCGCAAGCCAATGCTGATACCTCATTACCAGTGGCCGCAGTTATTTCAGCCGCAGTTTTTTGAACTACTTCTAGCCGCCGGCCCCAAATACTCACTTTGGCTCCTAATAATGAAAATCCTTCGGCCATACTTCGGCCAAGGCCTGTACCACCGCCTGTTACTATTATTACTTCATCCTTTAAAGCTCCTTCGCGAAGCATAAGGTTTTCTTTTTCTATCATAATTTATATTGTGTCTAACGTTGATTAATATGATTTTTTATTGTTTTTATGACGCATTGTCCTTTCCTACAACCATTTTTTTCGTTTGAAATAAATTGCTGTGATAATAACGGTGAGCAGCATAAGGATAATGGCCGAAGGATAACCATAATGCCAAGTAAGTTCGGGCATAAAATTAAAATTCATGCCGTAAATACTGGCAATAAGCATAGGGGGCATAAAAAATAAACTTACAATTGTGAAAAGTTTGATACTATTGTTTTGTTCATATGTTATTAAATTATTTAAGGTGCTGTCGATATAATCCATGCGGTCAAAATTGAAACGTATAAAATCAATAACTGATTCTAAGTCTTTTACTGAAATATCTAATTCATGTTCTGTTTTTTGATTGAGATAAGATGTTTTTTTAATTACACTTATTAGCAATTTTATGTCAATACAATTTTGCATCATCAGCATAAAATTTTCACGCAAGGCATTAAGTTTTAAAATTAATGGTTTGCTAGTTTGCTTATCATTGATAATGGCTTTTGAAAGTGCTGAAATTCCTTTCGATAAATCCTCAATCAAATCGGCATGATTACCAATCCGAAGGTCAATTATGCTTAAAAAAACATCTGAACTTGAAATTTTTTGGTTGGCAGACAATACTTTTTTTGAAGTTTCTTTAAACGACCTAAAATCATAGTCTCGGTTGGTTACTATTAAATTTTTTTCAACAGTGAAGGACACAATCTTTGGAACAAGTGAATTTTCTTGTTGTGTTATAAAATAAGAATGGCTTACAATATGGTTTTCGTATTCCACATATCTAGAACTTTGCTCAATTTCCACCGATTCTTTGGTATTCATTATTTCTAACCCAAAGTGGTTTTCAATTAATTTTTCATCGTCTTCATCCCATCCAAGTAAGTCAACCCAAATAATATTTTCTCTTTTCAATGATCGAAGTAGGCCCACATCATTAGTCATTTCTACATGGTCGTTTACTTTATGATAAATTGAAATCATTTAGGCAAAGTAAAGGGTTTTATTTTTAAGTTTGCTGCACTTTGAAATACCTTTATAAAAATTATAAAACTCAATGAAAATAAGCAACGGTATTACATTTAGCCAATAGTTGAAACATTGAAAATTACAAATCGAAGATTCGATAATACCTATGATTTAAAAAAATAAATATTATCAAATGAAAGTTACATTTCTAGGTACCGGCACTTCACAAGGCGTTCCATTAATTGGGTGCCTTTGCCAAATTTGTAAGAGTTTGAATCACAAAGACAAACGACTTAGAAGTTCGATATTAATACAAATTGAAGGAAAAAATTTCGTAATAGACACCGGTCCCGATTTCCGGCAGCAAATGCTAGTGACTGAAATACCAAGGCTAGATGCAATATTATTTACTCATTCTCACAAAGATCATATTAGCGGCTTTGATGATATTAGGGCTTATAATTATATTCAGAAGGAACATATAGATGTTTATCTTGAAGAGGCAGTAATGCAAGCAATGAGAAGGGATTTCTTTTATATGTTTGAGGATTTTAAATATCCAGGCGTGCCTGAAGCCAACTTTCATATTATTAATGAAAATGAATTTTTACTTCAAGGTATTAAAATTATTCCCATTCGGGTTTTTCATCATAAAATGCCAGTATTGGGTTTTAGAATTGGGGACTTTACCTATATAACTGATGCAAATAATATCCCCGAGTCTGAGATTAAAAAGATACGAGGTTCTGAAGTTTTAGTATTAAATGCTTTGAGGCGTGATGCTCACATATCCCATTTTTCATTATCTGAAGCCATTGAAATGGTTAATAAAATAAATCCAACCAAAGCTTATTTTACACATGTTAGTCACCAGCTTGGGCTGCATGAGGAAGTGAATAAAGAATTGCCAAAGAATATTGAACTTGCTTGGGATGGACTTGAAATTAAATGTTGAACTGTGAATGTTGAATGTTTTTTCTTTGCCAAATAGTTGAAAGACTCCAAAAATATACTCAAAGATAAATCCTTTCAATTTGCAATTCGAGTTGTGAATTAATATAAGTATTTGCAGAGCGACAAAAAGGAATATGTTATTTCAAAACAAATTTTACGGAGTTGAACATCTATTGTTGCAAACTTAAGGGAGGCGTATAGTGCTGAAAGTAAAAATGATTTCATTCACAAATTATCTATTTGTCAGAAAGAAACAAATGAATAGATTTATTGGCTGGAACTTCTTAAAGCAACAGAATATATTTCTCAGGATGAATTCGATTCTATTTCAAATAATGTTGCTGAGCTGTATAAAATAATAACAAGTTGCAAAAGAAAATTTAAACAAAAAATAATTTACTAGATTAAACCCTAACATTCACAGTTCAAAATTCATAACTATTTTCACAGCTTCCACCGCTTCTTTCACGTCATGAACTCTTAGAATATTTGCACCGTTTAATAGTGCAATTGTATTGGCAACAGTTGTTCCATTCAAAGCCTCTTTTGATGAAATATTTAACACCTCATTAATCATACGTTTGCGACTCAAGCCTGCTAATATTGGACAATCGAGCATATTAAAAGCGGATAAATTTTTGAGTAATGAATAATTATGTTCAAGATTTTTGCCAAACCCAAAACCGGGATCAATAATAACATCCTTAATACCGGCTTTACGATAGAGTTGAATTTTATTTATAAAATAATCCAAAATTTCAGTAATAACATTGCTGTATTTAGGATTAATCTGCATTGTTTTTGAGTGGCCTTGTTTGTGCATAGCAATGTATGGAACCCCAAGTGAAGCGACGGTTTCAATCATGTTAGGGTCATCATCGCCTGCCGATATATCATTGACAATAGACGCTCCTGCATTAACAGCTTCCATAGCCACTTTAGCTCTAAATGTATCAATGGAAAGTATTGCATCCTTAAATGTATTGCTAATTTTTTCAATAACTGGAATAACACGATCCATTTCTTCTTGTAATTCAACCCCATCAGCTCCTGGACGGCTGCTATATCCTCCAATATCAATTATAGAGGCACCGTCCTTTAGCATTTTTTCGGTTTGCCTTATGGCCAAGTCAATGTTATGATACTTTCCTCCATCAAAAAAAGAATCAGGAGTCGTGTTTAAAATACCCATTATAACTGGAGTATCTAGTGAAAGTAGCTGACCTTTGCAATTAATAGAAAAATATTTTGGGGTAAGTGGATTGTTGGCTATCATTGTTACTTTTGCAAAGAACTGTAAAAAAAGATAATTTGTTATTGAGTTAACAAGTTATTTGGTTGCTCAGTAATTATATCAATGTTGTAATGAGTATAAAATTATGATTAAAACAGTTTAGAGAATTACCTACATGAGATTAATTGCAAACATAGTAAGAGTATTTGCCGGAGTACTTTTTGTTTTTTCGGGGTTTATAAAAATCAATGACCCTATAGGTTTTTCAATTAAACTTGAAGAATACTTAATTGTATTTGCATCTGATTTAGCACCAAAGCCAGATACCCTTTCTGTTAATATAAACAATGGGGCGTCATTGATTGATGAGTCTTTTAATAAAATATTACACAATGAACCTGAAAGTGAAATTAAAATAAGAACTCAGCCTTGGGAGCATTTAGAAGTTAAAAATGCCAAAGGAATTAGTAAATCCTTTTTTGACAAAACCACTATTTATGTATTACTTGATGGTCGTGAATTGTATAAAAAGGAAATTGAAAAAAGTAATGCCGCCCCTTTAAAATTTGTTGTAAACGCTCAAATTAAGAGTAAGGTAATTTATAATAAATCAATCACTATTTATAACAACAAGGATATTGTCAGCGAGGACATAATAAATTTAGAAACATACATAAAAGAAGAAGGTTGGTCATCCAAATTTTGCAATGCTATGATTCCCCTTACCTTATTTTTAGCAATCTTTATTTGTGCATTTGAAATTGTGCTGGGCATTGCCTTATTAATAGGTTTGAAAAAAAACTTAACATTATCGTTGTTGGCTTTAATGATGGTGTTCTTTAGTTTTTTAACATGGTATTCGGCTAACTATAATAAAGTAAACGACTGTGGTTGTTTTGGTAATGCAATTCCGCTTAGACCCTGGGAGTCATTTATAAAAGATGTGGTGCTTTGTGCATTTATTTTGATACTTATAATTCTTAGAAAATATATTAAACCCATATTTTCAGCAAGTTTTAGTTGGAAATTAATTGTAATTATATCCTTGTTAAGTGTTGGCTTCGCTATTTATTGCTGGTATTATTTACCAGTATTCAATTTTTTAAAATTTGCTAATGGAAATGATATTGAAAAATTGACCAATCTGCCACCTGGAGCAAAGCAAGAAAAGCGTGAAATGATTTTTATTTATACCAAAAATGGTAAAGATTATGAATTTACAGCACATGATATGGAGGATAAAAGTATAACACAAAATCCTGAATATAAATTTAAAGACAGATTAGATAAAGTAATAGAAGAAGGAGATAAGCCTGAAATTCATGATTTTGTGATGATGGATTCTGACGGAGTTGACCACTCAAAGGAATTTTTTGAAAAGGACGAATACAAATTATTGATGGTTTCGGAAGGACTCACAAGTACCCGACCTCATGCCATGAAAAAGATCGCTGATTTGGCGAATGAATGGACAACAAAATCAAAGTTTGATTTTTGGGCACTTACATCCAGTGATTATTCCGAAGCTGAAGCTATTAGGCACGAATATCAATTTTCGTTCAAATTCTATTATGGCGATAATACCAACATTAAATCAATAATACGAAGTAACCCAGGGGTGTTATTATTCAAAAAAGGAACTGTGATAGCATCATGGCCTTCTACGGATTTGCCAAGTTATAAGGAGTTATTGAGGAAAATGAAATAGGAGTTGATAAATGGTAATTAGGTTATAATATTTTTAATATTCAAAGTTCCTCAATAGAAATGGTTTCCTACATAATTAAAAAGGTTCTTTATGGATTACTTATTTTTATAAGTGTAGCTACGGTTGTGTTTTTTTTATTCAGTGCTTCATTTCCAACACCTGATGAATTAGCAACTGGTCAGCGAAGTGATGAAAAAACCAAACAAGCTATTCAGCGCGAGTTTGGATTGGATAAGCCTATTTGGAAACAATATATACTTTATTTAAATGATATTTCATTTGTTTCACTTTATGCTAATAAAAATTATGAAGACATTAATGTTTCAAAGACACGATTAATTAAGCTGGGTGAAAAAAGTGTAGTTCTCAAATTTCCATATTTAAGAAGGTCCTTTCAAAGCGGCAAGCAGGTTAATTTAATTTTATCAGAAGCTTTTAAGGGGACTTTGATTTTAGCCGTTGCCTCTATATTATTGGCTTCATTATTTGGGGTAGCTTTGGGAGCCATAGCTGCTATAAAAAAAGACACATGGATAGATCGGGCTGTTTTGTTTATTTCAACCTTAGGGATCTCGCTGCCTTCATTTTTTGTTGCTATTATTTTAGCTTGGTTATTTGGTTTTGTATTAAATAAATATACAGGGCTTAATATGACCGGAAATTACAGTGATATTGATCCTTTTAAAGGCAACATATATAAATGGGGAAATTTAATATTACCCACATTAGCTTTAGGAATTAGACCGTTAGCAATATTTAGTCAACTTACCCGTGCCTCAGTTTTGGATGTATTGCCTCGCGACTATATAAGAACGGCAAGAGCCAAAGGACTTTCCACTCGATTAATAATTATTAGGCATTTGCTTCGGAACTCTTTAATACCAGTTATTACTGCCATTTCAGGTTGGTTTGCTTCTTTATTAGCGGGTACTTTTTTTGTAGAGTTTATATTTAACTGGAAAGGATTAGGGAAAGTTACTGTCGAAGCTCTTGATAATTCTGATTTGCCAGTGGTGATGGGCTCTGTAATTATAGTAGCACTGATTTTTGTTGTAGTAAATATATTGGTCGATATAATTTACACACTTCTAGATCCTCGAATTACACTTGAATAAAATATTGAAATGCTTCTGAAAAATTTAAATATGGCATTCAAAAGGCCGTTGATTTAAAAAAAATAAATATAGAATTACTTATGAAAATAGTCTTTTTGGTAGGTATGCCAGGTGTGGGTAAAACCTATTTTGGTAAGGGAGCTGCAGTCAAATTAGGGGTTTCCTTTATTGATTTAGATAACGAAATTGAAGAAAGGTATCAAACCACTATCGCCTCTATTTTTGAAACAAAAGGTGAATCAAAATTCAGGACAATAGAATTAGAAACCATTAAACAATTATTAACCGAATGTAAAAAAGATACAATAATAGCTACCGGTGGGGGAACACCTTGTTTTAATAATACAATGGAATTGCTTAATCAAAATGGAATAACTGTATGGTTGGATACTAGAATTGAGGATTTATATTTCAATATTATAGGAGATAATTCTATTAGGCCCTTGTTTGGCAATACTGAAAAACAAGAATTGATGAATAAATTATCGGAAATGGAAGCAAATAGATGTCAGTTTTATGAGCAAAGTGAGGTGAAACTCACTGTTTATAGGGGTTTGAGCTCTGATTTATTCACAAAGAGGCTGCATTTATCAACATTTGCAAAATGAGCGTATCAACTTATTAATCAATGTCCGAATATTGTCATTGAAAATTTTCAAAAAACATAAAAAAATTAGTAACATGAACAAATCAGACTTAGTTTCAGCAATGGCTTCAGCAGCTGGCATTACAAAGGCCCAAGCTCAAAGCGCTTTGAATTCATTTTGTGATTCAACTTCAGCCGCCCTTAAAGCAGGTGACAAATTAATCCTTGTTGGATTTGGTACTTTCTCAGTTTCAAAAAGAGCTGCAAGAACCGGTCGTAATCCTCAAACAGGTAAAGAAATTAAAATTGCCGCTAAAAATGTGGTTAAATTTAAAGCAGGTTCTGACTTGTCAGAAAATGTGAAGTAAGCAACTTTAAAAATTGTTTAAAAAATCCCGGCTTGAAAACAAGCCGGGATTTTTTTTATTTACGTATTTTTATAGGTTTTCTTTGATAAAGGAAATAAATATTGAAATTTTTTTTAAGTATTTTTTTTAATTTTGTATTTACAAAACTATAAGAATTATGAGTTTACAAATTATTGACAAGATTCTTGAAAGAGGTGAATACGTTGAAGAAAAAACACCTAAAAATACCATTTACTTGCACCACACAGCTGGGTCGCATCGAGCAGATTGGACAATAGATAGTTGGAATAAAGACAGGACATCAACTAATGCTAGATTAAGAGTGGCCACTGCATTTGTAATTGGAGGGCTAGATAAAATGGGGACAGATAAAGATGCGATGGATGGGAAAGTTTTTAGAGCGTATAATGAAGATTTTTGGGCTTCCCATTTAGGTCTTAAAACAGCAAATAATAATCAACTTAATAAACAATCTATAGGCATTGAAATTTGTAATTACGGCCCGATAACAAAAACCAAGGATGGGAAATTTCTTAACTATGTAAATTCAGAAGTAGCAGCCTCACAAGTATGTGATTTAGGCTATCTTTATAGAGGCTTTCAACACCACCATAAGTATTCATACAAGCAGATTGCTTCGTTAAAGGAATTATTAATAATGCTTAGTGGAAAATATAACATCAACCTAAAAAACGGATTAGTGCAGGTACTTGATTTGCCAAAAGGTGCTGGATTTGAACTTAACAATGATGCGTTAGCTGGTAAGCCAGGGGTTTGGTCCCATACAAGCGTTAGAAAAGATAAATTTGATATTCACCCGCAGGCTGAATTAACGGCAATGTTGAAGACCTTGTAAATTATTTGTTCAAATGAAGGATTTATAACACTAATTAATAAAGTTTTTAAATTCCAAATCCTGGGGCGCCAATAGTAAAATTATCATAATCCGTATTAAAACCAGTTACATGGTATCTAACGAGGTCTTTATTGGTGATGATGCCACTAATTACGTCATTTTCAGCTACTATAATGCATTGGAAATTTCCTGGCGCTAGAAGTGTAAATGCTTTTTCAATTGGATCCTCTGGGCTCATTGTGACTGGGTTTTTTGTCATCACATTTTCTAAACTGAATGTTTTATCCAAATAACCACATGTTATAGTTTCTGATTTCTGAAGGTGTTCGTTCATGAATCTAAGTATGTCATTTACGCTTATTACACCAACAATTTTTTTGTCATCAATTACAGGCAAATGCTGAATCTTGAATTTTGCGAAAAATTCAATTACCTGAGATAATTTATTATCTAAACCTGCGCATATTACCTTATGCGTCATAATGTCTCTAATTACTACTTGTCTGCTCATAATTATATCTAATTGGATTCAAATCTACAAATAGTATCAATTTTAGCAAATGATTTTCATCAATAAATGGGAATTATTTCATCAAAAAGCTAATTAAAATAATACATTTGTTAAAATATACTTTAATTATGAAAAATAAATTCCAATTGATATTCATTTTTCTTGTTTCTGTTTTTTGTTTCTTCTCAGTAAATTCTGTGATGGCACAATCTTTTAAAAAAGGGAATTTGCTTATTAGTCTTTCTGAAGGTTCAACAACAGCGAACTATTCAACCCGAGATCTCAATACTTCCAATAACCAAGCTAATTATAAAAGCGAGGTAGATGGTGAAAGGGATCCTATATGTTTTGAATTCGGATTAACCAATAAATGGGGTATCGGATTTAGTTCAGGTACAGATATTTTTAATGTAAATCCAAATAGGTATTATGATTTTAAACTCCCTAATAGTGCTGCTGTAAAGGTTTCAACTTCAGAATTAACCGCGGATGTCAACTACCATTATTTTGTAAATAAAAAAATTGATTTATCTGTTTATTCTTCAGTTGGCATATTTTCATTAGCTTTTAAAGGTCACGTTAGTGATATTTCCTACAATCATCAATCTAATGGTGCTATTATTAGAGTTGGCACTAAGGCAAGGTATTACTTTTGTAAACGAATAGGTGTTATGGGTATTTTGAGTGCCTATTCCGCGAGTGCCTCTCCAAAGATAAATAAAGAAAATACTGTGGGAAGCAATACCGCAACTGCTATTACAGGTAGAGCTTTTGAATTTGGACTTTGTTTTAGGCTTTTCTGAAAAAATCAATTATAGAAAATAGTTTATTCTAAAATTAAGGCTTCAGAGATTAGTTATTAATTAATACTGATTTTCCTTTTGACTTTACGAAGTATTTTTTTTATGCTTTAATATTTTGTAATCGTTTTAGGACATAATTTTTATATTTTCGCGGCTCGATGGAAAATCAATCCCCAAAAATATTTTATACCTTTTTACGAATCGGCCATATTGAAGGAATCTCATATCTTGTGTTGTTATTGATAGCTATGCCTTTAAAATATTATGCAGGAATTCCAATGGCTGTTAAAGTCGTTGGATACTTGCACGGAATTCTTTTTGTAACCTACTGCCTTCTTTTAGCCCTAACAATGAGAAAAATGAAATGGTCCTTCTTAAAAGGGTTTTATGCATTTGTACTTTCCCTTGTTCCTTTTGGTACTTTTAGGCTAAATAAATTTAAATAAAATGGCATATAAAAAAAAGCCGGCTAATTTTAATTTAGCCGGCTTTTTTAGTTAAGAGATAAATTATTAATTAATAATAAAATTTTGGGCGGTGGTGAAATTATCTCCGTTGATTTTAATAATATAAAGTCCTTTTGCCATGCCATCAGTAGTGAATTCTAATTTATTCATACCTGAATCAAATAATTTATTGTCAATAACCTTAACAGTTTGGCCTAATGTATTATAAATGGCAATGTTCAAATTATGAGAATTTTCTAAACTAAATTTAATGGTAGTGTTTCCATTACTTGGATTAGGATATATTGTAAAACTTTCTTTTATACCTTCAAATTTGTCGATACCTGAAAGCGACCCAACCGAGTAATCAGATTGATAAACTTTTTTGGTGACAATATCTTGAATAAAAACCACAACTTCTAAATCTGATATTTCTTCTACTGAATTTTCGGTAAACACATTGATTCTATTAGCGGCTTGTCCGTCAAGAGGTAATCTGTAATTTCCCTTAAATGTATACGCCAATTGAGGCATATTTTTATCAACGTTTTTTGTTAATACGCCAATTGTCGTCCCATTATCATTAGGAAGCATCTTTTTTAATACATGAGAAAATTGAGTTTCACCATTTGATTTTATATTTTTTGATGTTGATTTTTCGTTGATGGCCACAAACATTTTTAAATTGGTATTATTAAAATCAACTAAAGGGGTGATTTTAACATCTACTTTAATATCATTTAATTTTATAACGTGCTTAGCTTCTATTTTAATAAAAGCTGGTTCTGCTTGAAATTGATCAAATAAACTAAGTGTGTATGAAGATGCATTGCTGTTCCAACCTCCATCTACTTCCATACGTGGAATGGAATTGATTGCATAAAATGTACCCCTACGGTTAACCCCTTCTGTTGTGGCATAAGGATCTCCTGTGCCAGGAAAATCTTGCTGATATTTGATAACAGTAAATTTGCCTGCTCTGTTAGGAAAAATATTATTATCTGTATTTAAATTACCTGGAGCACAAGGGCCACAGGTTGAAGATGTGAATATTTCATTTAAGGTTTTTCTTTCTACCATATTAGGTACTACAATTACATTTTTATAAACTGTATCATTAGCGGCCATTCCATCTTGACCACTATTTACATTTGTTGGCCAAATTGCAATTTTATAAGTTCCTTCAACAGTAGGAGCCCAAACAGTTGGATGATTAAATGTAGCTTTTGTATTTACTGAAATGCTAGAATTTACAGTTGTTACAACAGGAGAGCCATTATTAATGCTGTATGCAAAATCAAATTTGGTAACTGCTGTTGAGCCTTGGTTCATAAATGTACCGGCAATGGTAAAAGGTGCATTTGTTAATGCTAAGTAATCAGGCACATTTACCTTTATTCCTGCTAAATCAGACGATGGTTGAATTCCTTTTATAAATGTATAATATGAATTATCTGAAACATCAAAAAGATTGGTAGTTATATTTCCAGCCCCTAATGCAGGTGAGCCTGCAATCGCGTGAGCTGAAGTTGCATTTATTTGGATGCCTGCACTCAGTTTTACGTTATTTCCGCAAAGCTGTGAAGCAGTTGTAACGCACAATGTTTTCATATCTATAATGTAAATATTATTTGTGCTTTCTTCAAATACCACAGACCAATATGTCCATCCTGCCTGAATATTGGCTTCTCCAAAAAAGTTGAATTGAATCCAATGCTGTCTGTTAGGAGCAGTTCCAAATGTTTTGGTAAGGATTGAACTTTTATAAGTAGTGGTTCCACTTAATTGTGACTGTGGCTTAATTCCTAAAATACAAACAGAACTATCCGGTATATTGGCATTTGGTAAATTTGAATTAGTGAATGTTGATGGTATGGTTAAAGAGGAGGTAGCAAAAGTTACTATTCCCGCATTTGAAATTTTGTATTTGGTTACCGCGGTTCCATTAAAATTAAAGTTAAATGGGATAGTTTGATTTGCCGTATATGAAACTACTGATGTCGCATCACCATTCCAAATTACACTCCAACCTGCAGGCTGAGAAGGATAGGGGGCTTCGGCATCCTTATTTAGTTCTTTTGGGTTTTTTCCTTCACCGATAAAAGGAATGTAATAATACTGACTGTATAATTGACTAAAAGTTAATACAGAAATAAGTGTTAGTAAGGTTTTTTTCATATTTTTTATTTGTCAAAAATAATGAAAAATTGGACATTATTAAATAATTGCCAAAATCGCGCTTTAAAGAATTTTATGCCAAACAGTTAATCGAAAAAAAATAGAGAATGGCAGAGGAGTTACATTATTAATGGATAATATTTTTCTTCTATTACCTTTAGGTGATGAATAAAGTGTCCGGCTAAAATAAACCCTATAGCCAATACGGATACTTTTTTGTCATCTGCAATCCCTTCTGAAAGTAACATTTGGATATTAAAACTTTTGAATAAATCAATGGTTGATTGTCGGGTATGGTTAAAATTCAGTAATAATATCGATTAATTCACGATCATTGGCCTTAGCATTCATAGCATCCATATTTTCGTCACAACCCAGCAAAGGCGTATGGTCGTGTCTTGCAAATCGATGGGCTCTATAACAAAAGATACGCTCAGTGTCAATTATATGTTGTAAAATATCTTTTGAAGTCCATTTGGCTGGGGCATATATTTGGTCAGCCAAGAGTTCAAATTTTGATAATTCTATTTGTAAAAACTGTATTCCGTATTTTTCCAAAGCCTCTACCACATCAATATCTTCCACCAAATTTATATATTGGTCGAAGTAATCAGGCATTTCTGTAATTTCTGATTTTTTCATTTTAGTAAATTGTTATTATTTATTTTATTCTCAATTTTCAAAATTATTTGATTCTTACATAAACATGGGTAATATTGTTTTTACCAGTATCTCGTTCATCCAATTCTAATTTTTGAAAACTTTTTATTAGTAATAATAGTTTTTTAAAGCCGTAATTTCTTGGATCAAAGTCGGGTTGCTTTTTTGCAAGTAAATTTCCTAAGTCTCCTAAAAATACCCAACCCTTTTCATCGGCCAAATCATTAATACTTTCGGTAATGAGCTTAAATAATTTTTGGTCTATTTTTCCAATAGTTTCAGTTTCCTTTTGTTTGTTTTTACCTTTCGATTTTGTTTGAATTTCAGGCTTAATAGCATCTTCCATTTTTTTCAAAATTTCGATATAAATAAACTTATCACAAGCTGAAATAAATGAGACCGGTGTTTTCTTTTCACCTAACCCAAACACAATCATTCCTCCTTCACGCAATCGAGAGGCTAATCGTGTAAAATCGCTATCACTCGACACAATACAAAATCCATCAACGCGGCCAGTATATAAAATATCCATAGCGTCAATTATCATGGAAGAGTCTGTAGCGTTTTTTCCCGAAGTATAACTATATTGGTGAACGGGAGTTATAGAGTGTTCTAATAAAACTTTTTTCCAACCTGATACTGTCGGTTGGGTCCAATCAGCATATATTCTTTTAAAAGTAGGGGTGCCATATTTGGTTATTTCTTCAAGCATCCCTTGAATGTTGGCATAGGGCACATTGTCGGCATCAATTAAGACCGCAAGCCGAAGATCTTTTCGATTTTCCATAATTACTGATTAATTCAAATCAGCATTCAAAGATAACAAATGCAATTAAAGAAATTGATAATCTATTGCAAACTACCTGTGGTCTTCATTTATTAATTCCAAAGTTGCCAAGCTTGGCATTAAATCTTTTTCCGATAGAGAATTTAGCGGTTTTTTAACGGTATTAATAACTGAGTGTAATTCACTGCCATTGGGTTCGATGTAAATAAGGCCTGTTAAAATTTCGCCTTTGTCGCGTGATTGATGAAGTCTATCAAACGAAAGATTGCGGTCTGTGGGATCCCAACCTGAAGCGAGTTTATGTAATTGAATGGCTGAACCATCATGCAATTCTACAGATTTTGAATCTCCTTCGGCATAATCCACTAGTATTTCAGTTTTATCTGGCACAAAATCCATCATCGATAAGGTCTCTACATGGTCGCGGACATAGTCATAGGACTTAGTAGAACCTACGTTATTGTTAAAGGTAACGCATGGTGAAATAACATCAATAAAAGCAAAACCCTGATGCGACATTGCTGCTTTTATCAAAGGAATTAATTGTGTTTTATCTCCTGAAAAACTTCGGGCCACAAAAGTTGCTCCCAATTCCATGGATAAACCAACCAAATCAATGGCTTGAAACATATTGGTAGAACCGCCTTTACTTAATGAACCAAAATCAGCAGTGGCAGAGTCTTGTCCTTTTGTTAATCCGTAACAACCATTGTTCATTACGATGTAGGTCATGTTTACATTTCTGCGGATGGCATGCACAAATTGCCCCATACCAATGGAGGCGGTATCGCCATCTCCC
The DNA here is from genome assembly GCA_947468275.1 of Bacteroidota bacterium. GTDB lineage: Bacteria > Bacteroidota > Bacteroidia > NS11-12g > UBA9320 > JABWCE01. Next base: position 210,916 of record CANIKO010000001.1, read on the forward strand.
GATACTCCTAAATAAATTAAATCGCGATTGGCTAAATTAGCTCCCGTTGTTACCGAGGGCATTCTACCATGAACGGAATTAAAACCATGAGAATTACTTAAAAAATAGGCGGGAGTTTTTGATGAACACCCAATTCCTGAAAATTTAGCAATTAGATGTGGCTCAATTGACATTTCATAACAGGCCTGAACAATGGCTCCGCTTATGGAATCGTGGCCACAACCGGCACACAAAGTTGATATAGCACCTTCGTAATCTTTTTTTGAATAGCCAACTTCATTCGTTGGTAAATCAGGGTGGCGGAAGGGGGGTTTTATATAAGACATTTTTTATTTACGTTTTTTTTATAAGTCATAATTAACAGACTTGTTGTGTGCATGAATTTCGTGTCCTTCGGGATTTATTTTTGGAAGCATTTGAGTTAAAATGCAGTCAGCAGTTATAGGCATCCCATCATAGTTGGATACTTTTAACAATTTTTTAGGATTAATTTCTAATTCGTTTACCAATAATGAGCGAAACTGAGCATCACGGTTTTGCTCAATCACGAATACCTGCTCATGTTGATCTATAAAATCTTCAATGCCTTTGGCAAAAGGAAATCCTTTTACCCTCATGGCATCAACTGATATGCCCTTTTCGGCCAATTTATCCATTGATTCCAAAGCTGAAAATAAAGTAGTTCCAAAAAACACTATTCCAATTTTGCTTTTATTGTGAGGCTGATAAAATTCGGGTTTAGGAGTCATTGTTTTAGCTGTTTCCCACTTTCTGCTTAGCTTTTCCATGCCTTTTACGTATTCAGCACTTTCTTCCGTGTATCTAGCATATTCGTCTTTTGAAGTTCCGCGGGTAACATATGAGCCTTTGGTAGGACTAGTTCCGGGTAATGTTCTGTAACTTATACCATCATTATCAATGTCAAGATAGCGACCAAAAGTGGCGCTATTTTCTAATTCTTCTTTGTTCAATACTTTTCCTCTGTCGTATGTTCGGTTTTGCTCCCAAACAAAGGGGTCGGAAAGATGGTCGTTCATTCCCAAATCCAAATCCAGCATAACAATTACAGGAGTTTGAAGCCGTTCAGCCAAATCAAAGGCGTTGGCAGTCATTTCAAAACATTCCTTTGGCGTGCTTGGAATAAGCAAAACTTGCTTGGTATCGCCATGCGAAGCATAAGCACAAGATAGAATATCTGATTGTTGGGTTCGGGTAGGCATTCCTGTAGAAGGGCCGGTTCTTTGTATATCAAACAAAACGGTTGGGATTTCGGCATAATATGCCAATCCCAAAAATTCACTCATTAATGAAATACCAGGTCCACTTGTTGAAGTAAAGGCTCTAGCCCCATTCCAACTGGCTCCTATAACCATTCCAATAGCAGCCAATTCATCTTCGGCTTGCACGATAGCAAATTTTTTCAAACCTGTTTCAGGGTCAACTCTATATTGGTTGGCAAATTTTTCGAAAGCCGTCACCAAGGAAGTGGAAGGAGTTAATGGATACCAAGCGGCAACCGTAGCGCCGGCATAAATTGCGCCAAGACCGCAAGCTTTATTTCCATCGATTACTATTTTATTACCTACCAAATTTCTTTTTTCCATCCTTATATTTAAGGGATATTGAAAATTTGATTTTACATAATCCACACCAAGCTGTAAAGCATTGATATTGGGTTCAACAAGTTTTGGTTTTTTCTTAAATTCATCAGCAATAACGCTTTTGACTACTTCCAAATCAATATCAAGAAGAGCCGCAAGACCACCAATATAAACCATGTTTTTAAAGAGTTGCCGCATTCTAGGATCTGAGTATTCACGAAGGCAAATTTCCGTCATCGGAATTCCAACATAGTTTATATCTTCCCTTAATAAATCTTTGCTCAGCAGTTTGGTGCTGTCGTATACAAAATAGCCTTCGGGTTTAACAGTGGCTATATCTTTTTTTAAACTTTGCGGATTAAGGCAAACCACCATATCCACAGCCTCGCTGCGGCCAAGATAACCTTTTTCACTTACCCTAACTTCGTACCAAGTAGGTAAACCTTGAATATTTGAAGGAAAAACATTTTTGGCCGTCATTGGCACGCCCATTCTGAAAATGGATTTTGCAAACATAGTGTTGGCACTGGCTGAGCCCGTACCGTTAACATTGGCAAAACGCACTACAAAATCATTTATTTTTATGCTATTTTTTGACATGTATTCCCTGCTTTAGTAACTTGATAAATATATTTTTGCATATCCCAGGCCGAGGTTGGGCAACGTTCGGCGCATAATCCGCAATGCAAACAAACGTCTTCGTCTTTCACCATCACACGACCTGTTTTTAATGAATCCGAAACATAAAGTTCTTGATTTAAATCTTTGGAAGGAGCCAACAAACGAGTTCTTAAATCGTCTTCTTCACCATTGGTTGTAAATGTGATACAGGTTGTGGGGCAAATGTCAACACAGGCATCACACTCAATGCAGCGGTCTTCCATAAAAACGGTCTGAATATCGCAATTGAGGCAACGTTCGGCTTCTTTAAATCCGGTAGGTAAATCAAAACCCAATTCCACTTCTTTTTTTCGGTCTTTTAAGGTCACTGCCGTTGCAGCATGAGGTACCTTGTGACGTTCATCTGGAGTTACATCATTATTGTAAATCCACTCATGAATCCCCATCTTTTGACTGATAAGATTTGTATAAGGTGAAGGGCGTTCAATTAATGATTTTTTGTTACAAAACAAATCAATTGAAACGGCAGCCTGATGCCCATGAGCTACTGCGGTTATTACATTTTTAGGTCCAAAAGCTGAATCGCCTCCAAAAAAAACATGGGGCAATGTAGATTGAAAAGTGATTTCGTTTAACAATGGAAGTTCCCATTTGTCAAACTCCAAACCTATATTTTTTTCAATCCAAGGAAAGCTGTTTTCCTGACCAATGGCTATCAATACATCGTCAGCTTCAATAAACACATCTGGTTCGCCAGATGGAACCAATGTTCTTTTCCCTTTCTCATCATACACAGCATTCACTTTTTCAAAAGTCATACCTTTCAAAATTCCATTTTCAGTTTCAAATGATTTTGGAACCATATTTTCTAAAATTGGAATACCTTCATTTATGGCATCTTCTATTTCCCAAGGCGATGCTTTCATTTCTTTTATAGGACTTCTTACAGCTACAGTAACCCCATCAGCACCCAATCTTAACGAAGTTCGGCAACAATCCATGGCAGTATTTCCACCACCCAATACAATTACTTTTTTACCAATTTTTGCGGTATGCTCAAATGCTACGCTAGCCAACCATTCAATCCCCACATAAATATTTTTTGCAGCTTCCTGTCGTCCGGGAAGGTTTGATAAATCTTTTCCTCTTGGTGCGCCTGTTCCTACAAAAACGGCATCATAGTTTTTATCTAATATTTCCTTAAAACTAGAAACATAATGATTGAAATGGGTATGAATTCCTAAATCCAAAATGTAATTTACTTCTTCATTAAGCACGGTTTCAGGTAATCGAAAGGAAGGAATTTGACTTCGCATCATGCCGCCACCCGTTTTTTGCTCACAGTATAAATGAATTTCGTAACCTAATGGAGCCAAATCCCTAGCAACGGTTAATGATGCCGGGCCACCACCTATCAAAGCTATTTTTTTGCCATTTTGGGCAAACGGTCCTTGTGGCATAAAGGTTTTTACATCCCCTTTATTATCGGCAGCTACCCGTTTTAATCGGCAAATAGCTACAGGCTCTTCATCTACACGGCCACGGCGGCAGGCAGGTTCGCAAGGGCGGTCACAGGTTCGGCCTAATACTCCCGGAAAAACATTCGATTCCCAATTGATCATGTAGGCTTCGGTATATCGCTCGGCAGCAATAAGTCGAATATATTCGGGCACAGGGGTGTGAGCCGGGCAGGCATACTGGCAATCCACTACTTTGTGAAAATACTCAGGATTTTGAATATCAGTTGGTTTCAAATGCTATAAGGTTTGTTATTGTGATATAGAAATAAAAAGGTAATATTAGATAAATTGCAATTATTATGCAATTGGTGATGATTACAATTTTGCCACAAACTCTTAACACTTCAAACCCATTTTAAAGCGTAATTTTGAAATCTAGTTTTTAAAAACGATTTAGTCATTGAACCAACGTCAGTTATTTTTAAGTCACATTGCTCAAACCTCTCCTGCACCAGTGGGTTTGCAAATAAAAAAAGCCAAAGGAATATATATTACTTCGCTGGAAGGTAAACGTTATATTGATCTAATTTCCGGCATTTCAGTTAATAATATCGGGCACAGAAATGATGCTGTAGTAAAAGCTGTAAGAAAGCAAACTTCCAAGTATTTGCACACCATGGTGTTTGGCGAACATATTCAATATCCGCAGGTGCGATTGGCCCAAATATTATCTTCGCTTTTACCCTCATGTTTAGATTCCATTTATTTTACCAATTCGGGAACTGAGGCTTCCGAAGGTGCAATGAAATTAGCCAAGCGCTACACTGGCAGAACCAATATTGTAGCTATGAAAAATGCATATCATGGCAGCACTCAAGGAGCATTGAGCCTAATGAGCAATGAATATTTTACAGCGGCTTATCGTCCGTTATTATCAGATGTTTCTTTTATAGATTTTAATTCTGTTTCACAATTAGAAAGAATAAATAACCAAACAGCGTGTGTTTTTGTTGAAATTATTCAATCGGAAGCTGGATATATTACTGGTGATATTGAATTTTTAAAAGCTTTAAAAAAACGATGTGAGCAAACGGGAGCTTTATTGGTAGTGGATGAAATACAAACCGGTATTGGTCGCACAGGTAATATGTTTGCCTGTGAACAGGCTGGAATTGAGCCGGATATTTTATTGTTGGCAAAAGGCCTTGGTGGAGGAATGCCAATTGGCTGTTTTATTGCCAATAAAAATGTGATGCAATCGTTGTCTGATAATCCTGTATTGGGCCATCTTACTACATTTGGCGGACATCCGGTGAGCTGTGCTGCAGCAATTGCAACCATAGAAGAAATAACTTCAAAAAAACTAATGGATTCTGTTTTACGAAAGGAACAATTATTTAGAAAATATTTGGTTCATCCCAAAATACAAGCCATTACGGGAAAGGGATTAATGTTAGGAATTCATTTAGGCAATGAAAAAATGGTGCTGGAAGTAATATTGAAATGCTTTGAAAAAGGGTTGTTGATTGATTGGTTTTTATTTAATGACAAAGCCTTGAGAATAGCACCGCCATTAATAATTACTGAAGGAGAAATAAAAAAGGTATGTAAAATTATCACCGATTCTTTGGGGGCTTAAAATGCCACAGATTCACAGATTAGTCTAATCTTTATAATCAATTACAATTCCAATTATCATTTTAGGTAAATCATAGTTTTTGTTTTTATAAAGGCTTGTGATTCTGTAACGGCTGTATAGTGAAATGACCCCATAAGTTAGTCGAAGGTCGATTCCGTAATTGCTTCGGTTCATAATCGTAGGTTGATTATAGATGGTTCGTTTATATTGATAATCATTGGTGGCTGGTTTTATTTTAGTTATAATTCTTGGCATACAGTCCAATGCATAATACCCCCCTAAATCCATGTAAAATTTATCACCTTTAATATTAAAACGATTGAAAATGCCATAAACTAAATTATTATTTATTTGCTTTGTTAATATAGTATTCATAGTATTTATTGTATCAGGAATCAATTGTGATTCCATCCGATATGCATCACGGGCATATTCAATATAGCTGCCTAGTGCATAATGTTTAGTAAGTTTTATTCTCCCCCAAATTCCTTGTCTGAATTGCCACGAATTAAAATAACTAATATTTGATGGAGGCTTATTGGTATTGGCTCCGGCGGCAAAACCGAACCCTGTATAATTTGCAAAATCATACTTTCGTTTTAATCCTACTTTTGGGATGATGGTGTCTTTATTTACATCTTCTTTCAGTAAATATTTTTGTGAAAAAGTTTCGACTGAAAAAGTAAAAAATACAAGAAGGAATAGTTGTAATCTCATTCTTTGATAATTATTTCTTTGTAATATCCTTTGTAAAAAAACGCAATGGAAAACGGTTTATCTGTAATGTTTTTAGAAATTGAAACCGATCCGTTTTCTTCATCTTTTAAATCTATTATATAGTATTTATCTATATATCCTTTATTGTTTTTGATATGATAAAACAGATATTCAGGAACAGTCGTTTTACAGGAATTTTTGGTAATCCATTTGTTTTTTATAAGTTCAGGGGCGGATGAATTAAAATTTACAACAGAATCCTTAATAGAAGGAAATGTGGTATCTATTTTAGAACCTTTTTTTTGTAAGGAGGTATCCCATTCTATCGGGTAAAAAGTTATTTCATCATTATCATCAATGATTGAAAGCGTCGGTTTGTTTTCGATAGTGTCTTTTAATAAAAAGTAAGGTTGTGGAACCCCGAATCCATGAGCATAATCATAGTATGGCCACAAATCTCCTGAACGACAAATTAATTCTTTAAGTTCTGAATTTTTAAGTAAAGGGTAACGCTGTTTTAAACAAGCGGCAAAGCCAGCTACTAAAGGGGACGAAAATGAGGTGCCTTCAGAAACAACTAGACCGTTTCGGCTAGAAACCATTGCCGTGCCATAAGCGCAAACTTCAGGTTTTATGCGCTTATCCCAAGATGGTCCAAAAGAACTGAAATCACTATGGATGCCGGTGTAGGGGTCAATTCCTCCAACGGTTAAAACACCGGCGGCATCACCTGGTGCAGCAACCCTTTTCCATTTTCCTGTTCCTTCATTTCCGGCAGAACTTACCACTAATATTCCTTTATCCACTGCCAACTGAGCCGCCTTACTCACAAAAGCAGTTTTACCATCCATATTTTCGGGCAAATAGCGTGGGCTGGTATATCCAAGGGAACTATTAATGATGTCAGCTCCATTTTTATCGGCCCACTCAGCGGCCATCAGCCAATTCTCTTCTTCGCTAAAAAATTCGGTATAACTTTCTGTTCTTGCTAATAAAAATTCAGCACCAGTGGCCAATCCGATCTGATAATTTCCGGATTTACCGGCTATACAACTAAGAACATTGCTTCCATGAAGCATTCCAATATTAACATTCGTTTGTTTTTTCACAAAATCATACGTCGCAATTATTCCATTTTTAGCTAAGATGTGTTTAAAGGCGGGATTTGTTTCGTAAGATTTAAATCCCACATCAATTATGGCAATCCTAACGCCTTTTCCATCTAGGTTATTTTCTTTTAAAAGTTTGCCATCCATTCTGTCTAATTGTGATATCAATAGAGAGTTTTGTTTTGCTGTGAGAATAGTATCGAAACCGGATTCTTTAATACTGCATGTGATTTTGCTTTTATTGTCAGGATATATGGCTTCGATGTTTTTTACAAAAGGAAATTTTTTTATTAATTGTATGTTTTTTTCAGAGGTATAAATAAATATAGCATTCATCCATCGGCTTACTCCTTTAATTGAATCAGCAAGGTTGTTAACAGATGAAAAATAAAATTCATTTAATGGAAAGTCAGAAATGTCGCAAAGATTTAGTCCGTTAATAATCCGTCGCTCAATAGCTTTAGATTGTAGATACTGGTATGGGTTATATTCTGTTCCATTTTTGTCTGTAAAATATATACGATAAGTGACTTGGGAAAAGCTTTTATAACTAATTCCAAGGCTCAGAATGAATAGAAAGATAGACTTAAAGACGTAATATTTCAATATGCAATTTTACAACAGAAATTGTGTTAATAATTTGGGGTTATGTAATTGTTCAGTCTTGATTAAAAAAAATCAAATAGACGTTTCTTTGCGAAATATAATTATTTCTTAAAAATTGATTCATTTAAACAAATTTATAATAGTCATGCTGGTGTTGGTTTCTGGTATTTATTGCTCCAACACCAGTTCTGAAAAGAAGCAAACTGGTTTGTTTAATAAACCAACAGAGCCACCAATTTATAAATTTGATTCCACCTTTAGTGAAGAAAAGGCATCGTTGATTGATAATTTTTTTAAGAATAGATATTATCAGGGTTTGTTTAGCGGAGTGGTTTTGTTTTATGACAGTGGGAAGTACTATACAAATAGTTATGGATATGCTAATGGGAAATTAAAAACTAAGTTGAGCCCTGATCTTCCTTTTCAAATTGCATCAGTTTCAAAAACCCTAACTGCTTATACAATTCTTAGTCTTATAGACCAAAAGAAGCTGAGTTTAAGTACAATGGTATATCAATTATTGCCTGGATTTCCTTATAAGCAAACAACGGTGGCACAATTATTATCGCACAAAAGCGGAATTCCAAATTATATGTATTTTGCTGAAACCTATTGTAAAACCAAATACAGGCATCTTAATAACGAAGAGGTTTTATGGATGTTGAAACGATACAGGCCTAGGTTGGAATTTAAGCCTGATTCCCGCTATAAATACAGTAATACCAACTATGTTCTTTTGGCTTTAATAGTTGAAAAAGTGACAGATATGAAGTTTGAAAGGTATATTGAAGATTCTGTATTTAAAATAATTGGGATGAATAATTCCTTTATTTTTACTCCTTCAATGTCATTGAAAAACCAGTTAGTGCAAGGACATAATGGGCCTTATAGTATTTTTCCTTACAATTATCAAAATGGTGTAATGGGCGACAAAGGGGTTTACACCACTGTATTCGATTTATTGAAATTTGATCAGGCACTTCGCAAAAACCTATTGATTTCCCAATCTACTTTACAAAATGCATGTACGCCTCACACCCCCTGCCGACCTACTAAAGACTATTATGGCTATGGTTGGCGTATTCGTTATTATGATAATCATGATACTATTATTTATCACAACGGTTGGTGGCAAGGGTTTAAGGCTTACTTTGTGCGTTGGAAAAACAAGGATAAATGTATTATTGTTTTCGCCAATACCATTAGAGGTGGATTTATTAAACAAGACGATCTCATGAGTTTAATGGAAGGCGTTAAACCTAAAGCAGTGAAAGCCGGAGAAGGAAACGAAGACTAAATAAAAATTAAAAGATTTTATGGAGATTATTTTGGTTTAATTATAAAACCAGATTTTCACCAACCATTTTTGGGACAAAATCATAAATGGATAGTTGCATGCAAAAATCTATATCTTTTTCAATTCCAAGTCTTTCAAATCTCTGGGCATGTGATGCCTTTTTAATATATCCTGATAGGTCAGATTTTGCTTTATCAAATAAATCCATTGCGGCCAAAGTGGAATCACATTCTATTTTGAAATCTTTAGATAATAATTGAGCCAATGCTCCAGCAAATAAAGTGTCTTCCAAATTGAATTTATCCTTCCAGCCGGCACAAAAGGCTATCACATCGCGATTCTTTTCTTTACAATATTTGGCGACCGCATTTAAATTCAAAAATGAACCAATTATAATTTCATCAGCTTCACGACTTAAATGTAAACAACGGGTGCCATTTGTTGTAGTAATAGCTACTTTTTTTTGGTTTAGATCTGTGTTTAAATAATCAAATGGGGAATTTCCTAAAGTAAACCCTTGGAGTTTCTGTCCGTTTCTTTCGGCAGCTGTAATAAAACCAACTTGCTCCAATACTAAAGCATCTTCTGGATTAGCAACGGGATGGAATAAACTAACCCCTGAATTGAATCCAACGCAAATTGAACTCGTAGCTCTTAAAATATCAATTACTATTACCGTTTTACGCGATAAGTTATATTGTGGAAGTAATGCAGGAGAGAGTATGGTTTCGAAATACATTCTTATTGAAATTATAAAATCAAGTTGTAACGAAATTATAAAATAGGATGATTAAGCCGTTTTTTGTTAAATAATTCATAAATTCTTAATTTAAATATTTTCTATCCTCATTTAATAAACTTAAATTTTTTACCTGGGAAATAAGCTGAATCTCCAAGTTCTTCCTCGATTCTAAGTAGTTGATTGTATTTAGCAATTCTATCGGTTCGCGATGCTGAACCTGTTTTTATTTGGCCTGTATTTAAAGCTACTGCCAAATCAGCAATAAAAGTATCTTCAGTTTCACCACTTCGATGGCTCATAACACTGGTATAACTATTTTTATTGGCGAGATTTACAGTATTAATAGTCTCTGTTAAGGTTCCAATTTGGTTAACTTTAACCAAAATTGAGTTGGCAACTCCTTGGTCAATTCCCATCTGCAAGCGTTTTACATTGGTTACAAATAAATCATCACCTACAATCTGAACATCTTTGCCGATGGCATCTGTCAATAGTTTCCATCCATTCCAATCATCCTCAGCCAATCCATCTTCAATTGAAAGTATAGGGTATTTTGAAGTCCAATTTTTCCAATAAGCAACCAATTCAGCTGAGTTCATCCTTCTATTATCTGATTTATGAAATGTGTAAATTCCAGATTCAGTATTATACATTTCACTAACAGCTGCATCCATGGCTATGTAAATATCTTCGCCCGGGCGGTAACCTGCTTTTTCTATAGCTTGTAAAACCGTTTCAATGGCTTCTTCATTTGATTTTATATTTGGGGCAAACCCCCCTTCATCACCAACATTTGTGCTATATCCTTTGCTTTTTAAAACATTTTTTAGATGGTGAAAAACTTCAACGCCCATTCGCAAGGATTCAGAAAATGTAGAAGCATTTACCGGCATAATCATAAACTCTTGAAAATCGATGCTATTATCCGCATGGCTTCCTCCATTTAAAATATTCATTAATGGGATTGGCAATGTATTAGCATTTACGCCACCAATATATCGGTATAAGGGTTGTCCGGCTTCTTCCGCAGCGGCTTTGGCAACTGCTAAAGAAACTGCAAGAATTGCATTAGCTCCTAACTTGCTTTTATTATCTGTCCCATCTAAATCAAGCAAGATGCGGTCAATATCATTTTGGTCAAAAATGTATTCACCTAAAAGAGCATCGTTTATTTGTTCATTTATATTTTCAACAGCTTTTAATACTCCTTTTCCCATATACTTGGATTTGTCGCCATCGCGCAATTCCATGGCTTCGTGAACCCCAGTAGAAGCACCGGAAGGCACTGCTGCACGGCCTACAATACCGTTTTCGGTTACTACTTCGGCTTCCACAGTTGGGTTACCTCTCGAATCTAAAATCTGGCGGGCAAATACTTCTGTTATTATTGACATCTTTTTTTGAATTTAAAGTTAAAAACTGAAAGTTAATAGTTGAAGGAATTATTATTTCTGAGGGTTAAATAGGCTTCTTTTTTTTATGATAATGTGAAACACTTTTAACTTTTATTTTTTCACTTTGCGCTTAATATTTCTACAAAATCATCAAATAAATACCTAGAATCATGAGGCCCGGGGCTGCTTTCTGGATGATATTGCACCGCAAAAGCTTGTTTTCCTTTTACTCGGATTCCTTCAATGGTATTATCGTTTAAATTTATATGAGTTATTTCTACATTCTCCATACCGGGGCCTTTTGGGTTTACTGCAAATCCATGATTTTGGGAGGTGATTTCGCTTCTTCCGGTTACCAAATTTTTTACAGGATGATTTAATCCGCGATGGCCATTATGCATTTTAAATGTTTTCATCCCTACAGCCTCGGCCATAATTTGAAGACCTAAGCAAATGCCAAACATTTTTTTATCGGCTTCTAAAATTTGCTGAACTGTTTTTATAGCATAATCCATGGGAGCTGGGTCACCTGGGCCATTGGAAATAAAGAACCCATCAGGATTCCATTTCATCATGGTTTCAAAGGATGTTTTACCAGGGAATACCTGCATGTAGCAATCCCGTTCGGCAAAGCATCTAAGAATATTGGTTTTTACACCTAAATCTAAAACGGCTAATTTATATTTAGCTTCAGAGTTGCCATAAAAATAAGGAGCATGGGTTGAAACTTTTGAAGCCAACTCTAAACCTTCCATGGAAGGAACTTTTTTCAAGAGTTTTAACAATTCTTCTTCATCCAAAATTTCACTTGAAACAATGCAATTCATGGCTCCTTTGCTGCGCACATGCCTTACAATCTGGCGAGTGTCCACATCAGATATTCCTACTAAATTACCTTCAATAAAATAATCGTTCAAACTTTTATCTGCCTCGGCACGAGAATGGTAGTTGGCGAAGTTTTTACAAATTAGTCCTGAAATTTTGATGGAATCTGATTCTACTTCTTCGTTTTTTACACCATAATTTCCGATATGATCGTTGGTAGCCAAGAGCATTTGCCCAAAATACGATGGGTCTGTAAATACTTCCTGATAGCCAGTCATTCCTGTATTGAAACAGATTTCGCCGGTGGTGGTTCCTATTTTTCCTATGGCTTTTCCAATGTATTTTGAGCCGTCTTCAAGGATTAGAATTGCTGGGTTTGTAATTGCAGTCAAGGGTGTGAGAAGTTTTGGCAAAAATACAAAAAAGTGGCTGATAGGATTTGAACAAATTATCACGAATTTTTAATTTATAGTAAACCTAAATTTAAGTTAAATCCATCTCAGTCTTTAAATATTCTCCTCATAATTCCAATTATTCATTTAATTTTGCCCTTGATTTTGGGTTTGGTGTTTTTATTAGATGCCGAATTAAAAGGGAATCCGGTGAAAATCCGGAACATTGCCCGATGCTGTAAGCTCTGCCAATGTTTTTTACACTCAAAGCCACTGATTTATTGCCGTTTCTTTAAAGCAACGGAAATAGTTGGGAAGGCAGTAAAAAACAGGAGTAAGTCAGAAAACCTACCACAATCAAATATATTTTAGAGGCTTTCGGGAACAAAAGCTGAAAAGGTCTAATACGTTTTTATTAGTCTTTTTTGTTTCCGTAAGTTGCTAAGTTCTTAATTCTATCTGCTATTGTTTTTTGCAGTCGGAGGATATGGAACTTAGAACCCATAACTTAGAATTATTTAATAAAAATGTATAAATCAATCTTTACCCTTTTAATGATTTGCGCCTTTAGTTTTTTAACTATGGCACAAAGCGAAATGCGTACCAATGTTTCCACGTTTGATGTAATTCCGTTAAATAAAAACGGAAATTATAATGGCCTCGACCAAAAAGGTGGCTTTTGGAACGGTCATTTTTACTATCGGAATAGTTATGATACGGCTTGGAAATCCTGGTCAGGTATTGCGGTTTCAAATAATTCAGATACGATGATTAATAGCTACACCAATGAATACAGCAGCATAACCGGAGGTGGGATTAACGGCACTAAAAATTATGCGCTATGCTATTTGGCAGGAAAAATCATTCCCGAAAAGACCACCAAACTTACAGGGTTTTATGTAACTAATACTACTTATACCTATCGAACCATTAAGGAAGGTTCGGCCTTTTCCAAAAAATTTGGGGGTGTAACAGGAAATGACAAGGATTGGTATTTACTAAAAATTGAAAGCTATTCGGGAGGAGTAAAATCGGATTCTCTGCGATTTTATTTAGCCGATTTTCAGAGCGATGATAATGCAAAGGATTATATTTTAAACAAATGGACCTGGGTGGATTTAGAAAATTTTAAAGCTTCTGATAGTTTGGTTTTGAGTTTTGAATCGAGTGATGCAGGGGCTTTTGGTATTAACACACCTACTTATGTGGCAATTGATGATGTGAATGCAAAAGACCCTTTTAAATTTTCATATGTCTTTAAACCATTTAATTTCAATCATCCAGATTTTTTTAAAAATGGGGGTGTTTGGAATGGTCAATCAGATACTTCTGGCGGATTTCTTTTAGACGGACTTTATTTTGAAAATTCATTTAACACGCAATGGAATTCATGGAGCGGCTGGGCTGTAAGTAAAAGTAAGGATACCTCAAAGGTGGGATTTGAAGCTCAATACACGGCTATACCAAGCAAATCACTCAATAATTATGATAGTGGATACGCCGTGTCCTATGGACGAAGTGTAATTCGAATGCCATATAATAAAGATGGATGGCTAGTATGGCTAAATCTTAATTATACAAATAGCACTTATCCTTTTAAATCAATGAAGAATGGGGATGCATTTAGTAAAAAATTCGGGGGTATTACTGGTAATGATAAAGACTATTTAAAGTTTTATATTATTGGATATGATGCTAATAATAAGGTTGTAGACACCATAGGGAATGAAGAATATGAGAAACTTATGTTAGCTGATTTTAGAAATGAACCAAAATATATTCAAAATAAATGGGTCCAAACTACCCAAATGTTTCATGATAAAATTGTAAGAATGGAATTTCAATTAGAATCAACGGATAATGGTACTTTTGGAATGAATACCCCTGGTTATTTTTGTTTAGGTGATTTTAGATTTATGATAGAAACTCTAGAAAAAACAGAAACCAAGAAGATGGAAATTTACCCAAATCCTTCTTCAACCTTTATAAATACTGATATTCAAAGTCCTAAAAGCTTTGAAATTATTGATATGACCGGAAGACAATTTATGCTCATGGAAAGTCCTCAATCCAATAAAATTGATATATCGCAATTACCGCAAGGGATATACTACTTAAAGGTAAAAGCTAATGAAAAGGTTTATTCATCAAGGTTTGTGAAGTTATAGTTGGTTAAAATGGTAATTAGATGGGTACAAATAACCAATCATCATTTTAACTACTTCAACTATTCATTAATTTAACCATTCACCCTTCCAACCATTTTTACCAATTACCAAATTTCAACATTACCTTTGCCACTGATTTGAAAAATATCCGATATCTTTTTTCGTTTTCCAATAAGTTTCCGATGCACAGGCTTCGGTTTGCAGGGTTTAATATTTTGGCCTCCTTATTCGGGGCTTTTTCTATAATGACGGTGGTGCCGTTTTTGCAAATAATTTTTAATCTAAATCCAACATCTTCCACCCCAAAGCCTTCTATTGCCATCCAAACCGGATTATTGAACGAAGCCAATGCATGGCTCAAATTACAAATCATAGAATGGGGAAGTTTTTATTCGCTTGTTTTTTTTTCTTGCATGTTAGTGGTTATGTTTTTGCTCAAAAATTTGAGTTTGTACCTTGCATTTACAGGATTATCGCATATGCGGGCCGGAATTTCAAAGCATTTGCGTGGCCTAATGTATCACAAACTTTTAAAACTTCCAATGAGTTTTTATTCATCCGAACGCAAAGGCGATTTAATAACTCGTGCTACCAATGATGTGCGTGAAGTAGAATGGAGTTTTATAGGTGTTTTGGAAATGGTTTTAAAACATCCATTTATGCTGCTTATTCCTTTTGGTTTGTTGTTTTATATTAGCTGGCAGCTTACACTTTTTGTGGTAATAGTGCTTCCGTTGAGCGGTTATATCATTAGCCGTTTAGCTAAAAGGCTTAAAAAAGCGGCCCGATTAGGAACCGAAAAATTAGGGGATGTTATTTCACAATTTGAAGAAACATTGGGCGGAATTAAAATTATTAAAGCATTTAATGCCGAAGGAAAAAGTTCACAGCATTTTGACGAAAAAAATAATGACCATTTTCGCCTAACCAAAAAAGTTTTGAAACGGGAATATGCAGCATCTCCGTTGAGCGAGTTCATGGGGTCTATTGTAATTTCTTCTATCTTGATATTTGCAGGAAGATTGATTTTAAAAAATGATTTTGGCTTGAGTGGAGAAATGTTCATTATGTATATTGCTATGTTCAGCCAATTAATTCCACCGGCAAAAGCATTAAGTGAAAATTATTTCAGGTTGGAAAAAGGCATGGCTTCCATGGAAAGGATAAACGATATTTTGGATGCAGAAGATGGTATTCACGAAACTCCAAATACTCAAGAAGTTCAGGATTTTAAGGAAAGTTTAACTTTTCAAATTGTTTCTTTTAGTTACAATGCATCTGCACCAGTATTAAAAGAAATTAACTTAGCAATTCATAAAGGTGAAAAAGTAGCGTTGGTTGGTAGTTCGGGAGCAGGGAAATCTACAATGGCTGATTTGGTTTTGAGATTTCATGACCCTAATTCGGGTTCAATATTATATGATGGAATTGATATTCGGCAGTTGTCATTAAAAGGCTATCGCAATAAAATAGCTGTTGTAACTCAAGAGCCGATATTATTTAATGATACAGTAGAGAATAACCTGAAACTTGGGAATCCAACAGCGACTTATGAAGAAATGGTGGCTGCAGCCAAACAAGCCAATGCCCATTCGTTTATTGAATTAATGGATGATGGCTACCAATCGTTGGTAGGAGAGAGGGGAGGCAAACTTTCAGGCGGGCAAAAACAACGCCTTACCATTGCTCGTGCAATCCTTAGTAATCCTGAAATTTTGGTATTGGATGAAGCTACATCTGCTTTGGATTCAGAATCTGAAAAATTGGTGAATGATGCCCTTGAAAAATTAATGGAAAATCGCACCTCCATTATTATTGCCCACCGATTAAGTACCATTCAAAATGCGGATAAAATTGTGGTTTTAGAACATGGCAAAATTGTGGAAACTGGTACCCACCATGAATTAATTCAGAAACAGGGGATTTATAATTCGTTGTATAAATTGCAGTCATTGGGTTAATTTTAACCCCTTGCCCTATTCAATCTGTCATTAATAGCGGGTCCCAATCCATTGGATTGGAAATTTTCAGTTAAAATTAGCTCTAAATTTAAGCTGTCTAATTCACGCATTGCTGCAAAAAGATTATGAGCAGCCTCTGTTAGTGATTTATTCGGAGACAAAATCTTTTGGTTTTCAATAGGTAAAAAATCAAATGGTTTATAAAATGCAATGGCTCCGGTTCTGGATTTATCAATTGCAGTTATATCAATTTCTTTTACAAGTTTCAAAGGGGTTCTGGTGGCATAATGTTTATCCAATTGCCCTGGAGAATTGGGTTTGGAATGGGAAGCAATATTCAAGGCAACTTTTCCAACACAATCTTCAATTGCTTCAATACTTAATCCGCCAAGTCTTAATATCACAGGGTTTTTATCCTCTTCAAACATTACTATGGTAGATTCTAAACCAACCTCACACTGGCCACCATCCAAGATATACGAAACTTTATCTCCCAATTGTTCCTCTACATGCTTTGCGGTGGTGGGGCTTACGTATCCAAATGGATTGGCACTTGGCGCTGCCAATGGGAAAGGAAGTTCTTTTAATAGTTGTAAAGTAAGAGGATGATTTGGAACCCGTAAACCCACAAATGGCAAACCTGATGTTACCAAATCCGGAATGGTTTTACTCTTTGGCAAAATCAAAGTTAACGGTCCTGGCCAAAAGGTATTCGCTAGTTTTTTGGCCTTTTCAGGAAAATGAGTGGCATATTTTTCTACTTCTTTTATATCAGAAATATGAACAATTAGTGGATCAAAAAACGGGCGATTTTTTATTGCAAAAATTTCAGTAACCGCTTCTTTATTCAATGCATTAGCAGCTAAACCGTATACAGTTTCTGTTGGAATAGCAACAACTTTTCCTTCAGTTAACAATTGCGTAGCTTTTGAAAATTGCAGAATTTCTGTCGAAGCCTTGTCCCCCTTTGAAGGGGGTAGGGGGATGATTTTCTCCCTGGTCCCATTTATCCAATTTTCAATACGCAATCCTACATTATAAATATCATTCATCACCTCTTGATCCTTAAAAGTCAAAATGTAATATCCTAATGCAATAAGTCTTTTTTCTCTCTCAATATCTTTGACGTAAATTTCTTTAATACTATGAGAATAATCATCTACTTCAATTATTATTTTTAAATCTTTACAATAAAAATCAGCTACGTATTTGTCAATTGGTCTTTGTCTTAAAAATGAAAAACCTAGCATTTGCTTGTTTCTTAACAATTCACACCATAATCTGACTTCAGCTTTAGTAGCGTTGTTTCGATGCAATTGAGCAAGTTTTTTTAAGTTTTTGTTGTAATGGTGAAACATTAGTTGTAGTGGAAACGCATCCCCCTACCCCCTTCAAAGGGGGACAGCTGACGCTCGAGTAGTGGACATTGAAAAATTCTTTAACTGTAATAATTCCTAAACCCCTTTGCGTTTTAAACTAAATTTCTCAATCTTGTTATAAAGATGGCTTCTTTGAATATCTATTTCCTGAGCGGTTTTGGCCACATTCCAACCATTTTTTCGAAGCTTTGTATCAATAAATACTTGTTCGGCAAAGTCTTTAAATTCCTGGAATTTTTCATATTGATTTACTATGTCCTCAAGATTTACTGATTTGCCACCCATTGGGTTGGCAAAATTAATAATATCTGTTTCTGTTATTTTATCCCCACAAAGAATTACCAGACGTTCAATCACATTGCGTAGCTCACGAATATTTCCACTCCAGGTAATATTTTTTAATTCATTCATTGCCCCTGAAGTTAGCTGTTTGCGAGGCATGGCATTTTCCTCACATATTTCCGAAACAAACTTTTCAGCCAACAAAGGAATATCCTCTACTCGTTCATTAAGACTAGGTACATGAATTAAAATAACACTTAATCGATGGTAAAGATCTTCCCTGAAATTCCCATCCTCAATTTCTTTTCTTAAATCTTTATTGGTGGCGGCAATCACACGAACATTTACTTCTATTTCTTTTTCACCACCAACCCGCGTAATTTTGTTCTCTTGCAAAGCTCTAAGCACTTTTGCTTGAGCTGATAAACTCATATCGCCTATTTCATCCAAAAAAATGGTGCCATTATCGGCTCTCTCAAATTGACCTATTCTTTGTTTGATGGCTGATGTAAAAGCACCTTTTTCATGACCGAATAATTCACTTTCAATTAGTTCGGATGGTATGGCAGCACAGTTAACTTCCACCAACTGCATATTTGAACGGTTGCTTTTTTCGTGTAACCAACGTGCAACAAGTTCTTTTCCCGTTCCATTTTTACCGGTAATCATCACTCGGGCATCCGTTGGTGCTACCTTTTCAATTGTTTGTTTTATTTTAATAATAGCAGGTGAGTCGCCAATAATTTCATGAGTTTTCGAAATTTTACGCTTTAAAACTTTGGTTTCAATTACCAAATTATTTTTTTCGCAGGCATTTCTTACAGTTATTAAAAGTTTATTTAAGTCAGGTGGTTTGGCAATAAAATCGTAAGCACCTCGGCGTGTGGCTTCCAAAGCTGTTTCAATGGTGCCGTGGCCTGAAATCATAATGAACGAAACGTCATCCGCAATTCCTTTCACTCTGTCCAATAGTTCAAGACCATCAATTTTGGGCATTTTAATATCGCAAAGCGCCACATCATACTCCGTTTTTCGAAGCATATCAAGGGCCTGAGCTCCATCTTCGGCTAAGTCTATTTCATAGCCTTCATAGGTAAGTATTTCCTTCAGTGTCTCACGAATACTGGCTTCGTCATCCACAATTAATATTCTTGACATTTTATATTTTTATTTATTCTATTTAAAAAAATGCAAACCGATAAGCCGGGTTCTGTATCTTGCTTTTAAGGCAAAATGCCTGTCATTTATCTATGCGACCTACCCTCCTTGTCTTTCAACCGAAGCTGAAATCGGGCGAGCCACCCGTTGGACAAGGTATACATGGTCTTACAACGCACAAGGTTTTTTCCAACTATACATCGCTGCATAATGCGTGGGCTTTTACTCCGCGTTTTCACCTTTTCCATTGTTTCTTTCGAAACTCCGGTAGTCATTTTCTGTAACACTTTCTGTTTTCGGAGTTTATCCCGAAACCTCACATTTCTGAGAGTGTGCTGCTCTATGTTGCCCGGACTTTCCTCCCTCAATTGTGCCTAAACACAACCAAAAGCGACAGGCTAGTTTGCTGAGCAAAATTATAAATAAATGTATAATATAAAAGACAAATGAGAATTAATTTTTGAAAACTTTTTAAAGGAGTCCCGTTTAAGAATTTTTTACAACAAAATCTTTGAGAATTTTATTGCTAGGTTCTTTAGATAAAATTCGTTTAGCCATTTCCAAGGCCTTGGTTTTATTGCTAGCGGCAATATAATAGTCAAACAAGTTTTTTAACAAAGGTAAAAAATCAGGATTGGTAATTAATGAGCGAGTATAATACGAATTGGCTTTGCCTAAATCCCCAGATTTAAAATAGAGATATCCCAAATTATTTAAAGCTTGGGAGTGATTGGGGTTCAAATTTATTACTGATTTAAGGGTTTGTTCTTCATCCAACGTTTTTCCTAAATTGTGTTTGGCAATGCTTAGTTTATAAATAAACTCAAAATTTTTGGGTTGAATTTTTAAAGCTTTTTGAATATAGGTTTCTGCTTTATCCCATTGTGAAATATTTAAATACGATTGCCCAATTCGATAATATCCCCAAGCATCCAATTTATTTTCATCCACCTGTTTTGATGATTTGATAACCTTTGAGTTATCGCCAACTAAATACCAATAATATATTTCTAAGACAGTATTTTTCTTTTTATTTAAAAGTTTGCGAGCTTCTTTTAAATATAAGGGGTCAGCATTAAATTTTTCGTAATAACTCAAATACGCCCTGATTGTAGTTTCCGTGGTTGGGTTGTCATTATTTATACAATACAGTCCTTTCAATTGTCCCTTAGTGGGTAGCGCTTTTTTTGAAGGTTTTCTGATAAAATGATCGTGAACCGTAACGTGCGGAATGTCAATCGTGCCGCTTTTGGGCATATGGCATTTCACACAGTTGTTATCATTTTTCTTTATTTCAAGAGGTAAGCCTTTACATTCATCTGCAGCAGGGTGGCATTTTTTACAAGCATTATTAAATTGGGAAACTCCGGTTTCTTTAACTGAAATATGTGGATTGTGGCAATTTATACATGTTAATGAAAGTTGCTTTCCGCCCTTGTTTGATTTTATAAAGCATTGACTAAGTTGAAGCCGTTGTGCATGAGATGCCATGATAAATCCCGATTCATTGTTCTCATAATTTGGCATGAAAACATTGTAAAAATTTGAGAGCTTCATTCCTGGTTTAAAATCGGTAAATTGTTTACCATCCTGCAATACTGCATTGCCTTGCAAGTGGCATCGCTGGCATAAATCCACCTGAAGTTGCCAGCTTAATTTTGCAGGATTAATAATTGTTCTATCAATTCCATCTTTACTTTTTATAGATTTTCCTTGTAATCTTAAATTAACATGCAACTCACCTGGCCCGTGACATCTTTCGCAATCAATCCCTAAACCAATTTTTGTAAATTTATTATCACTCTCGGCCTCTACTTTTGGCATGGAATTATGGCAACTCATACACTCCTCATCAATGATTCTGGCAAATCTTGAATTTCTTCCTTTCTCAAAACCAGGGGGCAGTCCCCAATGTTTTTCTTGTGCATACCAAGTCATGGGAGCCTGATATACAAAACCGTTTCGTAAAATTAGATGTGAATTGGTGTGTTGACCAGAGCCAATTATATACTCAATTTTTTCAATCCGTTTATGAATCGTATCCTTTCCCTCCAAGCGGTACTCCATAAAAAAAAGTTCGTCATTTTTCCAAAATGGTTTGTAGTATAAATTGTTTATGGTGTCATAAACCACATGAAAAGACGAAAAATCTGCTGCACTTTTTTGGCGGGTCGCAAAATTAAATGAGCTTCCCATACCTGTATGACTGAATGTTTTTGCTTTAGCCTGGTGGCAGGTAGCGCAAGTAGACAAACCTACATAATCAACCGTATCGTTATGATTGAGATAAAAAAGTTCCTCGTTTTTTTGCCGTTTGGAAGTACATGAAAAAAAAATCAAAAAGGAGATAGCAACTCCAAAAATCAAAGAGATAAATATACGCGGGGAAACGAATTGAATATTAAAAGATGAGCGTTGACTGAATATTTTAAACATTAGATTTAGCCAATACAATTGCTTTATTTTCTTTTTTCAATTGAGAAATTAATCAATTCTCTTACCTCATTTTTCGGGTCGGTGAATAAATTTTCTATTGTTGAACGGTGAGAACCTATGCATCCATTGCAAACAAAAACAGAATTATTTTTTTTCTTAAATAATTTAATAAGGATTAGTTGACTGTCTGATAAACTTATTTTTTTTCTTTTCAACAAATTGTCAATTTCAATTATTGAAAGAAGTTGTAAATTAATGTTATCATTTGAAATGTATTTCAATAATTGACTTGTATCCATAGACTTTGCCAATTTTTTTATCTCATAAATTTCATCAGAAGTTATTCCAACCCCTCCACAACCAATATCAATTCGTATCTCATTACAATGATTAGTTTGTTCATTTTGTCCAAGAGAATTTAGAGTAAATAAAACCCAAATATTTAGTAGGACAATTTTCATAAGCATAAAATTTTCTAAATTTTCATCATACTTTTCCAGGCCACCATTCCGCCTGTTAGATTTTTTACATTAGAAAATCCTTGTTTAGTTAAAAAATCAGTGGCCGCAGCGCTTCTCGCTCCTGAATGGCAATGAATAATTATTTCTTCATCCATAAATTCTTCCAAATCAGGTAATGCGGCTTGAATATTTCCTAAAGATATTAATCGACCGCTGATATTGAAATCTTCATATTCGTAGGGTTCACGAACATCAATAATTAATGGTTTTTCTCCTTGGTCAAGGCGGGTTTTTAGTTCAGTTACAGATATTGTTTGCATATTATTTACTGCAATTTTACTATTTTTTGGTGAAAAATTTCACCATTTTGTGTTGTTACCTCCAAGGTGTAGATTCCAGGTTTTGCCATTGACATACTCATTTCATTCGTATTTGATTCAGCAATATATTTTCCCGAATGGTCAAACACAGTAATTTTAGAAATATCTTTTATGTCTACTGATATTTTATCGGTAAACGGATTTGGATAGCATTTTATGTTAGATGGCTCTATTTTTTGAACTGAATTATATGGCCCCAATCTTATTTTTTTGCCAACATACGGGCGCATCATCAATGCTCCATTAAAGCTAACTGCTGACCAATTTCCGCGGTCTGACCAAAAAAGATTATTACTTGTTTCGCTAAAAGGATGGTGTCCGTTATTGATATCATAACCCACATCTAAATGGTTATTTCCAATTTGTTCCCAACCTATATAAAAATCACCTTTAGGTAACAATAACGCACTATCTAAAATGAAAATATGATATCCGTTAATGGAATCGGTAAATTTTGGACTTAAACCTGACATCGTCATTAAACATACATCTGCTGTTCTTCCTTTACCTAGAGGGCTAATATTTTTCCAAACCTTTAAATCAAACTTCCACAATGCAGAGCTTTTTACCGAACGATTAAAAAACATTCCTATAGCCCAAAGTGAGTCTTGTTTGGTTAAACTAAATTTATAAGCAATAGCACCTTTATAAAAAGGGTCAATCACATCGTCATCGTAACCAAAACCATATTCAGCTGTTCCATCATCATAGGCATAACAACTTCCAAATTCTTGGTAAACTGTAATTTTATCATTGGCCGCATATTTTGAAGCTATTCCGGATTCACGTATTTCGTAATCTCCTTTCACAACAATTGATTGGCCAGGTTGGCTAGTTAAATTATTTAAATTGAAACCTTGAAACCTGCGTTTAGCACTGTCCATTGCTGGCAAGTTGGCATTATTGGCATTAAATGCAGTAGTCACCAAAACAGTTCCATTGTTAGATTCAGTATGACGAGCCTGCACGTTTTTTATAACATTGTGCATATTGTAGGCATTGACATATATGGTTTTTGCTTTTTGCTTGGCTGAATCGGCTTGAAAATGATCGTAAGGCATTTGGAAATAATTAACAAGCAACGATGTAGGACGATTCTGTATGGCAATATCATCGTAATAATTCAGAGATAATTTTCTGTTACGCGCAAGATGCACATAATCCACATGCCATTGGTTCATATTTCCAGTATGTCGCGAGTAATTAATAAACCTGAATTGAAATCCTCGATGAAGATATTTTGTGTCCTTAATCTTCAGCATTACAATAGCAAATGGGCTCAGACTGCCACCTTTTGCACGCCATTGTGTTACCCAATTCCCGTCTTTATCTTTAAACTGAACAATTAACGAATCTTTTAAATCCGAAGGGTCACCCAATCCTTGACGTTGAAAAAAGAAACTAAAATAAATGGAATCGGCTATTGAATATATTTTTGTACTGCTGTCCTTAAGGTTTATTGCTAGCGACGAAAGTGTATCGCAGGCCCCAAAAGTTTGATCGTTCAATTCATAATATGGATTTCCTTTTGAGTCTAAATCATCAAAAGTAGCCACGCCATAACTAGGTGGATTTACCCCAAAATCATTGTTTATATAAACGTAATTATTAAACCACTTTGCAGAATCAGGGTAAACTTTAGTCGAGATGAAATCATCAAAAAATGGAATTTTTAAAGTGTCCTTTTTTTGCCATTTATATAGTTTTGAATTACCGTTCCATAGAGGATGTGAAATATTATAAAGTGCTAAGGTGGAGTTAGCATTACGTTTAAGTTTGGGCTGCGACCAACCTAAAAATGTTGCAAGAATTAATAGGAATGCTAATATCTGTTTCAAGTGAGGAAGTATTGATTTGACTTTAAAACGTGAATTTAAAATTATAATTGCTTTGTAATAGGATTAAAGGGTAAAAGAATTAATTATCTATTCCTTCCAAGGTTCCACTTGGTGATGGACTCGCGGGTAAAGTGTCTAATTGAAGGTGGGAAGTATCGCTTTGGTTTTCCATAACCCCAACAACTAAATCTATTTTTGATTTCCGTTTCACTTTAGTGCCAGGTGAAATAGGCGCTCCTCTGTAAAGTTGTTCAAATACCGGCATATCTGCTGCTGAGGTTATAGACGGGTCGGGTTGTTTGGTTACAAAACCCACAACTAATCCTTTTCCTTCTAAAGTTTTTTTGGCCTGTTCAAAACTCATTTTTCCGGCAATATCAGGCATTTCTACTTCGGGCACATCTAATGAATTAACAGTTAAATAAATTTTCCTGCCTTTTTTTACAGTACTCATTGCGGCCGGACTTTGGTCCATAACACTATTGCGCGGGGCATCATCATTAAAAACCGAATCAGCAATAAAATAATCTAAATCATTTTCTTCCAACACTTGAATGGCTTTTTCAATGGTCATGCCCGTAACTTTGGGTACTTCCTCAGTTTGCCCTTTTCGTGTATAAATATTAATAACAAAAAATGCTACAATACCAATGCCCACAAGCACCAGCAGCATCAACAACATATTTTTTACTATCAGCCAGATTCCTTTTACCATTTTTTATGTTTTACCACGAAGACACAGAGATCACGGAGTTCAATTAATATTTCTTTGTGTACTCTGTGTTTCCGTGGTAATATTTCAAGTTGCAATATTAATCAATTTGTCACAGCCTTCAAGCGTTCTGCTATCAAGCTGTTTATAAACCAGGCCACATTCATACCTGCGGCCCTTACTTGCTGTGGTACTAAACTTTCGTTGGTCATGCCGGGAGTGGTATTGGCTTCCAAAAAATAAAAAGTAGTTCCGTTCAATATAAAGTCAATTCGCGATAAAGTTTTGCAACCCAAAGCTATAAATACTTTTTTGCTCCAATGCTGAATTTCTAAGGTTTGTTCCTTAGTTAAATCTGCAGGGGTCACTTCTTTTGATTTTCCCATATACTTGGCATCGTAGTCAAAAAAATCAGTTTGGCTAATAATTTCGGTAGGAGGCAAAGCCACAGTTTTTCCTTCCAATTCATACACACCGCATGAAAATTCACGTCCGGCTATATATTCTTCTACTATAACTTCATCGTCAAAATTAAAAGCTTTTTGTAATGCGGCTTCTAGTTCTTCTAATTTATGAACCTTTGTAACTCCATAACTGGAGCCGTTTTTATTAGGTTTTACAAATACGGGTAACAATAATTGACTAGTGATTTCCAAAACGTGGTTGTCCATTAAATTTTTATCAATACACAATACCGATTTAGCCATGGCTACTTCTGTTTGTTTTAAAAATACTTTGCAAGCTGCTTTATCAAAACTAATAGCCGAAGCCAAAACCCCGCAACCTGTATATGGAATATCAAGCATATCAAAATAGCCTTGAATTTTCCCGTCTTCGGCTGGCGGGCCGTGCAATGGAAAGAAAGCCGCTAATTGAAAATTGACTTTACCTAAAGACAAGGTTAACGAAAAATCGTTTCTGTTTATTGAAACAACAGTACCATCATCAGCGGTATAGAACCAATCTTTTTTAGTGATATGAATGAGCCAAACGTTATAAATGGATTTGTCAATCCACTCATGCACCTTATGGGCACTGAGCAATGAAATATTAGATTCGGCTGAAAAACCTCCGGTGAGTAATGCGATATTGATTTTATTCATTTATGCTTCGCAAAATTAATACTTGTTGGTTTTAGAACATTGAAATGTTTAAATAAAAATGGCCAACCTTTCAGTTAGCCTAAAGTTATTTTTTGCTTAATGAAACTGCCAACCAATACTGATTGCGGCCATGTTATTCCTATACCAATAACTATAACCTATTTGACTTTGGTAATCGTATTTGAATCTAGCTTTGTTGTATGCATAATCTATTGAGGTGTAAAAAGTGGATTTTTTAATAATAAATTTACTTCCAAATCCTATTCTAAAAAATAAAGGTTTTAATTGCTTTTGTTCATTAGTCTGAAACTGAGAACCAATATCGGAAAAAATATAAGGTGTATTTTTTTTTGACAATATATCGTAAGAGTACCTTAGAAATATAGGATAACTTCTGTAATCGGAATAAACTAAATTGCCATAATAAGGAAGATGAATAGTTACACCAATTCCTATTCCTACAAAATTTTTATTCTTAAATTTATACCCATTAATATACCGAATACTTGTAAAGGAACGATTGTAAGTCCCCTTGGCAAAGGAGAGTTCAATTTGACTTTTATATTTATTTGGCTTAAACTGTTTATAATTATAAGGAATTATCTTCTCATGGGGTAGTTTCTCCTTATGCAGAATATCTGATTCTTTAACAATAATTAATTTATTACCATACTCTACTATTTTTATATTTAATGAATCCGTAGAAAGAATATATCCTTTAATTGTTTTTCCATTTTTAAGAAATAGGACATCTTGCATTTCTTCATTTTGCCCAAAGGCTAATATATTTATGCCTATCAAGCAGAGTATCAAAATTGATTTTAGTATTTCAGCCATATATTAGGATACTTTTCTGTGTCATATACTTTCTCAATAATTTTTAATTCCTTGGTATTTCTATTATGCAATCTTAGCTTGATAAAAATATGTGAATATTGAGGGGCACTGGCATATAAAAATTGTTGATTGAATTTTTTCAATGAATCAAAGGATTGAAATTCTTTATATGTTTTGGTCAATGAATTATAACATTCGTATTCATCCATCTGTAATCTTCCTGCCGAATCTTCTAAAGTAATTCCTCTTCTCCATTTTGGCTTAATACTAAATCCAACAGTATTTTCAATTTCTGGAATTATTTTGCGTTCCTCATCAACTGGTAATTGCCATTTAGATTCAATTAATTCGGCTGTATAATATTGGTTCTTTTTAAGTTTGCCGAGTTTAACAATTTTATTTGCATTACCAAACGAATCAGTTGTTATTGTATCAATTATTGCAAATCCACCAACTATACCGTTTTTCAATTCATTAAATTTAATAACAACTTTACATGGATTTACTGTTAACTTCGAAATGCCAGAAATTAATTTAATAGAGATTAGAGTATCAAATTTTTCAGGTTTGCATGCAGAAAGAATTAAAAGGAGAATAATTAGAGTATATATATGAAATTTATATTTCATTTGGTTGAGATATTAGAGAGCATGAACTAAATAATTTATACTTAGAATATGTTTTCAAATGTACTAGAAATTTAACATGAATGCTCTTGCTGAATTAAAGCAAATTCATATTTCTAAAATCTAAAAATAATTTACCTTTGGCACCACAATTGTAAAATAATAAAAAATGAATTTATGCAAAAACTATTAACCCTATCGCTTCTTCTGTGCTTTTCAGCCTTTGCAAATGCTGGAGATTCAGACACCGCCAAATTCAATACACTTCCATCCATATCTGTTAAAGACCTTAACGGGCAGCCAGTCAATTTTGCTCAATTTGCGAATAACGGTCAAATAACCATCGTTTCTTTTTGGGCTACCTGGTGCAAACCTTGTATTGTTGAATTGATCAATATGGATAATGTGTATGAAGAATGGCAAAAAAAATACAACCTTCGATTAATAGCAGTATCTTTGGATGATAGCCGCACGGCTCCCAAGGTAAAACCCTTTGTAACTAGTAAAAACTGGACCTATGAGGAGTTGATTGATGTCAATGGCGATTTAAGAAGGGCTCTGAATGTAACCAACCCGCCAACCACCTTTTTAATAGACAAAAAGGGCAATATAGTATTCACTCATACTGGTTATTTGGAAGGTGATGAATTTGAATTAGAAAAAAAGATTGTTGAACTAGTTGGTAAATAACCCTGTAAAAGTTTCATAAAAAAACGCTTCGTATTGTAATACGAAGCGTTTTTTTATGCTTTAAAAATTTTTACTTTGCTTTTTCTTTATTCTTTTTTATCAAATATTCCGAAAGTTCTAAGTCTGTCATGGTTAAAATATCTTCAGATAAAAGCGTTTGAGCTTCTTTGGCCAAAGGGTGAGTTGGGTATTTTTCAACCAATTGCTTGTAATATAATTTAGCTTTTTCAGGTTCTTTTATATTGTCCCAATAAATAAAACCTGCGGCCATTAAGGCATCCGGACTTTTTTCATAGTTAGGATATTTGGTGGCTACTTCGTCGTATATTCGGGCTGCATCACTAAATTCATTGGCAGTTTGGTATAGT
Organism: Bacteroidota bacterium; assembly: GCA_947468275.1. GTDB lineage: Bacteria > Bacteroidota > Bacteroidia > NS11-12g > UBA9320 > JABWCE01. The sequence goes on from CANIKO010000001.1 coordinate 239,718, forward strand.
TTGGCAGCCGTGTATAAGCATTTTGCACTTTTATCCGAATTTGGGTTTGCCAATGCAAATTTTTCAAGGGTTTTAGCCCCTTGTCTTTTTTCATCTGTCGAAAATTGGGCTTTGCCATCGGCCATTAAATAATAATGAATGGCTGAATCCTGATTGTTTTTTCCGGTGTTATATAAATCTGCTAATTTTAAATTTATACTGTGTGTATTTTCATTTACAGTGTAAGTGGATTTATAATAATTAGCAAATTTTATAGCATCATCCCAATTGTGGGTTATGTATTTAAACATGAAAGCTTTGAATAAATAACGCTCAGCAATGGAATCTTTTACAAAGCTTTTGGCATAATCAAAGTACATATCCGCCAAATTGTTCATACCTCTAGGAGTGGAAGATGAATCCGAAATCTCCAGTTCATAAATGGATTTGGTTAATTTTTCTTTTTTTGAAGTACAGGCTATTGCAAATAGCGTTAGCAGGATTCCAAATACTGCATTATTTATCAGGCGACTCATTCTTAATTTTATACTTTTAACTTTACACTTTTAACTTTTAGTTTACATCACCATTCCGCCACACACACTAATTACCTGACCGGTAATATACGTTGACATATCCGAAGCTAAAAATACGCTAAGATTAGCAACGTCATCAACTGTTCCGCCACGTTTTAAAGGGATTTGTTCCATCCAGGTTTTCATTACTTCTTCGCCCAGTTGATGTGTCATTTCAGTTTGTATAAAACCGGGTGTAATTACATTGCAGCGAATGTTGCGAGAGCCTAATTCTTTGGCCACAGATTTACTAAATCCTAAAATTCCGGCTTTGGAAGCTGAGTAATTGGATTGGCCGGCATTGCCTGTAACCCCAACTACTGATGACATATTAATGATGGAACCGCGTTTTAGTTTTAAAAAATTACGGACTGAGGCCTTGGTTAAGTTAAAAACCGATTTAAGGTTTACATCAATCACTTCATCCCATTGTTCTTCAGTCATTCGCATCAGCAAATTATCGCGGGTAATTCCTGCATTATTTACCAATATATCAAAATCGCCAAAATCTTTACCTATTGATTCTATTAAATCGTTTGCTTCCTTAAACACAGCGGCATTCGATTGGTAGCCCTTAACTTTTACTCCATATTTGGTTGAAAGTTCATCTTCTAGTGCTTTGGCACTATCCACCGAGTTGGCAAATGTAAAAGCAATGTTGGCTCCGTTTTCTGCAAATTTTTCAGCAATTCCCTTGCCTATCCCTCTTGAAGCACCTGTAATCAGGGCGGTTTTTCCTTCTAATAATTTCATAATAATTGTTGCAAAAATAGGTTCTTATTCAAATTTATTTAACAAAAAAAACCCGGCTGAATTGAACCGGGTTTTCATTTATTTGTTATGATTTTAAATTATTCGTCAGCTGTGCGGTAAACTTCAAAGTTTCCTGCATTAATATTTCCCGTTGTTATACTTCCGGCTTCTTCTAAATTTGCAGTAAAAGTTCCTTTTATATGACCACCAACAGGATCATATTTAGTGATATTTATAATCATATCTCTTCCAGTACCATCTTGCCAACGGTATTGTTTTTCTTTAACACCTGCTCCTGTTGTTACTTCAACATTTACTGTATTATCTACAGTGTATTTATAAGTTCCAACTGATTTACCTGGAAATCTTAAATTAAAAGCAGCATAAGTCGTTCCTGAATATCCTTCAACTACAATATTAGTTTGATCACTTCCTGCTCTATAGGTACCAAACATATTAGTGCTGTCCCAAGTTAGATTATAATTAACAATGTTATTGAATTTGAAACTATTCACAGGATTATTAGTTTTTTTAGTTGTATCAATAACTATTGGAGGATCATCCTGTGGGTTTTTACTGCAATTTTGAAATGGCATGGCTGCTGCCGCTAATAAAAGAATAAGTAATAATTTTTTACTCATCATAATAATTTTTAAATTAAGGAATTCGTGAATCTTCGATTTCATTTTATATTTTTGATTTATGGATACAATTTTATGTTAAAAAAAACAAACGAACAAGATTCTTTTTGAATCATTCCGTAATTTTTTCTTCTTCAAAGTTTCCGTACCTTAAAAATAAGGACGTAAGTCCTATGGATACACATCCCATTTGAAGAAAAAATACTAAAATATTGAAGTACATTTTAGCGGAAACTGTTTTGGATAATAGCGATGGAAAATAAACCAAAGATGAAAGGATGAAAGAAAGTACTAGAAAAATCAAAGTTCCGAAAATAACAATTTTGAAAGACCTACCAAGTGAGATGGTTTGAAATGAATATTTGATGGAATCTGAAAAATTCATTTCACCAATAATTAATCCTGGAATAAGTAAACAATTGCGAACAATTAGTGACCCTAAAAATAAGCCTGCGATTATACCCATGATAGGATTCGCAGTTATACTGATCGCAATAAAGCCACTCGCAAAGGTTAAAAACCCGCTAATAAGAGACAGAAATAATAAAATTCTTATATAGGCATGATTGGGAATTAGGAGTATTGAAAGTTTGTTTTTAATTCCTAACAACATGTTTTTTGAAAATTGTTGGGTCGTAAAAAATAAATAACTTACTAGGAATAATGAAAGTATTAAAGCTCCAAAAATTACTGTTACCAAGGAAGGGTGTTTTAAAACAAATGCTTGCATGGCCTTAGATTGTTCCATCATATCAGTAGATGGTTCATTTATAAGTTGTGCCATTTCTTTTATTCCATTCGTTCCTAAAGTATTGTTCAAACTCATTTTTAATAGAATAAAACTGAGGGTTGATAAAACAAGTGAAACTATTAAAATAAATATAAAACTTTTGGCCAGTAACCTGTAAAAAGCGGCAACAGGTTGGATTTTGAATTGTGTGTTAATCATGTTTTTTGTGTTTTAATATTTCGTCTTCATCCAATACTTCAGGATTGTGTGTTGTCTTTTTTTGGCTAAAAACTTGTTTGAATAGTGAAAGTGAATAACTGACAAACAGATATACCAAAATACAAACCCCACAAAACAATGTAATATTCATTGGTGAAAAGTGTGGCCTAAGGTTAAACCCCCATATTAGGAGCGAAAATGATAGCAATTGTAATGAAAGAGCCGCTATCATTTTTGTTATTTTAAATAGTATTTCAATCATTTGTTTCACAATTTATGCAAACGTATAGTTTTTATTTTCACCAACTCGCCAACCTATTTTTTTTTCAATCAGATATAAGATTCTCTTTTTTATGGTAAAAATTTTAACTTTTGGGTCACGGTCAAAAGTCCAATTAACCCGTTTAATTCGTTCGTTCATTACTTTGGGATGCGAACCTTGAAAACGTTTTATGGAATCTATTTCCGAATAGTCAAAATCTTTTTCTGAGTCATAATTTTTTTGAATGTATTCGTCTGAATGCCAGTATTTATTGGCTTCCACATTTTTTGCCATCATATATTTAGGTGGCCTCACCCAACCATAATGACAAATGGTGGCCGCCACAGGTTTAACTCTGAGTTTTCGTTCGTTTATTCTAAATCCCTGAGCATCTTTCCACGATTTAATTCCTAGATTATTCTTTATAATTCGTATTTCATTCCTATACCAAGTTCGGCTATCTGCTATATAATCGAAGGAGCCATAAAAATGATTGTACTTAAATAGTAATCCCTCCACCGCTTTATCTTCTTTCCATGTTTCCATGGCAGTTTTGATGGATGAATAATCTTTTTCATGGAAGCATTCATCGCCTTGAACGTAAATGCACCAATCAGCTTTGGGATTGATTGCCGCTAATGCCTTATCGGTTTCTTGAGCTAAAACTACCCCCCCCTTGCGGAGCGAATCATTCCAGACGGTATCAATTATTTTAATTTTATTACTCCCCAAATTTTGAATATATGACCGGGTTTCATCATCCGAATTACCTACTGCCACTATTACTTCATCGCACAAGGGCAAAATAGAAAGTATGGCCTCCTTAATAGGATAATCCAATTTTAATGCATTGCGAATAAATGTAAATCCAGAAACAAACAAGGTAATTTATTTAGAGGTTCAAAATTAATGGAATTGTAGCATTTTAAAAGTGATAAATTGTTGCTAATGTCATGTCCAAATTTACAAATTGTCAAATCTCCAAATTACCTAAATTTGCACCATGCAATATTGCAAAACCATATTAGATACTATAGGCAATACTCCTTTAGTTAAAATTAACAAAATAACCAAAGATATTCCAGCTTTGGTTTTGGCTAAAATAGAAACGGTTAATCCTGGCAATTCTATTAAAGATAGAATGGCTCTTAAAATGATTGAAGATGCTGAAAAAAACGGAAAACTCAAGCCAGGAGGAACCATTGTTGAGGGCACAAGTGGTAATACCGGTATGGGTTTGGCCATTGCTGCAGTTATAAAAGGGTACAAATGTATTTTTACTACTACAGATAAGCAAAGTAAAGAAAAAGTGGATGCTCTAAAAGCGTTTGGGGCAGATGTTATTGTGTGTCCAACGGATGTAGAACCAGAAGACCCACGTTCATATTATTCGGTATCTAGCCGGTTAGAAAAGGAGATTCCTAATGCTTGGAAACCCAATCAGTATGATAATTTAAGTAACTCATTAGCCCATTATGAGCAAACCGGTCCTGAAATATGGGAGCAAACCGAAGGCAAAATTACTCACTTGGTGGTAGGTGTGGGAACAGGAGGAACCATTAGTGGGACTGCTAAATATTTAAAGGAAAAAAATCCGAATATTCAAGTTCTTGGGATTGATACTTACGGTTCTGTATTTAAAAAATACAAGGAAACAGGAATTTTTGATAAGAATGAAATTTACCCTTACATCACAGAAGGCATTGGGGAAGATTTTTTACCCCAAAATGTTGATTTCACTTTAATTGATCATTTTGAAAAAGTAACCGACAAAGAAGCCGCCATCATGACCCGTCGAATACCTCGGGAAGAAGGAATATTTGCTGGAAATAGTGCCGGAAGTGCTATGGCCGGTTTGGTGCAAATGGCCGATAAATTTAAAAAAGAGGATGTTGTGGTTGTTATTTTTCACGACCATGGAACTCGTTATTTGGGTAAAATGTTTAACGATGACTGGATGCGTGACAGAGGATTTATTAGTCCTGAACCTAAGAAACAAGCCATTGATTTAATTGAAACTCACCGCCATTTGCCATTGGTTACAGCCAATGAAGACCAAATGATTTCTGATGCGTTTGAATTAATGCAACGCTATAATATTTCGCAATTGCCTGTAAAAAATGCCAAAGGTGAATTTACCGGAAGTTTGGTGGATGGAAATCTGTTTGCACAATTGGTTAAAAACCGCCACCTGATGCATGAACCTGTAAAAACCATTATGCAGGAATCGTTTCCTGTTGTAAAATCAACCGATGCTATCGATTTTGTTTCCTCTCAATTTAGCAACCAAACCCAAGCGGTTTTAATGATGGATATGGGTGGCAATTGGCACATTATTACCAAGGTGGATGTGATAAATGCGATTGGGTAAAACATAAAGTTGTCATTCCGAGGAACGAGGAATCTTTTACGAATAGAGATGCTTCGACCCTTAACATGACAAAATAAATAAGCTGTGATAACAAAAGACCAACTAAACAGAGAAATCAATATTCCAGCTCTACCCCAACGGATTATTTCTCTAGTCCCTTCCCAAACCGAACTTTTGTATGATTTGGGTTTAAAAGACCGAATAGTTGGGCAAACAATTTTTTGTGTTCATCCTTCGGAATATTTTAAATCATCCACTAAAATTGGAGGTACAAAAAAACTGAATCTTGAAAAAATAGCTTCGTTAACCCCCGACCTCATTATAGCCAATAAAGAAGAAAACGAGAAAGACCAGATTGAACAATTATCCAAAGATTTTCCGGTTTGGATAAGTGATATAATTACTTTGGAGGATGCTTTGGGGATGATTAAAAGTATTGGAGAAATAACCGAAACCCAAGATAAAGCCTCTGAAATTATCAATCATATAACACAAAGCCGTAATGATTTTTTTAAGCAATCGAAACCAAGGCAATCCGTAATTTATTTAATCTGGAACAATCCTTATATAGCCGTTGGAACAGATACATTTATAAATACTATGCTTACTGAAGCCGGTTTTGAAAATGCCATCACCCAAAGCCGTTACCCTGAAATTACCTTAGATCAAATAAAACAAATCAATCCTGATTGGGTGTTATTATCCTCTGAGCCGTTTCCATTTAAGAAAGTGCATTTGGATGATTTAAATAAAAGCTTGGGCAAAAATAAATCAGTATTAGTGGATGGTGAAATGTTTAGCTGGTATGGAAGCAGATTAGTGAAAGCTTATGAATACTTTGGGGAGTTGAGAAAAATTAGTTTATAGTGACTGTTTTTTTCTATAATAACTTACCAAAAAAAGAATTCCAACCAAGATAAATGGAACAGTAATGATAAGTACCACATTTAAACTTTGAGCAATACTAAATCCGTTTCTGATATGGTTTAACTGAAAAATAAACGGACTCATTATCAATCCAACCAAGGTAAAAATCATACCACCAACCATTTCCCATTTCCAGGCAACAATAAGAAAAGCAGTTAAAATAAAGCTTGGAATTAAATGCTTTAAAAATTGGGCTAATTGTTGCCAAATGCTTAATCCTTTTTCGAAGGAGTCTAAAGCAAACATACTTATAAATAGAATAGCCAAGATGCACAGAATCCTTGGCAACCAATGAAATAATTTAATTGAGTTATTCATGATTATTACGAATTATGGAACAAAATTATTTCTCAATAATTTTACTTTAACTAAATTGTGTACGAAAGGTTTATTTTTTCGGTTGAGATTTTAATCTACAGTTTAGTTAAAAATTAACCACTAATCATTAACCATTAAAATCTTATCCCATAATAATATTCTTTATATCCATCTTAATTTTATCAGCCAAATTATTGGCCATAGTTTCAGTTTGGCTTTCAGAATAGATGCGAATAATTGGCTCGGTATTGGAACGGCGCAAATGAACCCATTCATCGCCAAATTCAATTTTTAAACCATCCACTTTATTTATAGGTTGTTTGATGTATTTTTCTTCAATTTTTTTAAATATCAAATCCAGATTTATGGTGTCGTCTAGTTCAATTTTATTTTTAGAAATGGTGTAATCCGGGTAGGTCATTCTTAGTCCTTTCACACTTTTGCCGTTTTGTGAGAGGTGACTTAAAAATAAAGCGATACCAACCAAGGCATCGCGACCATAGTGCAATTCAGGATAAATAATTCCGCCATTGCCTTCGCCGCCTATTACTGCATTTGTAGCCTTCATCATTTCTACCACATTTACTTCACCTACAGCACTGGCATTGTATTCACCCCCATGCTTTAGGGTGATATCTTTTAAGGCACGGGTAGATGAAAGGTTGCTTACTGTATTTCCTTTTTTGTGTTTTAAAACATAATCAGCTACTGCTACCAAGGTGTATTCCTCGCCAAACATTTCGCCATCTTCACATACAAAAGCCAGGCGGTCCACATCCGGGTCAACCACAATACCTAATTGAGCTCCTGAACGTTTTACTTCGTGCGATAGCTCTCCTAAATGCTCGGGCAATGGTTCCGGATTATGCGGAAATTTACCGGTTGGTTCACAAAAAATTTCAACAATTTCTTGAACTCCCAAAGCTTCCAAAAGCATTGGAACTACAATGCCTCCGGTAGAATTTACAGCATCCACTACAATCTTATATTTTTTAGCTTTTATAGCTTCCAAATTTACAAGTGGAAGGGCTAAAATAGCATCGATATGTTTTTGAAAATAATTTTCAGGATAGGAGATAGTTCCTATTTCATCAATTTCCGGAAATCCAAAATCTCCTTTTTCAGCCATCTCTAATAAAGTAGCTCCATCTGCAGCTGAAATAAATTCACCTTTATCGTTTAATAATTTTAAAGCATTCCATTGTTTTGGGTTATGGCTGGCAGTAATTATTATTCCTCCAGCGGCTTGTTCCCAAACTACAGCTAATTCTACAGTTGGTGTAGATGATAGTTGTAAATCAATTACATTAAAGCCACAGCCAATTAAAGTGCCTGTTACCAAATTATTAACCATTTGCCCTGAAATACGGGCATCGCGGCCAACTACTACTGATTTTTTTTCTGAATTTTGTTTTAACCAAAAAGCATAAGCCGTGGTAAATTTAACTATGTCTGATGGTGTAAGGCCTTCTCCTGCTTTGCCTCCTATGGTTCCTCTTATCCCTGAAATGGACTTAATTAATGTCATAAACTGACTGCAAAAATATAGAAGATTTTTTGATAAGTTCTTATAAAACTTGGTTTAATGTGGAGACAGCTTTACAAGTAAGCACCAAACATCCTAAGGATAAAGGGATTAATTATTTTGATTCTTTTCCTCTTCCTTAGCTTCTTGGTAAAACCAAGAAGCAGCAAATGCAGTAAATGTTCCAAAAAGAGCTATTCCAGCGGTCATTAATATTGCGGCAATTATTCTTCCTTCGGTGGTTACTGGATATAACTCGCCATAGCTTACGGTTGTTAAAGTGCTGTATGACCACCAAATAGCGTCTTCAGCAGTTTTAATATTGCTGCCGGGGTCATTTTATACCTGCAATATTGCAATAGATGAAAACAACAAGAGAAGAATAGATGTGATAGTGGCCGAGGCTAATGCACCTTCGGCTTTATTTTTAAAAATATGTTTTATTAATTGGTTAGTGGAACGAAAAGCTCTTACAATTCTAAGCAATCGAATTAAACGCAACAAGCGTCCTGCTCTTAAAAAATTTACCATTGGTATACTTGATAAAAGGTCTATCCAGCCCCATTTCATAAACTCTAGTTTATTATCAGCCCTTTTAAATCGGATACTAAAATCAATAAAAAAAATGGCGCATATAACAAAATCAATATCGTTAAGTAATTTCGACATCTCGGGACTAAGTTTATAAAAAGTTTCAATTAATACTGCTACTAAGATATAGATGGATAAAAGCAAAACAAGAAGGTTCAAAAAACCAAGTTTCTCATTTTTCGAATTTTCTTCGGTCATAGGGTTTCGAATTTTTTAATTTAAAAAAAACTGTTGAAATGATAAATTGTAAATAGCAAATTGATTTATCTTTGTTGCTTAAAATTATGGCGATAATAATAACCGATGATTGCATTAATTGCGGAGCTTGCGAGCCTGAATGTCCTAATAATGCTATTTATGAAGCTGGCGCAATGTGGGCTTTAAAAGATGGAACAGACCTAAGTGGGATGTATACTATGAAAGATGGAACCTTGTTGGACTCAAGTGCTCAGCAAAGTCCTATTTCTGCCGATGTTTATTATATCGTGCCTGATAAATGTACAGAATGTCAAGGGTTTCATGAAGAGCCGCAATGTGCTGCAGTTTGTCCGGTAGATTGCTGTATATCCGATGAGTTGAATGTGGATTCACACGATGAATTAATGGCTCGTAAACTAAGACTGCATTTATAGTATGACCGGTATTTGTCACCTAAGTTCTATTGCCCTTCGCAGCGAGCCATCACACCGCAGTGAAATGGTAAGTCAGTTAATTTATGGTGAAAAATACGAAGTTTTAGAAACTGTAAATAATGATTGGTTAAAAGTTAAATGCAGTTTTGATAATTACGAGGGCTTTATGCCTAAGCCTCAATATTCAGAGTTTAATTTTGAAAATGAGTCTTTAATATTTACGGGAGCTTTGGGTAATGATGAGGTAAATAATTTAATTCCCAAAGGAGCCGAAATTTATGATACTGAAACCCTTGTAGAAGTTGATGAAGATGAATTGATGAATTTAAATCATATCCATTTTACTACAGACCAGTTAAAAGAAAATATTTTTTATCACAGTACTTCACTGATTAACACACCTTATTTGTGGGGGGGAAGGACCCCTTGGGGCATTGATTGCAGTGGTTTTACCCAAATAATTTTTAAGGTTTGCGGAATTGCTTTGCCACGTGATAGTAGCCAGCAAGCTTTGCTTGGGCAAAGTATTTCATTGGGTGATTCAGGCTTGGGAGACTTGGCCTTTTTTACTAATGAAAAAGGAATTGTAAACCATGTAGGCATTGTTTTTGGGGAGCAAATGATTATTCATTGCAGCAGCATGGTAAGGGTTGACCAGTTAAATATGAATGGTATTATTAATTTAGATACCAAGCTAAAAACTCATTCACTACATTCTATCAAGCGGGTTATTTCTTAAAAAAAAACACAGAATCACAGAGAACACAAAAACACAGAGGTCATTTTTGTAATCTATCTGATAAGTTATTTCCGTGAAACTCTTTTTCTCCGTGCCTCCGCGTTAAATATTATTTTTGGTAGGCCGGAATTAGCACCACCAAACAAATAATTATTACCAAAAAAATCTTGTAAAAAGTGTGAATTATTTGAATATTTCGCTCATTTTCATGGTGGTATAATTTTAAATATACCAACACATTTAAACTAATAGTTAGCAATAATAATGTGCTGCTCAAAATAAAAAGGTTATAACCTTGGAAAAGAATTAGAAGTGGGATTATTGCGAGGGTATTAATAATAAATATTACTACGGTTGATTTTCTTTTTCCCAACCATGTAGTCAATGTTCCATAACCAAATATAGTGTCGCCTTTATAGGCTTCAATTCCTTTTAATATTTCACGCGAAAAAATAATTAGCATGGCAAAACACCCGTAAATAAACAAAGGCCAGGTAATGTATTTATAAAAAATACCAATACTAAAAAAGGAAGTTACAGAAAGAAGGGAAGCGGTGATTTCTCTTATATATGGAATTTTTTGAAACTTATGCGAATATGCCCAAAGCCCAACAGAAAATAAGAAGTAGAAAAGAAACATTCGCCAAGATGCTAGTGATGCAATAGCCAAACCAATCGTATTAAACAGGAAATAGCAATTTAAGCAGAACTGACGACTGACGATTCTTCCAAACAGAGTTTTCTCAGGCCGGTTTACCAAATCTTTTTCAAGGTCGTAAAAGCTATTGATAATATAGCCTCCGGCAATAATAAAGGCTGAGGCAAAGGTCATTAAATGCAATTTAGGATTACTTAAAACGTCGAAATAATTTTTGGAAGGATTGAGTATGAAAACCGCGGCCAGGTATTGTGCAAAAATGGTAAGCAAAATATTGAGCCAACGCACAATGGATAGAAGTGCAAAAACTTTAATGAGTACTAACCGCTTTTGTCGCTTGGTGGATGCCACTTTTTTTAAAAAGTATAAATCACTTCGGGATTATAGGCTTTTAACTTTGGTAAGGCTTTTTCATAATCAGGAGCAAAGCCCAAAATATAGCCACCACCACCTGAACCGCAAAGTTTAAGGTAGTAGGTGTTTGAGTCAATTCCTTCTTTCCAAAGTTTATGAAATGTTGTTGGAATCATTGGTTTAAAATGTTCCAAAACCACATGAGATAGTTTTTTAAGATTGTTGAACAATGGATTAAAATCGTGTTTTAAAAACGCCTTAATACATTCATCATTGTATTTTTTGAATTGTTCAGAAATAACTTTTCTGAAACCTTCATTCTTCATTTTTTCTAAAAAGATATTTACCATAGGCTGCGTATCGCCGGGGCTTCCACTGTCCAAAAGGAAAATAGCTCCTTTACCATCTGCGTTTTGTGAAGGGATACCAATGGTATCCACATCCGTTTTAGATTTAATAAGTACCGGAAGATTGAGGTAGCAAATTAATGGATCTAAACCGCTGCTTTTGCCGTGGAAATAACTTTCCATTTGGCCAAACCAAGTTTTTAGTTGTAAAATATCTTTTTTGTCAATACTTGTTTCAGGTTCAATTTTGGTAAAAGCATATTGGTCATAAATAGCCGCTACCAATGCTCCGCTGCTTCCTACGCCAAAACCTTGGGGAATACTGCTGTCAAAGGTTAATCCATTGTCAATATCTTCTTTAAATTTATTAAGATTAAGCTTCGGAAATAATTCAGTTACTTCTGATTTTGAAACCAAATATGTATAAAATTTTGATAAAGATTTGTTGGATTCAGCTTCTTCACTTGATGATAAACCTGAAAAAACTAATTTTCCTTTGAAAAAATTAAAAGGGATAGAAAGCCCCATCGAATCTTGAATAATGCCATATTCACCGAACAATAATATTTTGGCATAAAACAAAGGGTTTTTTAACATACTATTTCTGGGCTCAAAGATAATTAATAAATTTTAAAAATGGGGCTGTTTTGGATAAAGCGTGTATTTCAATATTAAGACAATTCTGTTTTGATAAAGTTCATTAAGCCATTTTTATAGGCCCACTTCCCACTTGGTCATGTATAAATTTATTATTGGAGCAATATTGTGCAAGTTCTTTGGTTATAAAAGCCTGAACTTTGATTCTTTCAGAGGCAGGATATAGTAAATGAACATTGGCTCCTGCGTCCAAGGTGATAGTCATATTCAAACCGAGTTGTTTTCTGCTTTCCCAAACCTTCTGAATAATGGCTACAGTTCCGGGTTTCATTAATAAAAAGTAGGGATTGCTGCTCATCATCATGGCATGCAACATCATGGCTTCTTGCTCCACCACTTGGTTAAAAAGAATTAAATCACCTATCATTAAGGCCCTTTTTAGTGATTCAATGTTTTTATTGGCTTCTTCAAAACGTGCCGGGGCAAATGGGTGATTGTTTAACAAGGAATGACCCACCGAACTTGAGATATTTTTTGTCCCTTCGTCTACTAATAAAATTGTATCGCAAAAAGTTTTAAATATATCATGTACCTCGTCAACTTGAATGGCAAATTCATCACTACTTCCAACATACAAATTAGATTGGCCCCACATAGATAATGGTCCATGAACTGAGCGACTCGCACTTCCGCTGCCCAGCCTCGCAGCTATAGATGCTTTTTTGTAAAAATCGTCATCCGATAAAGTGTTTCCAATTTCCTTTTCCAAACTGCATAAGCAAAGAGCTAATGCCCCCATACCAGAAGCCGATGAAGCTATTCCGCTGCTGTGCGGAAAAGTGTTGGTAGTATTTATTTCGAGAATAGAACCGGGCAAAAATGGGAAAAGACTTTCTACTTTATTAAAGAAAATCTCAAGTTTGGGTTCAAACGAAGGCATGGGCTGGCCATCGTAGGCAAAGGATACCAATAAAGTGCCATCATTTTCTTTAGGCTTAAAACTTAGCGTTGTAATGGTGTGGCAATTACTCAACGTAAAACTGATGGAAGGATTGGCAGGCAACTGATTTCCTTTTTTTCCCCAGTATTTAACTAAGGCAATATTCGACGGGCATTTCCATGTAACACTTGACACGGGGGCAAAATTAGGAATTTAGTTGGTTTATAGTTTGGTAAATAATAAGTAGTTTTGTTTTAGATGTCGGGTACATTTTCACAAATCTATATTCAACTCGTATTTGCTGTTAAGGGTAGAAATTGTTTAATAAGCAATTTATGGGAAGAAGAATTATATAAATACATTACAGGAATTGTTAGAAATAAAGAGCAAAAAATGCTAGCTATAAATGGAATGCCTGACCATGTCCATTTATTTATCGGTATGAAACCTTCTTGTTGCTTATCTGATCTGGTTAGAGAAATAAAAAAGTCATCAAATGATTTTATAAATGAAAAAAAGTTTACAAATTTTAAGTTTCAATGACAGGAGGGATACGGTGCATTTTCATACAGTCATTCTAATTTAGATAACGTTATAAAATATTTAATGAATCAAAAGGAGCACCATAAACGTAAAAGTTTTAAAGATGAATATTTGGAATTTTTGCAAAAATTTGAAATTGAATTTAAGGATGAATATTTATTTAAATAGATAGATTGATTCTTTTTAATTCAAAGGATTCTGATGTTTATGTCATAACATTTTTGAAATTATCATGCGACCCCTTCGGGGTCGAAGACTAAATTGTCAGCTGTTATTATAAACATTTAATCCCTTCGGGATTATTAAACGCCGAAAAGAATCCATAGGATTCAAATGTTTATAGAAACAATAGTTTCTCAAAATATTCGACCCCGAAGGGGTCGAACAGCCGTATATCATTTTTTGCAATAAACATAAAATCCCTTCGGGATTTAGAATTAACGGAAGGAATCCGAAGGATTCTAAATGTTAGTAACATAATAATCGCAGATTACATTCGACCCCTTCGGGGTCGCACAATCCAAATATTTCAAATTTCTATAAACATAAAATCCCTTTAGGATTAATATATTTGCTAACTGATTCCTAATTCTCAATTCCCAATTAACCATGTTCATCCTCTCCAAAATAATTAACATTTTTTTAAGCCCTTTAATCTGGGTACTAGTTAGTCTGTTTTTTGTTTGGCGCATAAAAAATGCCAAGAAGAAAAAATATCTCATTTGGGTTTGGATGATTTTCATATTTATATTAACCAATAATTTCATTGTTCATAAATGCCTTGAAAAATACGAAACCCCTTATCAGCCAATAGCTGCCGGTAAAGTTTACGATTGCGCTATTGTGTTATCCGGCGCTTCAGGATATGATAGTTTTTCACGGTCTTTACAATTTAACCAGTCAGCCGAACGCTTAACCGAGCCGGTAATACTTTATAAAAGGGGGATTGTAAAAAAACTCCTAATCAGTGGTGGTTCGGCAAGTGTGTTTCCTCCATACCTAAAGGAAGCCACTTATGTGAGGCGGTTTTGGTTGGATATGGGTGTGCCTGATAAAGATATTATTGTAGAATCGGAATCACGGAATACGATTGAGAATGCCAAATTTTCAAAGGAAATGTTGGAGAAAAAGGCAGTTGGGAAAAATGTTTTGTTAATCACTTCAGCGTTGCACATGCCCCGCAGTAAGTATATTTTTAATAACATGGGAATACTGGTAGATATTTATCCGGTTGATTTTAAAGTAAGGCGAATTGAAGAACCCAGTTATGACATCACCAATTACATTTTACCTAAAACCGGAGCCTTGGAAGCCTGGGGTGAATTGATACATGAATGGGTAGGATTGCTGGCTGCAAAAATTTAAAGCTTTTTTACAATTCACCTTCAAATATAATCACAATCTGAGTGAACAAAACGATATTTTTCTCTCTTTAATTAATATGGAAATAGGAATTGACAGTTTTGCTGCGGCAAAACTTAGTGACGATAAACAAACTGCAGTTAACAGCAAACATTCACTGGCCGAATTGCTGGAAAGAATGGAATTTGCCGATAAAGTGGGGTTGGATATATTTGGAATAGGGGAGCACCATCGCAAGGAGTTTCTCGATTCTGCTCCCGCTCTTATTTTGGCTGCCGCTGCCGCCCGAACCAAACGTATACGGCTTACAAGTGCCGTTACCGTTCTCAGTGCCATTGACCCGGTGAGAGCCTTTCAGGAATTTGCCACTTTGGATTTAATTTCACAAGGACGTGCCGAAATGGTGGTGGGACGAGGTTCATTTACCGAGGCTTTTCCATTGTTTGGGTATAATCTTCACGATTATGATGCCTTGTTTACTGAAAAACTCAATCTATTGCTTACCATTCGGGATAACGAGGTGGTTAATTGGTCGGGAAAATTTCGTCCTGCACTGCACAATCAGGCCATTTACCCACGACCGGTGCAAGCTAAATTACCTATTTGGCTGGGGGTAGGAGGTACTCCTGAATCGTTTGCCCGTGCGGGCAGTTTGGGTTTGCCGCTTATGGTGGCTGTAATTGGTGGCGAAACCCACCGTTTCCGCCCTTTGGTAGACTTATACCGCGAGGCCGGAAGACGAGCCGGCTATAAACCCGAAGAACTAAAAGTGGGATTGCATTCCTTGGGTTATGTGGCCAACACCTGCGAGGAAGCCATAGAGGAATATTATCCGGGGTATGCCGAAACCTTTACCCGAATAGGGAAGGAGCGGGGTTGGCCCCCCGTAAGCCGAGGCCGTTTTGAAGCGCAAATTGGGCCAACGGGAGCTTTGCTGGTAGGCAGCCCCGAAGAAATAGCCCAACGGATTTTGCACCACAGTGAGGCATTGGGTGGTATTTCCCGCCTTACCTTTCAAATGGATAATGCAGGCTTATCGCATGAAAAGCTTTTAAAATCTATTGAGTTGATAGGAGAGAAGGTGAGTAAGTTGGTGAAAAATCCAATTACTTTCTCCTAAAAAAAAGCGTTACTTGCAGGTGTAAAAAAAAATTACTTTATAGCGTAAAGCCAGCTAACGTGTGGCAGATAACCGCTATAGAGTTTCGCTTATCTACAAGTTATGCGTTACCCTGTGAAAACTGCCACACCATTGATAATAATTTAAATTGACATAATCCATTATTAATTCAATATCTTCATGCTAAAAATTTTTCTTTCATTTGCTCTAATAATTCTTATCAATAAAAATTCTACAGCACAGATTAGAATATTTTACCGCTCACAATGTAAAGAATACCATCTCGAC
Source organism: Bacteroidota bacterium (assembly GCA_947468275.1). Lineage (GTDB taxonomy): Bacteria > Bacteroidota > Bacteroidia > NS11-12g > UBA9320 > JABWCE01. The sequence continues at coordinate 256,189 of CANIKO010000001.1, forward strand.
GAATATTATCCACGCTATATTCAGCCAAGAGCCAAAAGCAAGGAACTTGTTCACTTTTTTTATGTTTCTGGGATTGAAAACAAAATAATTCAACAAAGAATAAATGATCAACTCTTGTTAATTTATTGCTACCCAGAAGAGGAGTTTTTATTTACTAAGTTAGATAATCTAATAATTTTAGGCCAAAAGCCTTATACTGGTGATAGGCCTTTTTTGAACGATAACTTAGTAATAGATAGCATATACAGCGATATTGAGTTGAAGAATGGTAGATACTTTGATTTTAAAATTTCAGATACAACTGAAAGTATAATTCATAATTTATTTTCAAATTTTGATTTAATTAATTCTCATAAAGTTTGGAGTGCTAACATAGACTGGGAAATTCTAAAAAATAAATATCTAATAATTACAACAACAGGTATCTCAGGAATATTTTTAACTGAGGAGAGTGTTATTGCTTCAGACAGAATCCGTTATGAAAAAGGATTCAATAAGGAAAAAGATTATACATTCCGCAATAGTACTTATTCTTTTGTTTTTGATTTGAAAACTGGCAATCTTTTAAATTTCTGGGATTTAATTAAAGTTAAAAAACGTTATAAGTTCTTAGAATACTTTGACAAGCAAAATCGGGCTAAATATTCTAATGATAGTTTATTAGCTGATTATAATACTAATATTGAATGGCCTTCTTCATATATAGATACAATAGTAAATAGTTACGTTCGTACTGACTTAGACATAACACTTATAAAATCAAACTATAATTTCAGGAGAACAGGTTTCTATAACCATCTCGGGACAAATCCAATGTTTAGTATATACCGAGATTCCATAAATAAAATTTCAGGTATTGTTCTTTACGGTGAAGGTAGATTAGGGCAGTTTATTGTAAATCCATTTATCTCAAATTTTGGTCGAAATAATTATTGCCATATTTATGAGACAACTACTCTTTTGCAACCCAGAGAGCTTAAAAAATTTATGAAGAAAGATCAATTTGAATTACTCTTTAAATGATTATAGATACACAATCATATCGAAGAAACCAGAAGGGCAAACGCATAACATCACCTACAAGCAAGGCTCAGTGTGCGTATCGCTGGAAACATTTCGGTTTATCAAATTTTGTTTTTCCGTTCAGAATTTTATCTTTGGAGTCGCCCTGCTTGTAGCTGAAAAACGTTATGCGCAACCATTTGGAGACTCTCAATTTTGAAAATTCATGATCAATTTATAAGTTCCCTTATAGCAGAAACAGCATCAAAATAATGAATAGATTAATATTTCTTTTAATATCACTTGTTTTTTCAAATTTTGGTTCTAAAAGTTTTGGACAAAGAGTTTTAGAGGATAAAGTTCTATTTAGTCTAATTAGTCAATCTGATTCGGTATTTATAAATGCCAAAAAAATATTTCTGGTAAACAAAGCAATTCATTTTTATGCCCCAGAGTACATATACCCTTTACTCAAGAAAATTGATTTTGATACAACAATTTTTAATAGCACCAAGTTTATGATTGATTCCCTTAATCGTCTAAGTAAAAATTGGAATTTTAAAAATCGTAAGTTGAAAATATACCCCAATGACAAGGCTGCCGATAAAGCTTTACGCAAACAACTTAATATTAGGCATTCTAAATCAAGATATGTAAAATTTATTAGATTTGGTTGTAGTCAAGTTCTTTATTGTAATAATTTATATCTGATTTCCTACTGGCACGAACTAGGGGGTTTATCAAGAAGACTAAGTGTAGCCGTTTTGAAAATAAATAATGATAATAAGTTTGAGTTAATAGAGATTTATGACCTCCCTGGAGGATCCTAGATATTTGAAAGAATGGCAGCGCATAACAGGGTACAGCCAAAAGGCTGGTTTTGCGGTTAGGAAAGTTCGTTTCCCCAAGTTACTTTTGTTCTAAGTGGAAGTTGGTCAGCTCCGAGGGCCGCCCTTCGGCTGCACCCGACCGTTATTCACCAGGCTATGACAACCCGACATTTTATTCGAAACCCAAACATTCAACATTTTTATTTTGTAAATTTGGCAAATGAAACAACGAATCTATGTTGACACTTCAGTTTTCGGAGGCTACTTTGACGAAGAGTTCGCTGAACATACAGTGCCATTGTTTGAAAGGTTGAAAAACAATGAATTTACCTTGCTATTTTCTACAGTAACTCAAGACGAACTTGAAAATGCACTAGAAAAGATAAAGAACTTTGTTAAAAGCATTAAATTAATCAACACAGAATTTCTTGACACAAGTAACGAAGCAGTAGAACTGGCAATGGAATACATTTCTGAAAAAGTTGTAGGACAGACAAGCTTTGCAGATTGTTTACATATAGCCCTTGCTACAATTAGTAGGGCTGATTTTTTGGTAAGTTGGAATTTTAAACATATTGTTAATGTGCAAAGAATCCGAGGTTACAACTCCATAAACATTAAAAACGGTTACAAACAATTAGAAATACGTTCACCAAGAGAATTTGAAAAATATGAAGACGATTGAAAAACAATTTGATGCAGTAAACTTTATGCGTCAACAGCGAGACAGATTAAGCAAAAAATTATCAAGTATGACGAAGACTGAGATTTTAGAATATTTCAAAAACCGTAAGGCAGAAACGACAATAAAGCCCAGTGCATAACACGGCATACCAAAAAGGCTTAGCTCGCATTTCCGTAGATAATTTTGTAGATGTTTGGAGTTTCGTCATCGCAGGATAACTTTGCGGTTGGTGTCGCCCTTCTGGTATGCCCAACCGTTAACCAACTTATTTATTGAAATTACCCCAATCCACTTTTATACTCCTTATACAAGCTCCTTACCATTCCATCACTAAGCCCTGTTTGGGGAACATAAATTTTAGAACTTCCGGTTTGTTCGGCTACCTTTAAAAATATTTCCATGGCCGGTACAATCACATCCGCTCGGTCGGGATTTAGCATGTAGGTAATCATGCGTTCGTCATTATCCATGGGTTTCATTTCATTATGTAGTTTAAGAAGTTGCTGAGTAGTTATAAATTTTTCCTTGGAGTCAGAAACCATATTAATAATTTTATTGATGTTTCCTCCCGAGCCAATAATTGGAATGTCTTTATAAATCGGGACATTTACTTTTATCCAATTTTTTAGGTTGGCCCATTCCGACAATGAAACGCGATTGTGAAGCAACCGGATGGTGCCAATATCAAACGAGCGACCGGCAGTTTTTTCGCCTTTATCAATCAATGAAAGTTCTGTACTTCCACCACCTACATCCATATAAATAACCTGTTTTTTTGATTTTAGGTTATTGGGTAAAAACCGGCTGGAAATAAGATCGGCTTCCTTGTCACCAGAAATTATTTCAATATTAATACCGCTGCCAATTTTTACTTTTTCCAGTATTTCGGCAGTATTTGAAGCATCGCGCATGGCCGATGTAGCAAAGGCTTTGTAGGAAATAACCTCGTGGGCTTTCATTAAAAAAGCAAAGGCTTTCATGCAATCCGTCAAATGGGTAATATTTTCATCTGATATTTTGCCTGTAATAAAGGCATCTTCTCCCAATCGGATAGGAACTCTTACGAGCAGTGCTTTTTTAAAAACAGGTCCATTGGTGGTTTCAAACACGTTGTCGAACAACAAACGAATGGCATTGGAGCCAATATCAATGGAAGCGAATTTAAGGTATTTCAATGGCGTCGGGTCTCGACTTTAAATAGTCGAAGAAATCCGATTGCGAACGTACCATTTTATCTTCACAGGTTATAAACCTGTTATCCATAGCGGCATTATGTTCTCTCGCCTTTTGGTTATCACTCATTATAATATTCAGATAATTATCAATTTCTTTTTTGATAGATTTATCATAAATGGGGCAGGCCACTTCAATTCGGTAATCTAAATTTCGCATCATCCAATCAGCTGATGATATGAAATACAAAGGTTTGCCTTCGTTGCCAAAAACAAAAATTCGGGAATGTTCCAAAAAACGGTCCACAATACATGTGGCTCTTATGTTTTCACTCAACCCTTTTATTCCCGGTATCAGGCAACAAATTCCTCTTACAAATAAATCAATTTTAACTCCTGCATTGCTGGCTTCGTATAGGTGGTCGATTAAATTTTCATCTACCAAATTATTGAGTTTTATTCGTATAAACGCTTCCTTGCTATTTAGTGCCGCTTGGGTTTCGTTTTGAATAAGTTTAACTAGTTTTTTTCGCATGCCCACTGGTGACACCAAGAGATGCTTAAATGTATGTGGTAAATAAGGCTTTTCTATCATATGAAAAACTTTGTTTACCTCAGTGGTTATTTGAGGGTCAGCTGTAAATAAAGCTACATCTGTATAAATTTTTGAAGTAGTTTCATTGAAATTACCTGTGGCCACATATGCAAAATGATGCTCCTTGTTTTTTACAACGCGTGTTATAGCAACTAATTTGGCGTGGGTTTTAAGTCCACTAAGTCCAAAAATTAGTTTAACACCGGCATCGGTTAATTTTTTACTCCAATTAAGATTAGCTTCTTCATCAAATCTTGCCTGAAGTTCCAATATTGCTGTAACGCTCTTACCATTTCTTACAGCATTAATCAAGGCATTTATTATCATTGAATTTTTTGCCAAGCGGTAAAGCGTAATTTTTATAGATTTTACGGTTGGGTCAATGGCTGCTTCCCGCAAAAAATGAATTACATAATCAAAAGGCTGATACGGAAAAAAAAGTAAATGGTCTTTTACCGAAATAGCGTGAAGCATGCTCATCGATTTTTCAAACGGAGGATGAGTAATTCGCTTCACAGGCGGATATTCCAATTGTGGTTCACCTACGTTTGGGAATTTTATGAAGTCTTTAAAATTATGATACTTACCACCTGGAATTATATTTTCATTATCGGATATTTTTAGTTTTTTTAGCAAAACATTCAGATACGATTTAGGCATGTTTTCATCATAAATAAATCTTACCGGTTCCGCCTTTTTGCGGTTTTCAAGGCTTTTTTCCATTTGCTCAAAAAAACTGTCTGATAGGTCTCCTTCAATTGTTAATTCAGCATCGCGGGTAAGTTTAATAATATACGATTCAAAATTATCAGGTTCAAATAATTGGAATATTTCAGGTAGGTTCAATCGTATCACATCATCTAGATAGATGATATATTTTTTGGCTCCTTGATTGGGTAATAATACAAATCTTGAAATTATATCGGTGGGAATTTCTATAAGTGCAAATAGCTTTTGCTTTGTTTTTTTTACAGTGAATTTTACAAAAAGATAAATACTTTTATCCCTTAAACTTGGAGTAGGTGAAGCTTCGTTTAAAATTATAGGAACCAACAACGGCTGAACTTTTTCTTTAAAAAACTCATGAAGATGGCCATAGTGTTTCTTAATGATTTTCTTTTCGTCTAAAATAAAAATATTTTTAACTTCTAGCTCCTTTTGAATCTGCTTGTAGGTTTTGTCAAATTCTTTTTGAAGCGTAATAACCTTATGGTGGATATCCTTGAGAACTGCTTGATTGAAAGATTGATTGGGTTTTGAGCCTTTTTTTTCAAGACTTATCAAGCGCCTAATTGTGGCAACCCTAACCCTAAAAAACTCGTCCAAATTATTAGAAAATATGGCTAAAAATTTCATGCGTTCAACCAACGGGACAGTGCTATCGGCAGCTTCCTGCAATACACGGGCATTAAATGCGAGCCAACTTAATTCGCGGTTGAGGTATTTGTCTTTCACAGTTTCAAACATAAAATCAATGGATATGTAATGTTATATGCTTTGCAAAAAAACAGGTTACATATTAACTCAAAGTTAATAATTCATGAGGTATATAAACGATAGCTTAATAGATTTGCCTCTAGTATCTCTCGTGTAAGGCAGATTAAGATTGTTTAATAATGGGTTTCCATGTGCATCGGTATCCTGTGATAGAAGTTTTCCAAAAGAATACTTAATATTGATCTCCATTGGGCTAGCGTTTCTCATAAAAGTAAAACCAGCACTAATACATGGTAGAACAAAGGCTTTATTATAAAAATTGGCAGAGGATGTGGAACTTATCAACCCTATTTTATTCATTTCAAATCCCGCTCCTGCACTAAAACCGAAATCTTTTTGAGTAGTATAAGTAGACCCATTTCCTAGGTTTAATTTTAGTAATAAAGGAATTTGAATGGAGCCAAATCCCTGTGCCCCTTTCACCACCAGTTCATCTGCAGCAGCAGAGAAAGATGAGCCTATACCAATACTTATAGGGGTTGATACGGATATCGATGTATTTTCGTCAAATTCTTTGAGGTTAAAACGGGGCTCAATTCCCATTGAAAAAATATTAAACTCCTTGGTTTGATATGGAATATCGCCGTAGGTAGGGTCTCCTTTTTGATCAAATAAACCCGTGGGTCCGTAATAATATTTTAGTGGGGATACAATAATATCAGTATAAGTTGATGTAGAAATGGCAAGAAAAAATTTATTAGTTAAGTCATTTTTTTTGTCTTTTGCTTCAGTTTCTTGACTTCCTTCTTGTGCAAAAACTGAAGTCATAAAAGCGAGAAGAAGTGTAGCGGATAAAATTATTTTTTTACTCATTTTGTATGTTATTTTAGCTGTGAATAAACTTTGAGTTTGTTTATAGCAGTGAAACAAAAATAATGCCAAAAAGAACGTTTTGTTATGCTGTTCTATATAGTTTTGCTTTTTAACTACCAACGTGATGGCGTAAATTTTATTTTAGACTTTTATTATTTCTGAAGGTTTTGAATTGGAATAAAGAAACCAAAGCAAGGATATAATAACAACGCCATGTTGACGGTCAAATAGGCATTCGAACATACAAGCAAATAATGATAGCGACCACAAGGCTATAAATAATGATGGTAATTGATTGAAACTATTAAAAATAGGAAACGCAAAAAATAAGAGCAGGATAATGAAACCTATAATTCCATGAATAGCGGCTTCAATGACAAATTGATTGTGTGGCAAAATTCGATTTTCTATAAATAAGTTTGTATTGTTCCGCTCATATTGCATGCTCATGGCTTGCTTTATATTACTTGATCCCACTCCAATTGCTGGATGTTTTTTAAATAAATCGAAGGCTGTTTTAGAGGCTTCAATTCTCATTCCCATAGATTGATAGTTGGCGTCTTTTTGATACCAAATCACCTTGAGGTCTTCCATTGAATTTAATACCCTATTATGAAATGAACTCATGCTGTAAAAAGCAATTATTGGGAAAAGGCAAATTGCAACCAAAGCTCCTAATAAATAATGAAGTTTAGGTTTTGTGTTTATAACATAAACGAATCCAAGAATTAAACAGGCGGAGTAAAATCCTGCTAAACCGGTTCGTGCAGCAAGAATATGAAGCCCAATAAGATTAATAATTGTAAAAATCCAAAGCCATTTTATTTTTTGATTCCATGCTAAATGTGCGGATACAATTATAGCAAAAGCGCAAAAAACCGAAAATGTAATATGATGAATTTCTCCAATAATAGGAATAGGCTTGGATTGAAGAATCAAGGCATTAAGCTCGGTATAATGTAGAATGTAATTAATGGTACTTACTATAGTTGCCGTTGCTATGGCCACGCAATAAATAATAGAAAATAGTTGCAAAAAGTTTGGAGTAATTTTTGATTTAAATGTCAAAACCGAGAAAGAAAATAAGACTAAAGGTAACTTTACACCAAAGTAAGAAAACCATTCAGCAGTCGATTCTGCCCTAAATATATCCACCAGACATAATAATACCAATGCCGATAAACAAATAAAATATTTATCTTTTGGAACTTGAACTTTATTAATAATAATTTCTGCTAAAGCTGATGCAAAAATTAACGCGGTGGAAATACTGATGATTGCCCTCGACCAAGGCATTGCCGCTATAAATAGAATAAGGGCACCTTTGAAAACTATAAAAGGATAATTTCGGAGATTATTTGGCAAAACTTATTTTAATAGAGAATTTATCTTTTTTGCTCAATCCAAGATATTCGGCTGTGCTTTTGGTTATATAAACAATAACTGGGTCGCTTTGTTCCCTGTTAAAATTCTTAACTACTTTGGCATAGACTGATTTATTATTGGCGGGATTGGTTATTCTGATTATAGTATTTTCGGGGGCATTATGATGAATAACAAAATCTTTACCTTGGTTAATTTTTTTATCACTCATAACCTTTCCAAATCCTGTTTCAGTTATTTTTTCTACATTGTATTCAGGGAAATTTTCTGTAGTAACTGAATACCCTGTAAGATCATTCGCGGGCTTTTTATCATCCTGTTCAATTATTTCTGTCTTGTCTTTTTTGGCATTTGATGAATCCTTAAACTCAATTACTGTTTCATCTTTTATTTTGGTCGTTGATTTTTTAAGGTCGTTTAAAGTTATATTAGATTCAGCCTCATTCTGCTTTGCAATAGAATCGGCTTTGGCTTCATCCACAATTGGAACTAATATTTCCAAGCCCTCATGTAAATTTTCTTCATTTAATTTATTGAGTTGCTTTAAAAAATCTACTGTTGTAAAAAACTTTTGGGCTAGACTAAATAAGGTTTCACCTTTTTTAACAATATATGATGTTGTAAAGGAAGTTTTTTTTGGCGGAGGGAGGTCTTTTTTATCAACACTCTCCACTTCTTTTGCCATAGGTGCCTTTACCGGTTTGGTGTATTCCCCTTTATTTTTTGAATATTTAGGTGGGTTGGTTCCAAAGAATTGTTTTTCAGTTTTACCCGTTGGTACTAACAAAGTTTGCCCAATATTTATTTTGATTTCTGACCCAGGATTAGCGTCTCGTATTTGGGTCCAAACTGTTTTATAGCGCCTAGCTACAGCATAAAGGCCTTCGCTTTTTTCAACTTTATGAAGAATAAATATTTTTCCATCCTTCAATATTACTCCGATAGAATCATCAACGGACGCAAATGAAGATAAACTGAGAAGGCACAAAAAGAGTATAAATTTTATTTTTAACAACATATAAATAAGTAATACGAATTTACTTTAAAAATTGATAGACTTTGTTAAAGTAATTTCAACGAATTTTGCCGTTAATACAATTTTTTATACATACAGTTGATTTTAATTTTTTGTATGATTTTTTAAAGCAATTGTAATTTAAAAATATTAGGTTATTGCAAACTAGAGTAATGAAGATAGTAGTTATTAGGTTGAGTTCTATTGGAGATATAGTGCTTACTTCACCGATTATTCGATGCCTAAAAAATCAATTACCTCCCAATTCTGAAATCCATTATTTAACAAAACCGGGCTTTAATATTTTGTTAAACGAAAATCCGTATATTGATAAATTATGGCTTTTAAAACCAAATCTAAATGACACAATAGCTGAAATTAAGTCTCAAAAATTTGATTATATAATTGATTTGCATAATAATTTAAGGACCATGATTATTAAAAAGCGGTGTGGTGTAAAGGCATTTTCTTTTGATAAATTGAATTTTAAAAAATTTATTTTAACCCATTTTAAAATAAATCATTTGCCTTCTACTCATATTGTTGACCGATATTTTAAAACTGTGAAAAGTATTGGCGTTGTTAATGATAATAAAGGTTTGGATTACTTCAATCCCGCATCTGTAAATGATATTTTCAATAAATATGAAGTTTTAAAAAACTTGGATTTTGTAGCGATGGCAATAGGCGGGCAACATTCAACCAAAAAATTACCAGCGACACAACTTATTGAAATATTATCGTCTTCGAATTTTAAAGTAGTTTTATTGGGAGGGAAAGAAGATGTTGGGATTGCTAATGTATTAGAATTCTCTATTCCTGATAAGGTTATCAATCTAGTGGGCCGTCTAACGCTTCATGAAAGTGCCGGAGTTGTGGCATTAAGCAAAGGGTTGGTGACACATGATACAGGTATGATGCATATAGCTGCGGCCTTAAAAAAGCCAGTAATTGCTATCTGGGGAAACACAATTCCTGGCTTTGGAATGACAGCTTATTATGGTAATTACTCGATTTTTAATAAAAACTTTGAGGTGCAAAATTTAAAGTGTAGGCCCTGCAGTAAAATAGGATTTGATAAATGCCCTAAAGGTCATTTTGATTGTATGAATTTGCAGAATACGCAATCTATTTCTGAAACATTGAATAATTTATGATTTTTTCTAAACCTGAAATATTAGAATATAAAGCAGATGAATCTAAAAATGCAAAATTTAGCATAATTATTCCCTCTTGGAATAATATAGAAATGCTAAAATTTTGCATAAATTCAATTCTTGAAAATTCGGAATTTGCTCATCAAATTATTGTACATGTAAATGAAGGGACTGATGGAACCCTAGATTGGGTGAAGAAAAAAGGTTTCGATTATACCTATTCTGAAACAAATGCCGGAGTTTGTTATTCTGTTAATGCCATGGCAAAATTGGCCACAACCTCATTGTTGCTCTATTTAAATGATGATATGTATGTGTGTCCAAATTGGGATAAATATTTGTTCGAAGAAGTTGGCAAGCAGCCTAATAATTATTGGTATTTTAGTGGAACAATGATTGAGCCGTTTGGTAATAATCCTTGCGCCGTTACGCCATTTAATTTTGGCTCTGAGCCGAATAATTTTAAGGAAACCGACTTGCTTAAATTTGCAGCATCTTTTGATAAAAAAGATTGGTTTGGGGCTTGTTGGCCGCCAGCTTTAGTTCACAAAGAATTATTTGATAAAGTAGGGGGATATAGTGAAGAGTTTAGCCCCGGAATGTACAGCGATCCTGATTTTGCTATGAAACTTTGGAAAGCCGGGGTTCGCAATTTTAAAGGTATAGGTAAAAGTATGGTGTATCATTTTCAATCTCGCAGCACTGCTCGAGTTCAAAAAAATAACGGGCGCATGCAATTTGCAAAGAAATGGAAAGTTCCTAGTTCTTATTTTTATAAAAAAGTTCTGTTACTTGGAAAACCCTTTGATAGCGAAATAAAACTTACTGATAGTTTTAATTTGTCTTTTCTCATGGCTCGATTAAGAGCTGTTTTTATAAGTCGTTGACAAAACTTGTTAAGTATTCTTATGCTTTTTTATATGTTTTGGATACCCAAATACAATTGAACCAATTAATGGCGCAAAGAAAATTATAAGAGTAAGCAAAGAAAATAATTTATCCATATTTTCTTTCACATTCTGCTCAATATTGCCACTAGATCCGATATACTTAAAAAAGCTCAAATCAGGGTAATAATGGGTGATTGCAGAAATCCCCAATTTTAATCCCAGAACTCCGATAATTATATAAGCCGAAGTTTCGAGAAACGGATATTTGACCATCAATGTTACAAACCAGGTAGCCACAAACCTCATTGTTATAATTCCAATTACTACACCTAGGATAATAAGGCTCATATTCTTTGTAAAAGCAACTACTGCCAAAACGTTATCAATGGAAAAGGCCAAATCCATCAATTGGATCATAAAGACAGTTGCCACAAATGGAGTGATGTATTTGCTTATAAACGAGTATGTCTTAGGTTTCTTTAATTCATGGTCAACTGAAATTTCTTTGTTCTTTTTTTTAAAATAATTAAAAACTAAAAGTAGGAGATAAATTCCACCTATAGGCTCTATCCACCAAATTTGCAGGAGATAAGCAGCCAAAAATAAACACACTATCCTGAAACCAATAGCCCCTATCATTCCATAAAAAAGTGCTTTTTTTCGTTGATTTTTAGGTAAGTCCATTACCATAGAAGCTAATACTGCTGCATTATCTATGGAAAGTAAACTTTCCATTATTATTATATTTAAGACTAAAAGAAGTGTGGCTTTGAGGTCAGTTCCTAGTATATTAGCTGCTATTTCATTCATTTTTTTAGAGGTGCAAAAATATATGGATTCGTTTGAAAATTATTAATCTCAAAATTTTAATAATTTTAAAATATTTAAACTTTTTTTGAATTTCGGCGGTCTTATCATAAATTAGACCCCTAAAATAATTATTAAAATGGGAGTAATAAAAGAATTTAAAGAATTTGCTATGCAAGGCAATGTGATTGACTTAGCAGTTGGTATTATTATTGGAGCTGAATTTGGTAAAATTGTTAATTCATTAGTAAATGATGTATTGATGCCGCCGTTAGGAAAATTAATGGGGGGAGTGAATATCACAGATTTAAATATCTCATTAGATGGGACAACTTACAAAACCTTGGCAGCTGCCAAAGAAGCTGGCGCACCTGTTATTGGGTATGGTTCATTTGCGCAAGCTGTCCTTAATTTTGTTATTGTTGCTATTTGTATTTTTATAATGATAAAAGCAGTAAATAAGATGAAGAAAAAGGAGGTATAGGTCTTTTATTGTTTTTTTTAATTATCTAAAAAAAAAGATTTGCATATGTTATCCACAATGACTACAATTGTGGCCCGATCTTAAATTTTGGTTACATTACGCAATCATAATATTATATTAGATGCAGAGTTTATAAAGAAACTGCACCCAAAAGTCATATATGAACTTGGTAAAATTTGTCCTGAAAATCAAATTCGATTTCAAGAAATTTATTCAAAAAGAGAACGATCATTAAGATTCGCCTTTATTTGTCTCTTTTTTTTCCCAGGTACACATTACGCATTTTTAGGTCGATGGCAATTGCAAATTATGTATTGGCTTACTTTTGGTGGAGCCTTGATTTGGTGGGTGATTGATATGTTTAGATTACCTGCTTTATTAAAGGAAAGTAATCATTATGAACAGAAAAAAATCCTTTTTGAAATTAATTCAATAAATGTTTTCCATACTTCCCAACTTTTAAATAAACCTTCTTTAAATAAGGCTAAGGTGGCTTGATTTATTCAAATTTAATTATCTTTTTTGCTAGGTATTGCTTTCCATCTGAAGCTATAAACCTTAAATAATATACTCCTGATTTATAAGCTTCTGGGTATATAACAATTTCTTTATTACTTAGAATTGAACTAAGTTTTTGTCCAATATTATCATAAATTTCAATTGTATTAAATAAAGATGGATTTGTCAATTGAATTCGAAGCGGAGCTAATCCTCTGCTGAAATCAGAAGTGTTCAAAATTTTAATTTCGGTATTAATACTGATTGAATTTATTTTGGTTAAGTTATTAGGCACTGAATCTAAAATTCCACGGTCGGCAAAACATTGCCAAATAAAAGCTACATCTTTACCTTTAAATAGAATACTATCAATTTTAAGAATTACTCTCGCCATTTGAGGCATAGTAATTTGAGAAGCCTGTAAAAAATAACTTGAATAGATTAAACTATCCGATTTTGTGCCTCTGAATTTATCATTAATACATAATAATGCTGTTGACCAAATTTCTCTGTCAACGTCTTTAATCCCTGTTAGGTCTTTATACATTCGGCTTGTATTTGTTGTAAATCCTCCCCAATATTCATTATGACCATCCCAACTAAATACTTCATTACGTTTGTTTTTACTTAATGATCTGGAATAGGACATGGCAACGTAATCGGCTTGTCCTTCTTCCATTGCAATTCGTTGACTTCCTTGCACTGTTCCGGGTGAAGCTATTGTTGATAATGAATGGCCAAATTCATGAATAACCACCTGTCCATCTTCCGCATCATCTACATTTCCGGTTCCAAATTCTAATACGTATGGGTAAACTCCTGGGTCAAAACTACTATTGTCATCTCCACCATTTCCATGTGTATCTACATAAATAGAATCAAGAAGTTTAGTGAACCCTATTTTTTTAAGGTACTTGCTATAGTTGTGCAAATGATAAAAAGCATTAATATCTTCAAATCCTGATTGGTCGCGGGTGTAATTTAAAAAAGTATCCGTAGGTTCTACAGGCATAATAGCAGGATCGTGAATATTTTTAATTGTAATAACACCATCGGTAAGTTTAAATTTTCCATTCGCATACTTTAAAGGAATTCTAACTTTACTTCTAGCATTTGTTAATTCGGTAGTGTTTTTATCGCCATTATCAACAAAACCTTTCGCTCCATAGGTAGCATTTGCAGCTACAATTGGGTTGGGTAAATAAACCATTGCCGTCACCATACTGTCAGGAGATTGATAATATAATTTTGGATTAAAAGTAAAAAGTTGTCGATGGTCAATCGAATAAAAATATTCGGTGGATTGGTGAGTTATGCTATCCCAATTTGTGATTTTGTAGGCGGGTGTAAGTCCATAATTTGTATTCATCCAAAAATTTCCATTTGAACTCAATGATTTTGGAATATAGTAATCCTCATATTTCACCAAATTATTAATTATCAAAATTAAATTTCCTGATGGGTCATAATTAGCCTGAATAGAAGATTGATAAACCTCCATACCTTTCACCAAATGCTTAAATCTATAATGCATTCCAATTGGAGAGTTTTTTATACTTTCAAGTTCTAGCTTTTGGTCGCTATATTGATTATTTAAATATTTTGATTCCAAATAGGACGTTAAATTTTCAGTTGATTGGAATTTTAAATTATAATTAATATTAATAAAATTAGGGTTTGAAGGGGTGTAAACTAAATCAGGTTTCCCAATTGAGTTAGTATTGGAAAAGCTAAAAAAGTTTAAAAATATCAGGATTATATTTATAAAGTATTTCATATAATGTTTATTTTTTTAGTAATTTCAAATTAAATGCCAATATTTTTTAGCGGCTAGAATGGCAGTTTTTTATAAATACATTTATCATTCGGTCCTTAAAAAAGTATATTCAAAAGTAGCCAAATTCTTGCATTCATTTATAAATGCTTCGTTTTTTGCTCCATTAATTGACAAAGTTATTACCACGTTTTGTGTATGAGCGGTTTCGATTATTGTTGCCGAAAATTTTCGGGCCAGGTTATAAATAATATGTTCGTTTTCAAAATTAGTTTCAATTTTAAAATAATCCATTAGTGTTTTGGTAATAATTTCGCATTTGGCTAGGCTCTGTTTAGCAGCTAATCCATAGGCTTCAATCAATCCTGGGATTCCTAATTTTTTGCCGCCGAAGTATCTAACTACTACTAATAAAATATTCGTAAGGTTAAGCGCATTTATTTGCTTCAGAATTGGTCGCGCCGCTGTATTAGCGGGTTCCCCATCGTCATTTATCCGTTGAGCTGATTTGTCAGCATTTAGTATCCACACATAGCAGTGGTGGGTGGCATCAGGATATTCTGATTTTAAATTTGAAAGGTGAATTTTAATTTGCTGTTCGTCTTTTACAGGGTAAGCAAATGCTAAAAATCGGCTTCCCTTGTCGGTATATACTACCTCGGAGGAATTTGCTATTGATTTATAATCTCTATCGAAAAGCATTAAAATGTAAAGTGTTCAATAAAATTATCTTCTAAATAAAAATGGTAATTAGGGAAGCCATTTAAAAAGGGCGCTTTTATTCCATTTCCCCATTTTTTTTGTGTTGTAATTCTAACTATTTCGTATGGAATTTTAGATTCAATAAAGGATTGAATCGTTTTGCTTCCACCTTCTAACAAAACTGAGTTGATCCCCAACTCCTTCAATTTTTTAGTAATGGTTTGCCAAAATATGGTACTATCAAAACTTATTTGCTTATAAATAATGCTTCCAACTATTTCCTCTTTTAGGTCATTAAAAATTATAATATTCCTATCAAGTTTAAATAAATTGGAATTCAATGGAATTTTCAAAGTTCTATCAATAACAATGGCTGTAGGTAGTTTGCCAACCCAATACCGGTTATCTAGAATAGGATTGTCGGTCAATGCTGTATTTATTCCAATCATTATGGCATCGGTATCGCTCCTTAGTTTATGTACAAATCGCTTCACCAAACCGTTCGACAATTCACGTTCTTCGATTGAATCATATTTTTCTTTTCCCATGTATCCATCGGCACTTTCAGCCCATTTAATTATAAAATTAACAGATTTATTGGCTTCAAATTGCTCAAAAAAGGATTGGTTTAATTTCAAACACTCCTTATTCAGAATACCGCTAGTCACTGAAATTCCTGCCTCTTCCAATAATTTTACTCCTTTGCCAGCCACCAATGGGTTGGGGTCCAAACTTCCGATCACAACATTTTTAATTCCCGAATCAATAATCAGTTGAGTGCAAGGAGGTGTTTTGCCCCAATGACAGCATGGTTCAAGGTTTACATAAATGGTAGATTCTTTAAGTAAATCTTTGTCTTTTACAGAATTGATGGCATTTACTTCGGCATGCGAACCGCCATAATTTTGATGAAATCCCTCACCGATGATTTTTTTATCATAAACAACAACCGCGCCAACCATTGGATTGGGATGTACTTTACCTTTGGCTAGTTTGGCCAAATTAAGGCAACGGTGGATGTAAAGTTCGGGGGTTGTCAATATGGCAAAAATAAGCAGGTTTAATAGTTAATTTGCAATCTCAATGACCAACCTCCAAATTCAAAAACATTTTTTTAATGAACTTGCTTCTTTTTATTCGAAAAATGAATTGGCCGCCATTTGGAAGCAATTTTTGGAGTTTGAATTAAATATGAATCCCATTGTTTTTATAATCAAACCAGAGGAAGAAATAGGAGGGGAAAAGGTTGTAAAATTGGAAGACACAATTCGAAGGCTTAAAAAATCAGAACCCATTCAATACATTACAGGCAAAACTTGGTTTTGTGACAGTATTTTTAATGTGAATCCTGCTGTGCTAATCCCTCGGCCTGAGACGGAGGAATTGGTTTATAAGGTTTGTGAATATTTAAGTCAAAGTGCTGATAATGTTTTGGATATTGGCACAGGTAGCGGTTGCATTGCGATTAGCATTAAAAAAAATAACCCCAAAAGCAATGTAGTGGCGGTTGATATTTCAGAAGAAGCCTTGAATGTGGCCAACAGCAATGCCGCTCAAATATTGGCCGATACTTCGGTTTCTTTTATTAATCGGGATGTTTTAAAACTAGATTTTGTAGAAATTTTTAAAATAAAATTTGATATCATTGTTAGCAATCCGCCTTATATTCCTGTCATTGAAAAAAGCACAATCAGTAATAATGTTTTAAATTTCGAACCGCATTTAGCGCTTTTTTGTGATACGGACCCATTGCAATTTTATAAAGCAATCACAAATCAAGCCAAACAATTATTGAAGCCTAATGGTTTCTTGTTTTTTGAAGTGCATGAAAATTTTTGGAAGGAAGTTCAGGATATGTTGCTAGAAACTGATTTTAAAGAAGTGGAGGTAATCAAAGATTTTCAAGGCAAATGCCGAATGATTAAAGCAATAAACGTCCTATGATAAAACAATTGAGAGACCCGGGGTTGGGTGAAAAATTTTACCAAAACAAAAGCCGGATGGTTAATAAAGACGGTTCGTTTAACTCTAAACGAAAGGGTATGAAACGCCATCTTTATCATTATTTAATAACCATTGGTCCGTTAAAAATTTCAAGTATAATTATAGCTACATATTTGGCCGCGAATATTTTTTTTGCCATAATATACACCTTGGTGGGTATTGAAAAATTGGGAGGTCAGCATTTTGAAAGTCCGTTTTTAACAGGGTTTCTTTTTAGCATGCAAGCCTTTACCACTGTGGGTTTTGGAGCTATTTATCCGCATGATTATTTAACAGGGCTCATCAGTGGAATGGAAGCTTTGTTTGGTCTTTTATTTTTTGCGTTTGCAACAGGTATAGTTTACGGACGTTTCTCAAAACCAACAGCATTTATCAAGTTTAGTGAAAGTGCCATCATGGCTCCTTATAGGGATGGTAGAGCTTTTATGTTTCGTATTGTAAATGCTAGACCTAATACATTAATAAATATGAATGTAGGAATAATTCTGGCGATGAAAACTGAAGAGGAAAATGATATTAACCGGAAATATTTCAATCTTGATATTGAAACTGCTTCGGTGGTTTTCTTTCCTATGCCTTGGACGATTGTTCATCATATCAATGAAAACAGTCCTCTAAATGGGTTATCAAAAAGTGATTTGGAAAAACTGGATGCAGAATTTTTAATTCATATTACGGGTTTTGATGAAACGTATGCCCAGAATACAAATACTATTTTTTCATATAAATTTTATGAAATGGAATGGGGTAAAAAATTTAAATTAAACTATAACTTAAATGATGCTGGCCAAATAGAATATGATATTAATAGAATTGGAGAAACGGAAGAAGTGCCGTTGCCCTAATTTACATTAAAGCAATTTTCTTCACTCTGTTTTTGTGACGTCCACCTTCAAAATCTGCCGCTAAAAATGCTTCTAAAATTTCTATAGCTGTAGCCTCAGAAATGTATCGGGCAGGCAGGCATAGAATATTGGCATCATTATGAAGCCGGGCTAATTCGCCCAGTTCCTTATTCCAGCAAAGTGCTGCACGAATTTGTTGATGTTTATTAGCGGTCATGCATACACCATTTCCACTTCCACAAATTACAATTCCAAATTCG
Organism: Bacteroidota bacterium; assembly: GCA_947468275.1. GTDB lineage: Bacteria > Bacteroidota > Bacteroidia > NS11-12g > UBA9320 > JABWCE01. The sequence goes on from CANIKO010000001.1 coordinate 274,602, forward strand.
TATTGCCCATTAGCCACCGACATTGCCAATGGATGAACAAAGTCAGGGTAGTCAACAGAATTATCTGAAAAACATCCAAAGTCTTTAATTTCGAAACGGTCGGAAAATGATGGCATTAGTTTTTGTTTAAGTTCAAATCCAGCATGATCGCAGCCAAAGGCTATTCGAGTTTTTGTTTCCATATTTTTTAGTTGGTACGAAATAAGTTAATTTTCAGATTCAGATTTGGCTTTTTTTTCCACTCTTTTTGTAATAATTACCCCTACTTCATAAAGAATAAGAAGTGGAATACTCACTAATATTTGGCTACCCGCATCTGGAGGGGTAACTACGGCGGCTACTATCACAATAATTAAAATCGCATAGCGGCGGTATTTTTTTAGGAAGGCTGCATTTATCAATCCTAACTTAGCCAAGAAATACATGACAAGTGGTAGCTCAAAAATTAAACCCGTTGCCACTGTGAGCATTGACATAAATGAAATATAACTTTGAATAGTCCATGTGTTTGCTATCTGATCCGATATGGAATAGGATGCCATAAAGAAAAGTGAACATGGTGCCAACAAAAAATATCCAAATAACACTCCCACTAAGAATAAACCAGAACTAACAAGTATAATTCCTGTTGTTTTCTTTTGTTCCCGAGGCTTGAGTGCCGGTTTAAAAAATTTCCAAAATTCATAAATTATATAAGGAAATGCCAAAATTATACCCACAACAAATGCAATCATTAGGCCCATAATAAACTGTCCGGTGACATCTGTATTTATTATAGTAAAATTAAAACCTTCGAAACACGCATCTTTATTAAGATGGCAAAGAATTCTAAAGGTGATGAAATCTTTGGAACGAGGACCAAAGATTACAGAATTCATTACGAAGTCGCTATACACAAAGGATAAAATGCCTCCAATGACGACAGCTATTAACGATCGCATTATATGTCCCCTTAGTTCACTGATATGATCAAAAAACGACATATTTTTTTCATTCCCGTCTATATCTGTTTGGTCTAATGACATTATTTTTTTTAATAATGGCGCAAATTTAAGGTTTAACATTACATAAGGTTTATAAATTTAAAAATCATTTAATTTTGCAGTGAATTGAAATTACTAAAAAAATACTTCCCAACTATTTCCGACGAGCAACTAAAACAATTTCAACTTTTGGTAGATTTGTTCAGTGAATATAATTTAAACGTAAATATGATTAGCCGTAAGGATGTTGAAAATCTTGAAGAAAGGCATATTCTGCATTCCTTAGCCATAGCTAAATTTATAAAATTTAAATCACAAACTCGTATTTTAGATATTGGCACAGGAGGGGGATTCCCTGGATTACCTTTAGCCATTTTATTCCCGGATTGTAAATTTTATTTGGTAGATTCAATTGGGAAAAAAATAAATGTAGTAAAAGAATTGGTGGCTCAGCTTGAACTAAAAAATGTAGAGGCTATAAATGCACGAGCTGAATCACTGGCTATAGATGTTGATTTTGTGGTTTCAAGAGCCGTAGCCCCGATTTCTGATTTATACCGATGGACCAAAAATCGGTTAACTAAAGATAGATACAACGATAAGCCCAATGGATTTATTTTACTAAAAGGGGGGAACTTAACCGAGGAAAAAAATGAATTTAAAGAAATGTTGAGAAAGAGTATTAAAATACAGGAAGTGCCTTTGGATTCATACTTTCATGAAGAATATTTTGATACAAAAAAAATAATTTATTTTTCTATTTAATAGGTTCAATATTAATTTTATTAAAATCGGTAATGATTTTAGTAAGTTTGTCGTCAAAAAAATATCATGCACAAATTTTCAATAATCTTTTTTTTATTTTTCGCATTTACATTTAGCAGTCAAGCTCAGATTAAAGTTTCCTCCTCTGCCGGAACTTTTGATACCCTTGCAATAGGAACCCTAATATATTATCAACATGCTTGGGACGACCCATTAGATGAAGATTATCCAGCTGTTTTTAAATTGCCTCATTCGATTAAGGCGTTTGAAAGTATTTGGGACTCAATGTGGGTTTCTGATGGATCAATCTATTTAACTTCTTCTACTGATAGCTCAGGGTATATCATCCTCGATGCCACTGGCTGGGATTTAGTTGATAAAGGATATGAAGATGCTATAAATTATCCAAATATTTCCCAAATCACTGTTTCATCTGCTGGTAATGAAGTAGAGTGGTTGGGTTTCGGGTTTTACAATGAATTGGATAGTTTGAAGGCATTACCAAGTACGGGAAGCGTTAAGATTTCAATCGATTCAACCAACAAGGTTGATTTTATTTACGGTGATTTTAATATCGTCCGCCCCGACCTTTGTTTTGAAGGATTTGGAAGTTTACACCCATCTGTGACTTATGTTGATAAAGTTACAGGATATACTAGTTGGTTTATTTATGATGACCCAACATCCCCAACAATTGATACTTTTTCAGATAAAGCGTTTACCTACTTGCCACCGCTAGGACAAAAAATAACTATCGATTTTAATAAAACCAATTGGATTAAACAATTGACTAAAATTTCAATTTCTGTTTCACCAAATCCTGCCATAGATTTGATAACTATCAATGGGGGAAAGGATTTTACCGGGAATTCATATCAGTTAATATCTATTGAAGGAAGAACAATTTTTAAAGGTAAAATAGAATCTAATCAAATTGATGTATCGCAATTGAAAGTGGGAAATTATATTCTGAAAATTCAGGGCAAAAACCAGATTTATTACTCCAGATTTATAAAAGCCAACAATTAATAAATTAGGTTAATCGGTCTTTAATATTTGCTGCGTCAATTATTAATTGTTCGTAGACTTTTTTCCAACCACCTTTCCATCGTAGCCTTCCTGATAAGGATTCATTGTGCCAAAGGCTAATAAAAGTTCCGTTTACATTTTTTACTTTTTTCAGTAGTTCACGATTTTTTTCAATGGCTTGATCAGGTGTTAATTGGTAATAATGCAACGGTGTAATATCCATGCTGCAAAAAGGATAAAGCAACAAATTGGTAGCTTCATCCTTCTCTAAATCATAAAAATAAAATGGTGAAGCAATACCGGCTCTAAAGCCATATTGGCTGGTGTAGCCCATAGTGTAATCTTCTGCTACCCCTCTTTTTATTAGCTTTTGATAGGTTATTGGAAACTGATGAATTAGAAAATGCTGACGGCTTAAAAGTTGCTTTTGGTATCCCTGGGTTATGTTTTGTAATCGACCAATTTCCTTATCCAAAAGTTCTTCTTTGTAATTGGATTGGTAGGACGGGTGAATTCCATAAAAATTAGATTTCATCAGCTTTTGTATAACAGCCGCTTGACGTTTATTTTTCCAACTTATATTTTTATCAAATTTGGCATAATTACCTAGAAGCCAGAAATAAATAGTTTCTGTTTTATTCTCTTTATGTAAAATTTCAAGTTCATCATATATGCCAAAAGCATCTTTATTAATCCCGGACAAAGTTTTGATCCGATCCCCAACTTCTTCAAAATCGCCTTTTATTATGTCTTTTAAAAATCCTGATAGTGACCAAAAAAAGCCTTTTTCCTTGTATTGAAATGTACTGTCAATATCAATAGTGGAGATAAATCGGAACTTTGGTTCATCAAATTCTAAATTGGGCCATTGGGTTAACAATTGATGTTTTAATTTTTGCACCCAAATATTTACTAACGGAAATTCAAAGCTTTTGGTTTGGTGTAAAATACTGGCTTCGGGCGGGAAACGATGATGAGCATCGGGTGTAAAACCTTTATATTCCTCATACCGACTTACTAAATAAAAAATAGCTGCAAATAAATCAAAGTTCCATTCAGTTGATTTTGGCGTTTCATTTGGAAATAAAATAGTTTCGCCTCCTGAGTTTTTATAAGGAACATCCATTGGTTCAAAACCTTTGGAATTTAGTAAATCACAGCAAACGGGAATTGTTATGGAAGATGAATTTTTAAAGCTTTTGGAATAAATAATATGTGCCGTTTCAGTTTCTGAAACCATTTCATAGTCAATTCCTAAAAGTTGCATAAATACTAAATCAAAAACAAAGCGTGTTCTGTTTGTTTGAAATTGGGAATGTATTTTTAGATATTTTTTCAATGATTGCTTTATAAAAATTATGCCCTATGGTAAAGCTTTCATAAAAAACACTCTCATTTAAATTTGGTGATATGGATTCAAAGATAATTAGAAAGGTTTGGGTAAAAAGATTGTTGGATATTTATTAAATTAATTTGTGGTAACCAAAATTATTTTGATAAAGTTGCTTCTCCGATTTAAATTATTTTGTTTTTTTATTAATGGCTTTTATTAACTGTTTCATTTGCAATTTTCTATTTGGAGGTTGAAATACATCACTCCTAAATATCAATTCACCCATATTACTGTAGACATCTAGATTAGAGCTTTCTTCCAGAAAAATATAATAATAAAACTTTTTCTTTGAGTTTAATTTTTTATTCAATTCATCCATAGTAATGAATTTGTAATTAAATGGATATTTACTCATCAAATCTGTTTCTTCTAACTTCTCAATTTCACAATCTTCAAAGTAATTTACTTTATATAAAAAATTCGTGGTTATATAAAGAGTATCCCTCGATAAATCTAGTAAAGCATCTTGAGCTACATTGTGCGGAGCACAAATAGAAACTTGGCTTGAAAATGACTTACTCATAATCTTAAGATAATTTGCAATTATATAAGGTTTGAAATTTACGATCTTATTTTTTTGCTGAAGTATTTCATTCACTTGATTTGATTTTGCTACAGCTAATTTGTGGCGAATATCACATTCATATTCTATATTAAAACTTCCAAAGACTAATTTGTTATTATCGTTAAATCCAAACCCTTTTTCAGAATTTTTAAATTTCCACAATTCATAATAAGTCTCACTTATTCTCCCATTAAATAATGAATAGCCTAACGATAAAAAGACTGCATTTTCATGTCCAAGATAATTATCGAATTTGGTTTCATCAATAATTTCAATTTTAGAGTACTTCCAACTTTTCTTAATCACTTCACTAAAGGCAACCTCATCTTCAATAAGGTATTTGGGAACCACAAAATAAACAGTGCTTTTTTTTAATTGTTCAAAATTATTGTCAGAAAGTTTTATACCATAACAAGCATCGCTTCCATAAACAGTTATTTGGGCAGAAGAATGTTGAATCGAAAATATGAAAAGAGAAAATAGAAGAGTTTTAAATATTTGATTTTTCATACTGCTAAATAAACCCTTTTACCATAGCATAACAAATTTTAAATTTGCACCTAACATTATTAAATATTAAGCATTGCAAAAGCGAGCACTCATTACAGGCATAACAGGACAGGACGGAGCATATTTGGCTGAGTTTTTGTTGAACAAAGGCTATGAAGTTCACGGTATAAAACGCCGTAGTTCTTTGTTTAACACCGATAGAATAGACCATTTGTACCAAGATCCGCACGAAAGGAACTTGAAATTGAAACTTCATTACGGTGATTTAACGGATAGCACCAATTTGATTCGTATTATTCAGGAAGTTCAACCGGATGAAATTTACAACCTTGCAGCCATGAGCCATGTAAAAGTGAGTTTTGAAACTCCCGAATACACCGCCAATGCTGATGGAATAGGAACCTTACGGATTTTGGAAGCCATGCGAATTTGTAACTTAACTGAAAAATGCCGGTTTTATCAAGCATCCACTTCTGAATTATATGGTTTGGTGCAGCAAGTTCCACAAAGTGAAACGACACCCTTTTATCCTCGTTCGCCTTATGCCGTGGCCAAAATGTATGGTTATTGGATTACTGTTAACTACCGCGAAGCCTATAATATGTATGCTTGCAATGGAATTCTTTTTAACCATGAATCACCCATAAGAGGCGAAACTTTTGTGACCCGAAAAATAACCCGAGCTGCCAGCCGCATAGCCATTGGGTTACAAGATAAATTATTTCTTGGAAATTTGGATGCCAAGCGTGATTGGGGCCATGCTAAAGATTATATAGAAGCTATGTATTTGATGCTTCAACAACCAAAAGCTGAAGATTATGTAATAGCCACAGGAATTACTACTGAGGTTAGAGAATTTGTAAGAATGAGTTTTGCAGATTTAGGTATTGGGATTGAGTTTAAAGGAACAGGTGTAAAAGAAATAGGATTTATTACATCTATAGATAAAGCCAGAATGGAATTTTTGGAACTAAAAAATCCAAACCTAAAAGAAGGCAAAGAGGTGGTTTTTGTTGACCCGCTTTATTTCCGTCCTACGGAAGTAGATTTATTAATTGGTGACCCAACTAAAGCTAAAACGCAATTGGGTTGGGAACCAAAGTATGATTTAAATTCTTTGGTAAATGATATGATGAAAGGTGATTTGAAATTAATGAAAAAAGAAAAATATCTTCAAGACGGAGGTTTTAGAGTATTTAATTATTTTGAGTAAGGCTGGTTAATTAGTTATTTAGTTATTGGTTAATTTAAAATATTAAATTATAAATAACTCAGTAACAGATAACTCAATAACCATTAACAAAACATGAATATCAATAGCAAAATATATATAGCCGGCCACCGCGGTATGGTAGGTTCAGCCGTTAAGCGAGCTTTAGAAAAACAGGGTTTTACAAATCTTATTTATCAAACTTCAGCCGAGCTTGACCTAAGAAATGCAAATGCAGTAGCTGATTTTTTGGATGCTGAACAACCGGAATATGTTTTTTTGGCCGCAGCTAAAGTAGGAGGGATAGTCGCCAATAATACCTATCGTGCCCAGTTTTTATATGAAAATTTACAAATCCAAAACAACGTAATTCATAATTCTTATTTGCAAGGTGTAAAAAAACTTATGTTTTTTGGTTCGTCGTGTATTTACCCAAAGTTAGCACCTCAACCTTTAAAGGAAGACTATCTTTTAACAGGATTATTGGAGCCAACCAATGAGCCTTATGCCATTGCTAAAATTACGGGTATAAAAATGTGTGAAGCCTATAGAAGCCAGTATGGGTGCAATTTTATATCAGTGATGCCTACTAATTTGTATGGTCTAAATGATAATTATGATGCTCAAAATAGTCATGTATTGCCAGCTTTGATTCGTAAATTTCATGAAGCTAAAGTTAATCATTCATCCGAAGTGATTATTTGGGGAACTGGTTCACCACTGCGTGAATTTTTGTTTGCAGATGATTTGGCTGATGCCGCCGTAAAATTGATGTTGGAATATAATGGAGAAAAGTTTGTAAATATTGGAACCGGTCATGATTTAACTATTAAGGAATTAGCTGAACTAGTAAAAAGTATTATAGGTTTTGACGGGGAATTGATTTTTGATACAACCAAACCTGATGGAACACCGAGAAAGTTAATGGATGTTTCCTTTTTAAGTTCTTTGGGGTGGAAATATAAGACCGAATTGGAAGTAGGTATTAAAATGGCCTATCAAGATTTTTTGAAAAAGGTTTAATAATAGACACTAACTTTAAAAAAAATCAAATTATATCATTCTGATTTTTAAGGTTAGAAATAGTAACATAAATAAAAAAATAAAATTTATTCCTGTATTACCTTCTTTAGTTTTTCGACTCCAAAACGAATTTCATCTTCTGTCGTATATTTTCCGAATGAAAACCTTACACCAGTTCGGTTATCCGGATGGTGAATAGCGGCTAAAACGTGACTACCTTTACTTGCACCGCTGCTGCAGGCTGAACCTCCACTGGCGCAAACTCCTTCAATATCTAATTTAAATAATAACATATCTCCGGCGCTATTGGGCGGAAGGCTAACATTAAGCACAGTATATAGACTTTTATCAGGATCTGATGGACCATTGAAATTAACGCCTGGAATTTCTGCGGAAATTAAATCACGCATTAATGATTTCAAGGCCTGCAAACGTTTTTGTTTTTCAGGTATTAAATTATTTGAAATTTCTAAAGCTTTAGCCAATCCAACTATTCCATAAAAATTCTCGGTTCCAGCCCGTAAGTTTTTTTCTTGACCACCCCCTGTTATGATTGGTTTTATTTTATGGGTATTCCTTAAAAAAAGGAATCCAGAACCTTTCGGTCCATTAAACTTATGTGCTGAACAGGCTAAAAAATCCAAACCTAATTCTTCAACATCAATTTTGAATTGTCCCATCGTTTGCACCGTATCAGAATGGAAAAGACAATTGTGCTTTTTAGCAATAATAGATACTTTTTTTAAATCTAATAAAGTCCCAATTTCATTATTAGCATGCATAAGAGTTATTAAACTATTAGGAAATTGAGATGCTAATTGTTCTAAATCCTTCAAGTCAACTTCACCATTATCATTTATTGATACCAAATGCATTTCCGCCAAGCCTTTATCATTCAATTCAGTTACAGTATTTAAAACTGCATGATGTTCGATAGGAGATGTAATAATGTGTTTGACCCCTAAATCATAAACAGCGCATCTAATCGCAATATTATCAGCTTCGGTACCTCCGGATGTAAATATTATTTCTGAAGGCTTTGCATTGATAAGTTCAGCTATCTTACGACGAGCCATTTCCATTATGCCTTTAGCATTTCTGCCAATAGCGTGCTGTGCGCTAGGATTACCGTAGCAATTGGTAATTACTTCACACATCGCTTTTGCAACTTCAGGGTCTATTGGTGTGGTGGCGGCGTTATCTAAGTATATATGCATTTTATTTGAAGCAATATTTGGAAATAAAATTGGGATTAAGCGTACAATACCCTAAAATTTTATAAAGTAATTTGGCTAAATTAAATTGTGTTAAAATTTCTCCTTCCTTAGGAGCACATTCAACAATATCAAACCCAACTACTTCTTTTTGAGTACAAACTTTCTTTAAAAATTGTAAGGTTTCAAACCAGCCTAAACCTCCAGGTTCAGCTGTTCCCACTGCTGGCATTACTGATGGGTCAAAACCATCAGCATCAATAGTTAAATATATTTTTTTAGGCAATGCCGCTAATATTTCATCCTGCCAATTTTTATTAGCTGCTATTTGATGAGCATACCAGGTGTTTATTAGAGGTGATTTTTTTATTAATTCAGCTTCCTCCTTGCATTGGGCCCTGATACCAACTTGATATAAATTTACCCCTAAATCATGTATTCGTGCCAATACGGAGGCATGACTATATGGATTATCGTTATAGCTTTGGCGTAAATCCGAATGGGCATCAATTTGTAAAATTGCAATATCAGGATGCTTTGTTAAATGAGCTTTAAAGAATCCAAGAGTAACCGTATGTTCAGCCCCAAGACTTATTACAAATTTTTCATTATTTATATTTTCAGTGGTTGCTTTTTCAATTAGTTCAATGGCTTCAGCATCTACTTTCCCATTAAAATCAAGCGGCGTTAATGTAGCAATTCCTGTTTTTTTATAAGTTTCTTGGTCAAGTTCTTCATCGTAAAATTCAACAAAATGTGAGGCTTTGATAATAGCCTCAGGTCCTTTGTCCGAGCCTGCTAAGTATGAAGATGTATGCTCATACGGGGCAGATTGGATAACTACTTTTGCATCATCATAATTGTATAAATTTTCTTCGGTTATCGCAAGAAAATTGTGTCCAGTATTTAAATAAGAAATCATGAAATAGTTTGGTGATTCAATAGGAAGTTAAAGCCAGGTTTTATAAGAATGGTAGTATGTGTTTTAGATTTTGTATTAGCAATTTAATGTTTTTTTACTCTTTCCACATATTCTCCGGTCGTTGTATTTACTCTTATCACTTCACCAATTTCACAAAATAAAGGAACCCTTACTTCAGCTCCAGTTTCTACGGTGGCTGGTTTTCCAGTATTAGTTGCAGTATCGCCTCTAACTCCAGGCTCAGTATATGTTATTTCAAGTTCTACGTTCAATGGTGCTTGGCCACCAATTGGTTGCTCACCTTCAAACTGCACCATAACAGTCATTCCTTCTTTCATAAATTTAGCAGCGTTACCAAACATATATTCAGGAATATTTATTTGATCATAGGTTTCATTATCCATACATACCAAAGCATCCCCTTCTTTATATAGATATTGCATTTCTTTTACATCAACTCTTATTACCACTATTTCTTCGCCACTGCGAAAACGGTTTTCAAGATTTTTTCCGTTTTTCACATTACGCATTTTACATTGATAAAAAGCCCTTAAATTTCCCGGGGTGCGGTGTTGCCATTCAGTAACCTGACACAGTTCGTTATTGAACCTGATAAACATTCCTGTTGAGATATCTGCTGTAGTTGCCATTTAATAATTGATAAATAAAATTTAGTGCGAAAATACGATTTGAAAATTTGAAAATGAGATGATTTGAATATTTGGAGATTTTATAAAGGCTTTTAGTAAGATATCTGGTTTTTAGAAGAATTTCAAATTTTATCCAAATCGTTTTATGATTTCTTTTTCAAGCCATTCTCGATGCGCCGGATGTGCAATTGCCAAAAGAGCCATGGCCCGTTGTTTTAAATTTTTACCGAATAAATAAGCTACTCCATATTCCGTTACTACATAATGAACATGAGCCCTTGTGGTAACTACTCCTGCTCCGTTTTTCAATAAAGGAACAATTTTAGATTCGCCCGTATGGGTGGTGCTTGGCATTGCTATAATTGGTTTGCCGCCATCGGATAAAGCAGCTCCACGCATAAAATCCATTTGTCCCCCAACGCCTGAATATTGATAAGTGCCAATAGAATCGGAACAAACTTGACCAGTAATATCAATTTCGATAGCTGAATTAACGGCCACTACTTTATTGTTTTGCCTAATAACTTTGGTGTCGTTTACATATTCTATTTCCAAAAATACTACCTGCGGATTATCATCAATAAAATCATAAAGTTTTTTGGTGCCTATAGCAAATCCGGTAACTATTTTGCCACGGTGCTTCTTTTTGTATTTGTTTGTAATAATGCCTTTTTCAACCAAAGGTATTACACCATCCGAAAACATTTCGGTATGAATTCCCAAATCTTTATGATTGTGCAAACATGAAAGCACCGCATCAGGTATGGCTCCTATTCCCATTTGCAAAGCGGATCGGTCGTCAATTAATTCGGCACAATAGCGCCCAATCGTCAATGAAGTTTCATTCACCAAACTTTGATAACTTACTTCCGGCAAGGCTTCATCCACTTCTACCAACGAATCAATTTCTTTTAAATGAATCATTCCATCGCCATGGGTTCTTGGCATTTGTTTATTAACTTGAGCAATTACAAATTTTGAATTTTTAACAGCTGAACGGGCAATATCTACAGAAGTGCCTAAAGAGCAAAAGCCATGTTTATCAGGTGGCGAAACATGAATAAGTGCAACATCCAGCGGCAATATTTTCTTTTCAAATAGCAAACTTATCTCGCTCAAAAAAACCGGAATGTAATCGCCATGGTCCGTGTTTACTATCTTTCTGGTATTTTGAGAAACAAAGAGGGAGTTCATGAAAAAACTTTTTCCTAAATCCGGCTCATCAAATATTCCATCACCCAAAGTGCTGATGCTAACTATTTCAACAGTTTCAAGTTCATGTCGGCGTTTTATTAAAGCCTTTAAAAGATGAAGAGGCGTGGCAGCGCTCCCGTGAACAAAAATTCTAGTTCCCGATTTTATAGCTTTTACAGCTTCTTCAGCTGATTTATAATTTATTTCCATTTAGTGTTTTGTAATAAATTTTAATTTTTTTTTTGTTGTTGGCGACGAAGTTAGCATTCCTATTTTCAACCCAAAAATTAAACCTTTAACTTTCGTGCAAACTTTTGCTAGAGTAGCCAAGCTCGTTTTATATGTTTTTAATTGCAGATGCTTTTATACGAGGATTAGACATCTAATTGAAATTAATTTCAACTTTATAGCCTACCAATTGAATAATTCAGGAATTATTTTGTTAGATAAGTAAACAAAACAGTGAATACAAGAACAATTGCAAGTAAAGTGAGATAAGAATAAGGATTTGCAAAATTTATGGTCCAGCCTAAATATTGCAATCGCTTGGGAGGGAAGATTCGTTTATCCTCTTTGTTATAGTAAAATACGCCCCATTTCCAATTAGAAGGGTCATCATGCCATGCTTTCAATGTTTCTTTACTTGGTTGGTCATTAGGTTTCATGCCACAAATTTAAAAACTTATTGTTATATAACCTCCCTTTATATACTCCACTGCATATACAAATTAGTAACGTCAAGCATACTCGCATTAGTAGTAAAATTGGGTATAAAAAAACAGTATAAAACATTTGGTTCTATACTGTTTTTAGGTAGTGTTTAATGAAAAATTTTAATGTACCAGTTTTTGTTTCTTAAGCTTATCCCCAAATTTTCTTTGGAATACTGCAGCATCTGTTTTTAAAATTTTTATTAGTTCGGCTGATGAAATACCCACTCGTAAATTATGCCCATTATAGGAGGTGTAATATATTACTCCGTTTGGACCTTTCATTTCATAAATGGTAGCATTAAGATTGGGGATTTCCATAATAGTAGTAGTCATCTCCCTATTCAGAGTATAAATCATATTTAATTCTGAAGAAATAGCATTATCCCCCAAGCCGACAATGCTATAGTTGTTATTATCATTTTTTATGCTAACAACAGCAATAACTTCCTTCCCAGTTATTAAAGGCACAATACTAGCATCGGTATTGGTAGAAATCTTTTCAAATGCGGTTGTAGAATCGGCAGACAAAAGAGCATTCATATCCAATTCATTCCGAATAATAGCCTCACCCGGGTTTGATGACCTTAACTTTTCTTTGTCCACGCCAAAGTTTACATTTTTATCCATTGCAGTCATCATATCATTTTTAGCAGCCTTGGCAGCTTCCATTGGGCTGGCAAATTCTTTTGGTTTATTGCCGTTGTTTCCTCCCGGATTGTCTTTGTTTTTCATATTTGAACAATTAATAAGAAATACGGTTAACCCTAGATATATAATAAGTTTTAAATGTTTCATGATTGAGTTTATTTAAAGTTAAATTTTATTTTTTAGCTATGTTATAAAATGTACTCCAATGGGTAGATGCCCCAGCAGGGTCAGCATATTGCGCATAAGTAATGATTCTTTCCTGACCAGTGCAAGGTGACCAGGGATCATTTAATATTAGGTAATCTGTGCCGTTTAAGGTTATATAACCTTTGATTACAAGAACATGTCCTACAACTCCTGGGGTCCCGTAGGCATAACCCATAGGGTTTTTAGTGCAATACAATTGTTTTCGTAAATCGGCCCAAGGCAAACCCGCGCCGCTTTCTGAAAATTTAATACCAACGAAATCTAACATTGGCCAACCTGGTTGATTGCATTCATTGCGCTTTGGACAAGGTGTTCCATCTGATTGCGGGTCGCAGCAATCAGTTCGACCTAAATCCTGATTGGAAAGTGAACATTGGGTAACAGAAATTCCTAAATGCTGAGCCAGCATTTGCGTAGTAGCAGCCCAGCACCAATTGTTGGTTTCTTGAGGCCTTAAAGTGTTTGGAACATTTCCTGAAATTTCAGGATCGCAGCAACTTCCGAGAACGAAAGGGATACTAAATACCAATGGTATTAGTACCCAAAAAAGTGTTTTTTTCATGGTGAATTATGTTTAGTTAACACAAACTAAAACATTAATAATAAAAAAAACAAGAATAATTATTATTAACTTTTAGTTTAGGAATAATTGAATTTTAGAACAATCTACCGTGTTTCCATTGTAATTTTCGATTCGGTTGATGTCTTACATCCAATTCCCAAAGTCCCTTAAAAGGTATTCAAGTAAACCGATTATAATTACTGCAAATGTTATTGAACTCAAACAGCAGGTTTTAAATGTTTTTTGTGCCTTTGATTTTTCCTTTTTTATTTTAATTTTTTTCTCAGGGTCATTTGATGATATATTATCAGAATTTTCAGTTGAATCTTGGCCTTCAATTTGGTCTGCGGTATCCTCTTCTGTTAATATATTTCTAATAATATAGGATTTATAACTAATGCTTTTAAGTGGTAAACTATTTCTGCCAGCAGGTACATATTCAATTGTATTTCCGTTTATTTTTTTTATAATTCCTCGAATGGTATCCGCATCACCAATAATAATTAGATCATAAATCCTCATAACCGTTTTTTGATGTTCATTAATTTCAATTCTATAATTTAATGACTCTATTCGCAACACATCCACTGTATTTATATCCGCAAGATTTCCATTTTTAACATATTCAATGCTGTTGGAACCTATTTTCCATAAGATTACTTCATCAATATTTTTACCGGCATGAGGAATGATTTTGAATGTTTCTTTTGGAAGAGTAGTATCCTGTGCATTCGATGCAACTGCCTGAAGTAGGAGGTAAACTAAAATTGTTGAATATTTCATGAGCCTATTTTAATGACATTTCAAAATTATTAAACTCATATTTAAAATATAATTGATTTTAATCACTTACACGGATGCTCTTGAATATTTTGCAACCTGTTGAAGTTAAAATTTATACGAATTGCATTTTTTAATTATTTAAAGGAATTATTAATAAATTAAATGCACTATTTGCAATAAATAGTTGGAGTGTTTGCATTAATTACCTGAAATTTATATGGCGTATTTAGGAGCAAACAAATAATATTTTTTTTATAAGTTGGTGTCACACCTAACGAATACCTGAAATGTACTATTGCTAAATTTCGGCCGGTGATTAATCCGAAGAATAAACTCACCCCTCCATCTCCGCCAACAACCCCAAGGCTTCCCCCAATCCTTTAATATCCGCTATTTTTAAAGTTAGTAAATCTTTGGTTTGTTTTAATACGGCTTTGTTTAGCAATTAACTTATTTTTATTTTTTAGTTATAGGTATTGCTGAATCTTCGATTTAGCAATTAACTTATTTTTATTTTTTAGTTATAGGTATTGCTGAATCTTCGATTTAGCAATTAATTCATTTTATTTTTTAGTTATAGGTATTGCTGAATCTTCGATTTGGGTTTTGGCGTATGTATTCCAGTATGCGCCAAATATTTCGCCCTGAAAATAGCGGTATTAGATGGTAAACAAGCAAAACAAGATAAAAATTATTTCGTTCCTTTCCTGAACTCTTCGCTACCTTTTCTTAGATATTCTTTCATTTGTTCAAAATTCATATCAGCCATTTCTTCTGATATTTTTTCCTTAATTGCTCTAAAGGTTTTAACCGTATCAAATGATTTGGTTTTTTGTATAACTTTTTTAGTCTTCATATTTTAAAATTTCCTGAGGTGACCTAATCTCTAATTGAATATAACCATTGCTTAAATTTATGCCATTATAACCTCTTATTCTATAAACATTCACAATGTGTTTAAAATTCCAGCTTATGAGTATATCTGCTTTGTAAATAGTGGCAGTTGCAATATGAATGCAATCATCCAAACTTGTTTTTCCTACTACATTCGCATCTATATATTTTTTTGCCAAAGCCAGTGCCTCATCGTTTACAACGCAGAATTCAAGATTTTCTTTTGGTAACGATTGAAAATAATCTTTAACCCTCTCAGGTGCCTTTATCAATTCTCGTTCTAATAAATCAGAATAAACACAAGTAATTTGCCCAAGTTTTACCCTTTCAAATAATTGGAAACTTGCTTCTTCAAATTCTTCATCGAATACACCTCCAAAAACTGAAGTATCAAAATATAATCGCGGTTTCAATATTTATTTATTGCCTAACAAAAATACAATTTTGTTTTTAAAATTTCCTACCCCTCCATCTCCGCCAACAACCCAAGCGCTTCTCCCAATCCTTTAATATCTGAGATTTTTAAAGTCAGTAAATCTTTGGTTTACTTCCCAGCTGAGTCTCAACTGGAAGGGTTTGTGATAGGAGTTGGACTCGGCGGTTCCAAGTTTGGCCGCCGAGTCCCCGCCATGCTAATGCCTTTGCTCATGGGAGACTCGGCTGGAAAACAACCGGTAAAGGGAGGACTATTCGGGGTAACTATTTTTGAATTAGAATTTTAAAGACTACTATTTTGGATTTTAGGTGAACATGTACAAAATATACACCTGCTTTGTGGTGCGATAAATCAAATTTTGATTGTGACCCAATTATCTCATCTTGTTTTTGACCTATCGAGTTGAATATTTCGGTTGAATAAATCTCAGGGGTTATACCGATACCTGTATATTCCAAGTCAAATATACCATCAGTAGGATTCGGGGAAGGAATTAAATATTCATCATTACCGGTTCCACATTTTTTTACATTAATAATTTGACTGTAATCATATTTATCGTCAAAATCTGTCTGCTTTAACCTGTAATAATAATTAACAGATTTTGCCTGGAGATTATCCATAAAAGAATATGACTGATTTACTGATGAAGTGCCGGCTCCTGCAATTGTTCCAACCAAATCCCAAATAATTCCTTCACTACTTCTCTCAATTGTAAAAATTTTATTATTAATTTCAGATGCAGTATTCCATCTTAACATAGTGTTATGCTGTTCACAATTACCTGTAAATGAAGTTAACTTAATAGGAAGAGGGACACCAACACCACGGGTACCACAAAGGCTATAACTTGTAAAAGTAGTGGCTGAATTAAAACCAACTGCTCCAGCGGTAGAAAGCATTCTTCCTTCAATAAAACCATTGGCGCCCATATCATTTGCCCCATTGTTTGCAATGGTTGTTCCCTTCATGAAAGTAAAAGCACCCATTGAAATAGCACCTTCAGCTATCCAAAATATTTTACATCGGCGGGCTCCATTAATCAAAATAACTTTAGATCCCGTAGAAGTTGTGAATGCCCCCGCGAACTTAAAAATAAATAAGGCATTTGTATCTCCACCTCCATTTAAAAAAAGGGTTCCGGCCAAAGATCCAGCTGATCCAATTTTATAAACTCCTTTAGTTAGTGTATCTCCACTTCCAAAAGCAGCAGTGTGAGTAGAATCAGTTACTGAAATTTTTACAAGCTTAGTGTAGGCAGCAGTCAAATCTTTTTTTGCTTGCGCCGTTGTAGAATTAGCATTGTGTTGAGAACCTATAACAATTGATGTGGACCATCCACTTATTGCCCCAGCGTCAGAACCTATATCACCTATTACCCCTGAAATACCTGTGTTAGCCACAGCTCCTGCACTTGTAAACAGGGTAAAGTTTGCTGCCGACCTTAAAAAAGTATCGGTGCAAGTATTTACACATTCAATTGGAATAGTACTGAGGCTAACGGGTTTACTTATTACACCGCTGTAAATACTAATAGCACCGGATGTAGAAAGCATTCTTCCTTCAAGATTGCAACCTGCTCCCAATGTAACTGCACCAGGGTGTGCAATAAGGGTTCCTTTTAAGACAGAGGAGGCACCTACAGAAATTGCACCCTCTCCAATCCAAAATACGTTAGATGAACTAGCTCCATTAGTTAAAACGACCTTGGCCCCGACTCCGGTTGTAAAAGCTCCTTCAAATTTAAAAATAAATACAGCATCAGGATTTCCCTGCCCATTTAAAGTAATTGTTCCTGCTAGTGATCCGGCACTAGCTATGAGATATACTCCCTTGGTAAGGGTTTCGCTTCCAAATGCAGGAGCATGAGCGGTGTTGGTTACCCTAATGTTGTTAAGATTTATGTATAGATTCAATAAATCTATTTTAGCTTGTTTGGTTATAGAATTAGCATTATAACAAGAACCAATCATGGTTGTAGGTGAACCAAATCCAGAAATAGAGCCCAGATCAGAGCCAATATTTCCTGTATCTATAGATTTACCTGTGTTTGAGACTGCCCCTTCAATAGTAAAGAGTGTAAATGGTTCTATAGCACCCAAGTCTAGTATTTGCGCAAAAATTTTAGTTGGTAGGCATAAAAGGGTAATGGCTGTAAATAAAAAATTTAATAATTTGTTTTTCATAATATCGTTCGAAGTTCGACCTTTAATATTTGATATATCAATAAATGTTACGCATATGCTTAATAATGATATTATAAGTAAGTTTTTTGTAAAAAAAAATAAAATGCACTTACCATGGTTTTGTATAGAATGTTTTACGAATTCATTAGAAATGAATTATAATATGAAGATAATATAAATACAAAATAAATTCATATTTAGAAACAGACTAATTACTCGAAGATGTTTATCATTTTTTAATAAAAACAAGCTGTTTAAAGTTATTATTAATTAATTTTTTTTTATCGGTTGGTGTCCCACCAAACGAAAAACTATAAAGTGCAATTGCTAAATTTCGGTTGGTGAAGACACCATCCGATAAACTCACCCCTCCATCTCCGCCAACAACCCCAAAGCTTCTCCCAATCCTTTAATATCTGTAATTTTTAAAGTCAGCAAATCTTTGGTTTGTTTTAATACGGCTTTGTTTGGGTTTCGGCGTATGTATTCCAGTATACGGCCAAATATTTCACCCTGAAAATAGCGGTCATCTTTGGTAAACCAGCCGGTAAGAGATTTTTGCCGCAAGGCTATTTTTTCAAAACCAAGGCGGCGGCCCAGCCATTTTAGTTTTACACTGCGTATAAGGTCGTTCACCTGCCGGGGCATAGTGCCAAAGCGGTCTTTCATTCGGTTGGCAAATTGTTCAAGTTCTTCTTCCGTTGTTATGCGGGCCAGTTCGTTATACAAACTCAGGCGTTCGCTGATGTTGCGAATGTACTGGTCCGGAATCATTATATCTAGGTCTGTTTCTATTTGGCAATCGCGGATAGTAGGTTCATCGCTGTGCTCAAACATATCGTAAAATTCGTCTTCTTTCAGTTCCTTAATGGCCTCGTCCAATATTTTATGGTACATCTCAAACCCAATATCGCTGATAAAACCGCTTTGTTCGCCTCCCAGTAAGTTTCCCGCACCACGAATATCCAAATCGCGCATGGCCACATTAAATCCGCTGCCCAAATCACTGAATTCTTCAATGGCCTTGAGGCGGCGTTTAGCTTCGTCGGTAAGGCTTTGCAATGGTGGACCAAACAGGTAACAATATGCTTTTTTATTGCTTCTCCCTACCCGGCCACGCATTTGGTGCAGGTCGCTCAGGCCAAAGTAATGGGCGTTGTTTATAATCATTGTATTAGCATTACTAATGTCCAGCCCTGATTCAATAATAGTAGTCGCCACAAGCACATCGTATTCTCCTTCCACAAATTTGAGCATTACATCTTCTAAAGCATCACCACTGAGTTGGCCGTGACCAACACATACTTTCGCCCTTGGGCAAAGTTCTTCAATCAGGCGTGCCATTTCATAAATGTCCTTAACACGGTTATGAACAAAAAATACTTGACCCCCACGTGATATTTCATGGTCAATAGCTGATTTTAATATTTCTTTGTTAAATACATGCAATTCCGTATTTACCGACTGTCGGTTCGGTGGTGGGGTATTTATGATTGACAAATCCCTCGCCCCCATTATACTAAAATGCAATGTCCGAGGAATAGGCGTGGCTGTGAGAGTGAGAGTATCCACATTTACCCTAAACTCCTTTAACCGATCTTTGGCCCCAACTCCAAATTTTTGTTCTTCATCGATGATTAATAAACCAAGGTCTTTAAATTTTGTGTCCTTGCTTAGCAATTTATGGGTCCCGATAATAATATCAACTTTGCCTTCGGCCAAATTTTTAAGGGTTTCCTTTTGCTGTTTGGCCGTGCGGAATCGACTGATGTAATCCACCTTTACTGGGAAATCGTGCAATCGTTCTTTAAAAGTGCGATAATGCTGTTGTGCCAAAATAGTAGTAGGAACTAAAATAGCCACCTGTTTATTATCGCAACATGCTTTAAACGCGGCTCGGATTCCAACCTCCGTTTTCCCAAAACCCACATCGCCGCATACAAGCCGGTCCATAGGATGAGGTGACATCAAATCACGTTTCACATCCTCAATGGCTTTGGCCTGATCCGGTGTATCTTCATACATAAAACTAGCTTCTAGCTCAGTCATCATATAATTGTCTGGCGAAAAACTATACCCTGGCTGGGATTTGCGTTTGGCATATAACAAAATTAAATCGCGAGCAATATCCTTTACCTTCGATTTAGTTTTTCGTTTAAGATTTTGCCAAGCATCGCTTCCCAATTTATTTAGAGTTGGCTCCGTGCCTTCCTTTC
The DNA here is from genome assembly GCA_947468275.1 of Bacteroidota bacterium. GTDB lineage: Bacteria > Bacteroidota > Bacteroidia > NS11-12g > UBA9320 > JABWCE01. The sequence goes on from CANIKO010000001.1 coordinate 294,705, forward strand.
CGCTGTATTTCGAAATTTTGTGCAGTGAATGGATGTTGACATATAATAGATCGTTATTTTTATAACTAATCCTTACAGCCTCTTGCATGGTTCCTGCCATCTCTATTTTTTGCAGGCCTTCAAATTTTCCAACCCCGTGGTCAATATGCACCACATAATCTCCTGGAACTAAATCACGCAATTCTTTCAGGGTTAAAGCCTGATTGCGGGTATAGCGGGTTTTCGTTTTAAAGCGGTAATATTTATTGAAAATTTGATGTTCGGTATAATAAGCCATTTTACCATCGCCATCCATAAAGCCCTTTGACAAGCCTTGGTAAACAGGTATAAAATCAATATTGGCACTTAAATCTTCAAAAATGGATTGAAGTCGCTCTATTTGCTTCCCTGTTTCCGAAAAAACAAGATTGGTGATTTTGGACTGGTCGTTTTGTCTTAGGTGGCTTATTAATAAATCAAAACTTTTGTCAAACGTGGGTTGTGGTGAAATTTTAAAATCAACCAATTCACCAGATTTAAATACGGTCCTTGGGCCATTTTCGATTACCCTAAAACGGCTAATTTTGGTTTGAATAAAATTAGGAGGGTCGAACAGAACAGCAGGAGAGGTTAGACCTTCGGTAATGTCTTTATCTTCAAAAAAATGATATGCTTTATCAATACCATGATGAATAATATCAAGGCTTAATTGTAAATCTTCAGTGAAAATAAGACTATCATCAGATATGTAATCCCATATAGTTGTTCGTTCTGAAATAATTTCATCATTAGTAATATTAGGAACGATGCTAGCAAACTGAAGGTCTTTTACGGAAAGCTGAGAAATGGGGTCGAATGCCCTAATGGATTCAATTGCGTTACCATCCAGTTCAATTCGGTAAGGAAAATCAAAAGAAAATGAGAACACGTCTACAATACCCCCACGTATAGAGTATTGACCAGGTTCATACACAAAATCCACCCTCTCAAAATGGTATTCATTTAAAAATTCGATGATAAAATCTATATCAAATTTATCTCCGATGTTGATCTCTACACGATTCTTTTTTAAGTCTTCATGCGGAATAACCGTTTCTGCCAAACCTTCTGGATAGGATATGAATATATAGGGATTTTTGCGCTTGTAAAGCCCGTTTAAAATCTCGGTCCGTTGCTGAATATTGAATGAATCAGGCTGGTGGATATAAAATGGTTTGGTAAATGAATCGGGTAAAAAAAGAATTTTGTTATCGCCTATTAAATTTTCAATATCCGATTTAAAATAATTTGCAGATTCCTTATCCGGCAATATGGCCACGATGGATTTACCATAGTTTTGGAATAAGCCGGCTACAATAAAGGCGTTCGAACTTCCGCTAGCATTTTGAATATTGGTATTGGCATATGCCTGCACCGATTCCATCAGCGAACGAAAATTCCGGCCACTGCAAAAATGATCTAAGACTTGTTTGGCGTTCAAATGCCTTTAAAAATAAGGGTGCAAAAGTAAGGGAGAATTAAGATAGAAGATTGTCAAATTTAGGATATAAGATTTTTTTATACCTAGATGGTAAAAATTTGCTCCGAAGGAAAATGAATTCACTAAAGTACTTATGCGTGAGGGTTTAGGTTTAATGACTTTTAAAAAGCTGTCATTTTATCTGAAAATTAGACTCAATTTCTTCTATGCGATAGCCAATTTTATTTAAAGATTGTTCCACCTGTTCCTTAGTCGCGGTTTCTGAATTTATGGTCAGTATTTTATCTTTATTGGCAATATCAACGGTCCAGTTTCCTGCCCCAACGGTTTCGTTCAAGGTATTAGTAACATTGGTCACGCAACTGCCGCAATTAATGTTTGATTTATAATGTAATTGTTTCATATGTTATTGTTTTAAATTGGCAAATTTTAAACGTAAACTATTGCTTACAACACTTACTGAGCTTAGAGCCATAGCTGCACCGGCAAGCATCGGGTTTAATAAAAATCCTGAAAAAGGATATAAAACCCCTGCTGCAATAGGTATTCCTATAAGGTTATAAATAAAGGCCCAGAAAAGATTCTGCCTTATGGTTTTTATGGTTTTTTTAGAAAGGACCAATGCCTTTGGAATAACATTGAGGTCGGAAGTTATCAAAGTCATTTTAGCTACGTCCATTGCAATGTCCGAGCCTTTTCCCATGGCAATACTTACATCGGCTTGCGCTAAAGCTTGACTATCATTAATTCCATCGCCAACCATTGCTACTATTTTCCCTTGTAGTTGTAATTCTTTAATAAAATTAGCTTTATCCGAGGGTAAAGTTTCAGCTTTGAAATGTTTTAAGCCTATCTGATTTGCAACTGCTTCAGCCGTTTGGTAATTATCACCTGTTAACATATACACCTCGATTCCCATATTTTGAAGGTTTGAGATTGCTTGTTTTGAGGATTCCTTTATTTTGTCGGAAATAGCGGCAATAGCCAAAACTTCCGTTTCATTAAAAAAATAAATGACGGTTTGGGCCTGATTTTGCCAGATTTCAGAAAGATTTAAAAAATCTTCGGAAACAGAAATTTTGTTTTCTTGAACCAATAAAAGATTGCCAGTATTGTATGTTAAACTCTCATAAACGGCTTCAACTCCTTTTCCTGTAATACTTTTATAATGACTGAAATTTAAGGATTCATATTTACCAAAAGCCAGATGTTGAATAACCGCCTGAGCCAATGGATGCTCAGATTTAGCTTCAATAGAATAAAATATTTGTTTATCAATTTCAGTTATTCCTTCTTTCCATTTAATTTCAATCACGCTTGGTTTTCCTTCGGTAATAGTTCCGGTTTTATCTAAAATAAGTGCATTGGTTTTAAAGGCAAGTTCCAAACTTTCCGCATCCTTAATTAAAATATTATTTTCAGCACCCCGGCCAATCCCAACCATAATAGCAGTTGGTGTAGCCAATCCTAAAGCACATGGACAAGCAATTACCAAAACCGTAATAGAACATAGTAGCGCATGTGTAAATGCATTTTCACCCCCAATCAAAGTCCAAATTATAAAGGTAAGAACAGAAACTATAAGAATAGTAGGAACAAAAATGCTTGAAATTTTATCAACTGTTTTCTGTACCGGCGCCTTGCTAGCCTGGGCTTCCTTCACCATTTTAATAATTTGAGCTAGCAAGGTATCACCCTCAACTTTTTGAGCTTTGAAATTTATGGTCCCTTTTTGATTTATAGTTCCGGTAAAAACCTCACTGCCTATTTCTTTCAATACAGCGATTGGTTCCCCGCTAATCATACTTTCATCTATATAAGTACTACCCGAAACAACTCTTCCATCCACTGCTATTTTTTCGCCAGGTTTTACTATAATTTCATTGCCAATAACTACTTGATCTATAGGGATTTCAATCTCCTTGTTATTTTGAATAACCCAAACTGTTTTAGGTTGTAAACCCATAAGTTTCTTAATGGCGGAAGAAGTATTTGATTTTGCACGTTCTTCCAATAATTTTCCAAAAGAGATAAAGGCAATCACTGCAGCAGAAGCTTCAAAATATACATGGGGGTGTAAACCGCGATTGTGCCAAAATTGAGGGTAGACCGTATTAAACACACTAAATAAAAATGCAACTCCAGTGCTTATAGCTACCAAAGTATCCATGTTTGTGTTAAGATGCTTGGCTTGTTTCCAGGCATTGATATAAAAATTTTTACCGAACCAAAAAACCACAGGAATGTTGAGAAACATCATAACCCAGTTAGCATAAGGTAAATTCATGAAAAACATTCCTATAACAACAATTGGAAATGAAAAAATAGAAGACCAAATGACTTGTGATTTTAGTTTATTGTAATTGTCTTCAATGGCCTCTTCTTTAAGTTGCTCGCTATTTTCTTCGTCAATTATTAAATCGTATCCAATACTTTGAAGGGCTTGCTTTAGTTGTAAAGGAGAAATAACATCGGGTTTGAATTCCACTCGCAGCGAAGTATCTGCAAAATTCACCGCGGCATTTAAAACACCATTTTGGCCTTTAGTAATTGACTCAGCACTCGAAGCGCATGCGGAGCATGACATGCCGGTAACAGGAAATATTTTAGTAATAGAAGCCAATTTTTACTTTTTTAAAATGGTAATGCGCATTTTAAAAAACATACAATTTGTTAGTGTTTTATTTTTTTCGGTCGTATTGGCAACAGGCATGCAAATTTGCGTAGGCCTTATCATCTGCTGTGAAATTTTCTGTATCATATCCTACAGCAGCAATGGCTTTTTGAATAGTTTCATTGGTGGTTTCGGATGGTTTATAAGTTACAGTTAGTTTTTTTTTGTCAACATCCCAATCTGCTTTAACCACACCAGCTACCTTTTTAGTCGCCTTTTCAATTGTGGATTCACACATTTCGCAATTCCCCCAAACTTTTATAGTTTCTGTTTTAGTAGGTGTTTTTTCTTTCGCAGTAATGGAAGAGATAGTCAAAAACACTAGAGTTAACATGATAATAATTTTGTTCATAATAGATTTTTATAAATTATTTTACAAAGTTAAGGCTAATAAAAATGATAAACTTCGTTTTTTGATTTTAAACTATAAAATTCAGTAATAAAAAAAGGGAGTCGAAAACTCCCTTTTTTTATTATATATTTTTTTAAAAAATATTAATAGCCAATAAATTTATTGTATCTGGCGCTATAATCTTTTAAGAATGCTGTTTTGTCACTATATGCTCTACTATAATCTTCACCTGTAAGTTTATAGTTAGCTAATGCTTCAATCGATTTATCAAAATCCTTTATCCAAATATTTGCTTCTGCAATATTAAGATAAGTGGCTGCAGCTATATCTGAATTAATACGTCCGTCTTTATTGGATTTGTCAAATTCTTTAAGGCTAGTTTCCCAAATAGTAATTGCTTCTTTAAGATTTGCGGTCATTTCAGCCTGTTTGCTAGGCATGTTACAATAAATAAACGCCATTTTTACTTTTTCAAATGCCACGTGATATTCAGGATAGGTCTGTTTTTTATCCTTGACATCATAAAAACCACGCTCATCCTTTAATAAGTTAAAGCCGTAATTGGCTTTTAAATAAATATTAAGGTTTTTTACGGCTTCATTTTTAGCATTGGTTTCAAGCCCTTTTAGAGTTGAAAGATAACTATTTCCTAATGCATTGGAATTAGTTGCTGTATGAGTCATCGATTTGCTATTGTTGGGAACCTCACCTTGAAATGAAACTTCGCCCTTGTCATTTGTAACTGTTAAAATGATTTTTAAAGGATAATATGTGATAATAGTTTGGGTTTGGTCAAGAGAATATCCAAGCTCAAAAAACATAACACTAATTGTTCCTTTGGCCCCTGTGTTTTTTGAATATCCGGGTATATTAATAGAACCTTTTATGCCATCCACAGGAAAAAGTGTAGGTATAAAGGTTTGATTAAAAAATTGTCCAGATGGTTTGTTTTCTCCCAATAGAACTTTTTTAGCCATTTTCTCACCCAATGATTTTTTTTCATAGTCTGCTTTTTCTTTTGCCGCGGCGTCTTTGCTGGCAGAAACTTCGGCGATTGCCGCCTCTGTTTTGGCTGCATAATCATATTCTACAATTATGTCAAACTTTTTTTCTTTTGAAATAATGTCAAGCGGCAGCATTTCAGTTTCGAAATCGATTTTTGATTTATCCGTTTTTTGGGCCGAAACCGCTACCATAGATAAAATGGCCAAGGAGGTAATTAAGATTTTTTTCATTTTTGTCAGGAAAGGTGTGGTGATTTGTAAATATTTTTTTTAAGTCCGCAATATTATCACTTAATTTAAAATTATTTTTTTTTAAAACTCAATTTACCTGTAATTAGCGCTAATTTTAAAATAATATATTTTCTATTGAGGCCAATGTATTGGGTAAAAATTTAAATACATTAAAAATATTTCTTGATGTATTACCTGAACTTTTTTTCACCTAAAATCCACCAAGCTTTTTGCTTTATTGTTAAACCAAATTGTGTAATTGTATGGTTTTTGATATGATTTACGATTTCATCCTCATAGTCAGAAACCAAGTAAAGGTGTTTATCTTCTTCCGAAATAGTCCCATTTTTGCACATAGCTTCAATATAATCTAAAAGCTCCTGATGAAATCCAAGACTGTAAATAGCGATTGGAAAGTGTTTGATTTTATCGGTCTGAATTAACGTAAGTGCTTCAAAAAACTCATCCATAGTTCCAAATCCCCCTGGGAAAACCACAAAACCATAAGAGTATTTTAACAATAGTGTCTTCCTTACGAAGAAGTAGCGAATATTAACGGACTTGTCAATATAGGGATTGGGAAGTTGTTCAAACGGTAATTCTATATTGCATCCAACTGATTTGCCACCGACTTCTTTGGCACCGCGATTGGCAGCCTCCATTATACCAGGGCCACCACCTGTCATGATAGTAAACCCGAGTCTTGCAATTTTGCCTGAGATGGATTGCGCCTTTTGATAATATTCATGATCTTCTTTAAATCGTGCCGAACCGAAAATGGTAACACACGGTCCTACAAAATGTAAAATTCTGAATCCTTTAACAAATTGATAGGTTATTTTAATAACAAACCATAAATCTTTTAATCGTGATTGAGGGCCATTTAGAAATTTGATTTCCTCTTTTATAGTAGGCATTTGACAAAATTATAATAATAATAATCAATCCATCAAAAAATCAAGAAGTTTATACTCTTTTCTTAGTTATTTTAAATAAGAAAAAACAATCTAAAAAAATGCTTGATTAATAAAGATAATAATATTTATTTTGCACTCCTTAAAAATACAAAATGATAATAGTAAACGTTAAAGAAAACGAATCATTAGACAAAGCGATTAAAAAGTTTAAAAAGAAGTTTGAAAAAACTGGTGTTGTTAGAGAATTGAGAGAACGTCAAGCATTTACAAAACCAAGCATTAAGCGTAGAATGCAAGTAATTAAAGCTACTTACAAGCAAACTATGCAACAAGAAGAAAGTAACTAATTATTTAAAAATTTTGATATAACTTGCCCATGCTAATTTAGTATGGGCTTTTTTTTTACAGATCAATTTATAGAATATCTTCAGTACCAACGGAAATTTAGTCCGAATACCTTGCTTGCCTATAAAAGTGATTTATTAGAATTTATTAATTTTAGTATAGAGCGATTTGAAATCCAAAAATCGGAGGCCATAAAAAATGACATGGTTCGGTCTTGGGTAAGTGAGTTGATCGGAAATGGCTTAGAGCCTGTTTCAGTGCGACGCAAAGTTTCAACCCTTCGTTCCTATTTTAAATATCTCCAAAAAGAGAACATTTTAAAAAAGAGTCCTTTAACGAATATCCCTCAATTAAAACTTTCAAAAAAACTTCCAATAGTTTTAAGTAACGAATCTATCGATTCGATATTTGATAATTTATCTCTAGATGCTTCCTATTTAGAAAGTTTAAATCACATAATAATATGTATTCTTTATGGTACAGGTATCAGAAGGGCTGAATTAATAGGTTTGAAAGCCTCTAATGTTGATCTTGAGCAAAGGCAAATTAAGGTTTTAGGGAAACGCAGTAAAGAACGAATAGTTCCAATTACTTTTGAATTGGCCGAACAAATTTCAGCATTTATCGAAATCAAAAGGAAAACAGGCATTGTTTCTGAAAATCTTGTCGTTACTATTAAAAATGAAATATTATATCCCGGTTATATTTATAATGTGGTAAAAAAAACTCTAACTTTGCACAAGGTAAATGGCAAGCGAAGCCCTCATATATTGAGGCATACCTATGCGACACGTCTGCTTCAAAATGGTGCAGAATTATTAAGTGTTAAAGAATTATTAGGGCATTCAAGTCTAGCTTCTACTCAAGTTTATACCCATGTTAATATTGAAGACCTCAAAAGGATCTATAAAAAAAATCATCCCAAGCAATAACCTATTATGAACATAAAAATCCAATCCATTCATTTCGACGCTGACAAAAAGTTAATTGATTACATTACACTAAAAATCGAAAAACTTGAACACTTTTATGATAGAATTCTAGAGGCTAATGTTTACCTAAAGTTGAACAATCATCACACCAAAAACAATAAACATGTAGAAGTTAAAATAAATATTTCCAATAATACTCTTTTTAAAGAAGCGGAGGCAGAGTCATTTGAGGCCGCATCAGATATGGTAGTGGAAGCTTTAAAAATTCAAATAAAGAAGCACAAAGAACTACTTTTAGAAAAATCTTAAAAAATATTGTTCAACGCTTGAACTTTTAAAAAATTAGACATACTTTTGCAGTCCTTAAAAATAATGTGTAGGAAAGCTATTATTATTTTTAATGAAAAAGCCACTTTAGCTCAGCTGGTAGAGCAACTGATTTGTAATCAGTAGGTCATTGGTTCGATCCCGATAAGTGGCTCATTTAAAACAAAGGGGATGGTGTGTGGGAGATTACGTTTTTTGACATATTGAAACATTTCAAAAGGGGAATTTCAAAATTACTAAGGGGAGTTACCAGAGTGGCCAAATGGGGCAGACTGTAAATCTGCTGCGAGAGCTTCGGTGGTTCGAATCCACCACTCCCCACTTTAATAATTTGAATATTTGCGGGAGTAGCTCAGTTGGTAGAGCGACAGCCTTCCAAGCTGTAGGTCGCGGGTTCGAGCCTCGTCTCCCGCTCTATAATACCAAGCCGTTGTAGCTCAGGGGTAGAGCACTTCCTTGGTAAGGAAGAGGTCGAGAGTTCAATTCTCTTCAACGGCTCTAACTTTATTACAAGAAATAAACGAAATGTTTCAATAAAATAAAAACAATTAAAGGTTAAATAAATATTTTAAAAACAATAATTAAACAAATACCAAAATGGCAAAAGAAAAATTCGACCGGTCAAAACCGCACGTAAACATCGGTACAATTGGTCACGTTGACCACGGTAAAACAACCTTGACCGCTGCTATTACTAAAGTACTAGCAGAAAAAGGTTTATCTGAAATGAGATCATTCGAGTCAATTGACTCAGCTCCGGAAGAAAAAGAGCGTGGTATTACTATTAATACTGCTCACGTTGAGTATTCAACGGCAAATCGTCACTATGCTCACGTTGACTGTCCAGGTCACGCGGATTATGTAAAGAACATGGTAACAGGTGCTGCTCAGATGGATGGTGCAATTATAGTGGTTGCAGCTACTGATGGTCCTATGCCTCAAACTAAAGAACATATCCTTCTTGCTCGTCAGGTTGGTGTTCCTCGTCTTGTTGTATTCATGAATAAAGTGGATATGGTGGATGATGATGAAATATTGGAAATTGTAGAAATGGAAATTCGTGATTTGTTGAAATTCTATGAATTTGATGCTGATAATACACCAATTATTCAAGGATCTGCTTTAGGTGGATTGAATGGTGAGCCAAAATGGGTTGATAAAATTATGGATCTAATGGAAGCCGTTGATAATTGGATTCCAATTCCTCCACGTTTAACTGATCTTCCATTCTTAATGCCTGTAGAGGATGTTTTCTCTATTACCGGTCGTGGTACTGTAGCTACAGGACGTATCGAAAGAGGTGTTATTAATGTGGGAGACCCAGTTGAAATTATTGGAATGGGTGCAGAAAATTTAACTTCTACATGTACAGGAGTTGAAATGTTCCGTAAACTTTTAGATAGAGGTGAGGCTGGTGATAATGCAGGTTTATTGCTTCGTGGTATTGATAAAACAATGATTCGCAGAGGTATGGTAATTTGTGCACCAAAATCTGTAACTCCACACAAAAAATGTAAAGCTGAAGTTTATGTGCTTTCAAAAGAAGAAGGTGGACGTCATACTCCATTCTTTAACAAATATCGTCCACAATTCTATTTCCGTACAACTGATGTTACAGGTGAAATTACCTTACCAGCAGGAACGGAAATGGTAATGCCAGGAGATAACTTAACAATCACCGTAGATCTTTTAAGTCCAATTGCAATGGAAAAAGGATTGAAGTTTGCTATCCGTGAAGGTGGTAGAACAGTTGGTGCCGGACAAGTAACTGAAATATTAGATTAATATATACTGATATTACAAACGGACATAGTTCAATGGTAGAATAGAGGTCTCCAAAACCTTTGATCAGGGTTCGAATCCTTGTGTCCGTGCAAAATAAATAAATGGAAAAGATAAAACTACTTTGGCATAATACCATGGATGAGCTTTTGAACAAAGTGTCATGGCCATCATGGGATGAGTTAAGAACAAGCACTATTATTGTGCTAGTAGCTGCCCTTATCTTTGGTGTAATTATTTATGCTATTGATACAACATTCGGATTTACATCCAGTATGTTTTATAAATTTATGGAGTAAATGTGATGGAAAGGTCGCAGGATGAATTTAAGTGGTACGTGGTTAGAGCCATAAGCGGTCAGGAACGCAAGGTGAAAGCAATGATTGAATCAGAGCTCACACGTGAAAAAATTGCGCATAATGTCCCAACCATTTTAATTCCAATGGAGAAGGTTTATGAGATAAAGAATGGTAAGAAATCCTCAAAAGAGAAGAGTTTTTACCCTGGATATATTTTGATTAACGCTAATTTAGTTGGAGAAGTTGTTCCAACCATAAAAGCAATTAACGGAGTTGTTGGATTTTTGGGCACTCAAGGGGTACCTATTCCACTTCGCCAATCAGAAGTAAATAGAATATTAGGTGCAGTGGATGAAAATAATGAAAAAGGTGAATCAAATGTAGAGCCGTTCATTATGGGAGAGTTTGTTAAAGTAATTGATGGTCCTTTCAACGGTTTTAGTGGCGTGATAGAAGAGATTAACGATGAAAAGAAAAAATTAAAAGTAATGGTGAAGATCTTTGGAAGAAAGACACCGTTAGAATTGAATTACTTACAAGTAGAAAAAGAACAATAAAAAGATGGCAAAACAAATATCAGGCTTTGTAAAATTACAGGTAAAAGGCGGTCAGGCGAATCCTGCACCTCCTATTGGTCCAGCTTTAGGATCAAAAGGGGTTAACATAATGGAATTCTGTAAGCAATTTAATGCTAGAACTCAGGAGAAGCAAGGAAAAATTTTACCGGTTATCATTACTGTTTATGCTGATAAGTCTTTCGATTTTATCATTAAAACTCCTCCGGTTGCTGCACAATTATTAGAGGTGACCAAAATTCAGAAGGGTTCAGATCAATCCAATCGTAAACGTGTTGCAAGTGTAACTATGGATCAGGTTCGTAAAATTGCAGAAGAAAAAATGCCCGACTTAAATTGTTTTACAGTTGATGCCGCAATGAGAATGGTGCAAGGTACTGCTAGAAGTATGGGAATAGCTATAACAGGTGACTCAACCAATAATTAATTTTTCAAAAGAAAATGACCAAATTAACCAAAAACAGAAAAGTAGTATTATCTAAGTACGATAAAAATAAGGTATACACTTTAAAGGAAGCTACTAACGTAGTTAAAGATATTACATTTACAAAATTTGATTCATCAGTTGATATTGATGTTAAGTTAGGTGTTGATCCTCGTCAAGCCAATCAAATGGTTAGAGGAAGTGTTTCTCTTCCGCATGGTACAGGTAAAGAAGTAAAGGTACTTGTACTTTGTACACCTGATAAAGAAGAAGAAGCAAAAGCAGCCGGTGCTGATTTTGTAGGTTTAGATGATTATATTGAAAAAATTTCAGGAGGTTGGGTAGATGTGGATGTTATCATTACAATGCCAAGTATTATGGGTAAGCTAGGTCGTTTGGGTAAAATTTTAGGACCTCGTAACTTAATGCCAAATCCTAAGACTGGAACCGTGACAATGGATATCGCTAAAGCAGTTGAAGCAGTAAAAGCTGGTAAAATTGATTTTAAAGTTGACAAAACTGGTATTATTCATACCGCGGTTGGTAAAGTGAGTTTTAATCCTGATAAGATATTTGATAACGCTAAAGAAGTAATCGATACCATTACTAAATTAAAACCTTCATCATCAAAAGGAACTTATGTCCAAAGTATTACTTTGTCTAGTTCTATGAGCCCAGCTATTAAAATAGATATTAAGTCAATCGTTTGATAAATAATAATATAAAGAGAAGATAATGACCAGGGAAGAAAAGAATAACGTAGTAAATGAGCTTTCTGAATATTTTACAAATTATAAATTTGTTTATGTAACGGATGCCTCGTCAATGAGTGCAAAGGATACTAATAATATGAGAAGAATATTTTTTAACAAGCAGATTAAAATGCGTGTTGCAAAAAATACTCTAATTATTAAAGCTCTGGAAAAATCAAATGTTGATTTCAAAGAATTAACCGATACACTTAAAGGTTCAACTGCATTGTTGTTTGCTGAAAATGCAAAAGATGCTGCTAAGGCTATAACTGAGTTTCGTAAGAAAGGAACTAAACCTCAACTTAAAGGAGCTTATATTGACTCTGATGTATTTGTTGGTGACGATAAATTAGATTTATTAGCAAATTTAAAGAGCAAAGAAGATTTAGTGGGAGACATTATAGGTCTTCTACAATCACCAGCCAAAAATGTTATTTCAGCACTTCAATCAGGTGGTGGAAAATTGGCAGGGATAATTAAAACATTATCAGAAAGATAAAATAAACAATTAAAACAAAAACAAATTTTTAAATAAATAAAATGGCAGACTTAAAAGCATTTGCAGAACAACTTGTAAATTTAACCGTAAAAGAAGTAAACGAATTAGCTTCTATTTTGAAGGATGAGTATGGTATCGAGCCGGCAGCGGCAGCGGTAGCAGTAGCAGCTGGCCCAGCCGGTGGAGGCGGAGCAGCAGAAGCAGCAGAGCAAACAGAATTTACTGTTGTGCTTAAACACGCAGGTCCTTCTAAATTAAATGTAGTTAAGACAGTTAAAGATATTACAGGTCTTGGTCTTAAAGAAGCAAAAGATTTAGTAGACGGAGCTCCAAAAGAAGTGAAAACCAATATCTCGAAAGAGGAAGCTGAGATGATCAAAGCTAAATTGGTAGAAGCTGGAGCAGAAGTTGAAGTTAAGTAATAACAACTCAACTCATTAAACGAAAGACCCTGGAATTTTCCGAGGGTCTATCGTTGTTTATATAGATTTAATATTATTTTTTAACGTTTTTTAATTTCTTACAGTCTTGTCAAAAAACATAACATCTACCGAAAGGGTTAATTTTGCAAGTATCGAGAAGGTAATAGATTACCCTGATTTTCTCGATATTCAAGTACAATCATTCGGAGAATTTTTCCAGTTGGAAACATCTTCCGAAAACAGAAAAAATGAAGGCTTATTTAAAGTATTTGCTGAAAATTTTCCAATTACAGATACCAGAAATATATTCGTTTTGGAATTTTTGGATTATTTTGTGGATCCACCAAGATACAATACAGATGAGTGTATTGAAAGAGGTTTAACCTATGCGGTACCTCTAAAAGCTAAACTTAAACTTTCGTGTAACGATATTGAACACGAAGATTTTGAAACTATTGTTCAGGATGTGTATTTAGGACCTATTCCTTACATGACTCCGAGCGGTACTTTCATTATAAATGGTGCAGAACGAGTTATTGTTTCTCAATTGCATCGTTCACCAGGAGTGTTTTTTGGTCAAACCTATCACTCGAATGGAACTAAACTTTATTCGGCTCGTATCATTCCCTTTAAAGGAAGTTGGATAGAGTTTGCAACAGACGTTAACAACGTTATGTATGCTTATATCGACAGGAAAAAGAAATTTCCTGTTACTACTCTTTTACGTGCTATCGGTTATGAAACAGATAAGGATATATTAGATATTTTTGGTCTTGCGGAAGAAATAAAAGTTAGCAAATCAGGTCTTAAAAAAGTTTTAGGACGTCGTTTAGCGGCTAGGGTTCTTCGTAGTTGGATAGAGGATTTTGTAGATGAGGATACAGGAGAGGTTGTTTCCATCGAGCGTAATGAAATTATTATCGAGCGTGATACAATATTAGAAGATCGTCAGATTGATGATATTATAGATGCTGGTGTTAAAACGATTATTTTAACCCGTGAAGATGATAACAAAAATGATTTTGCAATTATTCAAAATACTTTACAAAAGGATACATCTAACTCCGGTAAAGAAGCGGTAGAGCATATTTACCGTCAATTACGTAATACGGATCCACCTGATGAGGAAACTGCCCGTGGTATTATTGAACGACTTTTCTTTTCTGACAAACGTTATGATTTAGGGGATGTAGGTCGTTATAGAATTAATAAAAAATTGAAACTTGATATTCCAATGGAAACAAAGGTTTTAACTAAACCTGATATTATTTCCATCATCAAGTTCCTAATAGATTTGAGTAATTCACGTACTGACGTGGATGATATTGACCATTTAAGTAACAGAAGGGTAAGAACAGTAGGTGAACAATTGTATGCTCAGTTTGGAGTAGGATTGGCGCGTATGGCTCGTACTATTCGTGAAAGGATGAACATTAGAGATAATGAAGTATTTACACCTACAGATCTTATTAATGCTAGAACATTAGCATCGGTAATAAATTCTTTTTTTGGTACCAATCAATTATCACAGTTTATGGATCAAACCAATCCATTGGCTGAGATAACTCACAAACGCCGTTTATCGGCACTTGGACCCGGTGGACTTTCAAGAGATAGAGCTGGTTTTGAAGTACGTGACGTTCACTATACTCACTATGGTAGACTTTGTACGATTGAAACACCTGAAGGACCGAATATTGGTTTGATTTCTTCTCTTTGTGTGCATGCAAAAATAAACACACTTGGTTTTATAGAAACCCCTTATAGAAAAGTAGTAGGAGGTAAAGTTGACAATAAAGGTGGAGTAATTTACTTAAGTGCTGAAGAGGAAGACGGAAAAATAATTGCTCAGGCTAATGCACAATTAGATGCTGAAGGAAATTTTCAAACAAATGAAGTAAAAGCAAGGTTTGAAGGTGATTTTCCAATGGTTGAACCTGAAAAGCTTCAATTTATGGATGTTGCTCCAAATCAGATTGTATCTATTGCAGCATCATTGATTCCATTTCTTGAACATGATGATGCAAACCGTGCCTTGATGGGTTCGAATATGCAACGTCAGGCTGTTCCTTTATTTAGACCAGAATCACCAATTGTTGGAACTGGACTTGAAAAGAAAGTGGCGACAGATTCAAGGACTTTAATGATTTCTGATGGCGATGGAGTTGTTGAATATGTAGACGCTACTGAAATAAGAGTTAGATATATTCATACTGAAGAAATGGAATTGGCATCCTTCGGTGGTGAAGTAAAATCTTATAAACTTACTAAATTCCGCAGAACCAATCAAAATACCACTGTTAATTTACGTCCAATCGTTAGTAAAGGACAAAAAGTAAAAAAAGGAGATGTTTTAGTAGAGGGTTATGCTACACAATTAGGAGAATTGGCTTTAGGCCGAAATCTTATGGTAGCCTTTATGCCTTGGCAAGGATATAACTTTGAGGATGCGATTGTAATTTCCGAAAAAGTAGTTAAAGAGGATTATTTCACTTCTTTACACATTACTGAATATGATTTGGAAGTTAGAGATACTAAACGTGGTGAAGAGGAATTGACCAATGATATCCCTAATGTTAGTGAAGAAGCTACTAAGAATCTTGATGAAAATGGCTTAATTAGAATTGGTGCCAGAGTAAAAGAAGGAGATATATTAATCGGAAAAATAACCCCTAAAGGTGAAACTGAACCATCACCTGAGGAGAAACTTTTACGTGCAATATTTGGTGATAAAGCTGGAGACGTTAAAGATGCATCATATAAAGCACCTCCAAGCACAGAAGGTATCATTGTTGATAAAAAATTATTTAAAAGAACCAAAAAGGACAAAAATTCTAAGGCAGAAGAAAAAGGTCAATTGGTGAAAATAGAAGCCGAATACGATAAAAACATCGCTAAACTGAAATCTATCTTGATAGATAAATTATTTAGAGTGGTGAATGGTAAAACTTCCCAAGGCGTTTATAATATTTATGGCGAAGAAGTTATTTCGAAAGGAACTAAATTTACACTTAAAAATATTGGAGATATTGATTTCAGTATAGTATCTTATAACAATTGGACCACTGATCAAGAGAAAAATGCTCTGATTGTTCAAATTTTCAATAACTTTAAGTATAAATACAATGATATTACTACCGAATTTAAGCGTAAATATTATGCAATAAGTGTTGGTGATGAATTGCCAACAGGCATTCTTAAAATGGCTAAGGTTTACATAGCCCATAAGCGTAAGCTGAAGGTTGGTGATAAAATGGCTGGACGTCACGGAAATAAAGGTATTGTTGCTAAAATTGTACCAGAAGAAGATATGCCATTCCTCGAAGATGGCACCCCCGTTGATATCGTTCTTAATCCTTTAGGTGTGCCTTCACGTATGAACCTAGGACAGATTTATGAAACAGTTTTAGGATGGGCCGGTAAAGAATTAGGTTTAAAGTTTGCAACACCAATTTTTGATGGTGCCACAGGCGATGAGATATGTGAATATGTGGAGAAAGCTAAACTTCCTAAATGGGGATATACTCACCTTTACAATGGTTTAACTGGCGAAAGATTTGACCAAAAAACTACTGTGGGTGTTATTTATATGCTTAAACTTGGTCACTTGGTTGATGATAAAATGCACGCAAGAAGTATCGGACCATACTCACTTATTACGCAACAGCCATTGGGTGGTAAAGCTCAATTTGGAGGTCAGCGTTTTGGTGAGATGGAGGTTTGGGCACTTGAAGCATTTGGTGCAGCCAATATCCTACGTGAAATTTTAACCATAAAATCAGATGATATTATGGGGCGTGCCAAAGCTTATGAAGCCATAGTAAAAGGAGATAATCTTGGAGAACCAGGAATACCTGAATCCTTTAACGTATTGGTACACGAATTACGTGGATTAGGATTAGATGTAACATTTGAATAATTATTGATTATTTTTTAAAAGTAGAACATGTCATTTAATAAAAAAGATTTAAGATTAAAAAGTAATTTCACCCAAATAAGGATAAGTTTAGCATCGCCTGAAATAATCCTGCAACGTTCTTATGGTGAAGTAATAAAACCAGAAACTATAAACTACCGTTCCTATAAACCTGAAATGGGTGGATTATTCTGCGAAAGAATATTTGGCCCAGTTAAGGATTACGAATGTCATTGTGGTAAATATAAACGTATCCGTTATAAGGGTATTGTTTGCGACCGTTGTGGTGTTGAAGTAACAGAGAAAAAAGTTAGACGTGAAAGAATGGGCCATATTGAATTGGTGGTTCCTGTAGCTCATATTTGGTATTTCCGTTCATTGCCTAATAAAATTGGTTATTTACTAGGTTTACCTACAAAAAAATTAGATATGCTTATTTACTACGAACGTTATGTAGTAATTCAAGCTGGTGTGAAGGCCGAAGATGGTGTAAACTATCTTGACTTTTTAACTGAAGAAGAATATTTAGATATACTTGATACTTTACCAAAGGATAATTTCTATTTAGACGATAAAGATCCTAATAAATTTATCGCCAAAATGGGTGGTGATGCTATGTGGGAACTATTATCTCGTATTAAATTAGATGAGCTTTCTTATGGATTAAGACACCAAGCAGCTAATGAAACTTCACAACAACGTAAGGCAGAAGCCTTAAAGCGTTTGAAAGTAATAAGTAGCTTCCGTGAATCTAATTCACGTTTTGAAAACCGTCCTGAATGGATGATTTTGAAAATGTTGCCGGTTATCCCACCAGAATTGCGTCCTTTAGTTCCATTAGAAGGTGGACGTTTTGCAACATCGGATTTAAATGATTTGTACCGTCGTGTAATTATTCGTAATAATCGTTTAAAGCGACTTATTGAAATAAAAGCTCCAGAAGTAATTTTACGTAACGAAAAGCGTATGCTTCAGGAGTCAGTAGATTCATTGTTAGACAATACGCGTCGAGCTAATGCCGTAAAATCTGAAGGTAATCGTCCTTTAAAATCTTTGAGCGATATGCTAAAAGGTAAGCAGGGCCGTTTCCGACAAAATCTTTTAGGAAAAAGGGTTGACTATTCAGGTCGTTCTGTAATTGTGGTTGGGCCTTGGTTAAAATTGCACGAGTGTGGTTTGCCAAAAGGTATGGCTGCAGAGTTATTTAAACCATTTATTATTCGTCGTTTAATTGAACGTGGAGTTGTAAAAACGGTTAAATCTGCTAAGAAAATAGTTGACAGAAAAGACCCAGTAATATGGGAAATTCTTGAAAATATATTGAAAGGACACCCTATCATGTTGAACAGGGCTCCTACACTTCACAGGTTGGGTATCCAATCTTTCCAACCAAAATTGGTGGAAGGAAAAGCTATTCAATTGCACCCTTTAACTTGTACCGGATTTAACGCGGATTTTGACGGTGACCAGATGGCTGTTCACGTTCCATTAGGACATGCAGCAATTTTAGAAGCTCAACTTTTGATGCTTGCTCCTCATAATATTCTGAATCCTGCAAATGGTGCACCTATTGCCGTTCCTTCTCAGGACATGGTTTTGGGATTGTATTACATGACCAAAATCAGAAAGAGTACAAAAGAGCAAAAAGTAAAAGGTGAAGGTATGACCTTTTATTCTGATGAGGAAGTTACAATTGCCTTTAATGAGGGAAAAGTAGATTTACACGCTATTATTAAAATAAAAACAGTAGTTCGTGAAAATAAAGAATTAGTAACCAAAATTATAGAGACGGGTGTTGGTAGAGTATTGTTTAATCAATTTGTACCAAAAGAAGTTGGATTTATCAATTTAGTATTAACTAAAAAATCATTAAGAGATATTATTGGAGATTTGGTAAAAATGACAGGAATAGCCGTAACTGCTGAATTCCTTGATAATATTAAAGATTTAGGTTTTAAGTTTTCTTTCAAAGGTGGATTATCCTTTAACATTGCTGATATTCCAGTTCCTGTAGAAAAAGATAGTTTGGTAGCTAACGCTAAAAAAGAAGTTGAAGAAGTTTGGAGTAATTACAATAATGGATTTATTACAAACAATGAACGCTATAATCAAGTAATTGACATTTGGACTCGTGTTAACTCAAAAGTTTCAGATGCACTTATAAAGCAACTAACCGGCGATAACCAAGGTTTTAATCCGATATTTATGATGTTGGATTCTGGAGCGAGGGGTTCTAAAGAACAAATTCGTCAGTTAGGTGGTATGAGGGGTTTGATGGCAAAACCACAAAAGAAAGTTGGTGGTGGCGGAGGTGAGATTATCGAGAATCCGATTTTATCAAACTTTAAAGACGGACTTTCGGTATTAGAATATTTTATTTCTACACACGGTGCTCGTAAAGGTTTGGCGGATACAGCTTTGAAAACGGCTGATGCTGGATACTTAACGCGTCGTTTGCATGATGTGGCACAAGATGTTGTAATTTCTATTGAAGATTGCCAAACATTGCGTGGTATTGAAATGACTGCTTTAAAAGATAATGAAGAAATCGTAGAATCATTATATGAAAGAATATTAGGGCGTTCATGTCTATATGATATTCATAACCCATTAACAGGAGACCTTATTTGTATTGCTGGTTCTGAGTTGTCAGAAGATATTTGTGAGCAAATAGAAAATTCACCAATTGAAACTGTTGAAATTCGTTCAGTGCTAACCTGTGAATCAAAAGCGGGAGTTTGCGTTAAATGTTATGGAAGAAATCTTGCTTCAGGACGTGTCGTTCAAAATGGTGAAGCCGTTGGTGTTATTGCAGCACAATCAATTGGTGAACCAGGAACACAGCTTACTTTGCGTACTTTCCACACGGGTGGTGCGGCATCTGGTATTGCTTCTGAATCTACAATGTTTGCCAAATTTGGCGGTAAAGCTGAATTTGATGGAGTTAAAACTGTTAAAACTACCGAAGATAATGGAGATGAAATAACAATTGTTATAGGACGATCAGGTGAAGTTAGGATTATGGACGATAAAGAAGCCGATCCTATTGTTACCATGAACGTTCCTTACGGTGCTCATTTATTAATCAAAGACGGTCAAAAAATTACCAAAGGTGATGCCATTTGTAAATGGGATCCATTTAACGCGGTAATCGTTAGTGATGTTCCTGGAAAAGTATTGTATAAGGATATTGTTGACGGTTTAACTTACCGTGAAGAAATAGACGAACAAACTGGTCACGTTGAAAAGGTGATGATTGAAAGCAAGGACAAAAAACTGGTTCCTGTGCTTGAATTAACTGGAAAAGGTGAAGAGATTATTAAAGAATTTAACCTACCAGTAGGAGCTCATATTGTGGTAGAGAATGGCGAGAAAATTAAAATCGGAACTATTCTTGTAAAAATCCCTAGAACACTTGGAAAAACAGGTGACATCACAGGAGGTTTGCCACGTGTAACTGAATTATTTGAAGCACGTAACCCATCCAATCCTGCCATCGTTTCTGAAATTGAAGGTATTGTTATTTATGGTGGTATCAAACGTGGAAATAGAGAGATTACTATTGAATCAAAAGATGGTTTAAAGAAAAAGTATTTAGTACCTTTATCTAAACATATTCTTGTTCAGGATGGTGATTTCATCAAAGCTGGTTTCCCATTATCAGACGGAGCTATTACCCCTCAGGATATTTTAAGTATTCAGGGACCTGGAGCAGTTCAACGTTATATATTGAATGGTATTCAAGAAGTTTATCGTTTGCAAGGTGTTAAGATTAACGACAAACACATTGAAGTGATCGTAAGACAAATGATGCAAAAGGTTCAAATTGTAGAACCTGGAGATACTAAGTTTCTTGAAGGAGAATATGTTGAAAAACTTGACTTCAAAGAAGAGAATGACTTTATCTACGATCAAAAAGTGGTAGTAGAAGAAGGGGATAGTACTGCATTAAAACCCGGACAAATTGTAAGCTTGCGTCGTTTGCGTGATGAAAACTCAATGCTTCGTCGTAAGGATATGAAAACTGTTCAGGTTCGTGATGCCGTGCCTGCTACTTCATCTCCATTACTTATGGGTATTACCCGTTCTTCATTGGGTACTTACAGTTGGTTAAGTGCCGCATCGTTCCAGGAAACTACCAAAGTACTGAACGAAGCTGCCATAGCCGGTAAGGTTGATCAAATGCTAGGTTTGAAGGAGAATGTTATCACAGGACACTTAATTCCAGCTGGTACAGGAATGAGAAGCTACCAAAATTTGGTGGTAGGTTCTCGCGAAGAATACGACTTGCTTATGGCTTCAAAAGAAGCAGATAAGGAAGAAGTAGTAGAAATGTCAAACTAATAATTAAATAATAATAACATGAAAGGGAGATTAATAGTCTCCCTTTTGTTTAAACAAAAAAAAATCATGGCAAAAACAGAAAACGAAAACCAGATTGATATTGAATTATCAGAAGAAATAGCCGAAGGAATTTATTCTAACTTAGCTATCATATCTCATTCCAATGCAGAGTTTGTAGTAGATTTTGTAAGGATGCTTCCGGGAGTGCCAAAGGCAAAAGTAAAATCAAGAATTGTGCTTACCCCTCAACATGCCAAACGATTATTATTGGCTTTGGGAGAAAATATCAATAAATACGAAGATATTTTTGGAAACATTGAAATGCACGAAGGCCAGCAAGGATTCCCGATGAATTTTAGCGGGCCAATGGGTGAAGCTTAAACCTCATCCCTATCCCTTCTCCTTGAGAGGAGAAAGGGACAGACGCGGCAATATTTTTACTTAAAATTTATTTTTATTAAGGTTTGGTTCCAAAAGAATCAAACCTTTTTTTATTTTCAAAGCAACGAATACGAATTTTAAAAAGTCATACTAAACACATACCTACCATGAAACGATTTTTACAAGTATTACTTATTTTGTTTCTTTTTCAAACCCAAGCTAAAGCCAGCCATGTTATGGGTGGAGAAATAACTTACCGGTATTTGGGCGGATTGAAGTATGAAATTACTGTTAAATTTTACAGGGATTGTAGGGGAATTCCATTAAGTTCTCCTAGTTGTAATATGACTGCTAATAGTGATACCAGCAAAAAGAAAAATTTATCATTAACGCTTATCAGTATTAGAGATGTTTCAAATTATTGCAAAAAATCGAGCAATCCTTGTTACCCCAAAAATACAAGTTCCGCTTTAGGAATTGAAGAACATCTTTATCTAGATACCGTTGATTTTAATAAAGCTGATTCTGCTTTTAAAAAGTATTGCAATATTCAGTTCGGCATGGGTCAATGTTGCCGAAATATTGGAGGTGATTTTTGGGTAACATCCTATTTGAATATTTGTAAATCCCCTAAAAACAGTTCTCCTGTTTTAACCAATGTTCCTAAAAATATTTTATGCTGCAATCAACCCGTGTATTATAATAATGGAGCTATGGATACAATTGATAACGATTCTATTTCCTACTCCTTTGATACACCCATGACTGGTTGGACAACATTTATTACTTATAGTGGGGGTAAAACGAATTCAAGTCCATTTTCGGATTATTGGCCTTCAGGGTATGATAAAAAGAAGGGGCCTAATCCAAATGCCAGTCCTCCAATTGGCACTTATTTAGATAAGGAAACAGGAGATTTAATTTTTACCCCTACCGATTGCAGTGAAGAAACTTATGCTACTATAAAAATGACGGAATGGCGAAAGGACAGCACTGGAAAATATATTATTGTTGGGATAGTATTCCGAGATTTAATGTATTTGGTTCAGACTTGTGCAGCCAATAATATTCCAACCTTAAGCGGCCCATATAAATTTGATGTTTGTGCCGGTAGTAAAATTTGTTTTACTGTGGTTTCTGACGATAAACAAATCATTCCACCTCCACCCGCTAAAGCAAACCCACCAGACACGGTAACATTAACATGGAACCATGGAATTGGGAAAGGAGCAACTTTTAAAATTGTAGATACTACTGCAAGGCTGCAAAAAGGACAATTTTGTTGGACTCCAAAGGAATCGGATGCCAGTGATTTGCCTTATACTTTTACTTTAACAGCGAGAGATAATAATTGCCCAACAAACGGAATTACCATCAAATCTTATTCTATAAAAGTAAAAAAGAACGCTAAAACAATGATTACTAAAACCTTTATAAAAAACGGATTGTACCAATTGAAAAGTGATGTAGAAAAAGGATTTAAAGGTACGGCTCAATATTTCTGGGAAATTAGCGATAGTGTAAATAATCCTATTGATACAGCATACTATTTTTACCCAAGCAATTCACTAAAATCAAACCGCCAATTGGACAGTGTTCAGTTTTATAAAGGGGGGAGATATATAATCCATCATCGTATTAATAATCCACCACTAAATTGTCCAACAGATTATTTTGATACTTTTAAAGTTGCACCGGTTACTCCAATATTAAGAATAAATCCTAACGGAATTTTAGAAAAATGGGAATGCCAAAATAGGATGGATACACTATTTCCTATTGTTCGAAATGCTAAAAAACCTGTAAAATTTAAATGGAGTTCATCCTCAGCGGATACCTTACCATACCTTATAATTGATAATAAAAAGGACTCATCTTATAAAGTAGATGTATATGATGGTGCCGGTTTTCATCGCTCTGCCGAATGGAAAATTTATTTATACCAAGAACCTAAATTGCAAGAGAAAAACGATATTTCAATGTGCAGTGGTGATACGATTTCAATATCGGGAACGGCAACCAACTTTGCGGATACTGTTTATTGGAAATGGCTTTACAATGGGAATTCATTTAGTACCAACCAAAAAATTAGAGTATCTAAATTAGGAATTTATAGTTTGAAAATTTCAGACAGCACCAAATGTTTTTCAAAAGAGGATACTATTAAAGTAAGTAATATGATTGTAACGGGTAAAGTTATTGAAAAGATAGCCTGTCTTGGAGATTCGGTTTCAATTTCTGATACTACATCCGGCATGTTGGGCATTTTATATAATAAATGGTTTTATGGAGGAACGCAAATAGCTACGGGTTCAAATATTCGAGTTTTTCAACGAGGTAAATACATTGTAGAAATCTCAGATTCGAATAAATGTTTCACAAAAAGGGATACAATTGCATTGAGCAATATGATTGTAAATGCAGGTGCCGGGATGGTTAAAAAAGTGTGTAAGGGAGATGTAATGATGTTATATGCCACGGGTGCTGATACAAGTGGCGGTAATAAAGGAAAGTATTTTTGGTATATAAATTCCTTATCAAATTTGATGGATTCAGGCAGTTTGGTTACTTATAAATTTAAAACCGATAACACGATGATTGTTAAGTTGCTTCAAACCAAAGGTTCATTGACCTGTTCGGATTTGGATACTTTAAACGTTGCATTCCGACCTTTGCCCCAAATTACTTTTAAAAACGGCACCATTTGCCAAAATGAAACGGAGTTGGATTTACACACCTTAATACTGACACCTACAAATTCCTATACCGGAATTGTGAGTTGGCAACTATTAAAAACTTTGCAAAAGCCTGGTGGTGCTGATAATTCAATTACAGATTTGGTATATGACAAAGACAACTCAAGCAGCGACCATTATTTTTTGAAAGTAGATAAATCAACCATTGATTTAAAACCCAAGTTTATGGATTCCATAATGTTGGGCCTAACTTATAAAGATGAATTTGGGTGTCAAAGTAGTTCATCAAAAGGTGTTACAATTGTTATTAGAAGCAATGTGGATGTTGCATTTAATACGAATGAACAAAAACGCTGTTATGGTGATTCGGTCATTTATATTTCCAACGATTATGGGGTGAATTATTACGGAGGACGATGGTTTACTAACAATGACTCGTCCAATTATTTAAAATGGCCACAAGGAAACAGTGTACAACTCTACGAAAAATTAGGGACAAAATCACTTGACCCAAAAGGTGGAAAGTACCTCATGAAATATGTACTCGAAAACAACAAGTGTCTTTCTTACAAAAGCGCAATGCTCACCATTATTCCTTATCCGGCTATAGTTTGGACCCAAACCGACCAAGGCGATTCCGTTGTATTAACCGATAAATCAACCAATACCGAGCGAAGAGAATGGTATATAAATTCTAAAAAAATGAGTGAAGCAACGTCATTGACTGTTTCAAAATCGGATGCTAAAATAAAGGTAATCGTTCTTAAAGTATTTAATTCCAATTGTGAAATGGATAGTGTAATTGTGCCAAAGATAGTTGGTAAAATAAGCAACTTTAATGCGATAGATTTCTCCATTTCTCCAAATCCTGTTCGTGATGAATTGCTTATAAAAGTAGGGTTTAATCAACCTTATAAAATTGATTTGGTAAATAGTTTGGGGCAAGTTGTTTTGAAAAAGTCAATGAGTCATAATCAGGAAATCATTAATGTTTCAGAACTTCCGGATGGAATTTATAGCATTATTTTAAAAACCTCGAATGACATATTAATGCAAAAGTTTATAAAAACCTCTGATTAGGTTGCAACCTATTGTAAGTTTGACTGTCTGATAATTAAAGGATGTTAAATTTATGATGCGAAAAATACTTTTATCTATTAGTTTAATTCTTTCCATCTCCTCAAGGGCTAATCATTTGGCCGGAGGAGAAATAACTTATAAATATTTAGGCAATCAAAAGTATGATGTTACCTTTAAGTTTTATAGAGACTGTAGGGGAGGGTCTTTGATTTCACCAAGCTTTAAACTATTAGATGTAAATACAACTGCAGAATTATACCTTTATCCTAACTTGGTTAGTATTCGTGATATTTCCAATGTGTGTGATACATTTTCTAAAAAGTGCAATCCATCTAATAAACCAATCAGCACATCAGTACCAATATTTGAAGAGCATATTTATACGTATCAAATTGATTTTAATGGAAATGAATCAAGTTTTAACAATGCTTGTCTATTGAAAATTGGAATGGGGCAATGTTGCAGGCCTTCTAATTTGACTACAGGTGGATCTAGTAATAATTTTTGGGTTACTGCTAGTTTAAATTTGTGCACCGCACAAAAAAATTCATCTCCAGTTTTTTTAACTCCCCCTATTTTAAGCCTTTGTTGTAATCAACCCGCTTATGTAAGTTATACCGCAGCCGATACAATCGACAGAGATTCTCTATCATTTTCTTTAACTGAACCAATGCAAAATTGGTTTAGTAAAGTGGATTGGTCATCTGCTCGCAGTTACAAAAGCCCCTTAGAAGATTATTGGCCTACTGGGTATGACAAAAACAAAGGCCCAAATCCAAATGTAAATCCACCAATTGGAACTTATTTTGATGAATACGAAGGAGGAATGATTTTTACCCCAACAAATTGTGCGGAGATAACAAAAGTGGCAATTAAAGTAACCGAATGGCGAAAAGACAGTACTGGTAAATATAAAGCTATTGGAGATATTACACGCGACATTATTTTAAATATTATTACGTGTTCAGATAATAATTCACCTTTGCTTTATGGTCCTTATAAATATGAGGTATGTGCTGGAAATCAAATTTGTTTTACAATTTCATCAGATGATAAACAGTTTATACCGGCTCCACCTAAAAAACCAAATCCCCCTGATACTGTATCACTGAGTTGGAACAATCCTATAAAAAATGCTTCATTAACTATTATAGACCCGAAAGAAAGGCTTCAAAAAGTAAAATTTTGCTGGTTACCAAAAGAATCAGATGTAAGCAGTATTCCATATGTATTTACAGTAACAGCCAAAGATAATCATTGTCCCGGAATTGCAAAAACAAGTAAATCATATTCTATAATAGTTAAGCCTCATGCAAAAACCAATCGTATAACTAAATCAATTGGAAATAATAAAATAGCATTGGAAAGCCAGATTATTAATAACACTGGAACGCCAATTTATTTATGGGAAATTGTTGATACAACGGGAAAGGTTATTTCCAATACTAATAATTTCTACTTTTTGAAAACGAAATCCTATAAATCAATTTCATCCAAAGATAGTGTTGTATTCAGAAAGAGAGGAACATATTATTTAAAACATACCATAAATTATTCACTAGGAAATTGTCCAACGGTTTATT
Organism: Bacteroidota bacterium; assembly: GCA_947468275.1. GTDB lineage: Bacteria > Bacteroidota > Bacteroidia > NS11-12g > UBA9320 > JABWCE01. The sequence continues at coordinate 321,699 of CANIKO010000001.1, forward strand.
TTGATACTTTAAAAATACCCGAAGTAATGGATGTTAGATTTTTTGTTACCTCAGATACCGCAGTTTGCAAAGGGGCAGGACTTGATTTTAATGCTAAGGTCATAAATGCAACAGCACCCTATACATTCAAATGGGGAAAAGGAACACCTACTTCATCAAACTACTTATATTACCAAGTCCTTCGCGACAGCATTATAGAATTAGAGGTGACTGATGCTAAAGGACAAAAGATGTACAGTTGGTGTAATATAAAATTATTAAAAAGTACTATTGACGCAGGTTTAGATAAAGTTATTTGTAAAAACGACAGTATTTCGTTAATTGCTAGTGCAACAAATTTTTCAAGTATAATTTCATGGTCTTGGTTTTTTAAAGGGAATAAAATAGGTAGCCAAAATTCTATAATGGCATCAAATGCAGGATTATATACAGTTAAAGCAACAGATAGTACAGGATGTTTTTCAAAGGATAGTGTTTTGGTCACAAACTTTCTTTTACCTGTTATTAAACTTAACGACAGTAGTTATTGTCAGGATAAAAATACATTGAATCAATTTGAATTAATTTTAAAGCCTATTAATATTAATCTTTATAATAATGTTCAGTGGAAACTTTTAAAGTCTTTAAAAAACCCAAAGGGTTTGGATAATACCTTAACTGATTTACTAATCGATTTAGACACAACTCTTAATTATAATTTTTCAGTTGCCATTGATAAATCGCGAATAAACCTAGGAGCAAAAAATAAAGATTCTTTAATCTTTTCAATCCAAGTAACTGATTTCAACAAATGCAAGGCTACGGATACCGGAATAATTGTTATTAAAAAATCTCCAACCTTGAATTTTAAATACCCAAAAAAAATGTTTTGCCGAAGTGAAGTAATTGATTTGGATAGTTTGGTAAACCAAAACGGGGATAGCCGAACATGGACAAAAGTAAATGATTTGGGTTATAGTAATTACCCAACAACCAGTGAAGTAAAAGATGGAATTATCAACCCTTCTGATTTTAAAATCCAAGGCGGTTTTTATAAAATAAACTTGTTATCAAAAACTGGGGATTGTGAAACCAAAGGCTCTTTAGATTTGGATGTAATGCCAACTCCAATTCCAATAATTGAAAAAACGGTGCTTAAAGATTCTGTAATATTTACTGATAAATCATTGTATAACACATCCCGTCTCTGGTATTTGGATACTGTGTTTGTTTCCAATAATACCAGTATAACTTTAGATAAAAAAGCAGTAGACGGTAAACCAATAACTCTAAAATTAGCCAACGGTAGTTGTGTTTTGGATACTATATTTTCATATAAAATGGTAGGAATAAGATTTTTAAAAGATGACTTACTAAAAATCTACCCCAATCCCGTTAATCAAACCTTAACTATTGAAACCAATAATTCAAAGCCCTTTCAGATAAAGATTTTAAATGCCTTGGGGCAAATAGTTTTAACTAAAGACTCGGATTTGGCAAAAGACAAAATAGACGTAGCCCAATTGTGTGAAGGGGTTTATACCATAGAAATACTAGTTGACACTGCTATAACCCGTTTAAGATTTATAAAGGAGTAGAGTCGGAATTTCATTTTTTTTATTAAAATTGGGGTTGTAAAAATCATTAAAATTTTAGCTTGTCTATTTATTCTAAAAAATTAATCTTTGCCCCAATAATATAAAACTAAAAAAAATGTCAGACATTTCATCACGCGTTAAAGCCATTATAGTTGACAAACTTGGCGTAGAAGAATCAGAAGTTACTACAGAAGCCAGTTTCACAAACGATCTTGGCGCTGATTCATTAGACACAGTAGAACTAATCATGGAATTTGAAAAAGAATTCAACATTGCCATTCCAGATGACCAAGCTGAAAAGATTGGTACAGTAGGACAAGCGATTGATTATATTTCTGCCAACGTAAAGTAAAATCAAAATCTTTTGAAACGAGTTGTTGTAACAGGTATTGGTGCCCTTACGCCCATTGGTAATACTGCTCCAGAATACTGGGAATCTTTGTGCAATGGTATTAGTGGTGCCAACCTAATTACTCGTTTTGATGCCGAAAAATTTAAAACAAAATTTGCCTGCGAGATAAAAAACTTTGATGCCCAAAATTATATGGACAGAAAAGAAGCTCGCAGAATGGACCCTTTTGCCCAGTACGCTATGATTTCGGCAGATGAAGCTATTAAGGATGCTGAAATTGAAGGTAAATTTAATCCTGACAGAACCGGAGTTATCTGGGGGTCGGGTATTGGTGGGCTTACCACTTTTTTAAAGGAATGTACAGATTTTGCCAAGGGCGATGGTACGCCTCGCTTTAGCCCGTTTTTTATCCCAATGATGATTTCCGACATTGCCGGAGGTCACATTTCTATTAAATACGGTTTAAGGGGTCCTAATTTTACCACTGTTTCGGCATGTGCATCTAGCAACAATGCCATTTTTGATGCCTTTAAGTATATTCAGCAAGGCATTTCAGATGTTATTATCACCGGAGGTTCCGAAGCCTGTGTAAATGAAGCCGCCATGGGTGGTTTTAACTCAATGAAGGCTTTGAGCGAACGAAACGATGATTTTTTAACAGCTTCGCGTCCGTTTGATATGAACCGAGACGGATTTGTCTTGGGTGAGGGTGCTGCATGTTTGGTTTTGGAAAGTTTAGACCACGCTTTGGCCAGAGGTGCTAAAATTTATGCTGAAGTAGCCGGAGGAGGTTTATCTGCCGATGCTTATCATATTTCGGCTCCACATCCAGAAGGTATTGGTGTTATTAATGTTATGAATATTGCAATAGCTAATGCTGGAATGAAACCTGAGGATATTGATTATATCAATGTTCACGGAACGAGCACTCCATTAGGTGATATTGCTGAAACTATAGCTATAAAAAATGTATTTGGCGACCACGCTTATAAATTAAATATAAGCTCTACCAAATCCATGACCGGACATTTATTGGGTGGGGCGGGAGCTGTGGAAGCAGTGGCTTCTATTATGGCTATTATGGAAGATATAGTTCCACCAACTATTAATCATTTTACCGATGATCCTGAATTGGATTCACGTCTTAATTTTACTTTTAATAAAGCTCAAAAACGAGTGGTGAATACTGCTTTGAGCAATACATTTGGTTTTGGTGGCCACAATGTATCCGTTATCTTTAAAAAATATATTTAAATTTTGAGCCGCAAAGGGCTGATACCATTTCTGTTTAGGAATAAAGAAGATAAAACTTTTGCAAAATTATTGCGAGGTGTTACCGGTGTGTATCCCGTAAATTTAAAATTATATCATCAGGCCTTTATGCACAACTCGGCGGTATTGCATAAAAATACAGAGCGCTATAGCAACGAACGATTGGAGTTTTTGGGCGATGCGGTAATTGATTTGGTAGTTGCTGAATTTGTTTTCAAAAAATTTCCGGGAAAAGGCGAAGGTTATCTTACAGAAATGCGTTCAAAAATTGTGAGCCGTGAGCAACTTTCAAATATTGCCAGAAAATTGGGTATTGAAAAATTATTAACGCTTAACGATTCGCTACGCAAAACTAAAACCACCAATCTTTATGGTATTGCAGGCAATGCATTGGAGGCTTTTACCGGTGCAATATACCTTGATCATGGTTTTAAAGTGGCTCAAAAATTTGTAATTACTAAGCTAATCCGCCCTTATATTGATATTGAAAACTTGGATACGATTCATGAAAATTATAAAAGTATCCTAATTCAATGGGGGCAAAAAAACAAAAAGGTGGTTGATTTCAGGCTCATAGAAGAAGTGATTGACCGAAATGGAAAACTCTTTAAAATTGGCGTTTATATTGATGATGAACTTTTGTTAGATGCCTTGCACCAAACCAAGAAAAAGGCGGAACAAACCGTTTCAGAAAAAGCAATCGCACATTTGCAACTGAATATTTCGGAGTATAAACTAACCTAAAAACATTTAGTTATTGTTAATTATTCATTGAAAACATAGTATGTTTGATACATGAAGCTATTAATTAATATTTCTTTTATACTTCTGTTAGCCATCACGGCCTTCACATTGCAAAATTGCAAACCTGATGATGAAGTAGGCAAGACTTACGGCCCTTACACATTAGGAGAAGCAAGAGATTATCTTGATTTTAAACCCGGTAGCTGGTGGGTGTACCAAAATAATAAAAGTGGATTATATGACACCTTGGTTCTTAAAAGCATTAGCATTCGTAGCCAAACCTTTACAGGAAAAAATACTGTAATAAAGGATATGGTTAATATGCTGATTTATAGCACCACAACAGGATATGAATATAAATATTATACTTGGGGGGCAAATCCTGACCTTAAAAAAGAAGATTTAGAAAAAGCAAATTTTATTTCTTTAATCCTTGGTAAATCTAAAGCAGGAGACTATCAAGGTGAAACAGTTTCTTTTTTCTACCCTTTTGACAGTGCAGTTACTAGTGGGACTGGTTCGCATACTAGTTATTATAAAAAATTTGATAGTTCATATACATTAAATGGAAAAACTTTCTTTTCAATAAGGAAATTTTATTTAGATCATGATAATACTTGGGATAGGTGGTGGGTAAATTATTACTGGGCCAAAGATGTTGGGTTAATAAAAAAAGAGAATATAAAAAAGGAAGAAAGTTGGGATTTGGTAAATTATAATGTAGAAAAACCATAAAATAAATTAGTAGCATGAGAAGAATTATACTACTAAAATTAGTTGCTTTCTATTGCTAATTTACACCATGATTATTAATCTCTCGTTTAAAAACTTTAAACCCACCTTTATTCATCACCATCTTAAATAGTCGGTTGGTATCCATATCTTCAGTATGGTTAATTTTATAAACCAAATAAACCGGCTTATCAATATCACCTTTCAAAAACCACTGTTTTTTAAAGCTATATACTTGTCCGCGTTGACTTTCGCTTAACTGGCCGATAGTGTCAATACCCTGTTGTAAGCAATATTTGAAGGTTTCTTTGTAAAGTTCGTCTGATTTTTTGGGGACACTTTTTTGAGTGTAATAATAATGGGCATAGCTTTTAAAACCAACAGTTTCAATATAAATATCTTTTCCCTGCAGCCCTTTATAAAAACTTATAATACTTCCTTGTATATGGTTTTCAACTTTAGGAACCACTAAAATACCCATGCCCAATAAAAACAAAGCGTTGCCGATTAACCAAATTTTTATACCTTTTCCTTCAGCTTTATTATAAATAAAACCAATAATTAGAATCGTTAAAAAGAGTACTCCAAAAATCCATTCCCAACCCAGCCAAGGTGTGGGAGTTAAAATATTTTCCTTTACAAAATCGTCATTAATTTTTGTTAACACATAGTTTTTTACTGCGGAGTTAGAAGTAATTAACGGAATTAATAAAAAAATGAGGCTGTAAATAAAACCTACAATCCCAATCAGTATTTTTTGCCAAAGTTTTAAAAATCCATTGGATTGAGACAAGCCCCAAGCCCCTAAAAAAGTCAGAGGTAAATAACATAACGAGGAGTAATGGACAATTTTTGTGGTTACCATTGAAAATAAAATCAATACTACCCAAAACATAATTTTCATCCATTTTATAAAGGATTCATTATTTGAATTGTCGGTTTTGAAAATATAGGGCAAAGCAATAATAGTAGCCGGAAAGCACCCGATTAGAAGTACTAGGGGATGATAGAACCAAGGCTGACCATGCGATGCCACGGGGTGTAAAAATAAATCCACCTGATACTTTAAAAATTCGTTGGTAAACCAAAATCCGTTAGCCAGCCAATCGGGCAAAAACCAAAGCAACGGAATAATTAGCATTGAAACTGCTAAGACGAATAAATCAAAGACGCTAAAAAAAGGTTTAAATTTATTGACTATTAAATAAACCAATCCACATAGCCCAACTATTAAAATGGCTACCGGTCCTTTGGTAAGTAGGGCTAAACCTAAAAAAAGTCCACATAAAATATAGTTTTTTGTTCTAGCTTCGGATTTATTGGCACCCAAATAAAGTTGAACAATACCCAGAAATATAAAGAGATTGAACCATGGGTCTATGATTCCGCTTTTAAAATAAAAATGGGGAGTAATGGAACCTAAATAAAGCAAAACCCACCACCAAGCCATGGTTTCATTGAATAGTTTTTTGCCATAATAGTATAAAATATTGAGGGTGAAAATTCCACAAATGGCATTGGGTAATCTAGCCGCAAATTCACTAATACCAAACAGTTTCATACATCCCGCCTGCATCCAAAAAAACAATGGAGGTTTTTCCCAAAAAGGTTCAAAATTTATTTGTACTCGACTGTAGTTGCCGGTTAAAATCATTTCACGGGCTGCTTCGGCAAAGTTTATTTCATCCCAATCAAATAAATGAACTGCCCCCAAAAAAGGAAGAAAAACTGATGCAACAATCAGGGTTATTAATAAATGGGGATTTTTTTTTATCATTCGTGTTTAATTGTTATTTGTTTAGGTTCCCAATTAAACCCGCTTGCCAACCAAGCCGCAATAATACCAATAATAGCTCCTCCTAATACATCTTCTAAAAAATGTTGTTGTAAATAAATCCGGCTTAGCCCAACCCCAATAGCCATTAAAATAACAATTAAACTAACGGTTTTATTTTTAAACCAAAATGCTAAAGCTAATGCCATAGCAAAGGCAGCAGATGAATGACCTGACGGAAAACTATTATATTCATGAACCGAAACCCCTTCGGTAAATACCAGATTGAATTTGTGAAGTACCAACTTAGGACGGTTATAATCAAAAACTACAAATTTTAAAAGTACGGTTAAAAGGGAGTTAATAATGAATGTGATAGCAAGCCGTAGGCTGAAAGTTATACTTTTTATTATTAAAACTAAAATAACACCAATTGGCACCAACAGCCATTCTTCCCCAAAATTTGTATAGTACCTAAAAAAAAATCCCAAACCATTATGGTAGTGATTACTTAACCAAATATTAAAATTTCCATACGGAGTATTCATAATAAAAGCAAAGCAAAACATAATAAAACAGGCCCATAATGCAAGCACCCATCGGTGTTCAATTAAGAACCTTTTATCTAACCCTTTCCATTTTAACATATTTTTACTATATTCGCGAACTTTAATTTTTTTATACCCTAAAAAGTATATCTTTTTAATTCTCGAATCGTATGCAAAGTTCTAAAATAAATGACAAGCGGCAAAGAATAGAATTGGAATTTCCAATGCACTGCTCGGCAAATACTTTATTTACCTATATATCATCTCCTTCAGGCCTTTCATCTTGGTTTGCAGATGACGTTTCTGTTCATGGAAATAATTATATTTTTAAATGGGACGATGGTGAAACCTTAGAAGGAGAATTAGTTAAAAATCAAAATCGTAAACACATTAAGTTTCGTTGGATTGATGGGCCTAATGTTAATGAAACCTTGGAATTTATAATCCATAAGGATGAAGTAACAGATGATTTAGCTTTAATCGTTTGTGATTATGCCGAAGAAGAGGATTATGACGAATTTGAGATGGTTTGGGAAAATCAAGTCCAAAATCTTAAAAAACAAATTGGAGCCTAATTTACTTTATGCTTCAATTAGCTGCATTTAGCCTATTACTTAGTCTTATTCATGTTTTAGTGCCGCATCATTGGCTCCCATTAGCTTTATTAGCTAAGAGCGAAAAATGGAGTCGCAGACAAACTTTTAAATTATCTGTTGTAGTAAGTTCTGCTCATGTATTGAGCACTATCATTTTAGGAATCATTATCGGTATAATCGGAATGGAGGCTACCAATAAAATGAGCGGGTTTACGGAATGGTTTGCTCCACTTTTATTGATTCTATTTGGGGTTATTTATGTAAGTCTTGGTGATAATCACCACCATGACGAAAAGGTTAAATTAAAAACCCATTCATTTGCAAAAATTGTTACCACAATGGCTATAGCTATGTTTTTTTCTCCCTGTTTGGAGGTTGAAACTTTTTATTTTAAAGCTGGAACCTATGGTTGGCAAGGTATTATTGTTGTGTCGGCTATTTACTTGGCCACTACAGTAATAGGAATCACAACTCTTACACTATCAGGTAAAAAGACTATGGAGCGCTTTAGATTGCATTTTTTAGAGCATTATGAAAAGAAAATCACAGGAGTAATTCTAATATTACTTGGCATTCTGTCTTACTTCGTGAAATTCTGACAGACCATTTTTTTTGGAAAACCTTTTGCAACAAACTAGCTTTGCACACCTAAAAAAATAATAACTATATAGTGAACGTATCATTTCAAAAAATCGACAATCTTAATGGCACTCTTTCAATAAATTTGGAAAAAGCTGACTACGAACCTAAAGTAGATGAACAAATAAAAATCTACCGTAAAAAAGCTCAGATTCCGGGTTTCAGACCAGGAACGGCACCTGTATCAATGATTAAAAAACTTTACGGAAAATCATTTTTAGCGGATGAAGTAAATAAATTGGCCACTGAAAAAATGTATGGTTATCTGAGGGATAATGAGATTGATATATTAGGACAACCGCTTTTGAGTGTTAATAATCCATCTGATGTTGATTTTGATAAATCAGAAAATTTTACCTTCAATTTTGATTTAGGATTAGCTCCTATCTTTGAATTTAATATTTCAGACAAGGATAGTATCACAAAATATGTGATTGAGGTAGATGATAAAGAAGTGGAATCTGAAATTAATAATCTTTGCCGCCGTCATGGTGTCCTTGAAAAAGTAGATGAAAGTACTGCTGAGTCGGATAGTATTTTAGTTATTCTTACCGAAATGGATAATGAAAACAATCCTTTAGAAGGTGGTGTTGCAGGAAAGGAAACCACTGTAATTCCAGAGCTGGTAAAGGATGAAGCGACCAAGAACTTGTTTATGAATAAAAAAACAGGTGATAAAGTAATTATTAATATTAGTACATTGTTTAACGATAATGAAACAGTAATGTCTTCTGCTACCGGTATTCCAAAAGAAGGATTAAATGATTTAAATCCGAATTTTCAAGCCGAAGTAAAAAATATTCAAAAGTTTACTCCCTCTGAAATTAATCAGGATTTATTTGATAAGGTTTTTGGCCCTGGGATTGTAACAGATGAAAAAACTTTTAAGTCTAAGGTGAAAGAGAATGTGGAGATATATTATAATTCAGAAAGTGAACATCATTTAGAACATGAGTTGGATCATTTTATTATGGATAAACATAATTTAGAATTACCTGATACGTTCCTAACTCGTTGGTTGATTGATTCTCATCCCGAAGCATACACTGCTGAAAATGCAAATGAAAAATATGAAAAGGAATCCGGAGCTTTGCGTTATCAGCTTATTCAGGAAAAAGCTATAAAATTATTTAACATTGAAATATCCGAAGATGAATTTAATCAAGCAGCCTTAGGGTATTCTGCAAGTTTGCTCCGCAATTATGGTATTTCAAATCCTGAATTTGCATGGGTACAAGAGTTTACCGAAAAACAAAAGAAGGATCAACGCTTTATGGATAAAGTGAGAGAAATATCGATTCAACGAGCGGTTATTAACCAAATTAAAAATGTGGTAACTATTGTAGAGCAAAAAACAACAGTTGAGGGTTTTTATGATATGATTAAAGAACATAATCATCAACATAATCATTAATTGATTTGGAGATTTGGAAATTTGAAGATTAAATAAAGAAAAGTAATAACTATTAATTCATAACTCATAAATAAAAAAAACATGAACGACGGAAGAGAATTTAAAAAATACGCAACCAAGCATTTAGGAATAAACAGCTTGCATGTAGATCATTATATTGAAAACATGACTCCTTATATTCTTGAAGAACGTGAAATGAGAGTATCTCAAATGGATATCTTTTCACGATTAATGATGGATAGGATTATATTTTTAGGAACTGGAATTGATGATAATGTGGCCAATATTGTAGTAGGTCAGTTATTGTTTTTGGATTCTTCAAATCCCGGCCGTGATATACAAATTTATCTTAATTCACCTGGAGGGTCAGTTTATGCTGGCTTGGGTATTTATGATACGATGCAATACATTACCAGCGATGTAAGTACTATCTGTACTGGAATAGCAGCAAGTATGGCAGCTGTATTGATGTGTGCAGGTAAAAAAGGAAAACGTACCGCCTTAAAACATTCCCGTATAATGATTCACCAACCTTTAGGAGGAACACAAGGTCAGGCCTCAGATATGGAAATAACAGTTAAGGAAATTCAAAAATTAAAAAAGGAACTTTATGATATCTTGGCAAATCATTCAGGTCAACCGTTCAAAAAAATTGAAAAGGATAGCGATCGTGATTATTGGATGACTGCTGATGAAGCCAAAGCTTATGGCATGGTAGATGAAGTGTTGATTAAAAAAATAGTATAATGTCGCAACCGATTTGTGCTTTTTGTGGACGACCTAAAAACCAAGTAGGAATACTTATAACAGGTGTTGAAGGGAATATTTGTGATGATTGTATAAATCAGGCTGTTTTAATATTAGAAGAGGACAGCACAAACAAAAAGAAAAAGGGGGCTAAGTACAAACCTTCAAAAATATTATTGCCAAAAGATATTAAGGAACATCTTGATCAATGGGTGATCGGGCAGGATCAGGCAAAAAAAATACTTTCTGTAGCTGTATACAATCATTTTAAACGTCTTGGTTCAGATGTAGGAGAGGATGGAGTAGAACTCGAAAAAAGTAATATCTTGATGATTGGGGAAACCGGAACCGGTAAAACCCTTTTGGCAAAAACGCTTGCTAAAATACTTGATGTGCCTTTTTGCATTGCTGATGCCACCGTTTTAACCGAAGCTGGTTATGTGGGTGAAGATGTTGAAAGTATTGTTACCCGATTGTTGCAAGCCGCTAATTATAATGTAGAAGCTGCTCAACGCGGTATTATTTATATTGATGAGATGGATAAAATATCTAGAAAATCTGATAATCCATCCATCACCCGCGATGTATCTGGCGAAGGAGTTCAGCAAGCTTTATTGAAATTATTGGAAGGAACCATCACGAATGTTCCGCCACAAGGAGGACGAAAACATCCCGACCAAAAATATATCGCAGTAGATACTAGCAATATTTTATTTATCTGTGGAGGCGCTTTTGAAGGTATTGATAGAATAATAGAACGTAGGTTGAATAAACAAACGGTTGGTTTTAAATCGGTTAATGATAGAAAATCAACAGAAAATATTCTTGAAAATGTATCGGCTACTGACTTAAGGAAGTTTGGCCTGATCCCGGAAATTTTAGGCCGATTACCTGTATTGGCCAATCTTTCTCCGTTAGATAAAGCTACTTTAAAGCGAATACTATTAGAACCCAAAAATGCTTTGTTAAAACAATATAAAAAATTGTTTGAACTTGAAAATAAGGAATTGGTCGTTTCGCATGACATCATTGAACTTATTGTAGACACTGCATTTGATTGCAAACTGGGAGCTCGGGGATTAAGAAGTATTTGTGAATCAATTTTTATGGATGCAATGTATGATGCTCCATCAAGCAATGAAGAAAAAGTAGAAATAAAAAAATCTTTTGTTCAGGAAAAAATTGCTAAGTTTTTTGAGCAAGCGGCTTAAAGAATTTTGAATTATAAATTCGGAATTAGGAGTTTTTGTATTCGTTCAATAACCAAGTTCAATCCTTCCTCAAAATCTACATTATTTATTATCAAAATATCTGCCTTTTCCTTGTAAGGAAGTATGTATTTGTCATAGGAAGGAAGTACTTGATTGTGCCATTGATATTTAATTTCATCTGCCTCCATTCCTCTTTCTTCCGAATCTCTTCTTAATCGGCGATTATATTTTATATCCTCATCAGCATCAATAAATATTTTTAAATTCAGTTTGTTGAAAATACTTGAGTCGCTCATAATAAATAAACCTTCAACTAATATTATTGATGTGGGTTTAATTGTGATGGTATTCGGTTGTTTGTTGGGATTATTAAAATGATATTCTTCAATCGCTAATTCATTTCCGGCTTCTAAAATTTCAACATCGGTTATAAATTTATCAAGATTAAGGCTCTCTGGCTCATCAAAATTTATTTCACCATTTTTGTTTTTTACCTGTAAATATAAGGGTTTATAGTAATGATCTTGAGATAAAATTGACAAATGGGAATCTCCAAAATAGTTTTTTAATTTAGCTATAAACGTTGATTTTCCCGAAGCACTTCCACCTGAAATGCCAATAATAAAAGCCATCCTTAAATTTTAAAATTTATTCTGATTTAATAAATGCAATGGAAACTGTTCCTTCTGCTGCAATGTATTTTAAATAATAAGGCCCAGGTTTCAAGTTCTGTAAGTCAATTTGTTCTTCCTTATTTGTTGTAATTCCAATTACTACTTTTTTACCTAAGACATCATAAATTTCATACTGTGATGGCACCCAAGTATCCAATTGTTTTAGCACTAAAATAGTATTTGCAGGATTGGGATACAGTTCGGTTTTAGAAGATTTAATTTTTGATAATCCCAAGGTGTTCATAACAATGGTGGTGTCTTTTGTGCACCCAATATTATCAATTAATTCCAACCGTATCGGTTGCATGTGAGCAAAGGATCTGCTTACTGATAATGTGTCATCCGTTGAATATAAAATGTTTTTAATAAACCATTTTCGGCCTTTAATGTTGGTACTGAAATCTTTAAATATTACCGATGGATTTCTAAATGTTACTGAAATAATTGGTTTAGGCAAAGGCAATGCATTAATAATTAAGGAATCGCTTGATGAACAAAATTCAATAGTTGCTTCTAGCTTTATTTTATAAGACCCCGCCTTAGTAAATGTACCTAAAATTAATGAATCCCCTTTTGGTAAAACTGTCCATGTGCTAAAACCACTTTGATTTATTGGAATCCATTTGTGAGTGCCATTTGAACTTCCAAATAAATTCATATTCAAAACTTCGTTCATACATTTAGTGATTATTGAACTAACAATGCTCACAAATGGTTTTTTAATTATTGAGATTGTAATTGTGTCTGCATTAAAACACCCATTCGTATCTATTATATTTACTTTAAATTTTAAGGAATCTTTATTTGTGAACTGAATAAAAACCCTTGAATCATCAAACTTTATTTTATAATCATATTTTGAGGTGGGGTCATTATCAAATAATAAATCTGAAATAAAATTTGAGTTACCTGAAGGTTTAGGTAATGATTTTATTAAAGACCAATTGATGGAAGTAAATTGCTTATTAGGATTTAATTTGAAAATTTCAACTTGACTTAATTCCTTCTTTTCTTGGCAATAAACCCCTGATATTAAATCAACTTTTGTAGTTTTATAATTTGTTAAAATAACGGTATCATAGGATGTACAGCCATTTGAGTTTGTGCCACCGGCAATATAAGTTCCTGAAGTATAGGTGTCTAAAGAATCTAGACTTCCTATAACTTTACTGTTTTTATACCAATTCCAAGTTAAAGTTCCTATGACAAGGTTTTTTCCTTTTAATTTAGTAAGTACATCTGGACAAACAATTTTATCCAACCCTACAGTAATGGAAGGATTGCTCAATACCTTGATAGCTCTAAACGTAGAATTTGTATTATTATTGGCATCTTTAATACTCAAAAATAAAGTATCATCTATTGCAAATGCCTGATCAAAATAACCCAATGTATCCTTCACTATCTTGGTTTTTGTTTTCCAATTATAGGTAACAGGTCGTTTAGAATTAATGACTTTAGCTGTGATTCTGGCTTTAAGGTTTTGACATAAACCTGTATCGCTGTATAAGCCAAAAGGGTCAGTTCCTAAATTCACTTCTAGTATATTCGCAATTTTGACCGTGTCCTGAATAGTTGTTGAATTGCATTCAGTTTCAGATATAAAGGAAGTATTAATAACATAAGTTCCGTTTTTCTTAAACACGATAGTGTCGTTTTCAAATGATGAATAAACGTTGTTAGAAGATTTAAAATAATAGTTGCGAATGTCTTCCAGGTTGGCTGAAGTTATAAAAATACCTGATACATAATTGTATTTTTTGTTACTTACATATAGCCCCGTCGTGTAGGTGAAATTATTAAGTTTTTTAATAGTGCTGCTTACAGTTATTTTAGGGTAAACCGTGAATGAAAATGTTTTAGTTGTAATACCGTATCTTGGGCAAGCATTATCTGTGGCGACCATACTAAACATAAATGGAAGTTTTTTAGAATCTCCGGTGGCGGGGGTCCATGAAAAGCGTCCTACTGGTAATTTAACTTTTGAATTTATTATTGAATAACTTGCATTTTTTATTCCTTTATCCCAAGAAATTTTTACGGTATCATTCAATAAATTTGATGCCGGAGGAGGCTGATTAAATGGGTAATCATCCGTTGATATATCCATCGTGAAATTCTGCCCTTCGCAAATCTTGTGATTTATTTGTTGGTTGATAGATGGTAAATGATCATTTCCAGTTTGAGAATAAATCATTTGGTCCAATACAATTTCACCAATCTGAATATACTTTCCGGTATTGTCTTTTCTCCATTCTTTTACTGAAATGGCCATAATTGTAGCCTCAGAAGCATCAGTAGGAGTTCCTATAAGGTTGCCCGTTAAAGGATTTAGATATATTCCTATCGGAGGATTATTGTCAGGTTTTGGGCCATTCGATTTGTTATATCCTTTAGGATAGTATGAGGTGAACGGATTTTTTGAATCTAAGCCAGAACCCCAACTGGTTTTAGTAGTCCAATCTTGCAATGGGTCGGTAAAATTATAAGATAATGAATCGTTATCAATAGTATCTTTTGCTAAATAGCTTAGCATTAACGGCTCACTTGCAGAATGAATATATAGTGGTTTAAAACTAAAAACCGGAGAAGAATTGGTGGCAGCATTGCATAAATCTAAAGTACTATATACCCAAAAATTACCGCCAGCTGCGCCCGTAGTTATATCTAATGGTCGGCAACATTGTCCAACTCCAATTTGAATGATACAACAACTTTTAAAAGCTGATTCACTCCCGTTAAAATCAAGAGTATCCAGATAGATATGTTCTTCAAAACCTCTTCCGGCAGTTGTATTTGGAGGATTACAGGGTTTTCCTGCACTGGCACAATAAGGGGTTGCATCTTCAATACTGATTCGGGTAGAAGTTAACGTCTTTGTAGCTTTTGTACTCTCGCATCGAATTGTGTAACTAGTCACCGAGGACGGAATTCCTCTGCAATCTCTATAAATTTTATATTTAACTTCAAATTTGTAATTACCTATATACCTATAGGTAACTTGACCGCCAGAATAATTACTTGCATTTGCCGAAAATAATATAAGAAAACAGCTTAGTAGTGTTAAAGTTAGCTTTTTTAGCATAGGTTTTATTTATTGGTTATTTTAATAGACCAAAAATAAGGGAAAGGTTTCTAAAAATTCTCTAATAATTAAAATATGACGTTGATTAAGAAAACCTATTGGATTGGTTATAAACAGTTAATAAGTATCCTTTTTTTATGAGCCTTAACTTTTTAAAAATATAGATTTCACGTACCTTTGAAGCCTAATTAAATTTAAAAATATTTAACCTCAATTTTAATGGATACAAACACCTTACAAATTAAAAAAGATGCCTTTGACAAGGAACTTGAGTCATGGGTAGAGAAGGAAAAAGCGAGTGCTGATCTCATCAACGCTGTAAGCAAACTCATTTATGAAAAGTCGGTAGAACTTGTTTTTTTTAGAAACACACTTATTGATGTGAGTAGTTCTGAGGTTCAAAAACTGCATAAATATGCTGAAGATATCATAAGCAAAACCATAGATATTTATGCTACTTCAAAATTAGCCAATGAGTTGCTAACCATTGAACATCTAGCGCCATCAAAAATAGATATTGGTAAATTGAGCGACGAATGGACCAATGAAAAAGGAAACTATTTAGATATGTGTTCTTTTTTAAAGGATAAATTAAAGGGTTTTAATGGTCATAACATGTCAGCTCTTGAACCAACTGATGTTGTATTATATGGTTTTGGTAGGATTGGAAGATTGGTAGCCCGCGAACTGATAAAATTATCTGGCAAAGGACAACAACTAAAATTAAAAGCGATAGTAACCCGATCCAGCAGTGATGCAGATATTTTGAAACGTTCAGCCTTATTAAAAATGGATTCAGTGCATGGTGAATTTAAAGGAACCATTGTTGAAGATTTAGAAAATAAAGCGCTTATCATAAATGGGCAGATTGTGAAAATGATTCAAGCCAATAATCCGGATGAGATTGATTATGAGTCTTATGGTATTACCAATGCGGTTTTGATTGATAATACCGGTGCTTTTAGAGATAGAGAGTCTTTAGCATTGCATTTAAAATCAAATGGAATTAGTAAGGTTATGCTTACTGCCCCTGGAAAAGGAGATTTGCCAAATATTGTTTATGGAGTAAATCATGAGCAGCAAGATATTATTAATGAGAAAATTTTCACTGCTGCATCATGCACCACCAACGCAATTGTGCCAATTTTGAAAGTTATTGAAGATAATTTAGGCATCGAACGTGGACATATTGAAACCGTGCATGCTTATACCAACGACCAAAATTTGTTGGATAATATGCATAAAAAATTCCGTCGTGGCCGCTCAGCAGCTGTAAACATGGTAATTACCGAAACTGGTTCGGCTTCAGCTATCGCCAAAGTAATTCCAGGCTTGGCAGGTAAACTTACCGCTAATGCGGTTCGTATTCCGATTCCAAATGGTTCATTGGCTATTATGAGTCTTAACGTTAAAAAAAATACTAACATTGCCGATGTGAATGCAATAATGAAAAAAGCAGCATTAGAAGGTCCGCTGGTAAGTCAGATAAAATATTCTATCGATCCGGAATTGGTATCAAGCGATATCATAGGAAGTTCAACTCCTTCAGTTTTTGATAGTCCGGCTACCATAGTTTCACCTGATGGAAAAAGTATTGTATTGTATGTTTGGTACGATAATGAGTTCGGATATACTAAGCAGGTAATTCGTTTGGCTAAGCACGTTTCCAACGTAAGAAGGAACGTTTATTTTTAGTTGACTCGTTTAAAGAATATTATCAATCCTGACAGGTTTTAAAAAATTTGTCAGGATTTTTTAATTAAACTACTTTTTTACCCTATCATCATTATCTTTAATAAAAGCATCCCAGCCTGTATATTGTTTACTCAATCCTTCGGCTGAATTACCCGATTGGAAATAGTGACACAATGCCACAGCCACTGCGTCTGTCGCATCTAAAAATTTGGGTAATTCTTTAAAATTTAATAAAGATTGAAGCATGGCGGCTACCTGTTCTTTGCTAGCGTTTCCGTTTCCGGTTATCGATTTTTTAACCTTTTTTGGGGTATATTCAAAAATGGGTAAACCCCGGTGCAAAGCGGCTGCCATGGCCACTCCTTGTGCTCGGCCAAGTTTTAGCATCGATTGCACATTTTTGCCAAAAAAAGGTTCTTCCAAGGCTACTTCATCAGGGTTATACATGTCAATAAGACTAAGGCTTCGTTCATGTATTTTTTGAAGTTTTAAGGCATGATTCTCAAGTTTGGCTAAATGAATAATGCCAAGAGTGATCATCTCAAATTTTTTGCCCGTAATTCCAATAACACCATATCCCATAATATTAGTTCCTGGGTCAAACCCTAAAATAATCCGGTCGTATTCTCTATCAATTGGCCTGTCGGTCATGGGTTACAAACATAGAGTGATTTTTAATTAAGATAGCTATTTCAATAAAAATTTGTATTTGCTTTGCATCAATATAAAAATGCCGATTATTGATATAAAATCACCCCAAGTCAAATCAGGTTTCTATTTACTTATAAAAATAGTAATAGCTGTTTTATGCGGTATTTATTTATATAAACGGCTATTTGGTTTCGATATATCTTTATACAAAGATTTATTTAAACAAAGCCTGAAAACCAATTGGTGGATGCTTCTTGTGGCGGTTTTACTCATATTTGCCAATTGGGGAATTGAAACGGTAAAGTGGAAATTTTTAATAAAGAATATTGAACAATTATCTTTTTTTAAAGCTTTTTCGGCGGTAATGGGTGGTGTGGCGGTTAGTTCATTTACTCCAAACAGGGTAGGGGAGTTTGCCGGCAGAATGCTGTTTTTGAAAAATAAATTAGATCCCCGAGTTGTTGCTCTATCAGTAATTGGCAGCACAAGCCAAGTTATCATGACCTTTTTTTTAGGAATCACCGGTTTCTTTTTATTTGTAAATAGCGATCCTTGGGTAGGTGCAATGCTTGGTAAATGGACGAAGGTGTCGTTTATTGTTATTCCTATTATTATTATTATTATTTTTTGGAGCTTGCCTTTATTTTTCAGGAAATTAAAGGTTTGGTTTAAGAGTAATAAACATATTAATTATTTTTTTGAAGGAATTTCATTTCTTAATATTTCAGGACTTACTTACATTTCCTTTCTTTCCTTTTTTAGGTATTCAATTTTTCTGAGCCAATATATTTTGGTACTTTCTTTCTTTAATGTAGGAATGCTTTGGTGGCAATTTATTGTTTTTGTTCCGGCTATTTTCTTTGTGCAAACTGTTGTACCAACCTTTGCCATTGCCGAAATTGGAGTAAGAATGACAGCAGCCATGGCCGTTTTAAGATTTACGAATGTGCCTGAAATTCAAATTGTGGCAGCCTGTTTATTGGTATGGATTATTAATTTGATGATACCTTCTATTATCGGTGCTTTTGCTTTATTTCTCACCAAGTTTACTGCCAAAGAATGATATGGTGCTTGGTTTTAATACCGCTTTTGGTTTATGTATGCCTTGTTATTTGGTTTATAAAAGGCTGGGCAAAGATTGGGGAATTAGAAATTAGGAATCAGGAATTAGGAATTATAGTTTCAATTATTATTCCTTGCCGAAATGAAGCTAATACCATCCAAACCATCCTGAAATCCATAGACCAACAAAAATTTGATTTCAAAAATCTGGAAGTAATTTTGGTGGATGACCATTCATCAGATGATACGTTTGGGGTAATTAGGAATTACGAATTAGGAATTAGGAATTTTGAACCTTTGATAATTCAATTATCAGAAAACGAGTTTGGTAAAAAAGCGGCCATAAAAAATGCTTTAAAAATTTCGAAAGGTGAACTAATTGTTTGCACAGATGCCGATTGTGAGTTTGGGGTTGATTGGCTAAACGCAATGACTTCAGCTTTTCATTCTCCTAATATAAAAATGGTAACAGGACCTGTGATGTTTTTTGAACGGCCCGGATTTTGGAACCAAATGATGCAATTGGAATTTTTAAGTCTGATTGGAATTGGAGCAGCTTCGGTTCAAAATGGCTACCCCAATATGTGCAACGGTGCCAACATTGCTTATCGAAAATCGGCTTTTTATGAAGTTAATGGTTTTAAAGGAAACGAGCATATCCCTAGTGGCGACGATGAATTTTTAATGCATAAGATTCATGAAAAATTTAAAGGAGGTGTTCAATTTTTGAAAAAATACGAAGCTATTGTTTACACACAGCCACCGCAAAGTTTAAGTGAATTTGTGAATCAACGCATCCGTTGGGGAAGTAAGGCAGGACATTACAAAAATCTAAAATCAAAATTGCTTCCGGCGTTTATGTATTTGTTTAATGTGGTGTTGTTTTTTACACCGCTTTTTTATTTTTTAGAAATGCCGTGGACTGTAATTGCCACCTTATGGCTCGGTAAACTCAGCATTGAAATTGTTTTCTTTGCCACGATTCTTCCGTTTTTCAGAAGTTCAAAAATCCTGGATTTGGTCATTCCCGCCCAGATTTTTCATGTGGTATATATTTCGATTATTGGAGTTTTGTCGGTAATGAAAAGTTATACTTGGAAAGGAAGATGATTATTTTTTTTGTT
Source organism: Bacteroidota bacterium (assembly GCA_947468275.1). Classification (GTDB taxonomy): domain Bacteria; phylum Bacteroidota; class Bacteroidia; order NS11-12g; family UBA9320; genus JABWCE01. Next base: position 341,596 of record CANIKO010000001.1, read on the forward strand.
AACCTTTCGAGAGGTTTATAACCCTCGAAAGGTTATGACCTACTATGATAGATTCCTCCTATCGTCGGAATGACAGCGGCTGAGATTTGTCATTCCGAGGCACGAGGAATCTCAGTGTTATTATTTTACAATGCTCACCTTCTGATTACACTCCATCTTCCCATTTCTTACTTTCACCAAATAAATTCCCGAAGCAATATCCAAGTTTATATCAGCAACATTTCCAACCATTTCAATCCTCTCAACCATTTCTCCCACAGAATTATAAACCTCAATCGACATATCCTTTTCAGGATTATCTATTTCTATGTTAAAGTTACCGGTGTTTGGGTTGGGGTAAATTTTAAAACCCGAAGATTTAGTATTTGAAATTCCCGTGCTTGCCGGTTGTTTGCAGGTTTCAGTATAACAACCTGCAGTATTGGTAACTTTTAGGCAAACGGTATGAGAATTTAAACCATCTTTATAACTATGGCTTGCCATTGCAGCAATAGCGCTATCTCCATCTCCAAACGACCACCTGTATTTTATATTGCCCGATTGCTTGGGTATAAAACTCCATAAATTGTTGTATAATGAAAAACTAAAATCAGACTTTGGTTTGGCATTAATTGTAATAGGAATGTTGGTAGAATCGGCACAGCCTGTTTGGGTTTTTACAATTAATGTAACATTGAAAGTTTGTGAGATAGATTCAATGTCATAAAGATGCTCCGGCGATTTGGCGGTAGAAGTTTGTCCATCACCAAAATTCCATTTGTAATTTGGTTCTTCACTTAGTTTTAAGGATGTATTGGTAAAAACTCCTTTGAAACCTTCGCAAATATCCGAAACCGTAAAATCAGCTTTGGGTTGTTCAAATGAAATCATAGATATAAATGTGTCGCTCAGGTTTTTATAAAAGGTTATAAATTTTATAGAATAGATCCCATAATTTTTATAAATATGGTACACATCAGTGGTCTTATTTGAAAAATTATTCTTGCCCGAAATTGTATCTCCAAAATTCCATTTTGCCGAATCTATATTATCCGAATAGGATAGCTTGAAAAGCGCGGAATCACTAATACATTTTCCTATTATTTTAACCTCTAATTGATCGGAGTATGAAAAGAATTCCATCGATTTTAGAATTATATTGTCAGCAATGGTATCAATAATGGCAGCACTTTGGCTATTGATAACCGTAATTCCAAAATTGGTCTTAATAAAGTAAGTTTTGTTTATCTTGTCAAAAGTACTTTCGCCCAAGGTAATTTCATTTACTCCCTTTAAAATTCCAATATCTTTAAATTTTTTGGTCGCAATATTTAGTACCATAAGAATTACATATTTTCCGTTCCAGTAATTACCGATAAGGCTATTGGAACTTGGGTCGTACTCTATCCCGTTCATTCCTTTTGAAATATTTATTGTATCAATAGTGGTGGCATTAGCAGCATTGACAATAGTTATACCTAAGTTGGTTTTAATAAAGTATCGTCCATTTATGGCATCAAAGGTGGTTTCGCCTTGTTCGCTTCCAGTTACCCCTTTTAATATTCCGATATCGTTTAATTTTTTTGTATCCAAATTTAGCGAAGCAAGCATAACGGCCTTTCCATTCCAATATGTCCCAATAATTTTGTTCGAATCGTATTCTATTCCTCTAAGATTTATCGAAATGCCAAATGTATCAAGTATAATGCCATTAGTAGCATCCACTACTGTCAATCCCGAATTGCTATTATAAAAGTAGCGTTTATTTGCTTGGTCCAGAGTGCTTTCCCCCAACTCTGCCCCTGACACATAGGGTAAAAATTTTATATCTTTAAATTTTTGGGTTAAAATATTAACAGAATTAAAAACCTCCGATTGGCCATTCCATTTTACACCCAAAAGCACACGGGTGGGTTGAGCAAAACTAGCACATGTTGAAGCTAAAGGCATTAGAATAAAAAGTGCAAATCTGGTTATGCTTGAAGTCACATGCCAAAAGTAAGTCAAAGCTTCTATTTTTAGTACTAACTTATTATCATTTTTCAAGCCAAGTGGTGGGATAGTTACCCCAGTTCCACAATCGTAATCCCATCGCCGCCAAAGTCGGCATGTTCACTTTCCATTTTTTTTATATGGCTTATTTTTCTGAGGTTTTCGCGTATCATTTTGCGGAGGATGCCATCGCCTTTGCCGTGCAGTATCTCCTACAATAATAATCCTCCCCAAATAATCCTATAAACTATAAATTTATTCCCTTTAATTTTAAAAGCAATTACCCAATTATTAAAAACAATACACGAATATCCAAGTGAAGATAAAACTTCATTGTAACATAGTGCATATTCTACCTTTTCCATTGCATATTTTTTAATAAAGGATTCTAATTTTAGAGCAAACCTTTTACCACTGTTTTTGGTGTTTTTACTCTCCACAAATTTCACTATAAGAAGAATTGATTTTTGAGATTTAGAAGTATAAAAAACTTCCATTTTTATTTATAGGGCAAAAATAACTGGTCAGAAGAAATAAGGTTTTGATCATCTTCATCCTCAGAAAAGTAGGCAAATAATTCTTCATTACTTGCTTTCCGTCCCAAACCTAATGCAGCATCTTGCTCCGTTATTTTATAAACTTGATTAGAAGTTTTTATATAATCAAATTTATTAATCATGGCATCAAACTCCTTAGCATGTTCCTCCGTATCAATTTCAATTGTGCGAATAATCATATAACAAAATTAAACTAAATTTTTTGGAAAGTAAAAACTACAGATTTGTAAAAATTTTTCCAAAATTTTAAACTTTGAAAAGTTAACTAGAAGCTACCCCAATTCCACAATCGTAATCCCATCCCCACCAAAATCGGCATGTTCGCTTTCTAGTTTTTTAATATGGCTTATTTTTCTGAGGTTTTCGCGTATCATTTTGCGAAGGATACCATCGCCTTTGCCGTGCAGTATCCAAAGTTTGTCAATACTTAATACCAAGGCATTATCAACTGCTGTGATAACTTTTTGCAGGGCTTCTTCGGTACTCATACCCCGCACATCTAGCCTCGGACTAAAATCCTGACTGATTTGGTTGTAATTATAACCCCCAATGCGGGTTTTGGGTTTGGGAGCTTTCGGTTGTGAGATGATTTCAATCTGGTTAAAATCGAGTCGCGATTTTATCAGGCCCATTTCTACCAATACTTTTTCTTTGCCCACTTGCAATACTTTGCCAAGGGATTCGTAGCCTTTTATTTTTACAAGGGTTCCGATTTCTATGTTTAATGAAGGTTGAGATTTAGGTTGAGGCTGAGGTTGAGGTTCAGGTTTGAGTTCTTTTTCTGCTTCTACCAATTTATTGCGGATGGCTTTGGTTACTAAAGGGTCGGCATTAGCGGTTTTAATATCACGAATTGTTTTTTCAATCAGCTTATTGGTGTTGCTTAATAAATCTTTGGCCTGCTGCTTTGCTTGGTTCAGGATATCCCCTTTTTGGCCCGCTAATTTGGATTTTAATTCCTCATAATCCGCCATCAGTTTATTAAGCCGGGCTTCTTTTTCAATCACCCGTTTTTCGGTTGAACGAACATTTTGGATATCTTTTTCATATTCCGAAAGAATTTCTTCCATCCGATGCTGGCTTTTCCCTACCTTAGATTTTGCCCTTTCTATGATGTCTTTGTTTAGGCCTGTTTTCTTTGCTAACTCAATAGCAAAAGAACTTCCCGGCTTACCACTTACAAGGGTATAAAGCGGTTCGTATTTTTCCAAATCATAAAGCATGCTGCCGTTGATAAAGCCTTCCGTTTGCCCGGCATAATTTTTAATATTGCTAAAATGCGAAGTCACTACCCCAAACGCTTTGTTTAAATTTAAGCGTTCCAAAACCGCCTCCCCAATGGCTCCGCCAAATTGTGGGTCGGTGCCGCTGCCCAGTTCATCTATAAAGAAGAAGGTGTTTTTATCGGCAAAATTTACAAAGTGTTTCATTGCCGTAAGATGGCTGCTGTAAGAACTCAAATTGTTATCAATACTTTGTCCATCGCCAATATCTACCATCATATCTTTAAATAGGGTGTATTTGGAATCGGGGTAACTGCACACCAGCAAGCCGCATTGCAACATATATTGATTAAGGGCAATGGTTTTTAAAGCCACCGATTTTCCACCGGCATTAGGCCCTGAAATTACCATGATTCGGTTTTCAGTATTCAGTGATAAATCTAGCGGAACTGGAGTTTGTCCCAGTTTTTTTAATTTTATATATAAAAGCGGGTGAAAGGTTTGTATAAGATGGAGTTCGTTAGTGTTATTAATTAAAGGTTTTACTGCATTTAACCGAATAGCAAGTTGTGCTTTGGCTCTTATAAAATCGGTGATAGTGATTTTCTTTAAGTATTCCTCTAAGTTAGGAAGCCAGGGCATTATTTTTAAAGTAATTTCCCTTAAAATCCGTTCTGTTTCACGTTGCTTCTCAAAATACAGATGCCTTAAATTATTGTTGGCTTCTACAATTTCGGTAGGTTCAATGTATAAAATATTCCCGCTGTTGGATTCATCATGAACCAACCCCTTAATTTTTCGTTTATGCTCTGCAATGATTGGTATAACGAGCCTTCCTTCTCTGACGGAAATATCTGTTTCACCCGCCCAGCCTTCGTCTTTTGCCTTTTTGAAAATAGAAACTAACCGCTTATGAATATCTCGCTCTGTTTTACTGATATCACCCGAAATTTTAAGCAATTGCGGTGAAGCCGAAGGTTTTATTTTTCCATTTTCATCGATGACGGCATCAATGAGTTTAAGAATATCTTTTTTTATTTCAACCCCTGTATAAAGGGCAAAAAGTGTTGGGTATTTTTCTTCCCGTTTTTTAAAGTAAGCGGTGATTTGTTCAATCAATCTGTAAATGTGCCGGATGTTATGCAGCTCTATTTCTGTAAGGTGCATTCCTTCTATGGTCAATTTATGGAGGGTGCTCGAAATATCAAGGTAATTATCGGAAGGAAAGGTTTCGTCTTCAGTAATCAGTTGTTTAAACTCAGCTGTTTGGTTTACCCAAAGTTGGACAGTTTTGGCATTAAATGAAAACGCCATTTTTTCAACCATCGATTCGCCCATAGCGCTAAGGCAATGCTCAGCCAGCAATTGGCGGATGGTGTCGAAACCTATTTTTATTTCTAAATCACGTGGATACAAAATCAATTAGGAATTAGGAATCTGGATTAGGAATTGAATTTAACTTTCATGGTTTTAATTATCGAACCAATTATTTTTAATAGTTCATCACGATCACCCAACATAGATTTGGTTTCCTCTTCTGATAAGTAATTTGTATCTCTAAGTAATCTTATCCAGTAATGGGTTTCACGGGCTTCTTTATATGAAATATTTAATTTTGAATAGAAGTCTTTTTCTGATTGGCCTCCAATGCCTTCTTCTACATTAGCATCAATTGAAGTTCCAGAACGAAGAAGTTGTTTTGATAGAACAAACTCTTTTTTCTGATCAGTTAAAAAACGATATAAATAGACAGTTCGTATAGCAAAAGCATAGCTTTTATCTTGAATTACATTTTCTTTTTTCATTCCTAATTCCAGATTCCTAATTTTCTAGGCGGTTCAAATTCTCAATCACCTCATCCATCATTTTAGTGAAATCATCGGGATGACTGCTGTAATATTTAACACTTGAATCCATTTGCCACTTCTCAATATCTTGTTTTTTGTAAATAAACTGGTAGGTGCTATCAATTAAAACCTTAGTATTATAACCATATTTATGAAGTACTTTTTCATTTCCTTCAGCTAGCACTACATCAGTAAGCACACTTATCATTTTATTTCTTGGCATGTGATAGCCCGAGTATGCTTTTACTTGTTTTTCTTTGCAGGAAGTAAAAGTTAGTATACCAATAAGCAAACAACCTATAAATTTCATTTGTTACAAAAGTACGATGATTAAGCAAAACCTTGAAAAAATAAAACAGCAATTACCTTCAAATGTTCAATTGGTGGTGGTTTCAAAATTTAGACCTATTGAACAACTATTGGAAGTATTTGAAACCGGACAGCGAGAGTTTGCTGAAAACCGTGTTCAAGAAATGGTGACTAAATATGAGGCTTTACCCAAAGACATTCATTGGCACTTAATTGGGCATTTGCAAACCAATAAAGTAAAATATATAGCTCCTTTTGTTAAACTTATTCATTCGGTAGATAGCCTTGAACTGGCTCAGGAAATAAGTAAACAAGCAATAAAAAATAATCGCGTCATCCCAATATTATTGCAGTTTCATGTAGCTCAGGAAGATTCAAAATTTGGACTAAAACCTGAGTATGCTGAAACTATTTGCAAACAAATTTTAGAGTTACCTAATATTGAAATGCATGGTATTATGGGCATGGCTACTTTTACAGAAGATGAAGCCTTTTTAAGAAAAGAGTTTAAATTATTGAGAACTATTTTTGATAATTTGAAGGAAATTTATTTTAAGAATCAAGAATCCTTCGCTACTCTATCAATGGGTATGAGCAGTGATTATAAAATGGCAGTGGAGGAGGGGAGCACCTTGGTTAGATTAGGAAGTTTGGTGTTTGAATAGTTATTTGCTAAAGGCTGGATTGATATTTATTGATTCGTCCACCAAACCATTAATAAAATTAATTATGTCCTGTTTGTCTTGCTCCGTCCAGGCTCGGGGAGTTGGTTTGTTGGTTGAATTATCAAAATGTTTTTTAAGATTTGGGTCTAAATAATAATTGGTTTGGGGATTGAAATGAAATCCGATATCATAAAAATCTATAACTTCACGCAATGTTTTAAAACGCCCGTCGTGCATATATGGCGCAGTATATTTTACATTTATTAAAGCGGGAACTTTAAATTTTCCAAGATCTTCAGGATTTCTGGTAATGGCATATAATCCGGGGTCGTTAATGGCATTTACGTTTAATCCATTATTTGCAAATTTGTAATTAGTCATAAAATTTCCTAACTCATGACAATGAAAGCAATCTCCTTTTTTTTCATCTAAAAAAACTATCAAGCCTCGTTTTTCAGAAGCATCTAATTTAGAAGTGTCTAATGGTTTGGGTGTGTATGCAATAATGGTTCGCATAAACTGGGCAATGGCTTTGGCTGTTTTATCAAAGGTTATTTCTCCCTGTCCAAATGCGGCAGTATACATTTTTTTATAACTAGCAGAATTGTTCAACTCCTCGATTAGTAGTCCCAAATCCTGATTCATTTCATTTTGACTAGTAATTGGATGAAATACTTGCTCTTCTAATGTTTTAGCTCTGCCATCCCAAAACCAAGCAGTGGCATAGCCTACATTATAAATCGGCATTGAGTTTCTTCCTCCCAAAACGCCAGTAACGCCTTTACTGAATTTTACAGCCGAGTCAACAAATGATGCGTTTTGCTGATGACAACTAGCACACGCTTGTCCATTATTACTTGAGAGCAATGGGTCATAAAAAAGTTTTTTACCCAAGGCCACCCCTTCATTGGTTAAAGGATTAGATGCGGGGATTTTCATTGGCGGAAAACTTTTGGGTAAATTAAGCTGATATTCAGTTGGTTTACCTGTTATTGTCGCAATATTATCATCAACAAAGAAATCTTTTTTACATCCTGCAAGTATTCCAACAAAAAATACTCCAACAAAAAATGCGCTAACTCTAAATCTATTCATAATAATTGAATACAATTTTACATATTAATGGTTAAATAAACTAAACCGTTTGTGAATTAATGATCATCATTCCATAATTATTAAATAAATTGCGACTCTTTAAAATGAGGGTTATTTACACGATTTGTGCCGTATTATTTAGTTTGTTTACACTTGCTCAAAAAGCCGAACTGCGTGGGTTTGTGTACAATAAAAAAACCGGCAATCCTGTCGCGTTTGCAAATGTATTTATAAAGGAAACTTATGAGGGAACGACAACTGATGACGATGGTTTATTTGTTTTATCTAAGGTAAATCCGGGGACGTATAATTTAGTAGCTAAAGCACTTGGTTATGATTCTATAGCCATTACAATAACCCTTACCTCCGGGAAATTATTAACCAAGAATTTGTTTCTTAATGAAACTGGTATTGATTTGAATGAAGTAAATGTTTCAGCTGAACGGCAAAAAAAGAAAAAGGACGTTTACATCTCCGTAACAAATATTACTTCAAAAGAGTTGAAAATGATACCAAGTATTGGTGGAGAGCCTGACTTAGTTCAGTTTTTACAAGTATTGCCCGGTGTTGTTTTTTCTGGCGACCAAGGTGGGCAGTTGTATATCCGAGGAGGTTCTCCCATAATGAATAAAGTGCTTTTGGATGGAATGACTTTGTACAACCCCTTCCACTCCATTGGTTTATTTTCTGTTTTTGATTCGGATATATTAAAAAGTACAGATGTATACAGTGCCGGATTCGGAGCAGAGTATGGTGGCAGAATTTCAGCCATTGTGGATGTAAAAACTCGTGATGGAGATAAAAATAATGTAAAAGGAAAAATAAATGTAAATACGTTTACTTCAAAATTTATGTTGGAAGGTCCCTTGAAAAAATTTAATCCTGAAGATGGCAGTAGCAGCACTTTTATTGTTTCTTATAAAAATTCATATTTAGATAAATCCTCTAAAATATTTTATAACTATTTAGGTCCCAATAAGCTTCCATATTCTTTTGAAGATTTGTATGGAAAAGTTTCATTTAACAGTTCCTCTGGATCTAAAATTAATTTTTTTGGGTTTCATCATAAAGATAATGTTGATTTTAAGGATGCATCCCAATATGGTTGGGTTTCAAAAGGATTTGGGAGTAAATTTTTCTTACTACCTCAAGGTTCTAGTACATTAATAAATGCCACATTTACATGGAGTAATTATGAGATGACTCAAAAAGAAGCTGGCGCAAAACCTCGTAGTTCTGGCGTAAATGGGTTTTATGCCAGTATGAATTTTACAAATAATAAAGGGGATGATGAATTTCAATATGGAATTGAAATTAATGGCTTCAGCACTAATTTTAACATATATAATTCTGCTAATAGGGCAATTTCTGACAATCAATACACAACAGAGCTAAATGGTTTTGCTCGGTACAAAATAATTAGAATGAATAAAAAATTAATTCTTGAACCTGGTTTTAGGTTTCAATATTATTCTTCTTTTGGTGAATTTAGTCCTGAACCACGATTACGCGCTAAATATAATATAAATAAGCGATTGAGGTTGAAGGGAGCTAGCGGTTTGTATTCTCAAAATTTAATGAGTGCATCCAGTGATCGTGATGTAGTAAATTTATTTTATGGTTTTTTATCTGGACCTGAAGAGTACCCTAAGCAGGTTGGTAAAAAAGCCTTTACCAGCCGATTGCAAAAATCGGCACATGCGGTGGTCGGAGTTGAATACGATTTAAACAAGGAAAATGAATTTAATTTTGAAGTTTACATCAAAGAATTTACTCAATTAACCAATGTGAATCGCGATAAAATATTTGATGATAATGTGGAAAACCAAAAACACCCTTGGTATTTAAGAAATGACTATATCGGTGAAACTGGTAGAGCCTATGGATTTGATATTACCTACAAAGCCAGCTATGATAAATTATATTTTTGGGGAGTGTATTCATATAATAATGTTTCGCGATATGATGGTATAAAAACCTACCAACCTCACTTTGACCGTCGCCATAATATTAATATTTTAGGTACTTATAAATTATTGAAGGACCAATCACTATCTGTTAGTGCTCGATGGAATATGGGTTCGGGATTTCCATTTACTCAAACTCAAGGTTTTTATGAATATATTGATTTTAAAAATGGTGCTACGACTGATTATACTAATACAAATGGGCAATTGGGAGTATTATATGCAGGACAAAATTTAGGTAGATTACCTTATTATCATCGTCTGGATGTGTCGGCTACAAAACTATTTAAGGTTAAGCAAAGTAATGGGAGTACAAAAAATATTGAAGCAATTTTTAGTTGTACAAATGTATATAACAGAGCTAATATATTTTACTTTGACCGAGTAAAATACAAGCGTGTTAATCAACTGCCCATCCTTCCTAGTTTAGCTGTTAGCTACTCTTTTTAAGAGCAATTTTAAATAATTTCTTCCCTGTACCATGCAGCAGATTCTTCCATAATTATTTTTAAAGAAGTATCATGTGGCTCAAAATTTTCACTTTTCAATAAGTGAATAGCTGACAATAAAGCCTTGTGTTTTTTTCTTAACTCATCATCCTTACAAAGTGCAATTTTGATTTCGGATTCTAAAAACATGTTGGCTTCACCGTAAATAAAAAGAATTAATTCGTTTTCAGTAAAAGTAGTGTTCATATCATATACAATTATAAATTTTAACTTCAATTATAAAAACGACCGTTATAGACGGTTCGTATATAAAAGGTATAAATAATTTATAAGTAGCTGAAATGTAGTTTTTTAAAATTTACCGAAGACTCAAAGACTTTTCTTCAATCATCCTTCTTAAATTTTGTAAAGCATAGCGCATTCTGCCAAGTGCAGTATTAATACTCACCTGGGTTATCTCAGAAATTTCTTTAAAGCTTAAATCACCATAATGGCGGAGAACTAATACTTCCTGCTGTTCTTTGGGTAAAAGCTTTATTAATTCTCTAACTTTAGCTTCGTTTTGATTTTGTATAATTTGCTCTTCCCTGCTATCATCAAAAATTGGAAGATTCTTAAAAACATCTTCCCCTGATGAATTAACCATTTTAGGCATTTTACTAGTCTTTCTAAAATAATCAATAGACAAATTTCTGGCAATAGTCATTACCCAAGGCAGATATTTTCCTTCTTCAGTATATTTTTCAGATTTTAAAGTTTTTAATACTTTGATGAAAGTTTCCTGAAAAATGTCTTCTGCAATATACCTGTCGTTTACGATCAGGAAAATAGTGGTAAAAACTTTTGATTTGTACCTTTTGAGTAACATTTCAAAACACGCCTCATTACCATTACGGTAATTCTTAATCAATTGTTGGTCGGAAATTTGATAAATTTTCATAATACCTGCTATTTAAAACGTAATAAAATCCTAATGGCCTAATTGGCTGGGTCTTGAATAAGATTTTGAGTAGATGTTTTACGTATAAGCGGTATTATATTTTGAATTCAAGTGCTAATTACGACTAAAAAATGAAAAACTGAAATTTAATTTAATCCATTAATAAATTTGATACACTATTAATTCCAAATGAAATCGCTAAGTTATTAATATATAGTATATAGCGTTAATTGTCACGGGAGTGTCATTAAATATTTTTAATGATATTAGCTATTATCCATTAGTGAATAATGGCTAATATTGTAATTCTACTAAAATGAATATTATAAGGAATTTTTTCTGTCTTTTTTGTTTTTCCTTTATAGTTAATACTATATCTGCACAAAGTCTTATTATTCCAACTTTTGAAACCGGACAAAAAATAGTTGCCTTGGTTGATTTACAAGAACAAGGGCAATTATTGGTTACCCAGCATGATAGTAAGAGTTCCTTGAATTTAGTTTTAATTGATAATGAATTAAATATTAAATGGGAAGCAATTTATGATTTTGAAGATGGGAATGGTAAAAAGGAAGCTAATTTTTTTACTTTTTTACATGATACTACTACATTATATATCACCAATCAGAATCGTAAAAATTACTATGGCGAAATTGATCTAGCTACTGGTGATGTTGTTTACGAACAGCCTATTATTGGCTCTTCTGAACTTCGCAGAGGAGAGTATTATATTTCCAATAATCGATTAGTTCAAGCTAATATTGAGGGGGCTTTATTAAGACTTCAAAAAATTACTAATAACAGTTTAGAATCAATTAGCGAAATTAAACCTCCGGGTTCAAATTCTAAATTTAAAAATACATCGCTTCAGATAATTAGAATAAGTCATGATACGGTTTTTGCTTATCAAACGATTCCTGAAACAAACCATCGCAGTCTGAATGTTATTTTTTATAGGTTCAAAGTCAATGGGAGATTTATTGATTCTTCTATAAATAAATTACAACTCACACAATATGCATTCTCGTATAATTCTGTCATGGACTTGAATTGTTCCTTTGTTTTTGAGAATAAAAATAAAATTTATATGTTTGGAAACTTAGCTCCGCGATTATCCGATAATTTTGGACAATTTCCTGCAAGTGATGACTCGCGAGGATTTTGGTGGGCTTCGTTTGATACAAAAATGCATACTGAACATTTTAGTGTATTTCCATTCAGTGATATGTTTCAAAAAGAAGATGAAGAAATAATCTATTGGCAAGAAAAATACTGGGGAGTTAAAGCCGATGGGGACAGCGGTTTCTTTTTAAATATGAATTTAATACCAGGAGGTAGTTATACTGGAAACCTTACTTGCTATATAAACATGAGGGGTGAGCTTAAAATGTTTACCACCACTGAAGACCGTGATAATTTTATGCGATATAGCCCAATTTTTACTCGAGAATATATCAAAAAATCAGATGTTTTAGTAACAAATGATGAATGGAATTTTTTTGCATGCCATCAGTTTTCTAAATTAAATTATTATCCCGCTTTTCACTCCAAATATACGAAAGCCATTATTGATCTCGCTAATAAGCACAACGATGATTCCCAAAAATCGGACGTTGCTTATACCATTCTATATAAAAATGGATATGCAATTATAGCCGAGTATTATTACAAAATGAAAAAGTCAGTCAAGTTGGAGATTGTTAGATAAATTAAAATTATCTAATTAAACCGCCACTTCCAATTTAAAATCACTGGTTTCATGAAACGTAATATCGGGGTTATTGGATTTAGCCATTTGCAATACAAAGGCAGTTTGGGCTAAAAATATTCTATTGCGGTCTTTATCAAATACTACATCCTTTAATCGGAACCTGCAAAATTCATCAATTTTATTTGAGTCTCCCGTCATCCAGCAGGCTTTAAAATAACTTAAATGGTCAAATCGGCAGCTTGCATTATATTCGTTTTTAAGGCGGTATTGAATTACTTCAAACTGGAGTTCACCCACGGTACCAATAATTTTGCGGTTGCCGGGTTGTTGGGTAAATAACTGAGCTACTCCTTCATCCGTCAATTGTTCAATCCCTTTTTCCAATTGTTTTGTTTTCATTGGGTCTGTGTTTATCACTTCCTTAAACAACTCAGGACTGAAACTCGGGATGCCTTTGAACATATAATTATCGCCTTCGGTAAGAGTATCACCAATTTTAAAGTTGCCGGTATCATACAATCCCACCACATCGCCTGGATAGGCTTCGTCAATTACGTTTTTACTTTGTGCCATAAAATTATATGGATTGCTAAACTTATATTGTTTATTGAGCCTTACGTGATGAAAGAATTTATTGCGTTCAAATTTGCCGGAACAAACTCTTAAAAAGGCAATGCGGTCGCGGTGTTTTGGATCAATATTAGCGTGAATTTTAAAAACAAATCCGCTGAATTTGGGTTCATGAGCGTCTACCATTCCGGCGGTGGTTTCTCGGGGCAATGGACTTGGAGCAATTTCTACAAATGTGTCCAACAATTCCTTTATCCCAAAATTATTAACCGCCGAACCAAAAAATACTGGAGCTAAATAGCCTTCACGGTATAAAGAAACATCGAAAGGTTCGAATACCTCATTAATCAATTCTATATCGTCTTTAAGCTTTTTAGTATCCTTATCGCCAATTAATTTTGGAAGGTTTTCATCTTCCAAATTTTCTATTTCAACAATTTCGTCACTCAGTTTTGTTTTGTTGGAAGCAAAAAGATTAAGCGAATGATTGTACAAAAGATACACCCCCTTAAAGTCCTTACCCATATTGATTGGCCAGCTAAGCGGTCTCACGGCAATATTCAATTCCTTTTCCACTTCTTCCAATATATCAAAAGGGTCGCGGCCATCACGGTCCATTTTATTTACAAAAACAATTACCGGGGTGTGTCGCATGCGACACACTTCCATCAGTCGGCGGGTTTGTTCCTCAACGCCTTTAACACTATCAATTACTAGTATTACGCTATCTACAGCTGTAAGGGTTCGGTAAGTATCTTCGGCAAAATCCTTGTGACCGGGAGTATCCAAAATATTTACCAAATAATTATTGTATTCAAACGCCATAACAGAAGTGGCTACCGATATACCACGCTGCTTTTCAATTTCCATAAAGTCGGACGTAGCCGTTTTTTTAATCTTGTTGCTTTTGACAGCTCCCGCTATTTGAATGGCTCCTCCAAAAAGAAGCAATTTTTCGGTAAGTGTAGTTTTTCCTGCATCCGGGTGACTAATTATGCCAAAATTACGGCGTTTGTTTATTTCTGTATCTAATGACATTTCTTTGAAAAGGGGTGCAAAGATAAATTTATACAAGGTGGTTCACAAATCAAAGTCTTAATTTTGCCAAGTGCGAAAAAATATACTTTCAGGAATATTCATCACGATTCTTTTATTGTCATGCCTTTCGGCAAATATCAAAAAAGCTGACACCCTTCAAAATGGAATTTACGCCAGATTTACGACTGAGAAGGGAGTGTTTATTGCTAATTTAGAATATGAAAAAGTTCCGGTTACAGTAGCCAATTTTATGGGTTTGGCCCAAGGAACAATTCCAAATGATATTAAAAAACTAGGGGTACCTTATTATAACGGACTGAAATTTTATAAGGTTTTTGTAGGTTATATGTTGATGACTGGTTGTCCTCAGAACGATGGCAGAGGTCAGCCTGGATATTACTTTAGAGATGAATTTCATCCTGAGTTAAAACACGATGCTCCTGGGGTATTATCGATGCTTAGTAATGGGCCTAATAGTAATGGAAGTCAGTTTATAATAACCATGCGACCCAGTGTGGTTCTAGATAATAAATATCCTGTCTTTGGCAAAGTAATAAACGGCATGGATGTTGTAAATGCCGTTCAGCAAGGCGAAACGATTTTAAAAATTGAAATACTGAAAATTGGAAAAAAGGCTAATTCATTTGATCCTATTAAAGTTTTTAAGAAGAATGGATTTGATAATATTATGAAAAAATAAATATGGATAGAAAAGTTTTGGTAAAAAATGAAGTAACAATTGATGGTAAACACCATAGGGAGATCACATTGGATGTGAATTTTTTAGAAAGTGGAGCTAACTTGCCAATAATTATTTTTTGTCACGGGTTTAAAGGATTTAAAGATTGGGGTACATTTAACTTAATGGCAGAAACTTTTGCCCGAAATAATTTCATTTTTGTAAAGTTTAATTTTAGTTATAACGGAACCTCAACTTCTGATTTTTCTGATATACACGACTTAGAAGCTTTTGGTAGTAATAATTTTGAAATTGAATTGGATGATGTTGACAGTGTGATAAACTGGCTCGAGAAACCAGATAATCCGTATAGAAATAATTATAATTTTAACGAGATAAATATTATAGGCCATAGCCGTGGTGGCGGAATAGCAATGCTAAAAGCGACTGAAGATGGACGGGTAAAAAGAGTGGCGGCGTGGGCCACCCTTAATGATTTTGAAAAGTATATGTATCTCAGTGATCCCATTAAATGGAAACAAACAGGAGTGAGTTATGTAGAAAATAGCCGAACGGGGATTAGACTTCCTTTGTATTATCAGTTTTATGAAAATTATTATAAAAATAAAAACAGGTTTGATATAAAGGAAAACCTAATGAAGCTAGATAAACCGATTTTGCTTTTGCATGGAACAAAAGATGAAACTGTTTCCATAGAAGATGCGCAATGGATCTATGATAATTTAGACCATACAATTTTGGTGAAAATTGAACATGCAAACCACACCTTTGGATCCTCACATCCCTGGCTAAAGGAAAATTTGCCAGAAAACCTTAGTTTTGCAATTGAAGAAACTATAGAATTTTTTACATTTTAATTAAAAGTATAAATGGCCGATTATAGTCATAAAATAGTAATAGCAGGAGCTGGTGTTGCCGGTTTGTCAGCGGGTGTTTTTTTAAAACGACACGGATACAATAATATAACCTTTATAGAATCTTCTAGTGAAATTGGGGGTAGGTTAAAAACCGAAAAAATTGATGGTTATACCTTAGATATAGGGTTTCATGTGTTTTTTACAGCCTATCCTTATGCTCAAGAATTATTAGATTTTAATAAACTAAATCTTAAATACTTTGATTCAGGAGCACTCATTTTTAAGGATGGGAAGATGAAAAAATTGATGGATCCTTTTCATCATCCTTTATCTTTCTTTAAAACAATCTTTAATGATATAGGGACTTTGGGAGATAAGTTAAATCTGTTAAAAAGAAGGATAGAAATAAAGCAAACAAGTGATAATCAGATTTTTGAAAAATTTGAGGTTAAAACTTCAAGTATTTTAAAGAAAAAGAAATTTAGTACTCAATTTATTAAAGGTTTTTTACAACCCTTGTTTGCAGGTATTTTTTTAGAAAACGAACTGACCACATCACGCCGGGTTTTTGATTATACATTTAAAATGATGACGGAAGGTAGGGCTGCATTGCCAGCAGAAGGTATCGCAGCGATAGTAAATCAATTGGCATCTCATTTCTACAAGATTAGTTTTATTTGTAATAAATCGGCAGTCAGTTTTTCAAATAATCAGGTGGTGTTGGATGATGGAAAAGTCGTTCCTGCAGATATTTTTATTGTGGCGACTGACCAAAATTCACTCTATAGATTACTTAAAAATGAACCAAAAGTAAAAAACTATAGGAGTACCACATGTTTATATTTTACTTCTGATAAAAAGCCTTTTTCAGAACCATTAGTTTGTGCCAATGGCAATGACCTTAAATTAGTTAATACTGTAACGGTACTGACCAATATCTATAAAGGTTTTGCACCCAAAGGGAAAGAATTGATTTCTGTTAATCTTAACGGTTATGCTAAGGTAGATGATTTAATTTTGGAAGAGGAAGTAAAAGTGGAATTGAGAAAGATATTTGGCAAGGAAGTTTATAATTGGAAACTTCTAAAAGTTTATAAGATAGACTACGCGCTTCCTAATCAGGACTATGTTTTAGGCAAACGACAGGTAAGTGACTTAAAACTAGGTGAAAATATATATGCCTGCGGCGATCATTTACTTTTTGGGTCAATAAATTCAGCAATGAAAACAGGTAAAATGGTGGCTGACTTAATTCATAAAGACTTTAACCGCGACCATAGATTGGAAAAAAAGAAGAAATACGACAATCTTTTCGAACATTAAATTTAAATTTTCGGATTTTTATTTTCCATAAAATTTAGTTTAACATGGGTTAATTCTGCAATTCTATTCAAATACTAAATTGGTCGCAATTTGTATTTTAAAAAAAAAAATGTAGGTTTGGGTAAAATTTAAAAATTGATGCCATCTCGTTTTTTTCTAATAGTATTATTATTTCCAATTTTAGGGTTTTCGCAATCTGTTACGATAGGCTCAGGGAGTTATGGAGGTACCAATGTTTACGGACCCATGCTCTCTACTAGTAATTATGATACTGCCTTTAGTCGTCATGCTTATATTTACCCAGCGTCAGTGCTCACAGGTTTAAAACACGGAGATACTATTAGCACCCTTGAGTTTTATGCTGAGGCAGATTTGCCAATGACGGGTAATCCTAATTTTAAAATTTATCTTAAAATGGTCAAGAATGATACCTTTCCTGCCACAAATATAAATTGGACCAAAGAATCAAAATCAAGCGGTATGGTATTGGTTTATGATGCTAATCCAATTTCGATAATGGATGGAAATACAGGATTTAAAAACTTTATTTTTAACGTTAATAAATTTAAATTTGATACAACTAACGGTAGTAATTTAGAGGTTTTATTCTCCTATAACCAATCTGCACGACAGCCTTCCTCTACTAATTGGGTTTATGAAAATAATTATACTGTATCCGCCTTTAAAAGCCGCAACGAAGGTAAATTTACCTATGGCAATGGCAAATTTTCAGATACTACACGCTATTCAGATGTGCGCAAACCTTATGTTCGAATCAATTTTCCCAGATATAGAAATAATCTTGATTTAATTATCACCTATTGTTTAGGCAAAGTTCCACTTTTGGCAGGTGTAAAAGATTCTATTAAAGTGTTACTTGGCAATCATGGTAAAAATGAAGTGACTAAGGCCAAATTATATCTTGAAATTACAGGAGCAAACAAACATAAAGATAGTATCAGCATTACTAATATCAAACCATGGGTTGATAAAATATATGCTTTTAGTAATTTTAAACCCGATTCGTCTGGAACTGATAATATATTTATTTCATTGAGTAAAGATGATTTTAATGGAGATAATTATGATACGCTTAAGCGTGAAATAAATTATAATGTTTTTTCTCACGTTGACCCATTTAAGGGGAATGCTGGTGGAATTGGTTTTAGCGGAAGTACAGGAGATTTTGTAGCTAAATTTTTTGCTGATACCGGAATCTATATTAATCAGGTGTCAGTTGATTTCAGTGGGTCGGGACGTGGATTTAGGGTTGGTATTTGGGATGATGATGCCAAAGGTGGATTTCCAGGTAAGGTGTTGTTTATGTCTGATTCTTTTACTTCAAAAGGCGGTACATATATTTTGCCTGTATTACCTAGAGTTAAAGTTAATGGAGGATTTTATGTTGGTATTCGACAAAATACCAATACCAATGTGGCCTTTTCATTTCAGGACGAAGATCCTGTAAGGCCTGGAGCTTTTTATTTTACTTCGCCAATGGGAAATACGTCATGGACTCCATTCAGTCCAGGATTTCCGTATAAATTTAATATACAACCGCGTATTCAAGTTGCAAATGATGTAGCGCCACTTGCCATTATTTTTCCAACCGCCAACCAGGATATTGAATACAGTAAATTTGATTCATTAGGACCACAGGCAACAATTGTAAATTATGGTTTTAAGGACCAAACTACAGCCTTCGAAGTGGAATGTGAAATTACAAACGCTTTCAGTGTTGTTGAATATAAAAGTACCAAGAAAATAACGCTTAAAGCCGGTCAAACCAAAACTATTTTTTTTGATACCGCCTTTCGTTTATATAATCTTGGAGACCATAAAATAAAGGTTACAACCAAATTGGCTACTGATAATGTGGTCGATAATAATAGCTTGGAACATCAGTTTAAAATTTCAGTAAAAAATGATATTGGAGTTGATTTTATGTATATGCCTGATGAAGGTGCCATATTTGAATATAAAAAAGATACCATTATTCCAACTGTTCGGATTGTTAATTATGGTACAATTGACAAAAATAATTTTAAGGTTACTTTTATAATCCGCGATGGTAAGACCATTATTCATTCAGAGACTACGACTAAATCTTTAACTGCCGGAAATCAGCAAATAATGACTTTTAGTAAATTCGTTCCTCTTACTTCAGGCAACTATATTGCAGAATGTTTTACAACTTTAAAGGATAGTATTCCCTTTAATGATACTGTAAGACATAATATCGTTTTTCAAAAATCAAATGATGTTTCGCCCAAACGAATATTAGTGCCATTATCGAACACTATTTATACCATGGGCGGATTTTTCTTTCCCAAATTAACCGTCATTAATTATGGAAGTAAAACTCAGGATACCGCCTTCAAAGTGCAAGTATATGTTTACGATAATAAAGGAAAGCAATTTTTTTATGATTCACTCTTTACTCCATTAGGGGGTTATTCAGAAACGGATGTGATATTTAAACGCGCAAATATTCCAAATGCATTTGGAAAGTATAAAGTATTTTTCAAAACTGCTTTAGAAGGCGACCAGGAAAGAAATAATGATACCCTAACTGGATTTTTCACGGTAATACCCAATCGAGATATTGGTGTTTCTAAACTTTTGATACCAGCTTTAGATAGTGTAATGTTGGTAGAGTTATTACCTTTTAAACCAAGTGTAAAAATTAAAAACTATGGTTCGTTAACCCTTGCTAACCCGGGTCCTACAATTATTAAAATATATAAAAATGCGACATTGGTGTATAAGGATTCATTAATATCCACCGGTAATCTTTCCTATAACTCCAGCTTTAATCTTACGTTTAATAAAAATTTCACAACTGCCGCCATAGGAGATTATACCGTTATTTCCTACACTAAACTCTCTGGGGATTTAATTCCAGCAAACGATACCTTAAAAAGCAAGTTTAGAATAACTCGATATTATGATTTAGCGCTGGATACAATATCTAATTTTAACAATGGTCAGGCTTTTACATATGACAAAATCTATTTTTTGCCACAACTACTTGTTAAAAATTACGGTTCTAAATCTTATCCGCAGGCATACAAGGTCCAATTGAATTTATATAAAAACCAAAGTTTGTTAAAAACCATTACTCGAAGTTTTGATTCATTGGCCAAATCAGCTACCAACTCATGGTTTCAAGATAGTTTAATAAATTTAAAACAAACTGGGGCTTTTAAACTGTGTGCCAAAATTATTTCGGCATTGGATCAAAATAATATAAACGATAGTTTTTGCTGGAATTTCAGTATTGTCAAGCCTAATGATTTAGCCTTGGATAGCATTATTTTTCCTGATAAAATAAATTATTGTTATAATAACATTACCTATCAACCACAGCTTAAAGCTACTAATTTAGGCAGTTCACCAATCGTTAACACCTTGGTACAATTCAGGATATATCAAACAACTAATGTGTATTGGGAAAGCACTCGGTTTATTAATTTAGTACCTTCCGAATCGGTTTGGATTAAGCTGGACAGTACGTTGCGTTTTGATTTTACAGGCGTGGCTTGGGCCCGTGCTGTAGGCAATTTGTTTAATGATAACGATAAAGCCAATGATACTCTGATACGAGTGTTTAATGTGGCATTGGAATCGGATGTTAAACCCTTTAAAAAATCAAAAGTTACTATTTATCCTAATCCTACCACCGGCCGGTTGGTAATTACATTTACCGAAAACGCCAAACAACAGCTCAGTATATGGAACACTGCCGGGCAAAAGGTATATGAAACCACCTGCAAACCCGATAACACCATTATGGAGTTGGATTTAAAAGAACAATTAGGCCTAACCAAAGGAATCTATTTTATAAGGCTTCAAAATTCCTGTTCCAATCAATTGTTTAAGTTGGTGTTGTATTAGTTTTTTGTGGGATAAAGATAAATACGGAAGTCTTGATTGTACTGTTAATAAAACATAAGTTTGTTTTACTAAAAACCAGCAGTTTTATCAAAAAAGTTATATTTATATTATCCTTGATTGCTTTTCAAAGCAATTTATTTGCTCAAAATTTTGATTGGATAAAAGCTTTTGGAGCAATAAAAATGGATCAGCCAAGTGGCATTGTTGCTGAAGCTGATGGAGGTTCAGTATTTCTGCATAATTACCAGGGACAGGCTGATACATTGAGTTTTGATTCATTTATATTTAATGATTACCACCAAAGTCAAAGTTATCTTGTAAGGCTTGATAGCAACGGAAAAGTTTTAAATGCCGTACCTGTTAGTTACTTTGGTCAGATGCAATTTCTGGGTGATGGCAAGGGGAATTATTTTTTGGCAGGAATTACATCAGGAAATGACAGTATCTTGAAATTTGATAAAAATTTTAATCGGTTATGGGCAACCAAATTCTCTAATATTGGTTTACTTGGTGGAAGGCCGAGTTTTTCCGATGGACATTTATACTTTAGCGGAATAACAAATGATTCAAACAAAATAGTAGAGGTAAATACATCGAACGGAAACGTTATCTGGGGAAGAAATTTATGTAAAAATAAATATAAGTCAGCCTTACAAATTGGCACTGTAGTTCATCTTAAAGGGAAACTTTATATGTCGGGCAGGATCACTGGAGTAGAAGGTTTTCAAGTTGGTCCAGATACCTTTTATTCCTATTCGGGTTTTGTGATGCAAACCGATTCGTTGGGGAATTATGAAAGAAGATTTTTACTGCAATGTAAATCAGACAATACTGGAGGAGGAATTTTCAATATAGCAACCGATGGGAACTTTTTGTATATATGTGGAAATTATAAGGACACTGTGTATTGGGGCAATAAAAAAATTACCCCGCAATATCCTGCTTCTGCAGACCATACCGAACTTTTTGCCGCATCCCTCACATCCTCTTTAACCCCCCGGTGGTTTTTCAGGCCAAAGGTTCTTGATAAAACGGATATAGTTAAATTTGGCAATTATCTAGTCTCAGTTGTTTGTAGCAAGGGAATGCTTTATTTCAGTGGAGAGTATGTTTCTAAAATTTTAATTGACAGCAATATTCTCACCTCACCGACAAACGTGTTTTCTATCATTGTCCTAAAGGCAGATTCGCTTGGCAATATATTGTGGGCAACCAGCAGCGGAAATGGTGGTGGCCGAGCCTACTGTATGGATGCCAAAGCCGGGCAATCGGTTCAGGTAGCAGGTGTTTTTACTGATTCCATCAAACTTGGCAAACACAGCGAATATAATAATACGAAGGAATTCGATGTTTTTGTAACCAAGTTAACTGACTACTCCATTACCCGCGGCAAAGTAAGCAGCGGCCCCTATTGTGCAGGTGATACCATAAAAATCCCTTATACCAAATTCGGAGTGTTTGATAGTACCAACGTATTTGTAGCCCAACTAAGCGATGAAAATGGAAATTTTGATAAAAGCATTGAATTGGGACGATTTAAAAGCAATAAAGACGGAACTATTATTGGTAAGTTGCCCATGTTTCAGGTAGTAACTTCCAAACTTTATCGAATACGAATACTTAGCACCAACCCCAAAATTCAAAGTTATTACCGCACCGATACTTTGCGATTATTGATTTTTTCAAAAGATAAAGCCAACCCCGGGAAAGATGAAACTATTTGTAAAGGCGACACTGTGAAATTAAGCACTTACGGCGGAAGCAAATGGACATGGAGTCCCAAATACAGAATGAGCGACAGTGCAAAACGCCAGCCCTTGGTGTGGCCGCTAAAGGATACGATTTATAAAATAATAATATCCGATAGCAGCGGATGCGGCAAACCGGATACCGCCTTTAAAAGAATTTTTGTAAGACCGTATCCAACCTCCAAATTGCAGTTTAAGGATACAGCGGTTTGTGATAATTCAATGTTAAAAATTCCGGTAAAATTTGTAGGAGGAGATTCAGTGTATCAATGGCAATGGTATTTTGTAAATCCTGATAAATCGCTCTTTAAGTTTAAAAGCGGAAAATTGAAATTGATGGATACTTTAAATTATTATCCATCGGTAACTAGTTCAACCTCTGAAAAACTGGCCATTATTCTCAAAGACGGTTGCACAGCCAAAGCTGATACAGCTTTTCTTACCATCAGTTTGCGAAAAAAGATAGAAATAAAACCGCTCAGAGATACCACACTTTGCATTGGAAATATTGTAAACTACAAAGCCCAAGCCACTGGCGGAGTAGCCAAGCAGTATCATTACCAATGGCAAGACATCACCAACAATACAGTTATTTCCACCAATGATAGTTTAAAAATAAAGGCTCAAAAAACCTTTAAAATAGAACTTAGTATCAACGACGGATGCAAGGCATTGGGCGATTCAAAAGAATTTACAATTATTGTAAAACCACCGCTCAAAGCCCTCACAAATTTAAGAGATACCATCATTTGCGAAGCAAAAACACTAAACTACAATGCCCAAGCCATTGGCGGAAATTCAAAAGCTTATAAATTTTATTGGGTGCTAAACGGCAAACAAATAGACACAACCAACTCCCTAACCTTAACCTCAGCCTTAACCTCAACCTTAACCTTAATCACCAAAGACAACTGCAGCCTTAACGATACCGTCAAAAAAACTATCACTGTAAATCCAAGCCCAAAGGCTGATTTTAGTTGGGATTTGGAGTGCAATAGAACGGTTACAAAATTTCAGTTCACCGGAACAAAACCTAACAACCCAATTACCACATCATTTCATTGGAATTTTAATAATGAAGCTTCTTCTAGTATTGAAAATCCATCCAAACTCTTTTCTACTATAGGTGCAAAAACCTTAACTTTAGCCTTAACCTCATCCAACGGCTGCACCGATACCATTAAAAAAACAATTGAAATAAAACCACAGTCAAAAGCTGATTTTACCGCAACGGATGTGTGTGAAACCGACTCGGCAGTTTTTATCAATAAATCGCAAGACGCTACCGGATACAACTGGAAATTTGGAGATGGCCAAACCTCAAAGCTTCAAAATCCAAGGCATAAATTCCAAATTTCAAGCACCACCACATACAATGTAACTCTGGTAGCGCAAGTCACCAAAGGTTGTGCGGATTCCATTTCCAAAGCCGTTACCATCAACAAAAATCCAAGTTCTGATTTTAGTTATACTTACAATGGCAGCAAAGTAGACCTTAAAATAACCAAAGCAGGAAATTCCTACCAATGGAAATTTGGAACTACGGACAGTGCCAAAACCTCAGCCACCACTTATTCTCACACCATAAAATCCAGTGACCAAACCAAGGTGTGCCTTACAGCTACAGATATTTCCGGTTGCAGTAGCCAAACTTGTAAAAATGTTTCTGTTAGAATTTTAAAGGTTTTGGAAAAAAGCTTTAAAATTTACCCCAACCCAAACAATGGTAGCTTTACCATTGAAATTGAAA
>CANIKO010000002.1 GCA_947468275.1 Bacteroidota bacterium
AAATATATAAATCACAAAATGAAAAATTCTTCTAAAATCCAAAAAGTATCAAGTGTATTGTCAAAGGCAATATGGAGTGTTTCCTTAGTATTAACTTTATTGGTAAATGTGTCTGATGCGAATGCGGCGCCTAAAACCTGGAATGGAGGAACATCCACAGATTGGGCAACAGCAGCAAATTGGACCCCATCGGGTGTACCCGCAAATGGAGATGATGTTACTATAGGAAATGTGAATACTAACTATTGGCCGGCATTAGCTAGTAATACGACTATTAATAGTTTAACTATTTTAGGTCGTTCAAGCACGAGTAATACAAGAGGCGGAGATTTATCAATTACTACTGGTGTTACACTAACCATAACTGGTAATCTGTCAATGACAGGAGCTTCAGGTGGGTCAAATTTTGGAAATACGCGTATCACTTGTAACGGAACTGCTTCTATTTCTGTTGGTGGAAGTTTAACCACTAACAATGGAGGTGTGTCAGGTGAGGATCCTCAACTAATTCTAAATTCTGGTACTTTAGCAATTACAGGTAATCTTGCTTTTAGCACTAACACAACTTTTACTTGTGGTACAAGTACTGTAAAATTTAATGCTTCTTCAGGTACCCAAACGCTAAATGACGGTACGTCTGATAATTTCAATACTATTTCTAAAGAAGGAGAAGGAACACTTCAATTATCATCAAATATCCCAATTGTCGGAAATTTAACCGTTACCGCAGGAACTTTAAATCTAGGTACTTTTACTGCCAATAGAACTGCTGCTGGTGGAACACTTACTGTTAGTGGAGCATTACAGATAGGGGGAGCAAGTAATTTTCCAACTAATTTTACTACAATAACTTTAGGAGGTACCGTTGAATACAACATGACTGGTGCTCAAACAATTGCTAGCACTCCTACTTATTACAATTTAAAACTTTCGGGTAGCGGTGTAAAAACAATGACTAGTGTTAAGACTATCGGGAACGATTTTAATATAAGTGGTTCCTCTACAGCTGAAATTAGCTTTAGTGTGACCCATGATGTAAATATCTCAGGTACTGCTGTTATGACAGTGCTTTCCCCACAAACTATTGGACATGATCTTAATATTGGAATTAATAGCAAGGCGATACAAAACACTGGTACTACTTTGGTTACTAATGGTTTGAGATTAAATACTGTAGGACAGAATAGTGGCACATGGGGTGGTACAGCCTCAGGTGCGACAAATAAAAACGCAACATATTTTGGTTCAGTAACTACTGGTATTTTTAGTTTTGCCACACCTTTACCCGTAAAATTAATCGCATTTAATGGCACCCGTGCTGCGGCCAGCAGCCAATTGAATTTTGTAACGGCTACGGAAATAAACAACGATAAATTTGAAATTGAACGCAGTATCAATGGTATTGATTTTATAAAAGTAGGCGAAGTAAAAGGAAGTGGCAATAGCACTCAATTGGTGAACTACACATTTACCGATCACAACTTGGCCAATTATGCCACTGTGGCTATTTACTACCGCATGAAGCAATTGGATTACAATGGTGATTTTGAATATTCAAATACCATCAAATTATCCTTGAACACCAGCACCGTGAAAACGAATGCCGTGGTAAGTCCAAACCCGTTTACCAACGAATTGCAAGTGGTATTGCCCAATACCACTGCCGAGCACACCACTCTTAGCATTATGACCTTGTATGGTGCCCATGCAATGGACCTTAGCCCAGCCCTAGAAAACAGAGGAATTATAAGCATCAATACCGAGGCTTTAGCTGCCGGTGTTTACATGCTTTCTGTGAACCAAGATGGAGTTATCACCACTAGTAAAATTATAAAGAACTAATTGATTCGACACTTATAATAAATACTTACTACTTGAAAAGGCCGGAACAACGTTTCCGGCTTTTTTTGTTTTATCAAAAAACCTTGGCGGATTAAGCAAAAATACCTTTGTTTGAAAGTATGATTGAACCATCAGAAAACGAATTAATAGAAGCGCAAAATAATCTACCTGACATACCTGCAGAAATACAAGAAATTGGCGAGGCAGTAGATCAAATAAAGGCGGAAATAGCCAAATTTATTATTGGTCAGGAGGAGCAAATAAATTATTTAATAGCCGGTTTATTTATCAAAGGACATATTTTGTTGGAAGGAGTTCCGGGAATAGCTAAAACGTATTTGGCTAAATTATTTTCGCAAACCATTGATTCTGGTTTTTCAAGAATACAGTTTACCCCCGATTTAATGCCCAGTGATATTATAGGCACCACTATTTTCAATCTTAAAACCTCAGAATTTACCTTTAAAAAAGGGCCTGTTTTTTCAAATATTGTATTAATAGATGAGATAAACCGAGCCCCTGCCAAAACCCAGTCTGCACTTTTTGAAGTAATGCAAGAGCAGCAAATTACTTTGGATGGCAACACGTATGATATGGCCGAACCATTTATGGTATTGGGCACTCAAAACCCCATAGAACAGGAAGGAACCTATAAACTTCCGGAGGCCCAACTCGACCGATTTATTTATCGGATAAAAATGGGATACCCCTCTTTGGAAGATGAAATTTTGATTCTTCATCGCTTTAAAGATGATTTTGAACAGCGCATAATTTTAGATATAAAACCTGTGCTTAACGGGCAAAAGCTTGCCCATTATCGCCAGATTATTGAAACCATATTAATTAAGGATGAATTGGTAAGTTACATTGCCAAAATAGTGAACGAAACACGCCACCATCCAGATCTTTATTTAGGAGCCTCCACCCGTGCCTCTTTAGGTATTTTAAAAACCGCGAAAGCCTTGGCAGCCATGAATCGCCGAAATTTTGTAATTCCTGAAGATATACAACAAGCTACTTATCCGGTATTGAATCACCGTATAATTTTGACTCCCGAACGGGAAATGGAAGGCCTTCAACCCGAAGATGTGATAAGAGACATGTTATCTCGCCTTGAAGTGCCTCGTTAATGCTAGGTATATTTAAACATATTTTCCCATCTGTTAAACTTTGGTATGGCTTTGCCATAGGTATTTTTATTTTTATTATTTCGTATAAATTACCGATTCTTCTTCCCTTGGGGCAACTCATAATAATGGCCAATTTGCTTTGGTTTGTAATTAGTGGCGTATTGCTTTTTTACAGTAAAAAATTGCTGACAGCCATCCGACAAACTCCCGAAATATTAAGTATGGGCGATTCAAATACCATCCATATTCATTTAAAAAACAACTACCCTTTTAAAATAAATATTGAAATACTGGATGAAATACCCTTCCAATTTCAAATCAGGGATTTTTGTATTAAAACCACCTTAGCCCCCAGCGAAACGAAGAAAATAGATTATACCCTCACCCCAACCACACGGGGCGAATATTCGTTTGGAAATATCAATATTTTCGTCGCTTTCCAATTTTCATTTGCATTGAGGCGTTTTGAAATTAAGCAACCCGTATTGACAAAAGTGTATCCTTCCATTATCCAGATGAAACTCTTTCAGTTAAAAGTTTTAACCCGAATAAGCCGGTTGGAAGGGGCTAAAAAACTGAGACGATTAGGACAGAGTTATGAATTTGAACAAATAAAAAATTATTCTGAAGGGGATGATTTTAGGCATATTAACTGGAAAGCCACCAGCCGGGCGGCCGGGTCTTTAAAAATAAATCAGTTTGAGGATGAAAAATCGCAAGCGGTATATAGCCTAATTGACAAAAGCCGGAATATGAAAATGCCATTTAATGGGCTCAGTTTGCTAGATTATGCGATAAATAGTTCATTGGTTATTTCCAATACGGCCCTTATTAAGAGCGACAAATCAGGACTGATTACGTTTGCCGAAAAAATAGAAACCGGAATAAAAGCAGAAAATAAGCCGGGGCATTTAGGAAAAATTTTAAACGCCTTATATAATGAGAAACAAGGCCAATTTGAGGCCAACTATGAATTGCTATACCACTACATTAACCAAAATATAAAGCAGCGCAGCCTTTTGTTTTTGTACACAAATTTTGAAACCACCCACAATCTGCAACGCATTTTGCCATTGCTTCAAAAATTGAATAAACGGCATGTATTGGTTTTAATCCTGTTTCAAAATTCAGAGATTATGGAATGGAGTAAAAATCCTCCAACGACTATTGAAGAAATCTATAATCAAGTCATCGCTGAACGGTTTATTTTCCAAAAAACCCTTATTGCCCGGGAACTAAAATTGCATGGAATAAAAACCATTTTAACACTGCCCGAAGAGTTAACGGTAAATACAGTTAATAAATATTTAGAAATAAAGAGTTTGGGGTTGATATAAAAATCACGCCCTTATGAGAGGTTTTGAGCCAAGGCGATTTTTAAAGCGTTTATAAAGTTCCATCACTTTTTAAAACCGAACAGTTTATACATTTTATGAAATATCTCCGTATTTTCATAAATGCCAGTAAACGCGTCGGCACCAGGGCCAAACGCAAATACAGGAACCATTGTTCCGGTATGATCGCCGGTTGTAAATTTACCAAGCACTGTACCCTCCTTTATGGATCCTCCGTTTAAAGAAAACCCTCCGGTTTCATGGTCTGCGGTGACCACCACCAGTGTATTTCCGTCCTTTTCAGCCCAATCCAATACTTTGCCAATAGTGATATCAAAATCCACCATTTCGCGGGCTAAATAATCGGCATCGTTATCATGACCGCCCCAATCTATCTGCGAGCCTTCCACCATCAAAAAGAATCCCTTTTTATTTTTGCTTAAAACATCAATGGCTTTTAATGAGGCTTTTTCGGAGTAATTGCCGCGTCCAGCTTTCATGGTTGGCAAATGATAGGCGTTAGTAAACGCATAAAATTTTGAAGCTTTTAATTGTGTAAAATCAACAGTGCTATCTGCTATTTCGTAGCCTTTATTTCTTAAAGTATCCAAAAGATTATAACCGTCTTTTCGAGTATCAAAATAGTGCTGCCCTCCTCCTATTACTACATCCACATCTGTTTTAATATAATCATAGGCTATGGCTTCATAGAGGTTTCTACTGGGTTGATGGGCTATATATGCGGCTGGGGTGGCATGGGTCATGGCACACGTTGCCACTAAACCAGTCGATAATCCATTCGATTCAGCGAATTCAAGAATGGTGGGTTTTGATTTTTTTAAACTATCTACTCCAATGGCCCCGTTATAGGTTTTTTCACCCATAGAAAAAGCTGAGGCGCCAGCGGCACTATCGGTTATAAAATTATTAGAACTTTGAGTAATGCAAAATCCGATGCGTTTAAAACGAGCTAAATTTAAATCGCCCCCTCGATATACCATGCCGGCGCTAATTTGTGAAAGCCCCATGCCATCCCCAATTAAAAAAATGATATTTTTAGGCTTTGAAAGATTTTTTCCAGACTGGGCGGCAGAAAAATTCAGGAAAAGAAAAATCGAAATGAATAACGCTACTGGCGCTTGATAGTTAAGTTTATAGTTATTCATTGAAAATCAATTATTCCTCATTTTCCTTTGGTCTATTTTTTATGTACCGCACTTTATCTCTCACAATAAATACGTTCTCAAAGCTTTTGGCCAGCAGTCGTTCCAAAGATTTGGCATCTGCTTCTTTAATAAAATTACCCACTCTTACCTTGTAGTTCGGCGATTGATATACCACATACACTTCATTATAATATTCAGGATGCAGTTTAATAACTTTATCCTTCATAGCATAGGCTTTTTTTCTATCATTACTAAAAAACACCTGAACCCGATAGCCCTGAACTTGCAAAGTATCCGGCTTGGCATCAGCAGTTTTTTTACGTTCATACCTAATTTTTACAACCTCATAAAGTTGTGAATCAGCTACAATTTCAACCTTGCCTTGTGAAAAGGAGGGGATAAACCAAAAACATAATAAACCGATTAAGATTATTCTTTTCATTGTTTGATTTTATGAATTGTTACGCCATATCCTTGCCATGGCATTTCTTATATTTTTGACCACTACCGCATGGGCATGGGTCATTTCTTCCTACTTTTGGTCCGGCTATTATTGGGTTTTGATGAACCGGCTGAGGCGCTGAACTATCCATGGCTTGTTGGTTTGGGTTAGTAGCCATTGCCACGTCATCTCTAGTGGTTTTCATGCGGCTCATGTCTGTTTTTTGTTTCAACTGGCGCGCTTCTTTCAGATCCTCTTCATCTCCATTGGGAATAAACCCTTTAAAAATCATAGAAAGAATTTCATTATTCAAAATTGAAATCATTTCACCAAATAAGTTAAACGATTCTTGTTTGTAAATTAATAACGGATCTTTTTGTTCTAAATATGCAGTTGCCACCGCTTGTTTTAAATCATCCAGTTCACGTAAATGTTCTTTCCAATGATCGTCAATGCTGGCAAGTGTTACATATTTCTCAAAATTTCCAATTAATTCTCGTCCATCCGATTCGATAGTTTTATTGACATTTGCCACCACATTCAGGGTTTTTACGCCATCGGTAAAGGGAACAATGATATTTTCAATTTGTCCGTTCTTTTCCATCTGCATACGCTTAAAAACTGACATAGCCGCTTGGCGAATGTGCATTGATTTTTCGTTGTAATGGTGATTTAATAAATCAAATAAATTTTCAGATAATTCCTCATCCTTCATCTTATTAAAATCTTCTTCTGACACCTCTGGATCATAAGCCATATTGCGCAATACATCCATTTTAAAATCCTCAAAATTGGCTTCTTGTTTCATTTGAGCCACTTTTTCATGACTCCATTGGTATAACATGTTATTGATATCTACCGATAAACGATCCCCAAACAACGCATTTTTACGCAACGAATAAATGACAGTACGTTGTTTATTCATTACATCATCATACTCCAACAAACGTTTACGTGTTCCAAAGTTATTTTGTTCTACCTTTTTTTGAGACCGTTCTATGGTTTTAGAAATCATGGAATGTTGAATTACCTCCCCTTCTTTATAACCAAATCTATCCATTATTTTAGAAACTCTATCGCTTCCAAATAATCGCATTAAATCGTCCTCTAAACTCACAAAAAACTGAGAACTTCCCGGATCTCCCTGACGACCTGCACGACCGCGTAACTGTCTGTCAACACGTCGGCTCTCATGGCGTTCGGTACCAATAATGGCTAATCCTCCCGCATCTTTTACCCCCGCCCCAAGTTTTATATCCGTTCCCCTACCCGCCATATTGGTGGCAATGGTAACCGAAGATGCCTGTCCTGCCTCAGCCACAATATCGGCTTCACGCTGATGTTGTTTTGCGTTCAATACATTGTGTTTTATCTTGCGCATGGATAGCATTTTGCTCAATAATTCAGAAATTTCAACCGAAGTAGTACCCACCAACACTGGGCGGCCTTTTCCTGTTAAATCAACTATTTCATCAATGACTGCATTGTATTTTTCACGTTTGGTTTTATACACCAAATCTTGTTTGTCATCCCGTATAATTATTTTGTTAGCGGGAATAACTACCACATCTAACTTATAAATAGTCCAAAGTTCACCTGCTTCAGTTTCGGCTGTACCGGTCATACCTGCCAACTTATGATACATTCTGAAAAAGTTTTGAAGGGTAACGGTGGCAAACGTTTGAGTTGCATTTTCAACCTTAACATTCTCTTTGGCTTCAATAGCTTGATGCAATCCATCTGAATAACGACGGCCATCCAATACACGGCCTGTTTGTTCATCCACAATCTTTATTTTCCCATCTTGAACAATATACTCAACGTCGATTTCAAAAAGTGTATAGGCTTTTAGCAATTGGTTGATGGAGTGAATACGCTCCGACTTTATTGAAAACTCGCGCATCAATTCTTCTTTTTTGATGGATTTTTCGTTTTCGTCAGCCATTACTTTTTCAATTTCAGCTATTTCAGAACCTACATCGGGTAAAATAAAGAACTGTTTATCTTCGCCAGAAGATGTAATCAAGTCAATTCCTTTATCGGTTAGTTCAATACTATTATTTTTTTCATCAATAGTAAAATACAATTCAGCATCGGCCTTCGGCATTTCGCGTTGTTGATCCTGTAAATGGTAACTTTCAGATTTGGTAAGAATTATTTTATTACCCGATTCACCCAAATATTTAATCAATGCCTTATTTTTAGGAAGTCCTCTATGGCATCTCAAAAGGGCCAATCCTCCGCCTTTTTCGTCACCGGCTTCTATTAATCGTTTGGCTTCAGACAAAGCCGAGTTGACATACTTTTTTTGTGCATCAACAATTTTTTCAATCCGAGGTTTTAAGTTGGCAAATTCCTGAATATCCCCTTTTGGCACCGGACCTGAAATAATTAATGGGGTTCTGGCATCGTCAATCAATACCGAATCCACCTCATCCACCATTGCAAAATGATGTTTGCGTTGGACCAATTCCTCTGGGTCATGGCACATGTTATCCCTTAGATAATCAAAGCCAAATTCGTTATTGGTACCATAGGTTATATCGGCCATATAGGCTTTGCGCCTTTCCGGTGAATTGGGCTGATGATAATCAATACAATCTACCGCAAGGCCATGAAATTTAAACAAGGGGCCATTCCATTCGCAGTCACGTCGGGCCAAATAATCGTTCACTGTTACTATATGAACACCTCTTCCTCCGATGGCATTTAAGTAAGCCGGCAAAGTTGAAACTAACGTTTTTCCTTCACCTGTAGCCATCTCCGATATTTTACCGGAATGTAAAACCATACCCCCAATCAACTGCACATCATAATGGACCATGTTCCAGTTTACAGTAAGTCCTGCAGCATCCCATGAATTTTTATAAACGGCTTTATCTCCTCTTATTTCTACAAAATCTTCAGTGGTGGCGAGTTCTCTGTCGTTTTGGGTGGCACTAACAATAAGCTCCGGATTTTCAGAAAATCGGCGACTGGTTTCTTTTACCAAAGCAAAAGCTTCGGGCAATAGTTCTTTTAAAATTTCTTCAAGTATTTGGTCTTTATCTTTTTCAAGTTTATCTATTCTGTCATAAACTTCCTGTTTTTGAGAAATATCTTCCGATAATAAATGATCTCCTTCGTGTTTTAAAGCATTTATTTGTTGGTCGATATCGGATAAATAATCGGCAATGCGACTTTTAAACTCAACGGTTTTATTTCTAAGTTCGTCATTACTAAGTGAGGCATAACTATCAAAATGCTTGTTTATTTCGGCTACTATTGGCCAAAGGTCTTTAACGTCTCGCTGCGATTTATTTCCAAAAAGGTTGGTAATGCTTTTTACTATTGATGCTATCATGTGTGTTTTTAACTCAAATTTTGTTCCAAAAAATAATTTGGCAAATATCGTAGAAAGTTTGGAGTTCTTAGCGCAAAGTTGCAGGATTGTTGGGGTAATAATTGGATTAGAAGTGTCAAAAAGTCAAGCGGGGTGTATTTGTCCTCTTACCGTGGTAATTAGCATCCTTTAAATCTTGGTAATGACAGCAAAAGAGAACGAAAAGGTTTCGAAATTTTATTTCCGCAATGTCAGCCGACGTTTCGAGGTGTTTGCAGTGATGAATGTTTTTAACTTTGGTTTCGGTTGGTGGGACACCAACCGATAAAGAAAGTGTATTAATTCATCTCTTTTTCTGTTGTAATCAGCATCCTTTAAATCTTGGTAATGACAGCAAAAGAGAACGAAAAGGTTTCGAAATTTTATTTCCGCAATGTCAGCCAACGTTTCGAGGTGTTTGCACTGATGAATGTTTTTAACTTTGGTTTCGGTTGGTGGGACACCAACCGATAAAGAAACCTGAATTATGGAGACATATAAAAAACTCAGAACTTTATCAATTTGTCTTTTTATTTTTTTTGCAATCTCTCCTTTATTTGATGTTTTCTTCCCTCCCGAGTCTCTCTCCAAAACTACCTTCCCAGCCAATGTCTCGCCCCGTTAGGGATGTGAAGTGGCGGGCTGACTTGGCGGCTTTCTATAATAATTTAAATCGGCACAACTATAACCCATATTTTATTCGTAAATATCTTTGCGATGGCCTAGGGTTATAATTTCAATTATTAACTGTGTATCAAAAATATCATAAATGATACGATAGTTACCAACCCTTATACGATATCCCTTTCTGTCCTGAAGTTTTATATAACCGTGAGGCCGGGGATTTTCCTCTAATTTTTCAATGGCATCAATAATTGGCTCAGCTATTGGGTCCGGAAGTTTATCCAATTGCCTTTGGGCTTAATTGGCTAAAATTACAAAGTACTTAGGCATTTTTTTCTTTCCCGTTTTTTACATATTCAGAAAATAAAATTCTTTCTCCGGTATCATTTGCCTTGGCCTCATCATACAATCGCACATCCTCAATGGCATCCAGCTCTTCCATAATACTTTCAAATTCCTTTGCCGAAAGCACAACCAATGATTTTTTACCTTTTGAATCTTTAATAAATTGTGGGTTTAGAGTAAGCATACCTTGTAATTATAAAATAGTGTTGCATAAATTTATATAATTAAATTGAAACTATTTCTTACCCATCCGCGATTTAAAATCTTACCTCTATTTAGACAATAGTTATTATTTATATAAAGTTAATTTTCAAATCTCCAAATTTTCAAATTTTCAAATCTATTTTTGCGGCACAATGATGCGTATTTTAATTTTAGGGTCTGGCGGCCGCGAATGCACCTTTGCATGGAAACTGGCTCAGGAACTTCCCAAAGAAAATATTTTTATAACTCCAGGAAATGCTGGAACAGCAGTATACGGAACCAACTTAAATTTATCCATATTAGATTTTGAAGCCATTGGTAAATTTTGTACTGAGAATTCAATTGATACCTTATTGCCCGGTGGTGAAGATTCGCTGGTGGCAGGCATCCAAAATTATTTTGAAAGCAACGAAAATTTAAAGCATATTTATGTTTTTGGCCCTGATAAAATTGGTGCTATGTTGGAAGGGAGTAAGGATTTTGCCAAAAAATTTATGGCCAAACACGGTATTCCTACCGCCAAATATCAATCATTTATAAAAGGGCAAGAAAAAGAAGCGAAAGCATTTTTAAAAACTATGAATCCGCCCTATGTTATTAAAGCCGATGGATTGGCCGCTGGAAAAGGGGTAGTGATACCTGAAACCTTGGCCGAGGCTGAAAATTGGGTGGTCGATATGTTGGTGAACGAGCAATTTGGACAAGCTAGCAGCACTATTGTTATCGAAGAATTTTTAACAGGAATAGAGGTTTCGTTTTTTGCCATTACGGATGGAAAAGATTATCTATTGATGCCTGAAGCCAAGGATTACAAGCGCATAGGCGAAAAAGATACTGGACCAAATACGGGCGGAATGGGCGCTGTTTCACCGGTTTCTTTTGTGGATGAAACTTTTAAAAACAAAGTGATAGAACAGGTTGTTAAACCAACAATGAGTGGATTGAAAAAAGAGGCTATAAATTATAGAGGTTTTGTATTTTTTGGGTTGATAAATGTGGAGGGTAATCCTTTTGTAATCGAATACAACTGCCGAATGGGCGACCCTGAAACCGAGGTGGTATTGCCCAGATTAAAAAACAGCTTGAGCGAAATAATAAATAAAGCAAAAAACGGAACCTTTTCAGAAATAGTTCCGAAATTGGATGAACGGTATTGTACAACCGTAATGCTGGTGGCAGGTGGTTATCCCGGAGATTATGAAAAAGGAAAAACCATTGAAATTGGAACTGTAACTAACAGCATTGTTTTTCATGCTGGAACAAAGATGAATGATGGTATATTACAATCCAACGGCGGCAGAGTGATAGCTGTTAGTTCGTTTGGTGAAACGATGAATGAAGCTTTGGATAAAAGTTATTCAAGCATTAAAAATATTAATTTTGAAGGAATGAATTACCGAAAGGATATTGGGAGAGACCTTTTGTAATGTCTAATGATAAACTTTTAGTTTTAAACTTTTAACTTAAAAAATGGAAATATTAAATAAAATCTGGAGTTATATAACCTTCAAAAAAAACCCTGAAGCAAAGGGAAACTCGTATCTAAGAGCTATGCATGGCATTAATAAGTTATCTATCGCCATGTTTCTTGTGGCCATTGTTATTTTAATTATTAAGTGTACTCGATAAGAATTACATGAAGATTTACACAAAAACGGGTGACAAAGGCGAAACTTCACTAATTGGCGGGGTAAGAGTAAAAAAATCGAACCTTAGAATTGAAGCCTATGGAACAGTTGATGAACTAAATTCCTGGATTGGAGTTCTTAGAAACATTGATGAAATCTCTAATCCTGAATTATTTCAAAAAATACAGGATATGCTTTTTACGATTGGTTCTCATTTGGCCTCTCATCCCGAGAAAGGCAGAATGAAACTTCCTGAAATTTTGGATTCGGATATTGATATATTAGAAAAAGACATCGACAGAATGGAGAATGATTTGCCTCCATTAATGACTTTTATTTTACCTGGAAGTTCATTGCAAAACAGCTATTGCCACATAGCCCGAACCGTTTGCCGCCGTGCCGAACGCTGTGTGGTTGAGCTTTCGCTTAATGAAAAAGTAGAGGAAATTATTATAAAATATTTAAATCGACTTTCTGATCATTTATTTGTTTTATCGAGGTATATCACTCTAAAACAAAACGGAGAGGATATTCCTTGGAAACCTTAACACGACTACTTACCTTGGCCTTGCTGCATATATTGAGCTATCCGCTCAAGGTACAATCGAGGAAAAGAAAACTCAGGGTAAATTTTTAAAGCTTTCTGAAAATAGGGAACGGCATTTTTTATGTGCTCTACATTTCCTGTTCTATCAGCTAATTCAGCTAAAATAGCACCTTTCATATTATAACACGCTGCTAATATTGGCACCGATTGACTTTCACCACTTGGCAACTGAACTACTATTTTTTTGGTAGTATCTGCCTTGGCAATCATAATATCCGCCAAACTATCCGCCTCATTATATTTTTCACTATCAAAACACATCCCGGCTATTTTATATAAGTAAGTATAATCTTGAGATGCAGCAAATAATGTATTAAAATTGATAATTGACTTTTCAATATTATTAAGTCTTCCGTTTCCTATACCCACCAATTCTAATAATTTTAAATTTTTAGGCTGCTTTAATAATACTTGCTCGCCTAATCTCACTCCACCTTCAAAGTTTCCCGAATGAATATAAATGCGAGCCAATGAGTCTTTCCACTCCAAATTTGCGGTATCATTCAATAATAAATTATTATAAGCAAATGCCGCGGTAGCAAAGTCTTTATTTTTTAGTGCCTGAGCTAATAGTTTTTTTGAATTGTCAGCTTGTTTACAATTTGACAACAACAAAACAAGAGTTAAAAAACTTCCCATTTTTTTCAAAAAGTTAAAATATTTTCTTTTCATTTTTACGTTAATATATATCTGAGCCTGCGAAAGTATTAAAGTTTTATTGATAATTATTTTTAAAATAGGAGAACTACTTAATTATAACTTTAAAAAAAACATACCGCCAGATCCGGAGTAAAACAATTGCATTTAATAAAACTTAATTTATACTTCCAAATCTGAAAGACAGAAATAGTTAATTCATTCATTTTCAAAAATATATTTAAAAATATCTGATATAAATCATAATTAAACTTCTATACTTTCATACTCAAGATAATACCTTTGTATACCTATTAACCCCTATTATCGTGCGTGATGTGTTGTGTTGTCTTTTTAATTTTTTTCTCGAAAAAATATTCCTGAAATATTCAAATTATGTTAAGAAAATAAAGCCTTTTGTATTTACAATGGTTAAATATTTAAGGTTCGGGGTACATCCTTATTTTTTAAAAGACATAATTAAGACAATTAATTTTAAGAATCCGGTAACATTATTTGACAAGAATTCATCTTATCATGCAATGACACTAACTAATTTCATTAAACCGATATTCATCATCGCTATTTTATTTATTTTTAATAAAAACAGTAAAGCACAATGCGGTGCGATTGAATTAGTTTCTGACAATTATACGTTATGTCAACCTGCACAATTCAAATGGGTGTTAAAAAATGTTCCTTCTGGCTCATCGGTATTATGGGATTTTGGACACGGGAAGCAAAATGGCAATGATACCTTTTATGCCTTTATTGATAATCCAGGAAAAATTTCATTAATTATTAAAATTAATTTGCAGAACGGGGGATATTGCGAATTTAACAAAACTGATTTTGTAGAAGTTTATCCCGTTCCTATTCCTGTATTAAATATTTCCAGAAAACTATTATGTGATGGGGCTGATTCTGTCACCTTGACTGACCTAACTATGGGTTCAGTGAAGAGAACTTGGGCCACGGATGGTTTATATTATTACAACACACAGGCAAAATTTTACCATACCTACAAATCAGTGGGGATTAAAAAAATATCAATGGTAGTAGAAGATAACAAAGGTTGTATTGGAATTAAAGAATTTGATACAGCAATTGTAATATACAACAAACCTGTAATTGATTTTTCAGCTGATATTACTTCCGGTTGCATAAATAATACTGTTAAATTTATCCCAAAAATAAATACGTTTGGAATTTCGATAGATTCATTTATTTGGAATTTTCCAGGCGGACAACCATTTAAACAACTAAGTCAAAATCCTCTTAATGTAAATTATTTTACTTCGGGTATTTTTTCACCTAGTTTGGAAATAAAAACTTCCAATGGCTGTGATTATAGGGTTATAAAACCCAACTTTCAGTCATATGGAAATCCTGTAATTCTTTCATTAAAACTTTCGGATACATCTGTTTGCATTGGAAAAACAATTACCATAGAAAACCTAGATAAAACATTGCTTGGAACTTTAAATTGGACCATAAGCGGGACTTCTAATCTTATCCAGCCCGACAAATACACCAATTATGCAACCTATAATGCCATCGGAACATACGATGTATCCTTAAATTATAATCATAACGGATGTTTAGCCTCACACAGTTTAATAAATGTGATTAGGGTAAAAGATGTAACTGCGGGTTTTGTTTCAACTGATAATTATCATTGTAAACTTCCTCACACCATTCACTTCACTAATCTCTCCAAATCATCAGACCCGGGAAGTATTTTTTATAACTGGGAAATTTTTGAAAATTCAACGTTGGTTCACTTTTCTAACTCGGTGAATGATTCGTTTAAATTAACTAATGCAGGGTTATTTTCTGTGACCCTAACAGCTACGCATTCTAATGGATGCATTGATAGTTTTTCTAGCAATCATTATATTTCAAATAAAAAAATAGCTCCTGAATTTGATGCTGCATTTAAGGTAGGTTGTGTTAACCAATCCATACAGTTTATTCAAAAAACTCCTGCAAGTTCTTATCAAGCATTAAATCACTATAAATGGATATTTTATGACAAAGACACTACTAATATTTTAGGATATTCTACCAACTCTAATCCTTCATTTTCTTATGCGGCTGCAGGAATTTATAAGGTAAAAATGATTGCAGATAACGGTGTAGGGTGCAAAGATTCCTTACAAAAAGATAATTTTATTGAAATTGTTAAACCAATAATACATTTTGATTTAGTCCAAAATATTATTTGTAAAAATGATATTTTACATGCCATTGGCAACTCCTCTCCTTCCAATGCTAATTTCAGATATTTTTGGTATTTGAAGAACAAATTAGATGGCACGGAAATTTATAAGGAATCGGCCACATTTAATGAATTATTGAATAAAGCAGGACAATATGATTTTAAATTTGTTCACCAAATAAATACGGGATGTCGCGATAGTATTGTTAATAATCAGCTATTAAATGCTAATGGTATAAATGCAGAAATGCATGTGGATACCACAAATGGCTGTTTACCATTTACGGTAAAACCCAATATAAAAATCAGTGAAAATGTCCATTTTGGAAGTTTAAGTAACACCATTCTCTATAAATGGACTGCTTCTCCTAATAGTGGAGTTACTATTAATTACGACACGACAAACCATCCAGAATATATTTTTACTACCGCAGGAGAATATCAAATTGAGTCTGAAATAGTAAATAGTTTAGCATGTTCTCAAAAAATAATTTCTAAAATTATTTATGCAGGGATAAAAGCTGATTTCACAATTTCTGATGCCACTGTTTGTTTCAACCAAACCATTCAATTAAAGAACAATTCATACTTAAAGCCATCAGGAATTCATTGGATTTTAAATTTAAATACTTTTTCTAATGACCCATTAGATAACTCCGAAATAAATGCTAAATTTCCTGTGGCAGGATTTCAAACCATCGGATTAGCAATTCATAAATTCAATACTTGTTTTGATACAATATATAAAACTATTCAATCTATCGAAGTAAAAGCAGAGTTTGATGCTTTGCAAACTGTAATGAAATGTGCACCAGTTTACGCAAAGTTCATTTCACACTCGACCAATGCCGATTCCTTAATTTGGAATTTTGGGGATGGAACTAAAATTTCATCCAGTGTCCCATTAGTAGGAAATATTTATAAGAAAAATACGGATTCAGAAAAAGGATATACAATATCACTGATCGCAAAAAGTAAGGAAGGATGTAGTGATACTGTTACAAAACCAAACTACATGAAAATAATTGGGCCCGTGCCTGATTTCTCATTACAAAATTTTGTCGGATGCACTCCTTTAAATGTTAAAATCATCGACAAGAGTATTAATATATTCAAATATTATATTAGCTATGGAGATAACACTGCAAATGATAGCGTGGCAGGCAATCACACCTATACTATTTCTAATCCAAATTTAGACTTTGAAACGTATCTACCTAAATTATATTCTGTCGATATTTTGGGGTGTGTTGCGGCGTTTGAAAGTAAGGATACAATAGTGGTAAATGCCAACCCAAAGGCACGTTTTATATTAAACGACACTATAGTTTGTGCAAATGAGACCATCAAAATTATTAATAAAACAGTGAATGTTACAAATTCCGATTTTTATATTTTTGATGGTTTAGGCAAAACCTTATTAAAATCGGATTCATTAAAACTGGATAAAAAAGGGAATTATCAACTCAGCTTAATTGTTAAAAACTTCAGAAAATGCACGGACACAGCTATCTTAAAAATCAAGGTTAACCCTAATCCCATCGCAAATTTTATTTTAACCGATACACTTTGTTTATTAAAACCTGTTAATTTTAAAAACCTCTCTACCTCTGAATTTCCTTTGATCGCATACAATTGGAAAATTAAAAATCCTTTAACCCCCGTTTTGTTTAATACTAATAATTGTAAACATAGTTTTAATAACATTGGAATTGCATCGGTAGTGCTCGCTATAACCGATCAAAATGGATGTCAAAGTAGTTTATTGCAAAACTTAAGTATTTCTGATCCAGCATCGATCCCCATTGAACCCCTTAAAATGGTGAGTGTAAATTTGGATAACTCGGTAAATATAGTTTCCTACCCTACAAATTATTACCGATACATAGTGAGTAACTTCTTTTTTAAAAATAATCTTATCTATACAAGTACCTCAAAATCTGAGATACAATTTAATAACCTATTACCTGCAAATTATGATTCAATATGTATTGATAGGTCCATAAGCGATGTATGCGGATATGAAAGTTTAACTAGTAATAAACACTGCACTATTTTTTTAAAAGTTATAAGTAATAAGGCATTTACAAATCAACTTATTTGGACTCCTTATATTGGATGGCCTGCCATTACAAATTATTTGGTGTATCGCAAAAAACAAAATGACATTAATTATTCATTAATAAAAACCCTGCCTTCAAAAACATATATCTGGTTAGATTCAGGGCTATGTAATATTGAATATTCATATTACATAGTTGCCAATTACAATGACCTTTCATCCACAAGTAATACGTCTAAAAGTTCACCTCAATTTATTTATCCAACTACCTATTCCAATATTAATAATGTGTCTGTTCTTAATTCAAATGCCATACAAATTAGATGGGAGGCATCTTCCAATAGTATTTTTAATTATTACACATTATATCGCACATGTATTGAATCCTCAAAAACGATTAGCATTAAATTACCATACAATTCATACATTGACAGTAAAGTAAGTACCGACCAACACACCTATTTATATAAATTAACAGAAACAGACCTTTGCGAGAACAGCAGTGAGTCCTTTCGTAAAGGAAAATCAATTCTTTTGACGGGAACCTCTAATGATTATAAATCAAATCTGAATTGGAATACATATAAATCATGGAAATCAGGAGTAAAAAGCTATTCCATACAAATTGAAAAAGACAACCAGTTTTCGACCATTTACAGCGCTACAAATTCAGATAGCATATTTCAACACTCTCAACAAAGTGAAATAATTCATGGACCGTATTGCTATAGAATTTTGGCAATTTCAGGCGATGGAATAGATTCAAGTTACTCAAATATCACATGTCTAATCTCACCATCTACTCTTTATTTTGCAAATGCTTTTTCGCCTAATTCCGATGGCATTAACGATAAAATAGGAGCAAAATCATTATTTGTTTATAACCACACTGCTATCTTAGGACGAAATTTTAGTCTAAGAATTTATAATCTCTATGGTGAAATTGTATTTGAGAGTATTAATCTTGATGAAGAATGGGATGGAATGTATAAAGGCAAAATGGTTCAAGAAGGCGTTTACATTTACCATTTAAAAGCACTTGGAGCCGATTATCGCAGCTATTATATTAAAGGCTTAATTACTATAATTCGATAATTTTAGACCAATTACTATTTGTTTTTCAAGTTTTTTATAGGATGAATAATTCGGATTATGAGAAGACCATAAAATCAAAAAACAGCTATAAAAAATCATAGCAATATCTTTTTGGCAAAAGTATATTTGCGGCCATGTTCGAAAATCTTAGCCTTCGATTAGAAAAAGCCATCAAAACCCTTAAAGGTCAAGGGAAAATTACTGAAATAAACGTTGCAGAAACCGTAAAAGAAATTCGCCGTGCATTATTAGATGCCGACGTAAGTTTTAAAATTGCTAAAGATTTTACCGCTGGTATAAAAGACAAAGCACTTGGTCAAAATGTGTTGACCAGTATTTCACCTGGCCAATTAATGACCAAAATTGTGCACGATGAAATGGTTGAATTATTGGGGGGCAGTAAAACTGATATCAATATTAAAGGAAGTCCGGCAGTTATACTTATTGCAGGTTTGCAAGGTTCAGGTAAAACTACTTTCACCGGTAAACTTGCCCACCATTTAAAATCAAAAGGAAAAAGTCCATACATCATTGCATGCGACGTTTATCGCCCAGCGGCTATCGAGCAAATAAAAGTTTTAGGTCAATTAGTTGGAGTTCCTGTATATTTTGAAGACAACAATAAGGACCCACGACAAATTGCGACAAATGGAATAAAGCAAGCCAAAATTTTATCACATGACGTTGTTATCATTGATACCGCCGGCCGTTTGAGTATAGATGAGGAAATGATGAAGGAAATAGCCGAAATTAAAAGTGCGGTAAACCCTTCAGAAACCTTGTTTGTGGTAGATAGTATGACTGGGCAAGATGCTGTTAATACAGCAAAAGCCTTTAACGACCGATTAGATTTTGATGGAGTGGTACTTACAAAATTAGATGGTGATACAAGAGGTGGTGCGGCTTTATCAATCAAATCTGTTGTAAATAAACCGATCAAATTTGTAAGCATGG
Organism: Bacteroidota bacterium; assembly: GCA_947468275.1. GTDB lineage: Bacteria > Bacteroidota > Bacteroidia > NS11-12g > UBA9320 > JABWCE01. The sequence goes on from CANIKO010000002.1 coordinate 19,652, forward strand.
GCGAAAAGCCTGAGGCCCTAGATGTATTTTATCCAGATAGGATGGCAAGTCGCATTTTAGGCATGGGTGATATTGTATCCTTGGTTGAAAAAGCTCAGCTTACCTATAATGCAGAAGAAGCAGAACGCATGGACAAGCGTTTGCGCAAGAATGAATTTAATTTTGAAGATTTCATGAAACAGATCAGCCAAATTAAAAAAATGGGAAATCTTAAAGATCTTATGGGAATGATACCTGGCGTAGGTAAAGCCATGAAAGACGTTGATATATCTGATGATTCTTTTAAGCACATTGAAGCTATGATACAATCCATGACGATAAAAGAAAGGCAAAATCCAGAAATAATTGATGGCAATCGCAAAAAAAGAATAGCCGCAGGAAGCGGTAATACCATTATTGAAGTTAATAAATTAATGAAGCAATACGAGGAAATGCGTAAAATGATAAAATCAATGAACAAAATGCGGCCAAGCCGATAATTGAGCTTTATTCATAAATTTCTTTTTTTTTAATTATTCCATATATTTTTAAATAAAAGAGTTATATGTCCTTTTATACGTTACATTTGAAAAAATATAATGGTATAAATCATGAAAATCAATTACGTTCTTTCTAAAAAAAGTAGTCAACTATTTTTAAATCTAGCATTCATTTGCATTTCTTTTTTTGGGGTATCTCAAAAATCTTCAGCACAAACCAACATTGCTCTATCCGCCACTGCAACTCATTCGGGGGGTGGGTCAGGAGCCTACGGACCGGCGCTCTACAATGATGGAGTTGACAATGGGTATGGTTCCGGCATTTGGGGTTGGGTATCTACTAATGGGTATATTGATTTTACCTGGACATCAGCCAAAAGTGTTAGTAAACTTGTCTTTTTGAAAGACGACCGCCCCATGATTACTTGTGATGTACAATATTGGAATGGAAGTTCTTTTGTTACAATTACTAGCTATAATAGTTCAAAACTCTCAGATTCTATTACTTTCTCCCCAATTTCAACCACTATCTTAAGACTCAATAATGTGGCAGGTAGCAGTAATCCAAATCATAGAGAAATAAAAATATTTGGTCCTTCAGCGGCAAAAGATGCCGGAATTTCATCTTTTTATAATCCGAACTCTAATTCTAACCCTTGCGGTAATACCTCAGAACCATTAATTGTAACTATTACTAATTATGGAACTACCGACATTGCTGCTAGCTCAAATATATCTGTTAAAGCTACTTTAACTGGATCGGGGTCAGGCACCTATACAAAGGTGTTTAACCGTGCCCTTAAATCAGGAGTATCCGATACGGTAGTAATGGGAAATTTAAACACTACCACAATGAGCGGCACTTTATATCTTAAATCATGGGCAAGGTGGTCGGCTGATACCGTTTACAAAAACGATACGGCTAAAATGAATATGAGTATTAGCGGATCTCCTGCAGCCCCAAAGCCAAAAGATGTAATAAAATGTGGTCAAGGTTCAGTTCGTTTAAATGCAGGTGTACCTTCGAATACAAGTGCAATGTGGTATAATTCAAATACAAGTACAAATGTGCTTGCTATAGATTCAATTTACAATACACCTTTCTTGTATGTTGGAAGCACAACTTACTACGTTGAATCGGCTAGATTAGGTTCAACAAAAATGTTGACAACGGGTATCCCAGCAAGTGCATATTGGTTTGGAAATATACAAAGTGGCAATATGTTTGATTTAAAAAACAATAAAACATTGGTTATAGATTCCTTATCTGTAAATGTAAATCACGTTAACGTTTTAAGTACAATTAATGTCTATGCAAAAACTGGAACGTATTCAGGCTACGAAACTAATTCAGCCGCATGGACACTTATAAGAACAGTAAGTAGTATTCAGGCCAAAGGAATTGGCAAACCTACAACTTTTAGCATGGGAGGTTACACCATGCCTGCTGGCTCCTATGGTGTATATGTTCAAATTAGTGATGGTATAGTTTTTAATGCAGGGGCACTTAGTTTTTCAAATGGTGATATGTCATTAGTAGGTGGATGCGGAATAACAAATTCATTTGGTGGCATTGCCTCTCCTTATACTTGGTGTGGTAATATTTATTATCGTACATTGTGTTCAGGCCCAAGAGTAGCCGTAACGGCTACCGTAAAACCTAGCCCTTATGGTGGTGCCTTTATAAAAGGAACCCCGTTTAATTCTCCTCAAGCCACCACCAGCGGAACATCTGCAAGCCCTGATATAGTAGCAGCAAAAGATGTATTAACTTATGAAATAGCTCCTCCAAAAGGCTATACGAATTCTGGATACGGCTCTAAGTGGATAACCAGCGGTTTAACCTTAAGAACTAAAAGTGGTAGAGTACTAAATCCTACGCCTTATTATTCTTATTCAGCCCCGAGTTCTACTAATGGAAAAATCACTTTTAATGCCGATTCACTATTAACAGATTCCACAATTATTATGACTATCTCTTTAAGGGATTTAGGCCCTTGGTATTGCGACTCCACTTTGACTCGTTATATTTTTGTTGCCCCACGCCCAGTTACTGATTTTAAATTTAATCAACCAGTATGTGATGGGGATGCCGTTTTATTCAATAATCTAAGTAAAATATCTTCCGGTTACTCAATGTTTAAATGGGATTTTAATACAGGAAACCCGGCTGATACCGCCGTTACTTCAGATGTAGTATTTACTTTTCCAACGTATGGTTCATATGACGTCTCCTTAAAGAGTACATCAATACCTTACGGCTATGTGACAACAAAAACAATACAGGTAATTGTAACTGAAATTCCAAAAATCTCCTTTAAAGTTATTAATGCCTGTATGGGTGATAGTTTGAGCTTTGTTAATTCGACATCAATTAGTGCAGGAACGATTGCTTATAAATGGGAATTTGGGGATGGAAAAACAAGCATTAAAAAAAGTCCAAAATACAAGTATGCCGCCGCGGGCGGATATATTGTTACACTTAGTGCTAACTCTAACGGATGCAGAAGCACGTTGAGCAAAAAAGCGAATCAATTTATTCGTCCTGTTGCTAACTTTACCATGAGTGGTAGTTGCAGTAATTCTGATATTACTTTTAATAACCTTACTACGATAGGCTTACAAGACAATTTTGGAAACCATTGGATCTTTGGTGACGGTGGAGTTAATAATGAAGTTCATCCTACACATGTTTACACTTCATCGGGTGCTAAAACAATTAAATATATTGCTACAAGCCAATTTGGTTGCACCGATTCAATGATAAAGACTATTAATATAGTGCCATCCCCTGAAGCCTCATTTACTAATGGACCAGTATGTAATATTAAACCAGTGGTATTTAACAATAGTAGTTACGAACCAGCTGGCGTTCTTACGAGTTATTCATGGGATTTTGGGGATGGTAGCAACATTTCAAATAATAAAAACCCTCAACATAATTATCCAAATTTGGGAACCCATTCAGTTAAGTTAATTGCAGCCGGAAATAACGGATGCAGTACTACTATCGAAAAAACGATAACTGTATTGCCACAACCAATTTCAGCTTTTGAAGCGTTGGATGCATGTGCAGGGAATGATGTAATTTTTACAAACAAGACTAAAGGTAGCGGACTTATTAACTACAAATGGAAATTTGGGGATGGTGATAGTAGCTTAATATTTTCTCCAATTAAAAAATATAAAGGAACAATTACACAAACTTACAATGTAACTCTAACGGCCATAAATGTTGGGGGATGTGAAGATGTAACGACATTACCTGTAAATGTTAAGGAAGCCCCTATTTGCGGATTTACTGCTAAATCTTCAGGTACAGGTGGTTTTGAATATACTTTCACTCCAGCCAATACCAGTTATCCTTTCTACCAATGGAGTTTTGAAGGTGGAGGAAGCAGCAACCTGCCAAGTCCAAAATTCATTTTCCAAACCGATGGAAAATACCGTGTAAGAGTATTTATGAAAACTGTTGATGGTTGTGACTGTGTGGATTCAAGTCAATTTGTAACTGTATATCATCTAGGCGTAAAATCAGCTGATGCTGCAACGGGAATTTCGTTCTTCCCTAACCCTAACAACGGGATCTTCAATATACAGGTTTCAACTGTTTCACCTTCCGAAACCTTTACTCTTAATATTCTTGACATAATAGGAAGAGCAGTTGCTACCAGTAATTTAGTGGGCAATAAAAATCACCCCCTATCGTATAGTGAACTTTCAAATGGTCTTTATACCATAGAAATAGTTAAACAGTCAGGTGAAAGAATCACTGCTAAAATGAATATTATTAAGTAATATATTATTCTTTTAAATATATCAATAAAGGCCGGACTTTCATCCGGCCTTTATTATTTTTGTAACATCAAAAACTATGTTATCTATTAAAAATTTAAGAGAAAACTACAGCAAAGGTCAGTTGCTTGAAAAAGATATTCCACCCCACCCTATAGACCTATTTGATGCCTGGTTTCAATTATCACTATCCTCCGGAGTAAAAGAACCCAATGCGATGGTTTTGGGTACAGTGGATAAGGATAATAAGCCTCGTTCAAGAGTGGTATTGTTAAAAGATTATTCAAAAAATGGATTTGTTTTTTATACTAATTATCTAAGTGACAAAGGCATTGAGATAGAAAATAACCCAAATATTTGTCTTAATTTTTTATGGTTAGAAATGGAAAAACAAGTGAGGATAGAAGGCATAGCCATTAAAGTTAGTGAACAAGAATCTATAGACTATTTTAATTCAAGGCCAGATGGTAGTAAGATAGGTGCTATTATTAGTAACCAAAGTAAACCAATAGGTAGCCGTGAAGAATTAAACAAACGATTATCTACATTTGATATTACCAATCCTATTATTAGGCCGGAGCATTGGGGAGGGTATTTAATTAAACCTCATCTAATTGAGTTTTGGCAAGGCCGGGCTAACCGATTGCACGATAGAATTGAATATAAATTTTCAGATGGCAATTGGGCTTACCAAAGACTTCAACCATAAAAAAAGACCCATTAAGAGTCTTTTAAATGCAAACTATAAATTTATGTTTACTTAGTTTCTTTCGCTGCTACGTTTTTTTTAGGCAAATTGGAAACCCGTGGACGGGTATTACCATAAGATCCCATGACTCTTTTACCTTTTGCTGATTTTTTATCGCCTTTTCCCATTGATATTTTTTTTAGTGCTGCAAATTTATCATTTTTTAGGTTTTAAAAAAAGGTTTTTTAAATCAACTTTTCTCCTCCCAAACCATGCACAAATGCACGATAGTTTCTACAGCTTTTTGCATGTCTTGCACCGACACCCATTCTAATTTAGAATGGAAAGCATGTTCGCCAGCAAAGATATTTGGACATGGAAGCCCCATAAACGAAAGCCTTGAGCCATCGGTTCCTCCTCTTATACTTTCTGTTAATGGGGTTAATCCTGTGCGCTTAATGGCTTCCATAGCATAATCCACCACATGCGGATGCTTTACCAAGACTTCCTTCATGTTTCGGTATTGCTCAAAGGTTTCAAGATTATAGGATGAATTGGGGTAATTTAATAAAATATTGTCAGCTACTCTTCGTATCTCGTTGGCATTATCTAATAAAGTAGCATTATCAAAACCGCGGATAATAAATTTAACAACCGCTTCTTCAATATGCCCACTTATAGAAGTAGGATGTACAAAGCCCTGCTTTTTTTCTGTAGTCTCCGGCGAAAGTCGATCTTTGGGCAATGCTGAAACAATATCTGACGCAATTTTTATGGCACTCTCCATTTTACCTTTGGCAAAGCCAGGATGAGTGGAAACTCCTTTAATTGTAAGCGCCGCTCCATCAGCACTAAAGGTTTCATCTTCAATATGGCCGGCAGATTCCCCGTCCATAGTGTATCCAAAATCAGCCCCTAATTTTTTAATATCTACGTTATCAACTCCGCGTCCTATTTCTTCATCTGGGGTAAAAAGGATGCGAATTTTCCCATGCTTTACTTCTGGATGTTGCATTAGATAAGCCACTGCATCCATAATTTCAGCTAATCCTGCTTTATTATCGGCTCCTAATAGTGTGGTGCCATCAGCCGTAATGATATCATTTCCAATTTGATTTTTTAGATCAGGATGGGCAATGGGGTCTAGTGAAATTGTGGAATCTTGTGGAAATTTAATAATTCCTCCGAAATAATTATTATGAACGATGGGTTTCACATCCTTGCCACTGCAATCGGGCGAGGTATCCATGTGCGAACAAAAGCATATTACCGGAATATTCTTGCTGGTATTGGCCTCAATGGTGGCATATACGTAACCATGTTCATCTAGGTGTGCATCGGCAATACCGATTGTTAAAAGCTCTTCAACCAATACTCTTCCAAGGTTTTTTTGCTTTTCGGTGGAAGGACAAGTTGGGGATTCAGGATCGGATTGGGTATCTATTTGAACGTATTTTAAAAATCGTTCACTCACTGAAAATTGGTAATTATTAAACATGTTTTACTTCAATTTACTTTTAAATGCTTTTCTAAATTTATCTAACTTGGGGCGAATAATATAAACACAATAGGTTTGGTCGGCATTGTTTTTATAATAGTCTTGGTGGTAGTCTTCAGCTTTGTAAAATGCCGTCATTGGTGCAATTTGAGTAACAACTGGTTTAGCAAATGCCTTTTCTTCATTTAGCTTATTTTTATAAAACTCCGCTTCTTCCTTTTGCTGCAGGTTGTGATAGAAAACAGCACTTCGATATTGCGGCCCAACATCATTACCTTGCTTATCATGACTTGTGGGGTCATGTATTTCCCAAAACACTTCTAGTAATTCTTTAAAAGTGGTAATTGCAGGATCATAAATTAATTGAGTAACCTCTACATGACCCGTTTTGCCACTACAAATTTCATCATAAGTAGGGTTTTCTTTAAAACCACCAGCATAGCCAGATTTTACACTTTTGACACCTTGTACTTCCTGAAAAATTGCTTCCACACACCAAAAACAGCCGGCACCAAAAGTGGCCGTGTCCCATTTTGTTGAATCCATTATCTCCATTGTTTTTATTTTCTTTTCTACTTTTGATTTAACCTTAGGTTTGCTTATACAGCCAATAGTAAATACAATCAGGGTTAGCGGTACTACTATAAATGTTTTCATATAATTAATATTTATTTTTGAATTATCCTTCAAAAGTAACCCTTCAAACTTGGTATATCATATGTAATTTATGTCTATTTTTAGTCAATTGTCATATGTAATATCCATTTTTATTTGAAATGTCCATCGATGGACATTTCAAATAGTTAATATCTGAGAAATGTTTTGTTCCACCTCCATTAATGATGCTAAATTGATACACGGATTTTCAGGGCGAACACAATGGATTTGATCGCAAGGGTTACAATCTAAAATATGATGAACCACTCTTGATTTTTCACCAATAGGATAGAAAATACCTGGCACACCTGGACCATAGATTCCAACCAATGGAGTACCCATAACCGCAGCAATGTGCAAAGGACCACTTTCATTGCCTACAAACAATTTTGCTCGTTGAACTAACGATGCAAAATGCAATAACGAAAAATTTCGGGTACAAATGAAAGCCTCTATTTTTGAAAGTTCTATAATTTGGTTAATTACAGATTCGTCTTCTTCCGTTCCGGCAAATACTATTTGAAGTTTATATTTTTCTTTTAAAATTTTTATAAGACTTGCAAAATTCTCAACCGGCCATTGTCTCAGTATTCTCCTTGCGCCGCAATGAATTACCGCGAAATTTTGAATCTTTTTCTCTACAATAAATTCGTCGACAAATGCTTTAGAATTTTCATTGCAATTTATTTTAGGAACTGAAGGCGTTGTTCCTTTAGGCAACAAGGATTCAATAACCTCAAAATTTGTAATCAGTTCGTGCTTTTGGCCACCATTTAATTTATTATTAAGCCGCGTTGTGCCTCTGTCTAGTCGTTTGTAAGGCATTTTGCTAAGGGCATACTTTAAAGTACCCCAATTTCCTCTTAATTCGACTATTAAATCAAATTTACTATTAGCAGGAATTTCATGAATAATGCTTGAAATGGCAGGGTTAAACTGAACCAGGGGTTTTACAAATGATTTGCAAAGCAAAGTAATTGGAACCTCTGAATATTGATTCTTTAAATGTTCAAAAACAGGAATCGCATAAACCATATCCCCAATTTCATCCCATTTAATAACCAGAATAGATTGAATTGGTTTTTTAGACTGAATACAATTAATGACCCAGCTCACCAAAGCTGAAATTAGAAAGTAAAATTGTTCTTTATTAAATTTTAAAGGCATTTAGTTTTACTGAAAGAATTATAACTTATACTTACTTCTCTAATCTATAAAGCAAAGGCCTGCTTGGGCTGGCATCCGACTGAAACGAAGCAATTTGAATATCGAGCAGATACAATCCATCTTCAATAGAATCATTAACGTATATTAACTCAGTAATAGTTGCATCCATTCTTGGCGATTCCGGAACTCCAAAAAAAGCTTTATGAGCCAATAATTTTCCACCATCATCTTCTCTATCTACCGACGGAATATCGCAAAGCAAATGTTTTATTCCCTGTTCTTTTAAATATTGCAAAGCTTGAGGAGAAAAATAAGCAGGATTTTCTCCTGAATAATCTACTGTTTTTTTTGAATCCGAATTGGGAAGGGTTCTTATAATTATGGCTTCCAACCCATTTTCACCTTCTAGTGACGGCAAATGTTTTAAATTTATTACCAAGTCCTCCCCTACTATTTCATGGTTTACGGTAATTAATTTAGCTACCATTATCCCTTGTGGCAATGCCTCAGTTATAGATTGTTGTTCTGCTGTAATATGCCCAATACACTCTGTATGAGTGCCATTACCATGAGGTGTAAAATGTATTACATCCACATTGCAAGCTCCGCCTTGTGCCACATTACCAATAAAATCCCCGGATTGATAGGGCTTAAATATTGGGCGGTCTGTATAAAAACAATTGGTTCCTAATCCATCATGCCTCACTCCCAATGAAATATCTAAAGGGTATAAAGTATTAAAACCATATAAAATTCCGTTGTAGTTAAAAGATAGTTGCATAACTGCTTTTGGTTGGTAAAATTACCATTTTTTATAAAAGAAATTTCTACAAATATTTACACGTGCAGGGCGTTTAAGCTTTTTTTTAAAATTAAAAACGAAAAGAAAAAGATATCCATTACACATAACTACACAATGGTAAAATAATAAAAAGTTATTTTTGAAACACCCAATGAACTCCTACCGTTTTAACCGGATTATAAAACCTGTGCTCCTTTCACTAGCTATATTAATTGGTATTCTATCACTTTGGTATACCAACAACTTAGCTAAAAAGATGGAAAAGGAAGAAAAATTAAAAATCAAAACTTGGGCCAAAGCCACAGCACTATTGGCATCGAGTGATTTTTCTGTAGATCTTACCTTCCTTTTAGAAATAGTGAGTCAAAACACGACGATCCCAGTAATACTAACCGATGAAAGTGAAAACGTTACTAGTTGGCGAAATCTAGATTCAGCCAAAGCAGCCCGAAATAATGATTATATCATTAAATCGTTAGAAAAAATGAAATCAGCACACGAGCCAATTGTGCTTAATTATTATGAAGGACAAAAGGTTAAGGTTTTTTATTTAGACTCAGAAATACTAACCCGTTTGAAATATTATCCGTTCGTTCAACTCATTATAATTTCATTTTTTTTAATAATTAGTTATCTGGCTTTTAGCTATTCACGACGGTCAGAGCAAAATCTCGTATGGGTAGGAATGAGTAAAGAAACTGCACATCAGTTAGGAACTCCTCTATCATCACTCATGGCATGGATCGAAATAAGTAGAGATGAGCCCGGTAGTAATAAGGAATTGCTGAATGAAATGGAAAAGGATGTGAACCGCCTAGAAATAATAACTGAACGATTTTCAAAAATTGGCTCTGACCCAAAACTTGAACCTTTGGATATTGTTAAAGAACTTGAAACATCCATTAATTACCTTAAAGATAGAACTTCGAAATTAGTCGTGTTTACAGTTAAAAACCATTTATCAAAACCTGTCCTTATAAATATGAACCCTTATCTATTTGCATGGGCCATTGAAAATCTTACTAAAAATGCAATTGACGCGATGGAAGGGGTTGGCTTCATAACATTTAGTATTGAACAAAAGGGTCACAATTTAATTATTGACATTGCAGATACCGGAAAAGGTGTTCCAGCCAATCGATTCAAATCTATTTTCAAACCGGGTTTTACTACCAAAAAAAGAGGTTGGGGCTTAGGGCTTTCATTTGTAAAACGCATTATCGAAAATTACCACAAAGGCCATATTATGGTTAAAGAATCAGCGCACAACAAGGGAACTACATTCAGGATTACTCTTAAAGCAGAGGAAAATATTAAGCCTTAAAAACTCTTCAATTAGAGGGCTTTGCCCTCTATAACTCCTAGTTACTTTTTTTATTCACTTGTTTATGTTTGTTTTTAAAGGTGTTCATGAATCTACGGTGTCTTGGCAAAAAAAGTAACCAAAAAACCCAAGTCAGAAAAATGCTTCCTCCCACATTCTGGGTCGCGGCTCGCATTTGGCTTATGAGTATGTTTATTTTTTTAATTAAGGCATTTGCTAACCTCGTTCCTCGGTTTCTGACAGGCCACCAAACGACTGCAAACTGACAAAGTTTTATTTAGCAGAAAAAGTTTCTGGTTAAGGTGCGTTGGGATGCCAAAAATACGGGCGTGGGTAAGAAGGTGCGGAGGGAGTATATTTTTGGCTTGAAATGCCGAAGCATTCGCGAACACCATTGAAAATTAGCATAAACGGGTGAGCAATTTTTTGCCTTCTTTTTTTGTCAAGCAAAAAAGAAGGTCAGGGTTATAGGAGCTGACAGCCCCTAATGCAAGTAAACACTTTTTTAAAATACTTTTTGAAATTCAACTAAATAGTTATCAAAAAACTGATGACTATCATTACAAAATTCAAGAACTTTTTAACGAACTTCGTTGTGTCTTAGTAAAAAGTCATTTTGAAGAAATTACAAGAAAGAAAATTTTATAAACCTTTGGTTGATTTGCTTACCCAAGTTGGTGAAATAGCATCTTTTGCGTGGCGTTTTTTTAAACTTATTTTTAAACGAAAATTTGAATTCTCAGAATTTTTAAGGCAGTGTTATTATATTGGATATAAATCGTTAGGGCTTGTTGGAATTACAGCATTAATCATTGGATTAGTAATTACAATCCAATCACGTCCTACACTTGTTGAGTTTGGCGCAGAGGCCTGGCTTCCCAAGATGGTTTCTGTATCTCTAATTCGTGAAATAGTTCCAGTAATTACAGCTTTAATTTGTGCAGGAAAAATCGGTTCGAGTATTGGTGCTGAGTTAGGTTCAATGAAAGTAACGGAGCAAATTGACGCCATGGAAGTATCGGGTACAAATCCCTTTAAATATTTAGTAGTTACCCGTGTTTTGGCTGCCACACTAATGATTCCAATTTTAACTGTTTTAGCAGACACTATCTCCTTATACGGTGCTTATCTCGGCACAAATATTCGGGGGGTAGTTAGTTGGAATTTATTTTGGAATCAGGTTTTTGACACCTTAGTTTATGCCGATATAGTTCCCTCGCTAATAAAAACCTATTTCTTTGGTTTTGCCATTGGAGTAATTGGTTGTTATAAAGGTTATAACTCTGAAAAAGGAACTGAAGGGGTCGGTTTATCTGCCAATTCTGCCGTAGTTCTTTCATCGCTTCTTGTTTTTATTTTAGATTTAATTGCTGTACAAATTACTGATTTGTTGGGGTATACATAATTATGGAAAAAACTGAGGCTACTTCCAAATTCTCAAACACATTTCAGAAAGATTCTGTAATTCAAATCCGAAATGTATACAAATCATTTGGGGAAAATGAAGTGTTAAAAAATCTCAACTTTGACTTATACAGTGGTGAAAATGTAGTGGTATTAGGAAAATCAGGCTCAGGTAAATCAGTACTTATAAAGTGTATCATCGGTTTAATTACGCCTGATGAAGGAACCATTAATGTTTTGGGTCATGATATTTTGAACCTTGAAGATTCTGAAATGGATACTATGAGAGCCAAAATAGGATTTTTATTTCAAAGCAATGCACTTTACGATTCGATGACCGTTCGTGAAAATTTAATTTTCCCTTTGAGAAGACATAAAACCGAAATTACCAAAGAGGAAGTAAATGAATTGGTAATGGAGGCACTCACTAATGTTGGCCTAGCTGAAACTATAAATATGATGCCTATAGAGCTTTCAGGAGGTATGCGAAAACGAATTGCTTTGGCCCGAACTTTAATACTTAAACCTGAAATTATCTTATACGATGAACCCACCACTGGGCTTGATCCAATTACAGGCAAAGAAATCAGCCACCTTATGCTTGAAATTCAGGATAAATACAACACATCTTCCATCATCATTTCGCACGATATTAATTGTGTAAAAATTGTAGCCAACCGAATTGTGATGCTTATCGACGGAACATGTTATGCCGAAGGAACCTATAACGAATTGATTAAATCGAGTGATAAAAAAGTTAAACAATTTTTCGAGTAAATTATGGTAGATAAGACAAGAAGAAATGTAAGTCTTGGTATTTTTGTAATATTAGGTACCGTGTTTTTAATAGCATCCATGTATTTAGTAGGCTCCAAACAAAATCTGTTTGGTTCCAATTTTAGAATCAGTGCACAATTTCAAGATGTTAACGGATTAATGAAGGGTAATAATGTGCGTTTTTCAGGCATTGATATTGGAACGGTAGAAAGTGTTGAAATTTTCAATGATTCATTGATAACTGTAGTAATGGTGATACAAAAAAACATTCAACCCCATATCAAAAAGAATTCAATAGCTAGCATTGGAACCGATGGACTAATGGGTAATAAAATTATCAATATAAATTCGGCAAGGAAACCATCGAAAAGTGTGCAAGATGGGGATATAATTGATACACGACAACCTCTTGAAACAGATGAAATGATTAGAACCTTGAAAACGACGAATGATAATGTAAAGGTAATTACTGACGACTTAAAAAAAATCACCCAAAAACTAAATAGCAGCAATTCACTTTGGAATTTACTCAATGATTCAGAGATGACGAATGGTATCAAAAGTGCAGTCGTTAGCATTAAACTTGCAGGCAATCGCACGGCACTATTAACTGGCGATTTAAGCTCAATAATTAAAGATATAAAATCAGGCAAAGGTTCGATTGGTTCACTTTTAATGGACACATCATTTTCATCTAAAATTGACCAAACCATTGTTACAGTAAATGCCGTGAGTGATAAGCTTGCTATAATTACAGGCGATTTCCAATCGATATCTGAAAAAATAAAACGAGGGGATGGTGCCATAGGCACGCTGCTTATGGATACAAGTTTTGTCACTAATCTTAACCAATCGCTTTATAATATTAAAGATGGCACCAAAGGCTTTAATGACAACATGGAAGCACTAAAACACTCGTTTCCGCTCAAACGTTATTTCAAAAAACAAGCGGCAATAAAAAAATAATTCAAAAATAGTAATGATAAAAAAGTAACATTAGTTTTGAAGGCCTCTGAGAATTTATATTTTTATAAAAAATATTGCCAATCAGGACAAAATTAATGAAGGGAATAATTAATAAAATTTTTAATTGGGAAACCTGGCCATTTAAAGCAATATACGCTCCATTAACACTGGTTTGGCTTTGGTATACAATTAAATCTAGATCCATATGGTTTTTTACTTCAAGCAACCCAAAAATAACTTTTGGTGGAATGGACGGGGAACCAAAAATGGAAATGTATAATTTATTGCCGATTGATTTATACCCCTACACGTTTTTTGTACAACCTAACCAAGATTTTAAAACAGTTTTGGTAAATCTTCAAAAAAGTAATATTAAATATCCTTTCATTGTGAAACCCGATGTGGCAAAACAAGGGGTTTTATTCAGAAAAATTGAAAGTGAAAGTGAGTTGCATCATTACCATACCAATGTCCCAATGGACTATATTATTCAAGAAATGGTTAATTATCCAATGGAAGTAAGCGTTTTTTATATTCGTCACCCAAAAGAAACTAATGGAACCATAACAGGATTTTTACACAAAATACCATTACAAATAGTAGGTGATGGAATACATACATTACACCAATTGGTAATGCAGCACCCAAAAGGATATAAATATAAAACCCAATTACAAATAAAGCATCAGGAGAATTGGGATAAAGTAATTAACAAAGGTAAAAAATACATGTTAAGTTATGCCGCCAACCACAATCGTGGTGCTCATTTTATTGATTTAAAAGATCATATTGATGAAAAACTAATATGTATTTTCGATAAAATAAGTCTTGAAATAAATGATTTTTTTTATGGCCGTTATGATATTATGTGTACAAATATTGAAGATTTAAAAAATGGAAAAAATTATAAAATTCTTGAATATAATGGATGTGGTGCTGAACCGAATCACTTTTATGACACAGGATACTCTTTGTTGGGTGCTTACAAAGAAATATTAAAACACTGGAAAGCGTTATATGAAATTTGTAAATACAATCGGCAACAAGGCATTGCGCCCTGGCCATTTATTAAAGGTCGAAAATTTTTGAAACAAGCTGAAGCCAATTTTCTAATTTTAAAAGCCATTGATTCTAAATTGGTTTAACCATTTATTTATATGCCAAAAGTAATTCGCGTGTTTTTTTGGGGAATTTTAATCAGTTTTTTAGGCAGCTTGCCCCTGGGAACCTTAAATATTGCTGCTATGCAAATAGGTATTCAGGAAAGTATAAACAATGCCTTATTTTTTGCATTAGGATCCTTAACGGTAGAAATGATTTATGTTAGGATTTCATTAATTGGTATCGATTGGGTTAGAAGGCAGAAAAAGCTATTAAAAATAATGGAGTGGATAACACTTTCCATCATCATTGCATTGGCAGCTGGCAGTTTCATTGCAGCAACAAGAAATGGAGAACATGCAAAAAACATTATGCTTAATAATACCATGCACCGATTTTTGCTCGGTATGTTTATGTGTGCTATTAATCCAGTTCAAATTCCATTCTGGTTCGGATGGAGTACTATTTTATTTACAAAGGGGGTTTTGGAACCAAATAAAAATCAATACAACTTTTACATAGTTGGAATTGGAATTGGAACATTATTGGGTAATTGTGTATTTATATTCGGTGGCAAATGGATGGTGCAACGAATTGCCAATAGCGAACACTATTTAAATTGGGTAATCGGTGGAATTTTTGCAATTACTGCCGTTATACAATTAGTAAAAATAATGTTGCATAAGGATGCTGTTACTAAATTTGGAGAAGAGCAGGAGGTGCAATAAAATAATGCTAATATCCGATTGGAAGGATTACCCTTCCAATCACTTCATCATCTCTGCAAAATATTTATAAAAATAAGGGATGGTTTCAATGCCTTTATAGTAATTGAACAAACCATAATGCTCATTGGGTGAATGAATGGCATCACTATCCAAACCGAAACCCATCAATACGGTTTTTACGCCTAATTCTTTTTCAAACAATGCTACTATAGGAATACTTCCTCCGCCAAAGGTTGGTATAGGCGCTTTACCATAAGTGGCTTCAATGGCTTTAGAAGCCGCTTTAAAAGCTATAGAATCTGTGGGGGTGATGGCCGCTTCGCCTCCATGATGCGGAGTTACTTTCACTTTCACTCCTTTTGGAGCTATTGAAATAAAATAATCAGAGAATAATTTGGTAATGGCTGCTGATTTTTGGTTTGGAATTAAACGCATCGATATTTTAGCATAGGCTTTTGATGGTAATACGGTTTTTGCTCCTTCACCAATATAGCCCCCCCAAATTCCATTCACTTCAAATGTTGGGCGAATACCGGTTCTTTCAAGTGTTGTATATCCCTTCTCTCCCATCACATCTTCGATTTCTAAATCCTTTGTATAATTTTCTAAGATGAAAGGAGCTGAATTTAAGGCTTTTCTATCTGCTTCACTTATCACATTTACATCATCATAAAATCCAGGAATGGTAATATGACGATTTTCATCATGCATGCTTGCGATCATGGTGCAAAGTATATTTATCGGATTAGCTACTGCCCCGCCATAAACTCCTGAATGCAAATCACGATTAGGGCCAGTAACTTCTACTTCTACATAGCTTAAACCTCGCAGTCCCACATCAATTGAGGGAATATCATTGGCTATCATTCCCGTGTCAGAAATTAATATAACATCGGCTTTCAATTTTTCTTTGTTAGTTACCACATAAATCCCCAAATTAGTACTTCCCACTTCCTCTTCACCTTCAATCATAAACTTAACATTACATGCCAATGAATTTGTTTGCATCATAGTTTCAAATGCCTTTAAATGCATATACATTTGGCCTTTGTCATCGCAAGCACCTCGAGCGTAAATTTTACCATCTCTCACCGTGGGCTCAAATGCCGGGGTTGTCCAAAGTTCATCGGGGACGGAAGGTTGTACATCATAATGTCCGTAGACCAAAACGGTGGGTAAACTTGGGTCAAAAATTTTATCGCCATACACAATTGGGTTTCCGGCGGTTTCTTCTAGCACCACATTTTCAGCTCCGGCAGCTATCATTTTATCCCTTACATATTCGGCTGTTTTCCTTAAATCTCCCAAAAATGCCTTATCAGCACTTATACTCGGAATACGCAAAATTTCAAATAATTCACTTAAAAAACGGTCTTTGTTTTGGGCTATATACTGGCTTTGCATGGTTATTTTTTTTGGCTTACGAAAGTAATTATTTTTTTAAGTACAGTGTACAGAGATTTTGAGTATAAAGATATTAGATTGCTATATATTGAATCAATGCCATTAACTTTTTTAAAAAAAATCCGAAGGATTTCAATGTTTATAGTAAAAAATATAGGTAATGCTATTCGACCCCTTCGGGGTCGAACAAATAACTTTTTATTATTTCTATAAACATTCGACCTTTTCAAGGTCTAATTAATCTTAAGTTAATGACATTGGATTTTGCCCTAATAAAAAAGCCCAAACTTTAATTTGGGCTTTTAAATTATTATGGTTTCTGATTATTGTTTGTAAAATACCAATCCAAACTTATCCCCCCTATTTCTCATTTTCAATTCAGTTTCGGTACAATATTCTGCATACCAAACAGTTTTACCTGAAGTAGAAGGTATATCAACTTCCATACTGTCTGAATTGTTTAACCACATCCAAGTACCATCTTCCGTTTTGCCATCTGGTAAATATAATTTGTTGTCACTACCAAAATAAAAACCATATTGAAATTGTTGAGGTAAATTTGTTTTCCAGTACTTACCAGTAATTAAGCTTTTGTTCAATTTTTTTGCAGGTTCTGGGTCATTAGTATCTTTACAGTTTACCAATACTAAGGATAAAGCCAACGGGGTAATTGCGATTAGTTTTTTACTCATAATTATTTTTTCTATTAAGCTACGAGCTACTTTTTTTTTTAATAAACAAGCGAACGTTCAAACTTTTTTATAAAAGTTAAACTCATTGGCTATTTATTCCGTCAGATAAATCTGACGGCAATAGATTTACAACACTATCCATTGCCATTTGCTTTAGCAAACGGAACAATAAAAAAAACGAATGAACCAAATCATTCGCTTTTTTTTAAAGGTTTTTATATAGCCTAGTTACAATTAGCTGCTATAAATGAATCCGCCATTTTTAATCCATAGTTACTGGCTTTTTTCATACTTTCGCAAGCCTTATCATATTTTTTAAGGTAATAATACGCTACCCCAATATTGACCCAAGATTGGGCATAATCTTCTTGTTTAGCTAATGCCTTTTCATACCATTTTATGGCTTCTTTATATTCATTACCTATAGCATATATTACGCCAACATTATTGTAGTAAATAGGTTTTGGGGAAATAGTGATGCATGCTTTATAATCTTTAATGGCTCCTTTAATATCTTTGGTTTTTTCTTTGATTAAAGCACGTTTAAAAAGGTATTCTTCAGAGTTTGGAGTGGCTTTAATAGCTTTATTTATGAATACTAAGGCAGAATCAAATTTTTGAGTTTTGTATAAAAAATCTGCCCGTTCATACATCATTTTTCCAAGGTCGGCGGCCTGCGCAAAACCGGCGTTCCCAATTAGAAATAGTGCTGTTACTACTATTAATTTTTTACTCACTAATATTTTTATTTTTTTAGAGAATTCGTGAATCTTCGATTTCATGTTTTGGTTATTTTTTGTTTTTGCTATAATTGTTCTTTTTATTGTACTAAAAACCCCGGCATTCACCAGGGTTTTTGCAATATTTTTATGAATTTCTGAGGCTAGTACAAATACCAGTTATAATAAGTGCTATAAACTTCTAATTCATAAGTTTGGTAGCTGCAATACTTAGATAAGGGACCCCAAGTAGTTTTGCTTCCATCACTAAATTCAGCTACGGCATACAAGGACGTAGTTCCATTAGCTACACTTACTTGGCCATTGCCCCAAGGAGAAATGTACCCTTCTAGTGAACCATCCACATAGCAATACACATAATACTCGGTATGGTTGTCAAATAGTGCGGTACATCCGGCACCTCCTCTAGCACCCTTTTCACCCGATTGAACTGATTTCGACACCTGACCATCCCCATTTTTACGCGATGAAACAGAAATGTTTGGATCCGCTCCTCTTGAGCCTTTTTCAATTTTCGAAACATCACCGGCACCACCATCTTTGGTTTTTGTTTGGGCTGAGGCTGAGTAGCTTAGGCCACATACTAAAAATCCTACTGTTAAAATTTGATTGAATTTTTTCATAATTGTTTGTTTGGTTGTTAAATTACAGCTATAGATATTATTCAAATTTAAAAGGTAAATTTTAAATTTCATATTTTTTAAAAGTTTAATATCATTTTTTATTTAAGTTACTGATTTCCAATAATAAAAAAATTATAAAAATTTTCCGTAAACTCTAATTATTAAATTAAAAACCGCCTATTGCCAACCCTACACACACTGTATTGACATCAGGCCCCTTGCTTTGTTTAAACGCAGATTCAGGATAATAACGAGCATAAAAGTTAATGCCTTCATATCCCAAATAGAGTGAATAACCAATTCTAAACTCTGAAAGATTGAAGTCGCCATTGGTTTTTTTCTTTTGATCTCCGCCTTGATCCCACTTTTGTTTAGTATGGCTATTTAACAAATAACCAAACTGTGGTCCAGCTGCAATCTGAAAAGCATCCCCTTTTTTATTTTCTTTAAATTTATATTTTATCAAAAGCGGAATGGTAAGGTATGTAGACACAAGCTTGTTCTTTTTATAATCAATAGTGGTATTCAATGTGTATTTCAATGAATCGGCATCTTTTATTAAATCTACATTATCTCTAAACCTATAATTATTCCAATCAATCCCCGCACCATATACAAAATAAAGTTGCTGTGGAACTAGACTAATGGATTGCTGATAAATTTTAAGATTAAAATTACACCCTTTCCCATTTTGCAACTCCAATCCTTTATATGGTTCCGGCATATCAAGGGTGCCATTGTTGGCTAAAAAATTGAAACCCAAATCAAAATTGAACCAATCTCTGCCATTATTCTTTGTTTCGTCATCCGTGTCATAAATCCTTCTGGCATAGGTTTTTTTCTTCGTTTTTTTAACCGTTTTATCAGATTTACCTTTCGTATCAATAGTTATTTTCATTTTTTTACCATCAATAACCATTGGGGGTTTTACGTCTGTTGAATCTTTTGTTTGAGCAGTGATGACATTGGTGAGCAACAATGCAAAAAATGTTGTGTAAAATGGTAGCGTTTTCATTGATTTATTTTAAATTTTTATTTTATTTCTATTAATGCATTGGCGTAAATAATTTCGCCTTTTAGTTCAAAACCAATATTTCTTTCCCTTAATTTAGGAGTAATTTTAAGGTGAAGGTTTGGTATATCATTCCAATATTCATTAGCAATTGACTTTATTATTTCGGCCCGTGTCAATAAATTCAGAAATTTATTGGGTTCTTTATATGTTGGGGATTCAATTTGCAAAGGATAAGAATGGAGCACTTCATTTGAACCTACATAAAATGCAATACTTTCATTAATCAATGGTTTAATCTGAATTATATCATGTAAATAAGGAGAGCTAATATTTGTATCCACAGTCGCCTCAACTATAGCTAACAAATAAGTGTTATGCTTAGAGGAGACATTTTTATTGCCTACAATTACCCTTAGATGATCCTTATCATTTTGCTTTCCTATAATTTTAATTTCAGTTGGTATTTTCAGGATTATTAAATCCGGTTTTGCAGCTTTGTTTAATAAGTTATGAGTTATTCTTGGATAATTAGTAGATGAATAATACCACCAACCAATTATACCAAAGAAGAAAAGGGTAGCGGCTATCTTTAGTGCAGGACTTAAAAAAATAAATATTCGATTATTGTCCTCCGGCTTTAATAAGCTTTGCTTATTAGGCATCGTTAATTCATTATCAGGAATTGCAATCGTTTGCTGTATTAGTGTCCATTCAGACCTATAAAAAGCATCTTTATTAATTTGCTCAAGTAAGTATTTTACTTCGGATTCATTTAAATTGCCTTCCAACAATTCGAACATTAAAAACTCGTAATTCTCTTTATTCAAAATCATAACAAAACCTCCATTTTCCCTATGCACTCTTTTAAAAATTGTCTCGCTCTAAATATATTTATCTTTACCTGAGCTACTGTCATTCCGGTTATTTCACTTATAGATTTATAGTCATACCCTTCATAATCCCTCAATATAATAACCGTTTTTTGATTTTCAGGCAGCTTATTAACCAATTTATCTACTAGGGCTTTTATACCAGTATAATTTACAGTTGTAGAAGTATATTTATCCTTATTAATAATTTCCATACCTGTAAATTTCTTTTTAGCCCTTATAGCATCTATCATTTCTCGGTAAGCTATGGTAAAAATATATCCCTTTGCTTTTTCAAAAATTACATCGTCCAATCGTATCCAAACTTTTTCAAATGTATTTTGAACTATATTTTTTGCCTCATCACTATCCCTCAAATTCTTCAGAATAAATCTAAAAACTCCGTCGGCATATTCCTTTACACATTGATTGTATTGGGATGGGGTCATTAACTATAGTATTACTTATTTAAACACAGATTTGTTACAATTTATTTTCATCAAATTATTTTCATTAGGCTAACCCCTGAAATTCAATTAAAATAATTAAATAAACCCCCTCAAAAACTTGGTAAAAATAAAGTAAAAATATTTTTCAAATCATTGTTGACTTTAGCGGAATAAAATATTAGTTTTGCCCCACTTTTAAACGATTCCGTAGCTCAGCTGGTAGAGCATTACACTTTTAATGTAGTGGTCCTGGGTTCGAATCCCAGCGGGATCACGAAAACAACACCTAAAACCCTGTAAATTAACACTTTACAGGGTTTTTTTATGACTGTGGGAAACTTATGGGAAACATTTAAGAATTCTCTGATTAAATCCTAATTCTAACCAACTTGTATTTTCACCTTAGTAAATACGCGGGTTTTGGTTTACTAACACTTACAATTTGAACAAATATTTATAAAGGGAGGTGTTTCCATTTCAAAGAGATGATCAAAAAAGATTCCACCTGATCATATTATTGTGCAGCCATTAGCTACATAATAACAAAGTACCATATACTGCACTTTATGGTAAATAAATCGCTTTATTCTGCTAAATTAACCTAATAGTGCTTTTTAATGCTCTTTATGATGTATTTTTAATAAATTTTTATATATTTGCATAAAAAAGAGCTATATAATGCACTTAGAGACATTGATTAAAACCATAAAAGAACGGCGGGAAATGTTGAAGGTTACCCAGGAAGCACTGGCCGGATACTCGGGCGTTGGGTTGCGAACATTGAAGCAGTTTGAAAGCGGCAAGGGGAACCCTACCCTACTAACATTGAACAAACTGGCGGACATCTTAGGCATGGAAATTTGTTTGCAACTTAAAAAGACACCCCTTAATCCATGAGAAGCGCGAAAATTTTGTATAAAGGAGATGAGGCCGGTGAATTGATCCAATCGGATGATGGATCATTTACCTATAAATATAATGATTCGTGGCTGTCGGATTATTCAAAACCTGCAATTAGCCTTACTTTGCCTAAATCCCGGCAAGAATATCGTTCAAACTACCTGTTCCCGTTTTTCTATAATATGTTGCCTGAAGGCTCAAACAAACAAGTGGTTTGCCGCATGATGCGGATTGATGAAGAAGATTATTTCGGATTGCTGATGACTACAGCGAAATACGATACAATTGGAGCAGTAAGGGTTATTAAAATTGAACCGAAAGTATGAGTTTACCTGAAATAAAATACTGTCCAGGAACATTGGCCGCCGGAAATGATACCTATAGCAAAACCGCCCTTAACAGAATGTTTAACGGCAGAAAAGTACTGCATATCCTCCCCTATGATTCTCCAGCAAGCAATGAAACTACGGATGAGCTGTTTTTAGAAAATCGGAAAAACATTTCAATTTCCGGTGTACAGGAAAAATTTTCAGTTTTATTAGATAAAAACCGTCTTCGTTTAATTAACGAAGGAGAAAACGGAACCTATATCTTAAAACCAATACCCAATGTTGCAAAAAATGCAGATCAGATGCCCGCCAACGAACATCTGACTATGCAAATTGCACGGCAGGTTTATGGTATTGAAACGGCGGAAAATGCAATGATTTTTTTTAAGAATGGTGCCCCTGCCTATATAACCAAACGATTTGATGTAAAAGAAGACGGAAGTAAATGGGCACAAGACGATTTTGCCTCATTGGCAGGCAAAATACCACAAACATATGGTACGCATTATAAATATACCGGGAACTATTTAGAGTTATTTGACATTATGAAAGCTCATTTACCAGCCTATACACTTGAAGCTCCCAAACTTTTCAAGCTTATTCTTTTTAACTACTTGTTTTCAAATGGAGATGCCCATTTAAAAAACTTTTCTTTGCTGGAAACTCCTATGGGAGATTATAGATTAAGTCCTGCTTATGATTTGTTAAACAGCCGGATACACATTGAAGATTCGGATTTTGCTTTGGATGGAGGTCTTTTACCAAAAAAATTAGCAAACGGAAATATTAAGGTACAGTTTACCATACTTGCTGAACAAGCAGGAATAAGCAGGTTGCCAGTGAATGATATTTTTCAATCGTTAACTTCAAAAAGTGATAAGGTAATGGAGATGATTGATGCTTCCTTCTTAAATGATCGGTCAAAACGGAATTATTTACAGGCTTATCAAACGCGGCTAAAGAAAATAACACCTTGATTTTTCTTATTTTTGACGACATAAATCTTTAAAAAGCCATATTCCAAGGCTTTTCAGTGTATCTTGCACTAGAGGGGTGTGCCCATGATTTCATTTTAATGACAGGGGTGTAAATCGTCAGCATAAAGTGGACTAAAATTAGTGAAATATTAATAATATTTCTTTAGCTATGAATTAATCTTAAACACTCCCTAACAAAAAGTCCACTATGGTTTAAAGACATAAATCTTGACGCTACTTTGGGTTAATTTTCATATGTCCTTTGAGGTTAATCCTCCATCCTAAAATTAAACCAAAACTGCCAAATGGCAATTTTTGTTTTAATTTTATACTCGGTTTTGAGTCTGAGGGCTGATTGTTTGAATTATAGGTATAACTGTCAACAAATTCAATTTCCTTTTCGTTTGTTGTCAAATCTACCAATCCATCAACACCGTTATAACTATAGTCTGTTATTTTTCCTTTAGTTGGCGCATAGGATAAATTAACCATATTAAGTTCACCGTAAAACGACATTTTATCATTCATTTTATAAATAGCACCAACACCCGACGATAATCCCAATGCTATTCCTCCATTTAATTTCATTTTCATAATACCTACCCCCGCATTATTATATATTTCTTTATACATTATAGAGCCGGAGCCTATTATTAATCCAAATTTAGCATAAGGATTAATTTTTTCAAAACCAGAGGCAATGACAATAGTTGGATTAATTCTTAACATTTTTGAAGATAAAGTATAATCACTTGTTCCATCTAAATCTGCAACTTTCGCTTTTGACTTCCCCCCTATCAGGTAGGAAACCCCTAATTCTGTGCCTATGTTTTTATTAATCATATATCCAAAAGTCCCCCCTATATTTAGTCCTTTTCCTAATGATACATTAACTTGCTCATTGGTATTTATAATATTGCCACTTGTAGAATTATAAAAATTAAAAAAATGTAAATTTTGCGAACTCATACGAAAGCCATAGCCGACATTAATATTTACATAGGCTCGCTGAGCAAAAAGAGTATTTGAAAACAAACTGATTACAAATACAATTAACGACATTTTAAAATAACTTTTTTTCATGATTTATGAATTTAAGGGGTTCTTTCTTGTTTGGCTTTTTAATATCGCCCCGTTTTTTAAAGTGGGTTCTGGACTCCACTTTTTTTAATGTCATTATAATAGATGGCAATCCCTTCCAGTTTTGCTAAAAATTAGTGGTCTTTATTCTTGCCCTTATTTCATCCGCAGCCGTTCTATTTTCAAAATAATTTTTTCATCTAAAATCTATCCCCACAGAAGCCGAATTAAAAATACCGTTCACTTTAATATCAAGCACTTTAGCGGCTCCTCTATTTCTTAACTGGAGTATTTCAAAACTACCATTGGCATCAAATTCAGTGGAATTATTCACGCTTTTTTCAAAAAGTTCGATAACCTTTTTAATCGCTTCCTTTCCTAACTCAAAATCCATTTTGGTAGGGGTATTCAAAATAAAAATAGTAGCCCTAGGATTTGCAAACCGATATATATACCGCTGAGCATAAATTTTATGCAGACCAAACATATTTATTAAGTCACGTATATCAAAAATATTTATTTCGTGTAGAGAGTTCATTTTCAAGTCTACTGACGGACAAAATGCGTCTTTACAATATTCTCTGAGTTTAGTAATAGTTAACGGGCGAAAAACCATGGACGCCATATTTTTTTTAGCTTCATTTATAAATACCTTTAAATTTTCATTGTCAATATAAGTTTCAACCATTGCACGAAACGAAGCGAAAGATTCGATATTAATAAAGTTCTCTTCGCTGCCATAGGTTAAGGGTTCTTTCGCAGTATTAAATGTGCAATTTGCATTTATTGACATGTTCATTAGTAGATTGTGATTTTTTAAAAAGTATGAAATATATTACAGCCATACCGAGTGATCTTAAAGCATCAAACCTAAATAAGTTATTGCCACTATATAATAGCTTTTAACGGTGATTTTACGTAACTGTAAACGGGGATAAAACTCATATCCTATTAAAATTATTTCATAAGAAATCACTGAATTCAGTGACCCTAAATAGCCGTTTTCAGTAAATACCTTATCCTTGTAATAGTGTTATTTTTGAGGGGTATTATAAATGACCTTGATAGTTACTAACTTGAAATGAAAAATTACACTTTATATATCGTTGATAATCATAAAATGTTTTGTGAAGGATTAAAAAACATTCTTCACAAACGCGCTGACATTCATAATATTAAATTATTTTATAATGGCCAGTCTGTTTTAAAAGCATTAGAATTAGAACAACCTAACCTCATTCTTGGCGATATTTCAATGCAGGAAATGAATGGCATAGAACTTCTGAAAATTGTAAAATCAAAGTTTCCTCTTATAAAATATATTTTAATTAGCACGTTTAATTCTACAGGGTATGTTAAAGATGTAATGAAAGAAGGTGCCAACGGTTATATTACCAAGGACTCCGAGTCAACAGAGATAATTGAAGCCATTAAAATGGTAATGGATGGGAATATTTATATCTCACCCTCATTATCAGGAAAGTTATTCAAAACAGAATATATATTAACGAAATTAACGAAAAGAGAAATTGAGGTGTTAGAAAAAATCTCATTGGGTTTTACTAGCCAGCAGATTTCTGAAAAATTATTTATCAGTTTTCATACGGTTGAGTCGCATCGCAAAAGTCTTTTAGCTAAAACGGAATGCCAAAATTCAGTTGAATTAAGTATATGGGGAATAGAAAATGGTATTATTCAACGGGGTAGCCACTAAACTTAAAAATAATTGGCTTTAATAATTTACAGTAGAGTAGTTTTAGGTTAACTTGTGCAAGTTTTATTATCAATAAAGTGTCCCCTTATTCCGCCATATATTTTTCATTTGTTTTGTTGCCGCTGATCATCGGGCTGTTTTACGTTGATAAGAAGAACAAACTTCCATTGTATTTTTTAGGTTTCATAAGTTTTACCGTTTTATTTGAAATCATAACTGCTGTTATTGGAGCCAATGGCATTAATAACTACTTTATGTTCACGCTATTTCTAATTTGTGATTTTCTTTTTTTTATTTGGTACTATAAAAAACACATTCTGTATGCTCCATGGTTTCGATACCTAAATATTTTTATGCTGCTTTTAATTACATATGATATTATTAATTCAAGTATAACGCGAAATCCATTATACCCTGAATTGTATTTCATTACCGCTCTTTTTCTGTATTTTATTATTCAAAATTTATATTGTTTACTGTCACTTTCTGATGATTTGTACTTTCTGAATAATCCTATTTTTTGGATATCATCAGGACGATTGTTCTATTATATTTGTGTCTTTTCTGTTTTTATGTGCAAGTTTCATTATCCTACATTTTCGAATGTTGAAGTATTGTCTAAATTGTTTTTGATTATTAATGCCCTAGGAAATATAGTCTGTTATATAATGTTTAGTGTTAGTTTTTTATGCAAGAAAATACGGATTTAATTTTATATTTAATTTTAAGCTGCTCGATTATTCTTCTCATTTTTGGAGTATTCCTTGTTGTGTTTTTTATAAAATACAACAAAAATTTAGTTAAAAAAAATAACGAAGCCCTTGATAATCTAATCTTGGGTCAAAAAAGTGAACGGGCCAGATTTGCCAGAGATTTACATGACGGATTATCTCCAGACTTAGCGTCCATTATTTTTTTGATAGATGAAAATGAACTTAACGATCCTGGAGCTATCGAAATTCAACACCAAATAAAACTAAGATTAAGAAATGCCATACAATCCATTAGGAGAATATCAAATGACTTACAGCCTGAAATATTAAATAATTATGGGTTAGTCTATTCCATCAAAAAATGGATACAAGAAAATTCGGAATCTGGCATTCAAATTAATTTTAACAATAATTTGAATGAATACAGGCTGAACGGCGATGCCGAATTACACCTGTATAAAATCACTCAAGAACTAATTCATAATACTCAAAAGCACAGTCAGGCCAATGCAGTCAATCTAAGTTTAAATTATTGCCCAAAAAATAATCGCATGGATTATTCCTATTCAGATAATGGGATAGGGTTTGATACTCATAAAAAAATGGAAGGAACAGGTATGAAAAATATTGAGGTTCGGGTTGCATTAATTAATGGCGTAACGAGTATAGATGGGGCCAATGGCTTTAAATTTAGGATAGTGGCGAATACCCTGCAATGACAGGTTAACCACCAAGCTTACCATACTTCCTGCCATTCTATATCCTTATTTAATATACAGTGATAGATATTGCAATGAGCTGGCTACCTTTCAATAATCAACCGGCTGTTCATTATTGCGTAGAGCATATACATTTGAAAAATCCTATTGAAAGTTTCACTGATTAAGCATTATAATTTCGCTTAGGATAACAAAACAAACACAAAAAAAACCTTGCAATTCAATACTTGCAAGGGTTTTTTATTTTTCATTAAAAAATTTATAGGGCACGAGTTAAACTCTTTTCGGAACTAGTAATATTTTCAATACCTTTTAAAAGCGCATCGGGATTAAAAGAAATACTATCTATACCGCATTCTACCAAAAATTTAGCAAACTCTGGATAATCGCTTGGAGCTTGGCCGCATAATCCAATTTTAATTCCGGATAATTTTGCTTTTTCAATGGCCATGCGGATGAGTTTCATGACTGAAGTATCAAAAGGACTAAAAATTTCACTCAGCAAGGAGGAATCTCTATCCGCTCCCAATGTTAACTGGGTTAAATCATTTGAACCGATTGAAAATCCATCGAAATGTTTTGCAAATTCTTCAGCATCTAAGGCATTGCTCGGAATTTCAACCATCATATAGAGTTGCAATGAATTTTCGCCCCGTTTCAGTCCTTGTTCAGCCATTATATGGCTTACTTTAATGGCCTCAGCTACCGTTCTGCAAAATGGGATCATCAATTTTACATTTATAAATCCCATTTCTTCCCGAACCAATTTCATTGCTTTGCATTCCATTTCAAATCCCTCTCGGTACAATGGATGATAATAGCGTGAAGCGCCTCTGAATCCAATCATAGGATTTTCTTCCGTTGGTTCAAACTGCTTACCACCCATAAGGTTGGCATATTCGTTAGATTTAAAATCACTCATTCTAACAATTACATCTTTAGGGTAAAAGGCTGCGGCAATTTTTGAAGTTTCCTCAGCCAAACGATGAATGAAATAATCTTTTTTATCAGGATAAGCATGGGTTAATTTTTCGATGTCCTCCTTTGTCTTAAGGTCGGTTAATTTATCAAAATGATGCAGCGCCATTGGATGAATACCAATGGCATTATTTATGATAAATTCCATGCGCATCAACCCCACCCCATCATTTGGCAAAAATGAATATTTAAACGCCTGATCAGGATGACCCAAAATAAGCATAACCTTGGTCTTGGGCATTTTAATTTTACTTATGTCTGTTATTTTTTCTTGCCAATTGAGTTTTCCATTATATACAAAGCCAGTTTCACCTTCAGCTGCTGAAACTGTAATTATCTGCCCATCGTTTATAGCGGTAGTAGCATTGCCCGCTCCAACTATTGCTATTGCTCCCACCTCCCGGGCCACAATAGCCGCATGTGAAGTTCTTCCTCCTTGGTTAGTAATAATAGCTGTAGCTTTTTTTAAGACCGGATCCCAATCTGGGTCGGTTCGCTCAGTCACCAATATATCGCCTTCATTCAGTTTTGAAATTTCAGAAGGAGAATAAAGCAATCTGGCCTTACCTGAGGCAATGCGATTTCCTAATCCTACACCTTTACAAAGCACTTTTCCCTTTCCCATTAAGGAATATTCCTTAAAAACCATTTTATTAAGTTTTCGGTGCACTGTTTCGGGTCGGGCCTGAACAATAAACAATCCTCCTGTTTCGCCATCTTTTGCCCATTCTATGTCCATGTGACATTTGTAGTGTTCCTGAATTTTGCAAGCCCAATCTGCCAAATAAATCACTTCCTTATCATTCAATACAAATTGATTTTGTTTTTCAATTGGGGTATCCAGATTTAGGATGGCATCCTCCGGTTTCACTATTTCTCCTCCACTTTTTGAAGAATAAATCATCGTTTTATTTTTACTGCCTAACGTATGAGAAATTATTGGTTGAATAGATTGACCTATAAATGGTTTGAAAACCAAAAACTCATCCGTATTAATATTTCCCTGCACCACATTTTCACCCAAACCCCAAGCCGCGGAAACTAACACTACATTTTGAAAACCCGAATCGGGATCGAGGGTAAACATAACACCCGAACTTGCCAAATCGGAACGCACCATTACTTGAACCCCAATGGATAAAGAAACTTTCATATGGTCAAAACCATTATCAATTCTATACTTTATAGCCCTATCTGTAAATAAGGAGGCATAACAGCGTTGACAAGCCTTTATTAAATTATCCTCACCATTCACATTTAAAAAGGTTTCTTGCTGACCGGCAAAACTGGCATTTGGCAAATCTTCAGCAGTGGCGCTGCTTCGCACCGCTAATGAAATGGTATTCCCGGCACGATCTTTTAAGTTTTTATAGGCCTCTAAAATCCCTTTTTTAAGTGGTTCAGGAAATGCAGAATCGAGTAATAGTTTGCGGGATAAAGCGCCAATATCTGACAAATTATTAAAGCTTTTTGTATCCAGTTGTAAAAGTAAATTAGTGAGTTCCGGTACAATTTTATTAAAATTCAAAAATTCCCAATACCCGTTAGCTGTTACTGCAAACCCATCAGGAATAGCGATTCCTTTTGATGAAAGTGAGCTATACATTTCACCAAGTGATGCATTTTTTCCTCCAACAGATGTAATATCATCGATACGGATTTCTATAAAGTTTTTTGTAAAATTGATTTTATTCATTTTTCAACTAATACGATTTACCTCAATTTTGCTATATTGTGAATCCATTGGAGCCATCAAATATTCCTCTTTTATTACGAATTCTTCAACCCTATATTTTTCCATCGTTAATCGCGCCAATAAATAGCATATTGTCGACTCTGCTCCTTGATTAAGATTCACATTATGCTCTTCCAACCCATCCTGGCAGCCACCAGTTACCGGATTATAAATAATTTGTTGTAAATGATTATTTCCATGAAACCAACTAAATGCCGTTTCCATTTTTATTTTATAATCATAAATTCTAAAAACGGAATAAAATAAATCAAGTGATATAATAGTGTACGCAACATCAATGGGCTGTTCACCAAAAGCATTGTTTTCTAAGCCTTTGGAATGCCACCCTCTATTTGAAATAACTTTTATATTGGTTGGAGTAAAAATCATTGAAAGAAGAAAGTCGAAGGTTGATTTTGCAGTATTTTTATAAACTAAATTTCCTGTTTCAAGATAAGCATATAACAAAGCTTCTGGAATTACACTGTTGGCATAAGTAAGGTAATTTTCGAACCATTCCCAATTTGAGTCGCGAGATTTTTTATATTTCAATACCAATTCATCGGCCAATTCTTTAATTAAAAAATTAATTCCATCGCTTTTTTTAACTAGGTTAAAAAAATACAAGCCCTTTAATGCAAATGACATAGCCCGCGGTGATTCAAGTTTTGTGATATGCGGTAGTGACTTTACCAATAACTCCTCCGCCATAATTAGTAAATATTCGCTATAAAGACTCTTGTGCAAGACAAATTCACCAAGTGCCCATATGGTTCTTCCCATGGAATCTTCAAGGTTTACATATTTATTTTTTTCATGAAAATTGCCATACGGGTCTACGTAGTTTAAAAATTTACCGTTGGGTTGTTGAGCAAATTTTATAAAGTTAAGATACACTTCAATCAATCTTAAATCAACTGCATCCTCCGTTAATTCATAATGCTTTGTGAGTGCTATTAGGGCACGGGCATTATCGTCTAAGGTGTAGCCTGAATTTAAGTCAGGAGTGCCAATTTCAGAAAACTGTATAATTCCATCCTGTGAAGTCAGTTTTTTAATATGATCAAGCGAAATTTCAGGTATAGAATATTTCAATGGATGTTTAGTTTGGCTTAAATTTCGAAATAAATTTGCATGTGCAATTGCGGAATTTTGCCATGACGTAGGACTTATTTTTTGTAGGGCTTTCAAACTCATGAGTTTCCTTCTATCTGGATCGGATAGTAAATCGATCACCCCCTCTGCGAGTTGCTCTGAATTTTGAAAATCAAAAATTATTCCGGCATCATCATTCAGCATTTCCTTAGCGTGAGGAATAGGTGTTGAAATTACCGGGCAAGAACAACTCATGGCATATGAAAATGTTCCGCTAACGGCCTGATTTTGATCTTTAGAAGTAAAAAGATAAATATCGGTAAGTTGTAAATATTCCAATAAATCGGCTAATGACAAATAACTATTAACAAACCTTACATGATCATGAATTCCCAGTTCTAAAACTTTTGCTTCTAAAAATGAGCGATATTTTTCTCCTTCTTGTTTCACTATTTCAGGATGGGTTCGACCGAGAATTAAATATACCACATTTGGAAATAATTTTATAATGGAGGGCATTGCGTCAAGAGCGGTTTCAATACTTTTTCCTGAACTTAATAAACCAAAAGTGGAAAGAATACTTTTTCCCCGAAGGTGATATCGGCACTTAATATTATTTTCATCCGATGCACTAACCAAATGCGTTCCGTGATGAATAACTGAAATTTTTTGAGATGAAACTTTATACTCTGATTCTAAGATCATTTGAGAGTTTTCAGTCATCACTACAATTGATTGTGCAAGATTGCTAATGGCATTTATTAAGGTCTTTCGTTTATCATCCGGTTGAGGAATTACAGTATGAAAAGCAACAATAACGGGTTTAAGAAGTGCGTTAAGAAAACAAAGGACGTCTTCACCATATTCGCCGGCAAATAAACCAAACTCATGTTGGATAAACACTATAGTAATTGCTTCATCATTATTGATTTTTTTAGCCAATTCACTATAATGTGAGCGATTGGAAGTATTCATAATATACTTTACTTCCTGTGTGTATTTTCTTAGTATTGGCTTATTTTCAAGGGCGCATACTTTCATTGAAAATGATGAGCCAAATTTATCTTGAATTGCAATCATCAAATCTTGCGTATACGTTGCTATCCCGCATTCTCGTGGGGGAAAAGTGCTTACAAATAAAATTTCATTTTTTGATTCCTGATTCATGAATTTGATTTAATTATTTCGTTAATTAATTCTTCTACACTCAACGATGCCGTTCCGATGCACCTATCCGCCGCCCCATAATAGATATATAACCTATCGCCTTTTAAAACAGTGGCTGTAGGAAAAACCACATTATTAACTATTCCAAATTTTTCCCAATCGTATTCAGGCGAAAAAAGCGGATATTTCAACCGCCCAATTTCTTTTGTTGGATCATTTAAATCAAGCAATGCGGCGGCGGCATGGTATATATAACCATGATGGGTATCTTCCACAGCATGATAAATCATGAGCCATCCTAATTGGGTCTCAATAGGTGGACACCCCCCACCCATATAACTTGCTTCAAAAGGATATTTACTTTCTAAAACGGTAAAATCTTTAATATTAAATAAATACTCAGTCCAAAACTGATGCGTCAAATCTTCTATTTTAGAGTAATACACTATTTGAATATCTGGATAAATGCGATGAAGAAAAGCAAACTTGCCATTGATTTTTCTTGGAAAAAAAACTACGTCTTTGTCCCAAAGTAAAAGTCGATGGGTGGCTTCAACACCAATGCGCTTGTATATAAGGTTAACAAATCGCAAATATTTATCATTCACACCTTCGCAGCACTCAATACAATGATGAAATTCCTTATAGGTCATTTGCGGGGTAATTACCCCCTGCCGTGCAAAGGTTTTAAGGTCTGTGGATGTAGCCAAAGCTCCCAATGCATTACTTCCGTCGTAGGCCGTATAAGTCATCATATACGTACCTTCAATCTTTACCAAACGTGGATCCTCAATTCCCATAGATTCATATTTTTCGTGAGGGATCATAATGGGTTTAATATTTCTATTGACAACTTCGGTCGGTGACTTTAACTCACAATATCCAATAGAAGAATAGTTGTCATTACTTGTTGCTCGGTATAACATGTGAATTTTACCATCAGATTCAATGCACGCCGGATTAAAAACGCCGTGATTTTCAAATTTGTAATCTGTGGGTTCAAGAAGAATTCCTTCTTTTTTTATTTCTATCATTATTGGTTATTACCTAAAATAGGGGTCAAAGGTATTTTAGCAATAAACTATTCATAATGATTTGAATCACTATAAGGTATGACACTTATCAAATAATCAACTATTTATCCATTTAATTCAAAATAAATGAGCAGGTGCCATTAATTTTCACTGAAAATAAATGGAATCGCGTTTTGCCTGTCTTTCCAA
Organism: Bacteroidota bacterium; assembly: GCA_947468275.1. Lineage (GTDB taxonomy): Bacteria > Bacteroidota > Bacteroidia > NS11-12g > UBA9320 > JABWCE01. The sequence continues at coordinate 53,460 of CANIKO010000002.1, forward strand.
AATGAGTGGAATATTTTTTTGAACCTCTGACTTGATTGTTTCAGGGGTGACGGTTATGGCTTTATTATTTTTGGCCAATAAAAACCATGGTTTGCGCTGCCCAAATGGATATTTACCAAATATAATTACCGGTGTACCATATGCTTCGATTTCGATTGTACTTAAAAGCTTCCATTGGTCGGTCCAATTGAATAGCCAAAAAGCATCCTTTTCAAGTAATCGTATGCATGCATGCGATGCCGGATAACCGGGCAAATCAAATTCATGCATGGAAACTCCTTGTAAATTATCTAAATTAAAATACCAATCCATTATCCATTCAGGATCAATTGTACTAACGGTTCTCTCTGATTTCCAATTGGCGAATAAAAGTCCAGTTGGGGTTGGAGTGGATTGCTTCCCCATACTCACAGGCCCCCATCTTAAGAGTACGCCATTTTTATAAACTGCAAAAGCTTGAATCGAATAGGAGTAAAAAATAATCTTATTCACGCGTTTTAAAAGAGGAATACTGTCAGGAAAAGGGGAATACATTTTCAAATCACTCACAAAAGTATCAGGAAAAACAAGGGTATCTTGCCTTAATAAATGTCTTTTATCCACCCTATTGATGGCAAAAAGCAAACGCAGTGAATCGTCAGACGTAATAGAGCTTAGCCAGATAATAGTTTCCTTATTTACTGGTACAAGGTGATATTTTATTAAAACTTTTGGTTCCCTATTTAGAGTTGATACTAATCCTTCGGAAGTTTGATTCATTGAAATTGCTGTAGGATGAGGCTTCCCATTACACTTAATCATTAATAGTGCAATTATCAATATTAGCAGAGATTTAAAATTAATAGAATTCACTTTTAAAATTAAATAAATCCGCGCAACTTTCAAAAAAAATCCTGCTACAATGAGCAGGATTTTTTTTGAAAAAACAATTATTGCAAATCACTTTTTAAGTATTTGTAATTATGATATTTTAATCTGTTTGGCAGGTTTATGTGCAATAATTTCCTTTTTGGGAATGGCAAGTCGTAGAACTCCGTGTTCATACTTTGCGTCAATTTTATCGGGAAGGCAATTGTCGGGAAGTCGGAGTGAACGGCTAAAGCTGTTGTAAGAATACTCTTTACGAGTATAATTCTCTTTTTCTTCCTTTGTTTCTTCCTTTTTTTCAGCGCTAATGGTTAAAATACCATTTTCTACTTCAACCTTAAAATCTTTTTTTTCCAAACCCGGAGCGGCCATGTCAATCTTAAAATCCTTAGTATTTTCAAGGATGTTTACTGAAGGTACATTGGGAACAAGATTTAAATCAAAAAAATCACCGTTCATATCCCAAACACTTGGACTAAAAAAACTACTGGTGTCAAGAAGGTCATTTGCCAATGAAGGCAATAAACTTCTTTTTGCTAATGCCGATAATGCTGTCATTTTGTTATTTATTATTGGGTGAAACATAAATTAATTAACAGTTCAAAGTTAGAGGTGAACCAATGCTCAAAGCGATGATTTAACTCACAGAAACAAGTGATTGAAATCAATAGTTTTTTTTTGATATAAATCATCTGTAATAATGACAGGCATCATATAAATAAATCACACAAAACACCAACTTTGAAGAAGCAAATTAAAAACAAATTATGGAAGCAACTAAAGCCAGCGTTATTGACAAAATAATTGACGGATTAAAAAAAGCAGCTAATGAATTAGAAGAATTTCAATTGCAGTTTTCTTTGGGCAAGGCTGAAACAAAGGATGTGTATGAAAAAGTAAAAAAAGAGTTTAATGGTTATTTACACGAGGCTAAACTACACCTTGATTCAGCTAAAGATTTGGCCAAAGAAAAATCACAACAACTGCAGGCCGCATTTGAAACCCTTCAACTGCAACTTGCCCTCGGAAAAGCAGATACAAAGGATATTTTTGATGATCAGATGAAACGAATTACCATGGCGCTCAACGAACTAGAAACCTTAATCCGCAGAAATGAAACAGCCGACGAGTATTTCACTAAACTTGAACTTGAAATTGAAAAGTTTAAAATTAAACTCGACATTTTAAAACTTCGGTATAAGCTAAATAAAATGGATGCTGCCAATGAGTTTGAAATAAAGAAAGAAGAATTTATGAAGAAACTTTCGGGCATAAAAGACCGGTTTGAAAAAAAAGAAAAGGTAGCTGAAAATAAATGGGAACATTTAAAAAGTGATATTACAGAAGCCTATTCAGCAATGAAAAAGGTATTTGTAAAATAAATTTTCATTAAGTGTTAATTAGGTAACCGTTTGGAAAATCAATATTTTTCAAACGGTTTTTTTTAAACAAATGGTCCAGCTAATCACTCCATCCTTGCCACTCATCATGGTCACCTTTTTTAAGGTCTCTCAAAATATTAAACGCTGTTATTCCAGCTATAATTAATCCAATAATACCCATGGTGGAAGTATGACCCCAAAGTGGTGTAACGTTATGGATAATCATTAAACTGGAACCTACAATTAATGCAGCCACTATTACTGCGGAAATAACTTGTTTGCTAATGCGATTGATGGTATGCACGAGGGGGTCAATGCCTTTATGACGCAAATCCACTTTTACTTCGCCATCATTAATTCTGCGTATCGCATTTTTAAGGTCACGAGGAAATTCTTCCATATACATTCCCATTTCATAAATTGAATTTAATATCCGTTTGGTAAATTGCACAGGATCATACTGTCGGGCTATTGAACGTATCAAATAGGGTCTTACTAATTTTGCCAAATCAATATCAGGGTCTAACTGCATAAGCACACCTTCAATAATTACCATGGAGCGAGCAAGCAGAAAGAAATGAGTTGGAACCTTTATGCCATGCAATACAATAATATCTTTCAGCTGGAGCAAAATGGTACTCATTTCATTTTTATGAATTGTTTCGACAGAAAAATTTTGAACAAATTCATTCAAATCGGTTTCTAATTCTCTGAAATTTTTGATTACCGGATTATCAGATAATTGCTGAATAGCACGAATTATTTTTCTTACATCTTTGGCATTAACAGCTAAAAAAATATTACCCAATTGTTGAATATCTTTTTTCATTATACTGCCCATCATGCCATAATCTAAATAGCAGATTACATTATTGGGTAAAATGAAAAGATTTCCGGGATGAGGATCGGCATGAAAAAATCCATAGTTAAAAATTTGTTTAATATAGGATATGGCAAATCTTTTGGCGATTAATTTCCTGTCAAGGCCTGCCTTATCCAATTTATCAATATCTGATATTTTTATTCCATCAATATATTCAAGGGCAAGAATTTTAGAAGTAGTAAATTCTTTGTAAACGATGGGTGAATGAATAAATCCCTTATCGGTTTCATCGGTCAAAAAATTATTATGAAACCGCTGAATATTGATGGATTCGTGAATAAAATCAAGTTCCTTAGTTATGCTATCTTCAAAATTTTTAACCAAACCCACCGGGTCAAAACTTCTGACAGAGGGAATTCGTTTACTAAATATTTCGGCAACATAAAGCATTACCTTAATATCCGATTCAATCACTTCTTTAATGCCCGGCCGTTGTATTTTTAAAACTACTTTTTCACCAGTTTTAAGTACCGCGCGATGCACTTGCGCCATGGATGCCGAGGCAAAGGCTTCAAGCTCAAAAGATTCAAACAATTCACTCGTTTTTTTACCCAATTCCTGCTCTAAAACCTGCTCAGTTATTTTTCCTGCAACCGGTGGCACCCCATCTTGTAATTTTTCGAGTTCTATTATCAAATCTAATGGGAGTAAATCGGAGCGGTTACTTAATAGCTGACCGAACTTGACAAAAGTCGGACCAAGTTCTTCACAAACCAATCTCATTTTTTCCCACTTGGTTAAGTGAATTGAATGTTCTAAAGTTCGCTTTGGAATAAGTTTTTTCAAAAATGAAAACCGTTTCTTTTCTTCCATATACGACACCAAATCCTCAAAGCCATAATGAAGCATGACTTGCATTATTTGGTTATATCGCCTTAGGTAATGGTATTTACCATCAAGATAGGAAAGCAGCCCCATTATTTATTTTTCGTTTCTAAATCCGAAATCTTTGATTCAATTATTGATATTTTCATTTCTAAAGATTCTATTTTATCTGAAAGAATTTGCAAATCATCAGAATGTGCTAGATGCATTTTTTTATAAACGGAAACGGCCACCTCTTCCATTTTTTTTTCAAACTCTTCCTTGGCTTGCTGAGCCTTTTGCATAACTTTTTGAATAAGACTTTCATCACCTTCTTCCTCTCCTTCCGAAAATCCATCCATAAAATCATCTAGTTTCTGTTTACCCTTTTTGGTTATTTCAGTGACGTTTTTCATAAATTGTTCATCCTTGGATAATATGTAAAGATTTGTGGATAGAGTTAAAAGTTCTACTAAAGTTTTTGCTCTCATGGTTAATGTTTTAAAGGACAAAATTGCAAAAATTTAGTTAAAAGTTAGATGATACAAATCACTTCCGAAGTATAAAAAATCATGATGAATATCACATATAAATGGGACAAACAGGAATAGCTTTGTAAAAAATAAGGTTATGAATATTAACACTCCCATTTCTGAGATTATGACCAAACATGTGGTATCTGTAAACTCTTCACAAAAATTGGTTGATGTGAAACATATTTTTGAAAAAAAAGAATTTCATCACCATATTCCAGTTGTAGATGATGGAAAATTAATTGGAATAATTAGTTTAATAGATTTTATGTATGCTATTAAAAATGCTTCTTTGGATGATGATGAAGCGGTTTATACCACTCAACTAGTAAGGGAAATTATGCATAAAAAACCAATTACTAAATCATCAACTTCTACATTGAAAGAAATTGCTGAAGAATTAGCAAAAGGCGAAGTGCACGCCATCGTTATTGCTGATAATGAATCGCTTAAAGGAATTGTTTCCACTGCCGATGTAATTCGTTTCTTTTTATCTAACTAAATTTTGTCGCTTACTAACTTTTGGCAACTATTGGCGGGGCTTTCCATTTTTCTATTTGGGATGTACCAACTAGAAATTGCTTTGAAACAGCTCGCAGGAAGAACCTTTAAACTTTTCTTAAGAAAACATACGGAAAATAAGTTAAGTGCCATTTTTAGCGGAACCATTGTTACAGCAGTATTACAAAGTAGTTCGGTGGTTACATTTATGGTATTAAGTTTTGTAGGTGCCGGAGTAATAAATATGCGAAATGCTTTGGCAGTAGTGTTAGGATCTAACTTAGGAACCACCTTGGGTAGTTGGGTGGTTGCTATGCTAGGTTTCAAATTAGATATTGAAAAATTTGCACTTCCAATAATAGCCGTATCAGGCATTGGACTCATTGTCTTTGTCAATCGAAAAAAACTTTTCCAGGTATCCAATTTTCTTCTGGGTTTTGGATTATTGTTTCTTGGACTAAATTATATGAAGAAAAGTATGGAGTCATTATTTACAAATCTCGACTTTACACCTTACTTGCATTTAAATTTATTGAGTTTTGTATTAATAGGTTTTGTTATTACCGCCATTATTCAGTCAAGTTCGGCTACAATGGTGATTACATTAACTACTCTCAATGCAGGTGCCATACCCTTCAATTTTGCTGTGGCTATTATAATTGGGTCTGAACTTGGTACCTCCATAAAAACTTTGGTGGGTTCAATTGGAGGGATTTCCGCCAAAAGACGCGTGGCTTTGGGAAACATTATTTTTAATTTCGTAATCACAGTTTTTGCGTTTGCTTTTATGACACCTATAATAAGTTTGATTCAAAAAACAATTGAAATAAAAGATCCACTTATTGGGTTGGTGCTATTTCAAACAATCATTAACTTAATAGGTATTATTTTATTTTTCCCATTCCTAAAAAAATTCAGTGATTTCCTAGAAAATAGATTTAAAAATAATCAAAAAACAGCCACATTCTACATTCAAAATATTAGTCCTAAAATGCCGGAAATAGCAGTTGAAGTGCTAGAAAAAGAAACGCTATTATTTATACAACGGGTTATCAGTATCAACATGGAAGCTTTTCATGTAGTTGGAATAGAGTTAAAATATGATATAGAAATAAATGATCTGTTTAATAAAAATATAAGCAAGTTAATTACCTACAATGAAAAATATGATGATGTAAAACATGCTGAAGGCGAGATACTTTCACTTTATACTAAAATGAACGAGGTGGAAATTGAAAAGGAAGATTTTATAAGACTCAACCAATTAGTTGCATCTGTAAGAAATGCGATGTATAGCGCCAAAGGTATCAAAGATGTGCGACATGATAGAAAAGAGCTAAGTGAATCGGCCATTGATATTAAATATAATTATTACAAGTTTTTACAATCTCAATTACATGATTTCTACAATACTCTCAATGAACTTTTATCTTATAAAGAAGCGACAACTTGTTTTGAAGAATTAATAAGGTTGATGGGACAAATTCAAAAGGATTATGAAAATAGGTTGAATAATATTTACCAACTTTCAGCCAAAAACACCCTCGAAGAATACGACGTTTCAACATTATTAAATGTAAATCGCGAGGTGTATTCCTCTTGCAAAGCTTTAATTTATTCGCTTAAAGATTATCTTCTAGACACTATACATGCCGAAGATTTTGAAAGCGTTCCAGTTTCTGTAATAAAGTAGATTAGAATTGCATTAATTATTAAGGGTATAAGTTTCATTTTAATATTGCTTTCTTGAGTCTAGAGTTTATGGATATGAACTACCATTAGGGGCCCCGAAATATGTTTGGACATAATATTTGTCCAACTTGATTTCCAAATTTATTCAGGAAATTTCAGATGATAAGTATCTATCGAAAAAACAGCAGGTCTATTTTTTTTATAAAAGATTCAAGGCCATGAAGCGGATATATATGAATCTTATTTTTTTAAACGTCCACTTTTATTTTTAATATAAATGGATGCGATACAGCTTACTGTTTTGAGTTTTTATCTTAAAACTTATGAGCCGAATCTTCGAAACTTTTATCTGAGGGCGTCAATACTTCTAACACTTTATAAATAATGATGGTTTAACCTAATTTAGATAGATAGATTATGAATTAAATGTAAAAACGAGCGTTCATACATCAAAATGAACGCTCGTATTCCTTTTAATTATTCTAAGTTAGTATGCTGCGGCTAAAGCTCCGATTTCAATATCTAAATTATTTTCTACACGACTAACACCCGGTGCAAGCCATGCGGCATGTTCGGCATCTTTCTTTTCAGCAAAGGAACGCACCTTACCTTTTAATACTACTTTATTTCCTAAAACTTCTATTTTTATTCTATCGGCATCAATGGATGCACTGCGATGAAACGCGGCACTTATTTTACGTCCAATATCTGTTGCAGCAATGGTTGGAACAATTTTAATGTTATTAATAATACCTCTAACACCAAATAGGTTTTCAATAGAGTTTTTTACCGCATTCTTTTGAAATTCCCATTCAACTGAACCTTCAAGTGTTACCCAACCATTTTCCACTTTCATTTTAATTTTATCTTCCTGTACCGAACTGTGCCATTTTAAAGCATTCAACACAGCCTGAGCAATTTCGGTGTCATTTCGAAGTCCTAATGCTGAAATTTTCACTTCGATGTCTTCGGCCACCGCTTTAACCCCTTCAACTTTTTTGGTTGAATTTTCTGCTTCAATCTTTTTTGCATAGGTGTCAACCATTCCTGATAGGGTAACAATACCATTTTTTACAGCTACTCCAATTTCACTGGATTTAAGTAATGGCGACCACAGAAGTTCTTCCATCACATCTCTTTGAATTTCTAAATCTGTTTTCATTGTTTAAATATTAAGATAAATACAAGATAATTAACAATTCAAAATTATTGTGATAAATAACAAGGCATCAATGATTAAAATCAAAATTATAAGTGATTTTCAATACACATTCCAACTAATTATAGTCCTTGCTTTGTATTAATTAAAAAAATATATGTGTTTTTCATCAAGTGCAAGTTTCTCTACCGGAGCCATATTAGGAGTTGCAGGCTTGTTAACAATTACCAAGGTTAAAAACTCAGATCAGTATATATTTGCTTCCATTCCCTTGTTTTTTTCCATTCAGCAATTCTCTGAAGGGTTGGTTTGGCTTTCACTTACCAAGTCCAATTTTGCAATTTGGGAATCAATGGCTACAAATATTTTTTTAATTTTTGCTCAGGTGGTTTGGCCAATATGGGTGCCACTTTCGATCTATTTATTGGAAAAAGATAAATTTAGAAAAAAAATTCTAGTTTATATTTTAGCAATGGGCTCATTACTTTCACTTTACCTCACATATTGCCTATTATTCTTTCCGGTTAAGGCTGAAATAATTTCGTTACACATTCATTATAAATTGGACTTCCCGCCAGCTATAATGCACATTACCCCTATTTTTTACTTTATCCCTACAGTTATTTCCCCTTTATTATCAAGTAATAAGAGAGTACCATTACTAGGATTAACAATAATGGCCTCCTATTTTTTTACACTGCTTTTTTATACAAATTATGTAATTTCTGTTTGGTGTTTTTTTTCAGCAATAATTAGCGCAATTGTGTATTATATTATTATGGAGATGAATAGTTTAAAAATTTCTGAAAAAGAAAAATTGGTTATTAGAAGTATAGATTAAATAATATGTCAAATACATAAACAGCGCTTGATCTCGTCAAGCAACACCTCATCATGAAAAGGCTTTTGAATATATCCTTTTGCCCCCATGTTTAATCCATTTTCGATATCCTTCCTTTCTGTACTTGCTGTAAAAAAAATAAAAGGAATTTTTGATGTAACAGAATCAGTCTTTAGTTCGCCCAACACTTGATACCCATCAGCCTCAGGCATCATAATATCACTCAAAATAATATCAGGTAAAATATCTTTGGCCATAGAAAGACCAATTTTTCCATTGGCAGCGATTACAACATTATACCCTTCTAGTTCTAATATCTCAGAGGTGTTTTCACGAATATCATGATTATCTTCAATAAGTAAGACTGTTTTCATTTAATTGAATTTAAGAATTGCCAAATAATAAATTTAAGTCAAAAATAAAGGTTAGAAAGATTACAACCAATATTTTTTTAATCACAATACTTTCACACTTTAGCTTAAAAATCGGCCTCATTATTTATATATTGGGATAATTAAAAATTGCAAAAATACTTCTGACAAGTTAATGATTTAAATCATCTTATTTTTTGATTAGAGTCAAGGATTAAACCATTTCTATTGAATAATTTTGACTTGGATTTCTGTTATATTTTTTGTCATGAATACAATTTTAGTACCTACCGATTTTTCCAAAAATGCGAAAAACGCATTGGATTATGCAATTGTTTTAGCTAAAAAAGAAAGTGCAAAAATAATTTTGGTGCATGCCTTTCATGTTTTATATATTACTCCCGATTTGCCAGTTGAATTTTTAGCTGATGAAATAGATATTGTTGAAACAACAGCCAACAAACAACTTAAGGTCTTATCTGAAAAAGTAAAATCAGAAAATTTAGAATGTGAAATTATTAATAAACAAGATTTTATCCTGGATTTAATTCTTGATGTTACTAAAATAAAAAAACCAAATCTTATTGTAATGGGCACCAAGGGTGCAAGCGGACTTGAAGAAGTATTTATGGGTAGTAATACGGCAAAAATTATTGAAAAAACAAAATGTCCGGTAATTGCAGTTCCAAAAAAATCAAAATTTAAGCCCATAAAAAATATTACGTATGCAACCAATTATTTATCGAGTGATATTGATGCACTAAAAAAATTGATTGAGATAGCAAAATTATTTAATGCTAAAATCACCTTGGTTCATTTTACTGATAAGGATAATATTCAAAAGGAGGAAGAAGTGCATCTAAATAAATTTATTACAAAAATTAGAAATAAAATCAAATATGATCAATTAGAATTTAAACTTCTCACTGGTAAACATTTTTTAGAAGAACTTGACGATTATATCAAAAAAGACACAACAGATTTGCTCTCCATGTCAACTCATTATCGCAATATCTATGACAAACTTTTTGGCACGAGTTACACTAAAAAATTGGCCTATCACACCTCTGTACCACTTTTGGCATTTCACTACAAAAAAGAATCCATGGTTTTTATTTGAATACTATTATGAGGAAAAAACTTAAAATATTGTTGGCAACTGATTATTCAGAAGCTGCAGTGAATGCCGAACACTACGCCATTAAATTTGCCTTGGATACAAATGCAGAGTTAAGGCTGATTCATGTTTACCAGATTCCACTGATTTACACGCCAACTAAACCAATAGAGTATGTTAAATCAAGGGATGATTTTAAAAAATTAGAATTACAAATTCTCCAACTTCATCTCGACGAACTTTTCAAAGCATTAAACCTTAAAAAAGATGAATTAATTTGCGATTGTACCGTAAGTGAGGGAATTGCAGGAAAGGTAATCATAGAGGAGGCTAAGGAATGGATTCCTGATTTTATTGTTTTAGGCACACATGGAGTAAGTATATTAAAAAAAGTTTTGCTTGGATCTCACGCATGGAATGTCATTAAAAAAGCGTGTGCACCGGTGCTTGCAATACCCATTGAAGGAAAATATACAGGAATAAAAAATATTGTATTTGCTATAGAAGAGCGCAAAGGGGAAATTAAAGCAATTAATTATACAGTGCGTTTTGCAAAAGAATTTGATGCTAAAGTAACCATTCTACATTTCACCAATTTTGCCATTTCAAAAAAATATGAAACTGAAAAATATAAAGCATTTAAGCATGAAATTCAAGAAAATATTTCCTACGACAAACTAAATATTATATTAAAATATCATCAAAATATTATTGATGGATTGAATGATTTTTGTTTAAAATCAAATGCTGATTTACTTGCAGTGTCACCCGCCGAGCATACCTTTTTTGAAAAAATGATTATGTTAGATTATAGTTTTACTAAGAATATGAGTTTTCAAACTAAGCTACCAATTCTTTGCATTCCGGAATATCAAAATCCAAAATCATCCAAATTTTGGGAATTATTTGAGGTGGATCAATCCTATATTAATGAGATTTATTAATGTGGTGTATACTATTGTTATTAATTCTTATAATTTTTATTTATATATTATTTGCTAAATTCTCTATTGAATTAGACAGTACTCAAAATTTATTTACCGCAAAATTTGACAGTTTTGCTAGCATAAATACTATACTAACAAACGATTTAGTAGCGTTGGAAGTGAAATTTTTTTGGTGGGAAAAAACATATAATTTAAACAACTTATTAAGTGGTAAAACCGGGAAAGCTAAAAACAAGAAAACCCAAAACCATTCGATAAATAAGCCAATAATAAAATTAATAAATTTAATACAAAGTTTCAAAATTAATAAATTATTCATCACCATAGATACTGGCAACATGCCATTAAACGGGGCATTATACCCTTGGTTTCATTTATTAAGTATGAAAAAAAACAGAACAATTAATATTAATTTTTGGGGCGAAAATATAATTATTATTCATCTGGAAAATTCATTAGCGCGAATGCTATGGGCGTATTTTAAATCATAGCAGCAATAAATAACTATGACAATGGACAACAATTTAAATGAACTAATCAGCAAACTAACTGATTTCTTAAAAACCGAAGCAAAAACAGAAACCGTTGTAGGGCAACAGTTTCAATTGGGCGATTTTCAATGTGTGCCGGTAATCGGCATCGGACTTGGATTGGGAGTTGGTGGTGGTGAGGCAAAAATACCCTCAGGAGCAGGAGTTGGTGGTGGCGCGGGAATAGGGATTGGTCCTTTGGGATTTTTGGTTACAAAAGATTCAGAAATCCAATTTATACCCACCCGAACATCTAGAGGACTGAGCGCCGCATTTGAAAAAATACCCGATTTAATGGAAAAATATTTAGACAAGAATTCAAAAAAGGAAGAACAGGTTTCTTCTTAAAAACCATACTTTTTCTGTATATTTTTTGGGAAAAGCGAAGTAGCTATAAAACTTCGTTAGCACTCACTTGCGAAAAATATTAATAAATTGCCAAAACAAAAAAATATTTTGAAATTAAATAGATTCGACAGGAACTAAATTTATATTGACTTGTTTTGAATAAAGAATCCATAATCATCTTATGTTCCTAATGAGGTTTTAATACTTATGCTATCGGGGAACATAAAGCTTGATTCAGACAAAAGCCCTGCTTTACTCAATGTTCTTAATTTATTATCAAGAAGATATGCGGAAATAGCTGAGAATCTATTTTTCATTTCAATATTGTAATTTTCTCCTAAAGGTTTCACTACACCATCATGCGGACTTGGCTTAGTTTGAAAAAATTGTAAGGATAGCATCAAAATAATTACTATAAGCAAAACAATAAATAGAAAAGTTTTGGTCTTCATGATTAATTGAGAATGCAAACCAATATATAATAGCCTATTTTTTTTCTAGTAAATTTAATCAAGTTTATGCGTGATTCTAATCATTTCACCAACTCATTATTAGCGTTTGCTTTGCTTCAAATAATTTTGATAAATGGAATTTAATACTGAAAATAATAATTCCGAACTAAAAGATATTTTAGCAAACCTTGCTAATCCGCTTCTCAAGAGTTCAGACCTTGATCCTTTAATGAAATATATTGGTAATTCTAAATACGTTTTACTTGGCGAAGCTTCTCACGGGACTCATGAATATTATATCTGGCGGGCCAAAATAAGTCAACGTTTAATTAAAGAGAAAGGATTTTCATTTATTGCCGTAGAGGGGGATTGGCCGGATTGTTATCGATTAAATCGATATGTTAAAGATTATGAACTTGCGGGTAAAAGTGCGTCTGAAGTTTTAAATTTATTTAATCGTTGGCCAACATGGATTTGGGCCAACTGGGAAATGGTAGCATTTTCAGAATGGTTAAAAAAATATAATACCGGCCTCCTATCAAATAATAAAGTCGGATTTTATGGCCTTGATGTATATAGTTTCCTAGGAACTATGGATTCATTAATTGCATATCTTAAAAAAGACAATCAAAAAACATTTCAAACAGCCATAAAAGCAATGCAATGCTTTGAACCTCTTGGACCCAACACTAGGCAGTCTTATAATGGCACTCCTAGTATTGTTCATGATTTATATGAAAAAGAAGTAGTTGAGCTGCTTTTAGAAATAAGAAAAAATATTGCACATTACAATTCTGATCATGAAAATGGGTTTAGCGCAGAACAAAATGCCATTATAGCTGTGAATGCTGAACAATACTATAAAGCCATAATAAGAGGTGGGGCAGAATCTTGGAACATACGTTCTAGGCAAATGGTCAAAACTTTAAACCGATTGATGGATTTTCATGGCAAAAATACCAAAGTAATTGTATGGAAACACAATACTCATATTGGGGATGCACGAGCTACTAATATGATGAATGAGGGCTTAGTGAATGTTGGTCAATTAATTAAGCAACAGCATATGAAAGAAGGAGTAGTAACCGTTGGATTTGGTTCATACAAGGGCAGTGTGATTGCCGGCAGAGAGTGGGGTGATATAATGAAAAAAACGAATATTCCTCCTGCTGTAAATGGAAGCTGGGAACAAATTCTACATAATTTTAGTACCAGAAAAAATAAGCTAATAATGCTTCAAAAGCTAAAAAATGGGGATCAGATTAAAATGCCATTAGAACACAGAGCTATTGGTGCGGTTTATAATCCAGAGCATGAAAAATATGGCAACTATGTAAAAAGTATCCTGCCCAATCAATATGATGCATTTATCTATCTTGATGAAACCACGGCACTTAATCCACTTCATTTATGCCCAGATGGTCATCAAATTCCTAAGACCTTTCCATTTGGGGTATAGATAATTTATTTATAATTTTATTCTATAGCGTGTGATGAAAATCAACATAAAGAGTGATTAAATGCATCTTCTATTTACATAACTATTCCGTGCTTTGAAGTAATTAATTTACAAATTGGTATTTTTAGTATTTCCAACAACACTATTATTAGTTATGAAATTATCGCCATTCAATTTTTAAAGTACTTATAAATCAAAGAATAAAATAAGAATAGTTTTCAAAAAATAAAAATTAATGTTATGCTAAATCAAGGAATTGAACAATTATTAGAAGAATCAGGAGCTCCCTGTATTTCTGTTATCTTACCTATGCAGCGCCTTTCGCGCAATAGGGCTAATAATCCAGAGGTTTTAAATAATGCACTTTCACTGGCCAAAAATTTCTTTTTTATAAGTTATTCCCAACCTAATAAGGAAATAGATGGAGTTATAAAAAAATTAGATGATTTGGCAGAGAGTATTGACTTTACACATTTGGAAGATGGTATAGGATTGTATGTTTCACCTAATATTTCCAAATTAGTAATATTCCCCTTTCCAGTAATTGAAAAAGTTAAAGTAGGGAATACTTTTGAAATCAGGGATTTACTCTACTATCAAAATACAATTTTAGATTACTCTATTTTATCAATAAGTAAAAGGCATATACACCTTTATGATGCGCATGAAAAAAAACTAACGGAAGTTAAAAACAAGGAATTTCCTATTAACTATGAGGAAACTTATGAATATGCAAGACCAACTATAGGAACCTCATTCAGCAATAGTTCTCTCAAGGGATTTGAACGTGACAAATCTGTAATAGAAGAAATTAGACTTGTTGACTTTTTAAGAATAGCAGACGATTTACTCGACAAATATATTGGTAAAGATTCTCCTCTGATTATTTCTGGAGGTAAAAAAGAAATTGCCGACTATATGCAAATAACCAATAATGCAAAACGAATAATTGGTAAAATCACAGGAAACTATAATATTGATAAGCAATTGGCCAATTTGGCTTGGAATTATGTTCATGATTACTTAACTCATCAAAACCAACTTCTTTTGGAAAATATCCGCGAACTTTTTGGAGTAGAAATGCTGGCTGTTGGATTGGAAGATGTATGGAAAGCTGCTACAGAAGGGAAAGGATTAGAGCTTATTGTTGAAAAAGATTTTGAGCGCAGTGCCTATATTTCTAAGGATTCATATAATTTGAAACTAAAAAAACCTATTGATAACACAAGTTACAAATTTGTTGGGGATGCTATCGAAAGTTTAATAAAAATAACAAGAGAAAAAAAAGGAAAAATTTCATTTGTGGACAATGGAGAAATGAATGAATTTGATGGAATAGTTATGAAATTAAGATATAACAACAATCCAATTTATAATAAATGAGCATTTGGCGGCGATTCCAATTTTCAAAACTTTATTGATCCAAAATTGAATTAAATTACAAAGTTTTAATATATTCTAATAAATCAATATTATGAACCAAATTACTATTCATGAAAGGTTTCTTTTACCAAAATCTATTAGGAAACAAGCTCGTATAAACTTAAAAAAAATAGTTCAAATAATTGGGAGAGTTAATAAAACCTAGATACGTGAAATCAATCCTTAGGGCATGTTCAATTGTTTTGATTAGCTCTGTTTTTCTTAATTTTAAATGGACACCAACAAATTTTGAATTATCAAATAAGTTACCCCAACTGGACTCCATTTCAATACATCCGCAATATTTCCTTCTTAAAAAGGAACTTTTTAAATATGAAAAAATTTTGGCCCAAGGCGGTTGGGATTCTATGCCTTTTGGTAAGGTTTCATTGATACCTAACGAAATAAACTCAGTTTCAATAACTCTTAAAAAGAGATTGGGACTTGAAGAGTATTTACCCGCAAAATCGCTTTATTATCCTGATGATTTAATTAATGCATTAAGAAAATTTCAGCTAAATAATGGTCTTATTGGCACTGGAATACTCGACACAATTACAATAAACACTTTAAATATACCTGTAGAACAAAGAATTAAACAATTAAAAATAAATATAGAACGCTGGATTTGTGAACCATTTACTATGGGTAAGTATTATTTATTTGTAAATGCAGCAGATTTCAGTCTGAAGGTAATAAGAAACGACTCAGTTAAATTGCAAATGAAAATTATTGTAGGTCGGACCTATCGGCCCACTCCTGTTTTTCATGCCCGGCTTACCCATCTTATATTTAATCCTACATGGAATATTCCCCCAACCATTCTTAAAAATGATATTCTTCCTATTTTAAGAAAAAACAGGAATTATCTCAAACAAAAACATATCCGAGTATTTAGAACTAAAGATGGAAAACGTTATGAAATTTCTACACGATATATTAATTGGAAAACTGTAACAGCCGATAATTTTCATTATGAACTCATTGAGGATCCTGGACCTAGCAATCCTTTGGGTGTAGTAAAATTTATGTTTCCTAACGGTCATGATGTTTACATGCATGATACCCCTTCCAAAGAATTATTTAAAGAAACTGATCTCACATTTAGTTCAGGTTGTATCCGATTATCCAAGGCCATAGAATTAGCAAATTATTTATTAAAAAACACCAAAGGCTGGGATGAAAAGAAAATAAATAAGACAATTAAAAACGGCAAAACACTTACAGTGCTTATGCCAGAGCCCATTGAAGTATACATTGAATATTTTACAGCATGGGTAAATGAACTGGGTGAACTTCAATTTAGGAAAGATTTCTATAACAAGGATTTAGAGTTAGAATAAATTATTCACCAAAAACTGATTATTCACAAACATTGATTTAAAACAAGCTCGCTTTTGATTAAAATCATTACAAACATTTTAATTAGTTTCTAATTTCGTTATGCCTTTTAAATAGCTTTCTTATGAAAAATATAATTCTCTTTTCCTTATTGATTATCTCCACCAATCTGTATTCACAAAATGATGCTTCCACTTTGCAAAACTTAATTTCGAAGGATTCGTCCTCGATACCATTTATCTGCAGCTACCCTGATTCCTTTCGTAAGGCCACTTTCATTGCTTCTACATATCCTCAAGGATTAATAAAACTTGAAGAAATTCAGAACACCAGTAGTAAATTATTTCAACAAGCTATTTCTAAATATAATAAGGACAGGCAAAAACAATTATGGGAAATAATACGCTATCCAGAACTCCCTACTCTCCTTATTGACAATAAAGATAAAAGCGAAAGTGAATTAAACGTTGTATTAAAAAATTATCCTGAGGAGCTAACCAAATGTGCCTTATATTTCACAAAAAAGGATATCATTATTATATATATAATTGACAATCTTATTAAACAGTTTGAAACACGTTTTAAGGAATCAATTGCTGATTTCCCAAAAGAGGTTCAGGAATCCTATTCACTTTTATTAACTAGACCAGAATTGGTGTCGTCCCTTACGGAGGATATAAAAACTACTATAATCCTTGGGGATGTTTATAAACGAAATCCTGGTATCGTAAAACGGGCCACCGATTCATTAAATACTGCCATTTCAATAGAAAATAAGGATGAATATGAAGCTTGGAAAAACGGTATTGAAAAGGATGAAGGAGTTCAAAAAGATCTTAAAAAATTAGCAAAAAAATATCAAAGGGAAGAATATTTAAATGATGACATTTATACAAAAAATAATTACGACATAAATATATATTATATTAGGCCATACCCCTACTGGGCAGGTCATCCCAGTTGGATTGTGAGACCATATTGGTACCCATTTCCATGGTGGTACCATTCAGGGTATTACTATTATCCAAGAGGTAGAATAATTATTAGAAGTATGCCAACATACCACTTTGGTTGGTGGTATTATGGGCATAGCAATTATCCGAGGAAGTATCCAAAAGCTAATAAATATTTTCAGGACCACAACTATGGCCCAAGAAAATCATATCCAGAATTTAACCGAGGTTTAAAAGTTAAAAAAGTAAGTCCTAGGGGAAGAAAACGGTGATGTTGTTAATTCAAATATGAGGGCCACTTACAGCTATTTTGTTAAACTTCCATGGAATATAGAAAACACAAATTTTTAAAAGTGGCAAAAAGAAAAACTGATAATTATCATTTGTTTTAAGTTTTTTATTACTTTGAAACACATAATTTCTTATTAATATTGTTGTTAGTTTTCACTTTCATACGTCTTAAAACTGAAAATCGAAAGGAATTAAATAGTATTGTGCACTTAACTAAAAAGAAAAATTGAAAAAAAATAATCCTGAAAATAAATCCAATTTAGATTTACCAAAACCACGTAAATCCATTATCAATAGAAAAAAAGAAGCTTTTGTTATTGTTGGCATAGGTGCTTCTGCTGGAGGATTAGAAGCTTTAAAACTATTTTTTGATAATACATCTCCAAACAGCGGGATAGCATTTGTAATTGTACAGCATCTCGACCCTACCCATAAAAGTTTGCTAACCGAACTACTTTCAAGTCATACCAAAATGAAAGTGACTGAGATAATGGATGGAATAATTGTAAAACCGAATAATGTTTATATAATCCCTCCAAATAAAGACTTAAATATTTTTCATGGAACTCTTGAATTAATTGAGCCGAAAGAACAAAGACATGTAAGACATAGCATCGATACTTTTTTTCATTCCCTTGCCAAGGATCAAAAGGAAAAGGCTATAGCAATTATACTTTCAGGAACTGGCTCTGAAGGAACTTTAGGTTTAAAGGAAATAAAAGCAGCGGGTGGAATCACTATAGTTCAAGACCCTAAAACGGCAGAATTTGGTGGTATGCCTCAAAGCGCTATCGCAGCTAATGCAGCCGATTACATATTGGCTCCTGAAAAAATGCCAGAACAATTACTAAATTACTTAAAAATTAAGGACTTGAGCGATTTAGGTATTGGTCAGATTTCGGTTGTTCCTTTGGATAATCAGTTGAAGAAAATATTTTTAAGCATTCGAAATCAAACGGGCTATGATTTTTCAAGCTATAAAACGAATACCATCGTTCGCCGAATTGCAAAAAGAACTGCTCTCAACCAAATAAATAATATTGATGATTATATATCGTTTATTCAAAACAACCCAATCGAAATAGAAAAATTATACAAAGATTTTTTAATCGGGGTGACCTCATTTTTTAGAGATACAGAAGTTTTTGAAAACCTTTATCATAAAACTATTCCTGAATTAATAGAAAGGTGCAAGGATAAACAAGAAATAAGAGTTTGGGTGTGTGGTTGCTCCACTGGTGAAGAAGCTTACTCCCTTGCTATATTATTTAAGGAGGCCTTAGAAAGAAACAAAGAATATATAAAGGTGATGATTTTTGCCTCCGATATTGATAAGGATGCTATTGAAATTGCCCGAAGTGGCACCTATTTTGAAAGTGCCTTGGCAGGCGTTTCACAGAATAGGCTCTCCCGCTTTTTTGTGCGCAAGGAGAATCGATTTCAGCTAAAAAAGGAAATTCGTGAAATGGTGGTATTTGCCCATCATAATGTGATTAAAGACCCTCCTTTTTCAAAAATGGATATGATATCCTGCCGTAATGTGATGATATATATGAACTCGGAATTACAGAAAAAAATAATTCCTATTTTTATTTACAGCCTAAATAATGATGGGATTTTATTGTTGGGCACCTCGGAAAGTAATGGAGAATATGCAAAATATTTAATAACTGTGGACTCGAAAAACAAAATTTACAGAAAAAAACAAAATGATATAACTCGGAAACCAAAAACAGAATATGAGATATCTTATATACAAAATCAGGTGAATACACCTGCTTATACAATAACAACCGAAGGTAAAAAAAAGTTAAATGTATCAAGTATTACTGAAAAAATTCTTTTAAGTCAATATGCACCTCCATCAGTTATTATTGATAAAAATAATGATGCCCTTTACTTTTCTGGAAGTACAGGCCAATTCTTAGAACCTGCTCAAGGCGAAGCCAGTTTAAATATTTTAGAAATGGCTAAAAAAGGCTTGAAATCTGATCTAGATGCATTAATAAAAAAAGCTCGAAATAGCAAAACTGAAGTTGAGACAAAAGGTATTGAAGTAAAGGTGGACGACCATTTTCAAACGATTAATCTAATTATAAAACCAGTTTTTGGCAAAGAAATAGACTTGGGAGCACTGATGATTATTTTTGAATCTGCCAACCAGTCCAAGAAAACCCTGTCTGAAGACTCCAAATTACTCAGTAGCCATAAAAAATTCAAAGTAAGTGATCTTGAAAAAGAACTACGAATTACCCGTGAACATCTTCAAACTGCTATTAATGAATTGGAACTTTCCAATGAGGATCTTCAAACCACCAATGAAGAATTCCAATCCTCCAATGAGGAGTTACAAAGTACCAACGAAGAATTGGAAACCTCGCGCGAAGAATTGCAATCGGTAAATGAAGAATTGATAACTGTAAACACTGAATTATCATCTAAAATTGAACAGCTGTCGCAGGTTAACGATGATTTAAGCAATCTTTTATCGAGCATTGAAGTGGCAACCATATTTTTGGACCGGGAGCTAAAAATAAAACGGTTTACCCCCACTGCCACTAAAATATTCAATCTTATTCCTTCTGATATTGACCGGCCAGTTACCCATTTATCAAGTAATATTGTTTACAAAGCTTTGGTGGACGATGTAAAAAATGCATTAAAAACCCTTGCCGTTAAATCGGCCGATGTTCAGGCCAATGATGGCACTTGGTATCACATGCGAATTTTACCTTATCGAACTACCGAAAACATAATTGAAGGAGTATTGGTAACTTTTGTAGATATAACCGAACAGAAAAAAACAGAAGAAAAACTAAAAAAGACCAATGAGCACCTCAATCTGATTATGGAAAATTTACCGGCAGTTCCATTTACTTCCACAGCTCTTCCCGAAATAATTTTTTCATTCGTAGGTAAAAGTAGTGAGAAGGTAACCGGCTTTTTGCCCGAACAATTTGTTAATAATCCCACTTTTTGGATGGATCGAATACATCCTGGTGATAAAAAGAAAATATTATCCGCCTTTTCAAACATATCCAAAAAACCAAGTGTAGACCTACCCTACCGATGGAAATGTGCCGATGGAAAATACAAGCATTTCATAAATTTCTTGCGTTTTGCAGAGGTTGATAATGACGGAGTACCATATATTGTTGGGGTGTGGCAAGAAATTAAGGAAACCGAAAAAACCATTAAAAAAATGAAATGAATGCCTTAAAAAAAGACCACCAAGATTTGTCTGAGCTTAGACTAAAAGCAGAAAAAAAAATAACACTCAAAGCAAATAAATCGGGTGAAATAAATAATTATGAACTCGCACATGATTTGGATGTTCACAAGGAAGAACTGAAGATGCAAAATGATGAACTCTTATCTACTCAAATAAAACTTAGCGATTCAGTAGATGAATACGCTATGTTATTTGATTATGCCCCAACTGGTTACTTTATTTTGGATGAAAATGGAATTATAATCAATGTAAATAAAACCGGATCTAAACTCTTAGAGGTTAGCAAATCTATATTAAGGGGAACTCATTTTTCGTTATATCTTAGTTCTATGCATCATCAGGACGAATTTTACCGATATCGAAATTCAGTCATTGAAACGCCAGTAAACCATCCTTTTGAAACAGAAATAAAACGAACCAATGAAACCACTTTTTATGCTTTGATTGAGAGTTTGGTTGTAAGAGATAATCATAATAAATTTAAACACTTTTTTTTAACCATCTCCGACATTTCGGAGCAAAAGGAACATGCACATAAAATTGCTTTGGCCTTGCTGAAAGAGAAAGAATTGCATGAGATGAAATCACAATTTATTACCATTGCATCGCATGAGTTCAGAACACCGCTAGCCACTATATTAACATCCTCCGAACTTATTGAAAAATATCATAAATCCGAGGATCACGATAAAAGAGATTCTCATCTCAGAAAAATAAGAGGTTCCGTTCATCGGTTAATAGAAATATTAATGGATTTTATGTCGATAGATGATTTAGAAGATGGGAAGTTTGTAAATAATCCGGAAACATTTAACTTAGTTGAATCCACCGAAAGCATTATTAATGAAATAAAAGCACTCAACGAAATTCATGAAGTAAACTTTACATACAGCGGAACCAGTGAACTTGTATATATGGATCAAAAGTTATTGAAAACATGTATTAGCAATCTGTTAATTAACGCTTTTAAATATTCGCCAGGTGGAGGAATGATTGAAATAAATACAGATATAACCGATCCGGAAAATTTCAATATAGAAGTAAGGGATTATGGTATTGGTATTCCAGAAAAGGATCAACCGAAAATATTTAGTCAATTTTTTAGAGCTAAAAATTCTGAAAACATTCAAGGAACTGGCTTAGGTTTAAATATTACCAAGACACTAATAACCCTCATGGGTGGTAGAATTTCTTTTACAAGCAAGGAAAATATTGGCAGCACTTTTTCACTAAAATTTGAAAAAAATTAAGAAATAATTTGAAGGATAACCCTCCTATTTAAATCTACCCTTTAATGATAAAAATCATATCAACATTTATCTAAAAATGGCTTTAATTTGAAGTCAAATAAAAATAACCTTTATTACCTTATCCTTCATTTCTACCTTATCTATAAATCAGAAAATTTAAACTAATTGGGCATGATAAAGAAAAAAATTCTTATTATAGAAGATAGCTCAGACGTGCTTGAAAACACCGCCGAACTTTTAGAATTGGCCGGTTATGAAGTATTTACCGCCAAGAATGGCAAGGAAGGTTTGGAAGCCGCTAGAGATAAAAAACCTGATTTAGTAGTATGCGACATCATGATGCCAGAGCTTGATGGATACGGCGTATTAAGGGCCTTCGAAAATATCCCGGAAACAGTAGGAAAGCCTTTTATTTTTATGACCGCCAAATCAGAGAAATCAGATATCAGAATGGGAATGGATTTGGGAGCTGATGATTATCTGACTAAGCCATTTAGCGGCGACGACTTAATTCGAGTTATAGGAGCCCGACTAAAAAAAGTGGAGTTATTGAAAAAATCCTTGGAAACTAAAAGTCATGATGTTAATGAATTGATGCATATAGCAAAAACGGAATTAGGTGTTAACATATTTCCTGAGCACAAAACAAGGAAAAAACTCAGAAAAAAGGACTTACTCTATTTAGAAGGAGATTCACCTAATTATCTTTATCATATAATTTCAGGAAAAATAAAGGTATTCAAGTCTAATGAAATGGGAAAAGAATTCATCACTGATATATTTAAGGAGGGTGATTTTTTAGGTTATTTGGCATTACTAGAAGAAAGTGAGCATAAAGAATTTGCGATGGCCATTGAAGATTCAGAAATAGAATTAATACCCAAAGAGGATTTTTTTGAATTATTACACTCAAATCATAGTGTAGCCTTACAATTTATTAATCTTTTGTCACGCAGCGTTTCAGAAGCTGAAGAAAAATTAATACAACTTGCTTATAACTCAGCCAGAAAACGGGTGGCCGAAGCTATTATTTTTGTTTCTAATAAATATCAAAAAGAAGGAGAAAATGAATTATCCTTTGCATTATTGCGTGAAAATATTTCAGCACTTTCAGGCATTTCTCCAGAATCGGTAAGTCGCAATTTAAGTGATTTCAGGGATATGGGAATTATTGAAACCAACAATGGAATGCTAAAGATTATTGACTTTAATAAACTCCAAAGACTAAAAAATTAAACTTAAGTGACCAAGATCACTATTCAAAATGACAAGCATCACAATAATTGGTTCGATAAGTTTATAATCTTGTATTTGATTTAGATAAAATCAAATATCATGAAAAAGGTGAGTATTGGTTTATTGGCTGGGGCAATGATGCTTATAATTAGCATTTTAATTGGACAGATTTTCCAATATTTATTACCATCAATTAAGGCCGAATACGAAAACCCAAACCTATTTCGACCTTGGGCAGATCCAAAAATGTTACTCTATTTTTTTGAACCTTTTGTTCTTGGTGTTATTTTAGCGTGGGTTTGGGGCTTAACCAAGGATGTATTGAAAGGGAAAAATACAACTCAAAAAGCGCTTTATTTTGGATTGACCTATTGGGCAACCACATTCCCAGGTATGCTCATGTCCTACAGCAGTTTCCCTTTATCCGCTATTATAGTTGTAAGCTGGAGCATAATTGGACTTTTCCAAACCATTAGTGCGGGATTTATTTTTTCGAAACTACTAAAATAAAGAATATATGATTGTGCATCGCATTCATATTTCAGATAGTGTAAAAAATCTATCCGTTACAAGCGTTGCCTTTAAAGAGCATTGCTACATACCTTCGAAATATACCAGTGATGGCGAAAATATTAATCCTCCATTATCTATACACGAAATCCCTAAGAATACAAAGAGTTTAGTGTTACTTGTTGAAGACCCTGATGCAATGGTTGGAACTTGGATTCACTGGGTGGTATGGAATATAAAGCCATCCGGCGAAATATTGGAAAAATCAGTTCCGGGAATTGAAGGAATCAATGACTTCAGAAAACGGCATTATTGCGGGCCATGCCCGCCATCAGGTATTCACCGATATTATTTTAAGGTGTATGCATTAAACGGGTTGCTTGATCTTAATTCAACGGCAACTATTTTAGATTTGGAAAAAGCAATGACCCCTTTATTAATAGCCTTTGGCGAAATAATGGGAGTATATAGAAGATACTAAACAATACTAAATGATTTATACAGAATTTTATTCAGAGTTAGGAAAACTACTTTATGCCGTGGCTGATCAAGATGGCATTATTAGCCAAAAAGAAAAAAAGAAATTGCAGGACTTAATTAAAAATGAACTTGTTCCTACAGAAAATCACCAGGATCAATTTGGAACGAATGCAGCATACTTTTCTGAAATTGAATTTGATTTTTTGGAGGAGGAAATGGTTGATACCGAAGCAGCATTTAATTCATTTAATAATTTTGTTGAAGACCATCATACCGCCTTTAGTGAAAATATGAAAAAAATATGTTTACAGTTGGCTAGAGAAATTGCCGAGGCCTACCATGGCACAAATAAAAAAGAACAGGCGTTGGTTGATAAATTAAAGAAGAATTTTGAAAGAATATTTATTAGGGAAAAAGTCATCTTAATACTGCGTAATTATGAACTCCTCACCAATAAAACCTGAAATAGAAACCGTTCCCGACCCTCCTTCTATCCCCTCAGCTCCTCCTGAAATAATGCCACAGCCGGATATAACGAAGCCTGAACAACCTTTGCCAGACATTAATCCAACACCTTCAATTCCTGAAATAAAACCAATTAAGGATTAGCTTTTATAACTTAACGGTTTTTGTTTTTAGAACGCTGTTTATTTCATAATTACGTATTGAAATTCAAATATTTAATATGTATATGATTTTACTATTGGAATAAATTATTCCCATCATTATTGTTTTTATTTGCATATTGAAAAGTTCAATTTAAAACAGATGAGAACCATTTTACTATTCGTATTAACTATTGTTTTGGGAATCACTAATCTTAAAGCCCAAATTTCATTTCCTGAAAGCAATGTGTTGAATTTAAATACGAATGTAGATGTACTGTATTATGAAACCCGAATAATTTTCAACACGGGTAAGTATAAGTCCAACGATTATATGTGGGAAAAGATTTCTGATTCATTGGATAAAAAATGGTTCTTCACTTCATGTTTTAATGGCGATTGTAAAATTGAATTATTACAAAGTGGCCAATTCATAACAGATTTTGGCATTGACGATACCACCTGTTTTATTGCACTTCATGTCCTCACCTATGGTTTTAATGGCAAGTCGGTGATAAAATATAGGGTATATAACAAAAATGACAATTCGGATAAGGCCGATTTGATTTATAATATTTCGTATACCAATTTGTCCTCCGCCCAAAGTGAATCCTTCAATGCCATTAAAGTTACTAATCCCGCTAGCCATCAAATCATTCTTCATAATGTAAGTTCAAATCTTGAACAACTATCGCTTTATGATATGGCAGGCAAAAAACTATGTAATTGGGAAAATCCAATTATTAACAATAATACATTGATGGTTGATATTCCAAAAGAGCTACAAGGCCTTTTTATTTTAAATCTGTCTCAGAATGGCAACTTAATGCATCGAAAGATTTTAATTAAATAATTCGTTTGGTTGGTGATTCTTTTTCCCTTTTTTAATCTATAAAATAATTTAACTCAAAATACTACTGAAGCTATGTTTGCCATCATCGATATAGAAACCTGCGGAGGAAAATTTGAGTTTAGAAAAGGTCGAATTATTGATATATGCATTGTCATACATGACGGACTAACTGTTGTTGACAAATTTAGCTCTCTCATAAACCCTGAGTGTCCTATAGGATATTTCTATACCAAACTATCGGGCATTACCAATGAAATGGTAGCCGATGCTCCCAAATTTCATCAAGTAGCCAAAAAAATTCTAGAAATGACTGAGGGGAAAGTTTTTATAGCGCATAATGTGCAATTTGATTATGGGTTTATTAAAGATGAATTTGCCTCCTTAGGTTACGTATACAAGCGAGATACTTTGTGCACCGTGAGATTGAGCCGAAAACTATTACCCGGAAAAGCTTCTTACAGTTTGGGTAATCTTTGCGAATCATTAGGAATACCAAACGAAGCCCGACACCGGGCCGAAGGTGATGCCGTGGCCACTGCTAAATTATTTGACATCCTGCTCCTAGCAAAAAGCAATAATCCAATATATAAAAACAAGGGAGTAGACGAATTGATGGTGAGGCGGATAGATAAAATAAAACAATATATCCTCAATAAACTGCCTGAAACCTGCGGAGTTTATTACTTTCTAGACCAGGAAGGTCATATTATTTACATCGGCAAAAGTGTCAATATGTATAACCGCGCCTTAAGCCATTTTAATACCAAAGAAAAAAAAGGCAAAAAAATGCTGAACGATTTATACAATGCAGATTTTGTGGAAACCGGCAGTGAATTAATTGCCTTGCTGCATGAATCCGAAGAACTAAAAAAACATAAACCACAATACAATAAGCAGCGCATATCCGAAAATTTCACGCATTGCATCGATACCTTTAAGGATGAAAATGGAATTTTAAACCTTAAAATTATTGAAACCGACAAATCACAAAATACGCTACTTTCCTTTGTTAATTATTCTTCGGCTCGCGAAAGGCTTGACCAATGGATTGAGGATCACACCTTGTGCCTAAAATATTGCAATCTTACAAGTTATGATTCCATTTGTGACCACCACCACATAAAAAAATGCTATGGGATATGTGCCGACAAGGAGGATATTGAAACTTACAATAAGCGAGTGCATAAAATTTTAAACCAATTTAAGTTTCCTCACACTAGCTTTATGGTAATTGACCGAGGAAGAAATTTTGAAGAACGCTCCGTTATTTTGGTAGAAAATGGCAAATACTTTGGCTACGGTTATATTGATAATAGCAGCCAGTTTAACTCGCCTTCCGAAATAAAGGAAATCATAAAACAAACCCGTTGGTATCCTGATGCCAATGATTTGGTGCGAAGTTTTATCCGATTGAATGGCGGAAAAATAAAGGTGGTAGAGGTTTAGTTAGACTTCAACTTTCCCCTGTCAACGCATTATAAATTAGGTATTTTTTATAATTATTTACCTTGACTATTGAATAGAATAAACTTTTGAGAATCTACTACTTACTCAAGAAAGCGTTCATTTTTTCCTTTTGCTCCTGAGTATCAAAGCACGCCATATAATTACGTCGTTCAAATGCTAAGCCATCATTCAAACTCATTTCAAACGATTTCAGAATGCTTTCCTTGGCCATTTGCACCGCAATTGTTGATTGAGAGGCGATAAGAGTAGCCGTTGATTCAGCCTCTAACATCAGCATTTCGGTAGGTACTACTTTATTTACTAACCCCATTCTAAAAGCCTCATCGGCAGATATAAAATTGCCGGTTAATACCATTTCCATGGCTTTATTTTTTCCTACCAATCTAGGTAATCGCTGAGTTCCGCCTGCTCCAGGCATGATCCCCAGTTTTATTTCAGGCTGTCCAAACTGGGCATTTTCAGCGGCAATTATCATATCACAAATCATTGCTAATTCACATCCTCCTCCTAAGGCAAATCCCGACACTGCAGCAATTACTGGTTTTTTCAGTTGCTTTAAGCTTTGCCAAAGGCCAAACATATCCATTTTCCATATCCCAATTGGACTTAGTTCAGCCAACACTTTAATATCAGCTCCCGCTGCAAATGCTCTTAAAGAGCCCGTGAGTATTGTACAATTTACAGATTCATTCTTATCAAGTGCATGCAATGCAGCGCATAGTTCATTGAGCAAGTTATAACTTAAAGCATTTAACTCCTTAGGTCGGTTTAGTGTAACAATTGCGATTTTCTTTGCCTCGTTTATGCTTACAAGTATATTTGCTGCTTCCATCCAACAAAAGTAATGATAACAAAAATTATAAACACCCTTTGCTTAGCCATTTGCGCTATTAATGGTTTTGCCCAACCCAGCGTTGAGTTTGATACAAAAAAAGTAGATTTTGGAACCATTTTAGAGGGAACCATAAATCCGTATAGGTTTCATTATAAAAACATTGGGAATCAGCCGTTTCTAATTTCTTATGTGTCTGTTACCTGTGGATGCACAGCTCCTGTGTGGTCAAAAAAGGAATTGCTGCCCGGTGATACCGCATCAATTTATATTGAATTTAACTCTGCCAATAAAAATGGCCCTGTGTTAAAAGGCGTGAATCTAATAAACAATTCCACCGACCCTTTAATTGGAATTCTCATTTATGCTAATATTATTCCGGATTCAAATTTCATTGTCTTTGTTGACTCTATAAGCTATATGCCATTTAAATTGGCTTACCATAAAAGCTTTAATCAAGTAATGATTCCTTTAAAAAGTCTTCATAAAAAAGGATTTAATGGCACTATATCAGAGGCTGAAATACTGATAAAACGAATCATTAAAGAATCGAATACTCAGTTATACGAAAATCTTTGGACCAGCTATGAGAACAACATGATTTTGGTAAATGCATTAGATAAAGACCTTCAAATTCAATCAGCTGTTTTATTTAAAAAAGAATTATTGAAGAAGAAAAGGTTAAAATATTGGATGAAAAAAATTAAGAAATAGCCTATTAAAAGAAAAGCCGTCCCATGGGAACGGCTTTGTTATTAAAATAAATGAACAGTATTAGTAACTAAGTTCTCCTTCTAATTTAATGGTAAATGAACCATTAAGAGGATTTTCAACTTTTCCTTTAAAACTTCCTGTAGCGTATTGGTATTTACCAGTTCCGCCTGCAAAATTAACCTTGCATTTTCCAACGGCTACACCATATGAATTGAAACTCAAATTATATGCCTCTGTTTCTAAATATATTTCATCCCCATTTCCTTTTTTTGGCTTAAATGAACTACACACATAACCAACATGTATTGTTGAATTGGATGGAAAATTTACCCATGCCTTGGATTGAGAGGTAAGATCACCTAATCCTTCTAATTCGCCAGTCGCTAAATAGCTGCCGTCAGTAATATAGCCTTCACTCCAATGGTCACCACAACTTACATTATCAGCACTGCTTTTTTTGTAAGTTAAGGTTCCTTCAACCTCTATTACTTTACTTTTTTTGTTTAAAACTGCCGATTCTGTATTGTTTACAGTTGCAGGGATAAGCACATCTTCTGTTTTATTGCACGAAGCAAAAATTACTGCAACACACAATACTAATAAATACCTTTTTTTCATACTTTCTTTATAGTTTTTAGATTTTAAGCCTCAAATCTATAATAAATATTTATTACATTTCAAATAAAAGTTATTAAAAGGCCGAAAAATGTTAAAAAGTAATCTAAAAATTCAAATCCTTGGTATAAATTGAGCTTTTGAGCACCGCTTTCATACCCACACTTACCGGAACACTTCGCACCGCAGTTATATATCGCGATGAAAATATTCCCAAGCCATTTATAATATTGCTATACTCGGGCTTCTTTTGTATGATACCAATAGAAGGTTGATTTACTTGAATAAAGGTATATAGATCTTCACCCGCTCCATAATATTCCACGTCGCAATAAAGTGCCTCTCGTTTTAAATCAGCATCGGGTTTAATATTAGCATTAAGAATTTCGTAAAAAACACTACCAGAAATAGCAAACAATTTGGTTTCGTAGCCATTTATTGTTTTGGTAGGTTTATTTTTAAAAATATTCCAGTCAAATGATTTTATAGTTTTAATAGATGTGTCACTTTTTTGGGTTTCTTTATACCAAAAACGAATTATCATATCATACGTTTTAACAAAGCGCCCCTCGCGGTAATACACCGACATAAACGAATTTGCTTTATCATTGATGGTAATATCTTTTGAACTTGGACTAACAGGAGCTAATGATTCCAACAATCCGGTGGTATAAGTTTTAGATGAACATTCATATCCTGTTCCTTTATTTTTCACTTTCAGTTCGTATTCATAATCTTCAGAGCCACCTGAAATTAGCCTGGAATCAAAAATATGGTTTGTAATTTTATATAAATAATTAGGCGAACTTGAAAAAAGGCCGGTATCTTTATGAATTCCTTCATTGTCACCATTCACGAGTTGAGGAAACAGGGTGTCAATAATAGCTCCATTTTTTCTCACAAATAATTTCACTTCTAAATTAGTTGGGTAGATAGAATCATTGGTATCGACAAACTTATAAGCATTGCCATTAGGATCTAGAAACGCCTTTTGAATTCTAATATAATTAACAGAAGCGGCTGGATCTAATAATCCATAAACTACAATGGTTTCTTTCCAAGGGGCAGCAATTTTTATTTCATTACTGCACGACCATAGGCTAAAACATATAATAAGCAGTTTCCAGAGTTTTGACATTTATAAATTAAATAAACTTAGTTTTGTAATTAAGAAGTTTGCAAAAATGAGGTTAATTTTAGGATTAATTTTAACCGTTTGGCAATTAATAATATAAGTTTATAAAAAAATAGGCAAGTTTTACAATTTAATGTTTCAAATAACCAATAGCATCGCCAAAGTTTATAAAATTTAAACCCTCATAAAAAATAAAATAATGAGTCATTATACCGAATTAAAGAAAATCACAACCAACACGCTTATTGAAATGAAAGAAGCGGGTGTAAAAATTTCAATGCTTACTGCCTATGATTATACATTTGCCTTGATTGTTGATGGCGCAGGTATTGACATCATATTGGTTGGCGACTCAGCCTCTAATGTAATGGCGGGGCATGTTTCCACATTGCCCATTACCCTCGACCAAATGATTTACCATGCTCAATCCGTTGTGAGAGGCGCTAATAGAGCTTTGGTAGTTTGTGATTTACCTTTCGGTTCGTACCAAGGAAATAGCAAAAATGCTTTAGAATCTTCTATACGAATCATGAAAGAAGCCGGAGCCCATGCTATTAAATTAGAAGGTGGCGAAGAAGTGGTAGATTCGGTAAAACGAATATTAACCGCAGGAATACCTGTAATGGGACATTTAGGTTTAACACCGCAATCTATTTTTAAATTTGGAACATATAATGTTCGTGCCAAAGAAGAAAAGGAAGCCGAAAAACTTTTGTATGATGCTAAATTACTGGAAGAAGCGGGCTGCTTTGCTTTGGTATTAGAAAAAATACCTGCAAAATTGGCTGAAAAAGTAGCCAAAACCTTGAAAATTCCGGTCATTGGAATTGGAGCAGGTGGCGGAGTTGATGGACAAGTGCTTGTATTACACGATATGTTGGGCATGACCAAAGAATTTAATCCCCGTTTTTTAAGACGATACCTCAATTTACAAGAGGAAATTACCAACGCCGTTGGAAAATACATCGACGATGTAAAATCAAAAGACTTTCCGAATGCTTCGGAACAATATTAAGATTCTCTTTTTCTAAATAAAAATAATGCTAAAACTAGTTTCATTTTTTGTGGGAGTGATATTTTCTATCCATTCCATTGCCCAGACTTTTACTCCTGCCAAAACCCGTTTGGCATCCTTAAATTCAACTTCTGAAAGCCACTTTTCCAATCTAAAAACAGAGTCCATTGGGCCAACCATCATGAGTGGACGGATAACGGACATTGAGGTAAACCCAGCCAATCCTATTGAGATGGTGGTGGCTTATGCCTCGGGAGGCGTTTGGTATACCAATACCAACGGACAATCCTTCCAACCTATTTTTGACAACCAACACACCATTACCGTTGGCGATATAGCCGTGGATTGGAATACATTTACCATTTGGGTGGGAACCGGCGAAAGCAACAGCAGCCGCTCTAGTTATGCCGGAACAGGTATATACAAAACCAGTGATACCGGAAAAACATGGAAACATTTGGGCTTGGAAGAAACACATCATATTGGCAGAGTTCTTCTCCATCCTACCAATGGCAACATAGCTTATGTGGCAGCCATGGGGCATTTATATTCATTAAACGACGAACGGGGCGTTTATAAAACAACCGATGGCGGTATAACCTGGCAAAAGGTATTATTTGTAGACAATAAAACTGGAGCCATTGATTTGGCTTTTGACCCAACAAATAATGAAATCCTGATAGCAGCCATGTGGGATAGACAAAGAACAGCATGGAATTTTAAAGGTTCTGGACCGGGTTCGGGCATTTATATTTCCAAAAATGGGGGGAGTAACTGGAATAAAATTTATTCAGCTAATAATTTGGGACGAATTGGTTTGGCACCGTATTCAAAAAATGGCCAATCGGGAGTTTATGCCATTATTGATAACCAAAACCCATTGCCAGCTGAAGCCAAAGATACTTCAAAATTTACGTTAGAAGATTTAATAAAATTGGAAAAACTTCCGGTTGATGAATTTTTAAAGCTTTCGGATAAAAAGTTAAACGCTTTTTTAAAAGAAAATGATTTTCCGCAAAAACTGGATGCTAAAGCTATAAAACAGCTTATCCAATCCAAAAAACACAATGTTACCGACCTTATAAAATATACCGGAAACGCCAACATTAACTTGTTTAATGTGAACTACAAAGGTTCAGTAATTATTAAAACTAATTCACTGGAAACTATCGATTGGCAAATAGTGAACGATTCCATCAAAGACCTGTTTTACACCTACGGATATTACTTTGGGCAAATACGGGTAAACCCTGCCAATTCTGATGATATCTATATTTTAGGCGTTGTATTAGCCCGCTCAACCGATGGAGGTAAAAGCTTTAAAAAACTCAACGACGATAATGTTCATGGCGATCATCACGTACTTTGGATAAATCCTTTAAAGTCATCGCACATAATTAATGGAAACGATGGTGGACTCAATATTTCATATGACAATGGGCAACATTGGGTAAAATGCAACAGCCCATCGGTTGGGCAGTTTTATTCAGTAGCCATAGATGATGCAGTGCCTTATAACGTGTATGGAGGCTTACAGGATAACGGCGTTTGGAAAGGTTCACGGCATTCCACAGTGAATAATAACTGGCACCAAAATGGAGAATATCCTTTTAAATTTATTATGGGTGGCGATGGAATGCAAGTAGCGGTGGATACTAAACAAAATTTGGTTTACACAGGATATCAGTTCGGTAATTATTACCGTTTGGATATGAATACCGAACAATCCAACTACATAACACCAAAGCATGAGTTGGGTGAATATCCTTACCGTTATAATTGGCAAACTCCCATATTATTATCCAAACATGCTTTTAACATGGTTTATTTTGGAGGCAATTACTTGTTTCGCTCCTTTGATAAAGGCGAAAACTGGAAAAAAATATCCCCTGATTTAACGGCAGGTGGCAAAGAAGGAAACGTGCCTTTTGGAACCTTAACTACTATAGATGAAAGTGCTTTGAAATTTGGATTAATTTATACTGGAAGTGATGATGGGGTGATTAGTGCAACAAAAGATGGTGGCAATACCTGGACAAATATTTCCATCCCCGCTTACAAAGGCTATTGGGTATCGCGAGTTCAAGCAAGTCACCATGTTGAATCTAGGGTGTATGCCACCTTAAACGGTTACCGCCAGGATATTTTTACAGCATTGGTTTTTAGGTCGGATGATTATGGAAAAACCTGGAAATCAATTAGCTCCAATCTTACCTTGGAACCTGTAAATGTTATCCGTGAAGATTTTTTAAATCCTGAAATTTTATATGTTGGAACCGATAATGGCCTGTATATATCCTATTCAAAAGGAAACACTTGGGAAAAGTTAGGTGGATTACCACGAGTGGCCGTTCATGATTTAGCCATCCAACCTAAGGCTAACGAGTTGTTGGTAGGAACCCACGGAAGGTCACTGTTTGTGTTACCTCTAAATGATATAAACAGCCTTGATAGCGCTAAACTTTCAAAACAGTTGTTTGTGTATGATTTACCAAAATACAAAGCGTCAAAAAATTGGGGAAATTCATACTATTACTGGAGTCATCCACAACAATCGGAAGTTTCCATCTCCTATTATTCTATAAAAAATCAGGCCATTGAATTAAGTATTACCGACTCGGCAGGAATTGTTATATTTAAAGAAAAACTGAATGCCCCAAAAGGAATCAATTATTTTAAATACACCTTTACTGGCAATGAAAATCAAACAACTTCCAAATTTTTAAGAATGGGAAAAGATGGCAAATATTACTTGCTTCAAGGGGGCTTTAAACTGGCCCTGAAAGTAGATGGACTTTTAGAGGAAAAGGAATTAATATTGGAAGTTGAGTAAGGATAGAATCACAAATAAAGGCATCATTTACTCCTTTTCTTCAACTGGCATTTATACAAAAAATAATATACGAAAGGAATCGTCGGGCAATAACATAAACTCCAATTAATAGTTTATACATTGGAGCAAAGTTCAAAAAAACGCTAATTATCCTAATTTACTTTAACAGTAAAATGTATGCTAAAAAAAATTAACTCATTTTTCTGCTAGTCATAGTTGTTTTAGTCACCCCTTTTGAAGTCTTGGCTTTGGCTTCAACCTTTTTAATGGGCTTTATAGTTTTAGATTTAGCGTCTACCTTATCTGATTTTTCAGTGTCATCCATTTCGGGTTTAGCAGTAAAATCTACTTTACCTTTTAGTAAGCCATACCAATTACTCATTTTTTGAATGTCTGAATTATAAACTCTTTCCTTATCAAAATTTGGCAAAATATTTCCCAACCATTTCTTTATAGTTTCACCAGAAGCATCTTTAGCAAGTAATACCATATTACCCGTTTTATCCAACTCCTCTATTTTAACAAATATTTCTCCAAGTTTAACATCCCCTTCGGTGGTATAAACAGATATATCTTCAAGTATCGAAACTTTTTGAGAAAGGGGTGTGATTGTACGTTTTGCATCTGTATCCAATGCTTCCAAAACCAATCCTGATGCACCTTTTCCAATAATCTTGTGTAAACCTGGTTTACCTGCAACTGATACTACGTCTTTTAATTCCATTTTGCAAAGAAACATGGTTTTAATAAAAACCTCTTCACTTTTATGTAAATAAATTTTTTATATGCAAATAAAAAGGAGCATTTACAAATTAAGCCCCACTATTAATTAAAAAATGATTTTATTTGCCCCCTAAAACAAATTCATCATAATGAAAAAACAATTACTCGCCATTTTAAGTATTTTACCGGCATATTTATTTGCCCAAAACAACACATCCGTTGTGAATCCTAATGCAAATGTTCCTTATCCAGCTTCTTCAAGTTCTTCAAGAACAGATCAAGCTATTTATCCATATAAGTCAGGGGTAACCTATAATCCGGAGTTATACAAAAAACACCCTGGATACTCAGCCGTATTAATTGGTAAAACATTTTACGATCTTCAAACCAATGCATCTGTAGGACGCAGAGTCCTTTTACATGATGCAAGCCAAATATCAGCAGTTTGGACAACTTCATCAATCGGAGAAGCTAATTGGCCAACACGTGGAACGGGTTATAATCACAAAGCAACTGCAACATGGCCTGCTGCGGTTAATAATCGTCTAGAAAGCCAACGTACAGGATGGCCAAGTATTGGTATTTTAGAAAAAGCCGGCACAAAATATGAGTTTGTAATGGGACACGTTTCTGCTACGGGAGGATGGATTATGAGTAAAAATGCAGCCATTGGAAGCTCTACTTTTGGAAATGAAACCACCGTATTACTTCAACAAAATAGCAAAGTAGCTATTTGGGGAAGAGCGGCTTCTAACAATAAAAGTATTATCCATTTAGTTTCTAACTATTTTGCTGATGTAGCTAATGGGGTTCCTCTTGTTAAAATAAAAGGGGTAAGTAGCCCTAGCACATATTGCCGTTCAATGGATGGTGGCTTAACATGGGATAAGCAATTCATTACTCTTCCTGGTTATGATTCAACACGAGTAGTTGCAGGTGGTGGCGACAATTATGCTATTGATGTAAAAGATTCAATCGTTGCAATAGTAATAGGTGGAATTGGAGAAGATGTAGCATTATACAAATCGACAAATAATGGAAATACTTTTAATAGAACGGTTGTAGAGGAATTTCCATTTTCTCCATTTACTAAAAAATTCATTCCTAATGCTACTCCGCAAAAAACTGCAGATGGAGCTTTTGATGTAATAATCGGTAACGACAATAAAGTTCACGTTTTCTTTGGAAGAACGTTTGTATCGGATGAAGATACTACAGATGACAGTTATAACTTTTATCCAGGCACGGCTCAACTTGTGCATTGGGCTGAAGGTTGGGATAGTGTAAATGTTTGCGGACTTGCAAAAGATTATGACCAAAGTGGAACGTTAGATATCACAAAAGAAACAACTTCATTTCTTGATGCCTCAGGTAATCTTCCAAGTGGTGTAGCCTCAGCCACTCGCTATGGATCTGCAGCCCTAGTGTCATTTCCATCATCTTCTATGGATGTTAATGGCAATTTATATGTTATTTATAGCGCACCGCATGAATTGGCTATAAGTCCTTTTAATGCAAACTACCGCGACATTTATGTTTCCTTTTCCAAGGATGGTGGTCTAACATGGACCATTGGCCAAAATATCACTGCCACGGCTTATGGTGTAATATCAAATAAAGAAAATGTATTTGCATCAGCGGCCAAACGTTGCGATAATTATCTGCACCTGATCTATCAAGAAGATGATTTACCAGGAACTAACCTTCAAAATAATGGAAACAGCAATACTCACCCTAATGATGAAAATCGAATTATGTACAGAGCAATTCCAGTTTCCGATATATTAGGAAACGTAGTAGGTGATCCAGTTTCAGTAAATAAAATTATTGCCGACCCTAAAATTTTCTTTGTAAGCCAAAATCAACCTAACCCATTCAACTCTGAAACTAATGCGATAATTTATATGCGTGATGGTAGCGATTTAAATCTTACTGTTACGGATATTGCAGGAAAAATAATCAGAACTGAATCTCTAGGATACCATGCAGCAGGAAATCACTCGATAACTATTAATGCTGACGGTCTAACCTCAGGTTTATATCTATATACACTTACCAACAAACAATACAGTATTACTAAAAAAATGCAGGTTAAATAAATAACCTTTTTATACTTTTTAAGCAAAAGCCGGAACTTATAAATTCTGGCTTTTTTTTGTTTGATACTTTTAAAAATAATTATACTTTTGCACTACTTCCAATAAACAGAAAAATACTATTTTGTTAATGGATTAAAGTTGCGGATGTGATGTAATTGGTAGCCATGCCAGACTTAGGATCTGGTGCTTTGCGGCGTGTAGGTTCGAGTCCTATCATCCGCACCACTTATAAACCGTAAATAGTTAGATAATAACTGTTTACGGTTTTTTTTTATTGTTTAATCTATATTTAATCCGAAATAATCATTTAATCTTTTATGTATTATTGATGTAGCTTTTGATAAAAATTATTTATTTTCATTTTTTCAGAAAAGTAAATTTTAATGGCTTCAATTTGCTGTATCAATTATAATTAATTAAAAAATAAAATTTGGATTATGAATAAATGGCTCAGTTCACTAAATTTAGTTTGAAGACATACACAAAAGAATATTGGACTGAAAATAATATGAATAATTTTCATACTATTGCTGATTTTATGCCCGGCAACGGTTTAATTAAAATAGACATTTATAACGATTAATTAATGGAGAATACTTTTAATGGCAAAATGGACAAATTGATTGTTCATTTTGTAGGAAATAAAAACAATGGTGAAGGGGTACGATTTTCATCTGATGAAACTGTTTTTGAAACAGTAGAAGAGCATTTCTCTTTATTGGTAAATAACAGTTTCAACTTTGAGGAACTTTATTGCTTTCACTTTTTACCAACGGTTGAACTAAATCCAGTTTATCAATTTGTAAAATCAATTTTTGAAGATAAATTGACTTTCGTTGAGCAAACACAAAATTGTGGAAGAATTTTATACGATAAAAGCACTCATCCTAAAATTAAGGGGGGAGAATTACAAGTAGCCTATTTTAAAGGTTGCGTTATAAATGAAAAAACTGTTGATGCCATCGGATTTTTTAAATCAGAAAATAAGGAGACATTTCTTAAGGTGCTTACTTCAAAAGTTGGTTTTGATATAGAAAGCGAAATTGGAATTGCAGTCAAAAAATTTGATAAAGGTTGTTTAATCTTCAATACAAAAGAGAAAGATGGCTATTTAGTTTCGGTAATTGATAATACTAATAGGGGTGACGAAGCTCAATATTGGAAAGACGAATTCTTGGGATTAAAACCAATTGCAAATGAGTTTCACCAAACAAATGCATTTTTGGGAATCGCAAAAAACTTTGTAACCAAACAACTATCGGAAGATTTTGAGGTAAGTAAAGCAGATAAAATTGACTTGCTAAACCGCTCTGTTAATTACTTTAAAACACACGAAAGTTTTGACAAAGAAGAATTCGAGCAAGATGTTTTTCAGGATGCTGGAATAATAAAGTCTTTCCAAAACTTTGATTCAATTTATAGAGAAGATAACAATCTTGAACTTGCACATAGTTTTGAAATCTCGCCTGAGGCAGTAAAAAAACAAGCAAAAGTTTTTAAAAGTGTTTTGAAGTTGGATAAAAACTTTCACATCTATATTCATGGTAGCCGTGATCTTATCGAACAGGGAATTGAGAATGATGGGAGAAAATTTTATAAAATTTATTACAAAGATGAAAGTTAGGTTGTAATTATTTTGCTAATTCAGAGGCTGTATTACAATAAAATTTTATAATTTCTTCAAAATCCTTAACGAAAAGGTTCGAACTCTACCCCTTTGACTTGCATCACAAAGGGTTTCAGAAATGAGGCTTTTTTTTACTCATTTTGAAAACGAGTTCCATGTGAGGGGCTATTTTCTGCAAAGAATACTTTATTGAAAAATTACATTTTTTTATTGTTTATTCGCCTAATAAAAAACAACTCATGAAAAAAATTTACCCTCTTTTTATCCTTTTTCTTTTATTTTCCGGGAACATATTCGCTCAATCGGGAGCATTATATTTTGACGGGGTTGATGATTACGTGCTAGTTCCAGGAAATAATAAACTAAATGGACTTAATAACATAACTATAGAAACGTGGCTTTACTCAAAAAA
Organism: Bacteroidota bacterium; assembly: GCA_947468275.1. Taxonomy (GTDB): domain Bacteria; phylum Bacteroidota; class Bacteroidia; order NS11-12g; family UBA9320; genus JABWCE01. The sequence goes on from CANIKO010000002.1 coordinate 92,991, forward strand.
CTTTAATACATCGCCGTGTGCCGATTGTGCACCCATCGTTTGGAACCAAGGAAAATCCAATCCCTATCGTTTTGCTACGGGTAATAGTAGAATTGTAAGTTTAGCATTATTTAACGGCACATCAACCGTTTCTCTTTCGAGTTCAAAATCACTGAATGTCAATACTTGGCATCATATTGCGGGAACCTATGATGGTTCAAAAATACGGATCTATATTGATGGGGTTGCCACTGATTCTGTTGCTTCCACATTTACCATTTCCTATGCCTCTACAACTGCCGATGTATGGATTGCTGACCCAGCAACAGGATGGGGTGGAATTTTAGAAGAAACACGTATTTGGGATTATGCACGTACAAATTCCGAAATTAAAGCAGGTATGGTCAAAACATTCCCAACGAGTACCTCGGGTTTGGTGTTACAGTATAGCTATGACGATGGTAAACCCTATAAAAACAATACAAGTATAACAAGCATTAAAGATATTTCATCCTATAAAAATAACGGAACTCCAACTAATTTTAGATTAACAGATACCGTTTCAAATTTTGTTCTCGGCAAAAGTTATTGTGATACGGTTATATATTCAAAATTCAGTGTAAGCCAATGCGTTAAATACACTCTTCCCTCCAAAAAAAGAACCGTCACAGCCTCGGGAACGTATAACGATACCATAATTTCATACCTCGGTTGTGATTCTGTTATTACTATTAAAGTAACCATTCTTAATCCAACCTACGGCTCTAGAAATATTGCAGCCTGTGATTCGTTTAGAAACCCATATAACGGATATATCTATAAAAAAACCGGCAAATATTCTGGAATAACTCGAAATAGTGTAGGGTGCGACAGTATTGTTACTTTTAACGTAACGATATACAAAAAAGATTCAACGATTTTCCAGTACAATGCCTGTAATTCTGTCGTGCTAAAAAACGGCAAAAAGGTTATTTACAGCGGTCGATATATAGATACTCTTAAAGGCGCTAAGGGTTGCGACAGTTTCGTAGTGCATAGCGTTATCATCCGCAAAACAACCTACGCACAAAAAAACCTTTCCGTATGCGTATTTGTGCTTTGCCCTTCTAATTTTAAAAAGGTATTTACTAAACCTGGAATCTATTATGATACGCTTTCAAATAAAGCAAGTTGTGATAGTATTATCAAATATACAGTTGTATCAGCTAAAAGCTACGGTGCTTTGACTGTAAAAACATGTAACCCTTATAAAAGCCCTTCTTCTCGATATACCTATACTCAATCTGGCACTTTTTCAGATACCTTATTCAATGGCAATAGACAAGGTTGTGATAGTATAATTACTATCAACCTAACATTTGATGTTCCAATTAAACAAAATCTTAATGTAACGGATTGTAACAGTTATACAGTGCCTTCAGGCAAAAGAGTGATATCTGTAACTCAAATTGTGACAGATATAATTAAATCTAAGAGTGGTTGTGATAGTATTGAATACACTATAGATGTAACTATCAATAAACCGAATACGTGGGTTTCTAAAAGTGGCAATAAGCTTATTGCCACCACTACAAATGGTTCAGCAATTTTTCAGTGGCTCGACTGCGATGCCAATTATTCTAAGATAACAGGAGAAACGTCTAAACAGTATTCTCCAAAGAAAAATGGCAATTATGCTGTAGAAGTAAATGAAAATAGCTGTGTAGATACCTCTATTTGTAATTCATTTGTCCTAGCAGGATTAAAAGACATATTAACACAACAAATTGTACTTTCCTCCAACCCAAGCAGTGGTTATTTTTCTATCAAGTGCGCCAATACCTTGCACAATGTAAATGTTTCGCTATTTGATACGAAAGGAGCCCTTATCCAAAAATGGGAAATATCAAGTTTACAAGATCAGGAATTTCATGTGGAAACAACTCATGGATTGTTTCATTTAAAAATAGAAGCTTCAGAGGGATTTAAAATACTACCCTTAATGATTGAATAGAGAAAACAAATTTCCCATATTTTTATTTCTTGGTTTGATAATCCTCCTTCATTTGGGCGGAGGACTGCATTAAGTACTTTCCTAATTTCAAAAGACTATCTGATTTGTATTTGGTTCGAATTATATCTTTTAAATTGACATCATATACCACAAAATCATTGGCTGACATCACCCCTACCCCATGGTCGTAGGTATAGTAAGCAAATGAATTTAAATTAAAAATACTTGTCGATAATTTAAATTTTTCCGGATTTAGTTTCAATTCATTGCATACCAAAGCTGGAATATTCAAATGGCCTCCTAAGTTTGAATTGATTGTCCCTCTGTATTCATTTTTCAAAGCACCCCCGGTAATGAGCATAGGAATATGATAGCGCTCTGGGTCATTCATACTTCGGTTAAGTGGATAATTGCAGGCATGGTCGGCCATTATAACAATAAGAGTATTATCATACCATTTTTGTTTTTTGGCTTTGACAATAAAATCATACAGGCAGCTATCTGAATAATACACTGTGTTTTTATAATTGGAGGCTACAAAATCATTTTCAGTAAATATTTTTTTAACAGGAGCTTCAAACCATTCGTGCGAGGTGAGAGTGACCATTGAACTAAAAAATGGAGTTGGCTGTTTTTTTAAGGAATTTAATACCCAATCAAATGTTTCTTCATCTAAGGCTCCCCAAGCTGATTTACGTTTTGCATTTTCCAATAATTCTTTATTTATTTTATCTATACCTGCAGACTGAAGAAACACATCCGTATTGGCAAATTGAGGATTTCCTCCCGTAAAATAAGAAGTAAAGTAACCTACTGAACTTAACTCACGTATGAGATTTGGATAATTTTCAAACCGATCCATTGTCTCCATTGGATACGTTTGGGCTTGAGCCGGAAAACCACTCAAAGTGGCCATTAATCCCTGCTCGGTGCGAAAACCTGTACTATAAAATTTATTAAATAATAATCCTTCCTTAGTTAACAAATCAAATCCGGGAGTAACATTAAGTTGACCACCAAGGCAACCAACCACATCAGCGCCCCAACTTTCTAAATACACAAATAAAATATTTGGTTTATCAATTGAAGATAATTTTGGTGAGGACGATGAATACTCCTTTACAAATTGTATTTGTAGATTTTCTAATTCATGTGTTAAATAATAATGATAGGGATTTCCCTGTGATTTATAATGGGAAACAATATCGAAAAAATTCCAAAACCCATTGATAGCAGCATAATTCAGTATAGGATATTTTGAATAGTAACTTTGGCCTTTACTAATTGGCCGGCCTGATATTCCTCCTCGAAGTGTTATAAATAAAACACTAATCATCAGAATAAAACTTAATGACAATTGAATTGGTTGCTGCTTAAATTGAAGTTCTTTACTTAGATATTTTTTATAAATAAACCAGCCAAAAGCGGAAACCAACGTAACCCCCATCACAAATTTAATATGACCAAGATTGCCAGCAGAGGCGGATACAGTTCCGGGAAATTGCAGATACCAAAGTGCCTTGCCGTTAATTCGTGTTCCCCAATTATGATACAATGCAAAATCAGTAACATAAATTAACGAGCAGCAAAGCAATAAAAAAGTAGTCACCGCTAAAACCATTTTTTCACCATTCATTTTGGATAACCCTGCAATAAAAATAATAATTACAGGTAGAATTGTACAATAAGCTGCGGCAGATAAGTTAAGAAAGAAACCTGTTTTAAAGGTAAAAAGGATATGACTTAATGAAACGGCATTTAATTCCTTTAAGAAAAAAAATAAAAATAGGCCTTGAAGTAAAATAAAATAAAATAGCCAGAAAGCCAATTGTTTTAATATATATAGAAAAAACTTAGTCATGCGTGGTAAGTGGCAAATCTAATTTTTTTAATGAATTGATTTTAGAATTGCTAATTGAAAAGCATACTTATCACAAAAAATATGAATTTTGTCGAGTCAAAAAGTCACTTCAATACTTTTTGGTACTAATTTTGAGTTACTTCAAAAAGTGTTGAAAGAGATAAAACAAATATTCAAGATTTTGCTACTACTTCTGGTATTCATTACCGGCTCAAGCAGCAATCTGTTATTTGCTAAATCTACCAGATATAATGACCAGTTTGCCAAGTATCTGCCTACTGATAATTCCCCAAAATCAGGACCTTTCTTTTTTCAACCCATTGAAGATTTCCAAAGTGAAGATGATGATCATATTTCAATTGAAAATGATTTATTTAATTTCACAATTGGGCTTCTTAATTTTATTGACTTTGATGAAACTTCATCAATAGTTCTAAACGAATCTGTTATTGAACCCCGTATTTGGTGTATCAATAACAATTTAAGACTGTAGAATTTCTCATTAGCACCTGCTTGGCATTCCATCAGGTTTTATTTATACCTTATAAATTCACTCCGAATCTATGTCATGGGTATATTCGATTTTATTAAATCATTTATTAAAAATTTTAAACTAAATTATAATGAAAAATAATATTTCTCATTTCGATGAGTATGAAGCGCTTCATAAATTAAAGCACTATTTGCCCGCACAGGCATCATTAAAAGATTTTATACATCACAATACATTACATGGCTTTCAAAATTTAAAATTTTATAAAGGGATTATTTATGCTTCTGAATTATTTGGCAGCAATGTTTCCCTTTCAATAGAAGAATACAGAAAGCTTTATAAATCCAGCAGAATTAAAGATGATATACTTGAAAAAGTAATTGAAGAAAGGCTAGGCGCTGAGTATGTAAATGAATGGAAAGAAAAAGTTCTGAATAAAGAATTCAATCATGTTGCATCAGCAAGAATTGGAAAACTTAGGCACAATTGGAAAGAACAATATCACATCAATCTTGATTCCTTGGTTCATCCTATTCTTTTCAGAACACTTTGCAGCTATTTAGATCAAGGAATTTCGATTTGGAATTTTCCTGTTCATAATAAAGGATTTCTTTCATCCATTCGCGAGATTGAAAGAAACAGCTATACTAGTTTTTTTAAATCAAAGAGGGTTAAAGAATTATTAAACAACCATTGCCAAATGAGTGAATTACTCAAAATATTGGTAGGTGACGAATCACTATACGAAAATTATATATTTGACCAACAATTTGCACATCCCGGTTGGTCTGGCATTGTATCAGCAATCGAAGATAATCCTAAAACCCTATTGGATGCAAGAAAAATAACAGTTCATGAATTGGTTATGCTTGAACTATTAATGGAAATTGATGCCATGGATACAAAGTTTAACGAAAATTGGTCTCCATTAAGTTATAAATTAAAAAAACAACCTCCTTATCTTTTTCGAGATGTTGAAAAAACAGAGTATCACGAGGCTATTACAATACTTCAAGATGCATTTGAATGGAGTTATTATGATGAAGTGTTAGCTGGAATCAAAAATCAGAAACAAATTAAAAAAACAAATTCTTTAAAAAGTTTTCAAGCTATGTTTTGCATTGATGATCGCGAATGTTCAATGCGAAGAAACCTTGAACATATTGATTCTACTTGTGAAACATTTGGAACTCCGGGCTTTTTTAATGCTGAGTTTTATTATCAGCCTGAGCATGGTAAATTTTATGACAAACTTTGTCCTGCTCCTTTAAATCCAAAATACCTTATAAAAGAATTAGAGTCAACCGAAAAAAGAGAAACTGAATTCCACCATTCAAAACGAACACACTCATTATTTACAGGATGGATTATAACACACACCGTTGGATTTTGGTCAGCATTTAAATTGTTTTATAATATTTTCAGACCAACTATGAGCCCTGCCACAGCATCTTCATTTAAGCACATGGATCAGTTTTCACAGTTAACAATTGAAAATAAAAGCCTTGAAGATACTGAGAATAATCTTCAAATTGGGTTTACCCTAACTGAGATGGCTGACCGGGTGGAAGGCCTGTTAAGAAGTATTGGTTTGGTAGATAATTTTGCCAAAATCATTTATGCCATAGGCCATGGTTCAAGTAGTGTAAATAATCCGCATTATGCAGCCTATGATTGCGGAGCTTGCAGTGGCAGGCCAGGTTCGGTTAATGCAAGAGTTATTTGCCACATGGCTAATCATCCTGAAGTTAGAAAAATTTTGAGTTCGAGAGGATTGCATATTCCTGATGAAACTCAATTTATTGGAGGGTTGCATGATACAACCCGCGATGATATTACGTTTTTTGACAAGAAAACACTTTCTGATACAAATATGGATAACCATATTAGAAACAAATTTGTATTTAAAAGAGCATTAGATTTGAACTCCAGAGAAAGATCAAGACGTTTTGAATCTATTAATACAAAGTTAAGTCTTGAAGAAATACATAATAGGACTAGACGTCGTTCGGTATCGTTATTTGAACCTCGCCCAGAATTGAACCACGCTACCAATGCACTTTGTATTGTGGGTCCACGAAACTTATCTGATCATCTCTTTTTAGATCGTAGGTCATTTTTAAATTCATACAATTATAAAACGGATTTAGAGGGTAAATATTTATTAAATATTTTAAAAGCCGTGGCGCCTGTTTGTGGAGGTATCAATCTTGAATATTATTTTTCGAGAGTAGATAATGAAGTTTTTGGCGCAGGAACAAAATTGCCTCATAATGTAATGGGACTTTTTGGTGTGGCTAATGGAACTGATGGGGATTTAAGACCTGGATTACCAAGCCAGATGATTGAAGTTCATGACCCTGTGAGGCTTTTGGTTATTGTAGAACATTTTCCCGAAGTTGTACTTGATACAATAAAAAAAGATTTAGCTACATACGAATGGTTTATTAATGAATGGATTCATTTGGTTGTTGTTCATCCTGATACTCACTTGTTTTTTTTGCTAAAAAATGGAAAATTTTCAGAGTATAAACTTTTAAAACAAGACTCAGAATCAGTGTCTGATTACCTATCATTACTAAGTTCTGATTTGGAAAATTTACCGGTAACTTTAATTGAAGAACAGATATGACGATGACCTTAATTCTCCATTTTTTTATAATTGTGCCTTTGGTAGGTTTTTTATTAAGTCTGTTTATTTCAGATAAGAATGAAAGACTGATTTCGGGAACAGCCTTTATAACTTTAGGCACTCAATTTATAGCCTTTTCAGTATTTCTACTTTACTATCTTTTCAATAATCATCCAACATTAAACCTTAAAGATATTGTACTCTACAAATCATCAGGCTATGAGTTTTTTATTGACTTTTGCTTTGATAAAATAACTGCGGTTTATATGGCTGTTGGCACGTTCCTAACCTTTATGGTTACTATTTATAGCCGAGCCTATTTGCATCGTGAACCAGGTTACAAAAGATTTTTTAATACAATTCTTTTCTTTTATTTTGGATATACTATCACTGTTTTTTCAGGAAATCTAGAAACCCTTTTTGTAGGTTGGGAAATACTTGGAATTTCTTCATTTTTACTAATCGCTTTTTATCGCGACCGTTATTTACCAGTAAAAAATGCTTTGAAAGTATTTTCAATATATAGAATTGGCGACGTTGGATTAATATTAGCAATGTGGATGACCCATCATTTATGGCATGCTAATATCACTTTCTTACAATTAAACAATAAGGAATTGGTGCATGAACATTTACAAAACCATAGTTTGATTGGGGTTTTCATTGCTTTAATGATATTAATAACAGCGGCGGCCAAATCGGCTCAGCTTCCTTTTTCATCCTGGTTGCCGCGTGCCATGGAGGGACCAACACCATCTAGTGCTATTTTTTATGGTTCCTTATCTGTGCATTTAGGTGTTTTTCTATTACTTCGTACTCATACTTTTTGGGCGGAGCAATATTCAATACGAATATTAATTGGCGTTTTAGGTTTGGCTACAAGCCTCATTGCATCTAGTATTGCCAGAGTTCAATCCTCTATTAAAAGTCAGGTAGCTTACTCTTCTATTTCACAAATTGGATTAATCTTCATTGAAATTGCTTTAGGTTTTGAAAATCTGGCACTTGTTCATTTTGCTGGAAATGCATTTTTAAGGACTTACCAATTACTAGTCTCACCATCTGTAGTTACTTATTTAATAAGAGAACAATTTTACAACTTTGAACACCGTGAAAACACCATTGAAGATTCCATTCCTCAAAAAATAAAATACTCATTATATTTATTAAGCCTTAAAGAATGGTATTTAGAAACTTTTATATTTAGGATGTGGCGACCATTTAAAAAAACCGGACGGAAAATGAATTTTTTAACAGTTAAGTTGTTATTCAAACTCTTTATTCCATCCTATATCATCGGGTTGATTTGTTTGTACTATGAAAATTCTATTCCAACTGTGATTCATGATTATTTGCCCGTTTTATTTGCATTTATAGGTTTGGTTTTAATTCTTAAATCATATACTGAGCGTAAAAGTGTAAAATTAGGTTGGGTACTAATTATTATGAACCATTTTTGGATAGCACTTGCCATTTCGTTTAATGAACATTTTAAATATACTCAATCCTTACTTTACTTAAGTGGAATATTAGTGGCCGGAGTTTTTGGTTTTATTCTTCTAAATAATTTAAAACAAAAAGAACCACAAGTTAATCTTCATAGATTTCAGGGTTACTCGTTCAAATACCCAACCATGTCTTTTATTTTTCTATTATGCTGTTTGGGTTTAACAGGATTTCCTATTACTCCCACTTTTATTGGCGAAGATTTAATCTTTAGCCATATTCACGAAAATCAAATTATACTGGCTTTTTTTGTAGCAACCAGTTTAATTATTGATGGTATTTCAGCTGTCAGGATTTATGCTCGCATTTTTCTTGGACCATTTATACCATCCAAAAACGAAGTAAATTTCATTTAACACAATTTAAAAACACAAAAAAATGAACTCAAAAAAATTAAAACAAATACCTTTAGATGGCTGGGCCGGTCTAAAACAAAATTTATCTTCCGATGCCATGTCAGGTTTCATGGTATTTTTATTGGCACTTCCTTTAAGTTTAGGAATAGCAAAGGCAAGTGAATTTCCAGCTATTTATGGGTTGGTAACTGCCATTATTGGTGGGGTAATAGTTAGTTTTTTTTCAGGATCACTTTTATCAATAAAGGGACCTGCTGCTGGACTTATAGTAATTGCATCAGGAGCCGTGGCCGCTTTTGGAGGTGGCGAAACAGGATGGCATCTTACCTTAGGAGTTATTGTAACAGCCGGAATTATTCAAATATTATTTGGCCTTTTAAAATTAGGAAAATTTAGTGATTATTTTCCCGGAGCAGCCATTCATGGAATGATGGCGGCAATTGGCATAATAATTATGTCGAAACAAATCCATTTTTTGATTGGTGTTGACCCCGGAATATTAAAAGGCAAAGAGCCGCTCGAATTAATACAAATGATTCCTCATAGTTTTATGACTTTAAATTTTCACCTTGCCGAAATTGGTGTGGCATGTTTAGTTGTTTTAGTTTTATTATCCTACATAGAACACCAACATATCAAAAAAATACCACCTCCAATGATAGTATTAGCAATAGCCGTTCCTCTTGGTTATATTTTAAATATAAAAACTGATGGAAAGATAAAAAACTTTGCAATGGTAAAGGTGGAAAATATAATTGATGTGGTAAGACATAGCCCAATAAATGTAAACTTTGAAGCGATGTTCAGTCACACAGGTATCTTTATTCAATATGTAATATTATTTGCTTTAATAGGAAGCATTGAATCTTTGCTAACGGTAAAAGCTATCGACAAAATGGATCCTTATAAAAGGCATTCCGATACAAATAAAGATTTAATTGGTGTTGGAATTGGTAACACAATTTCAGGAATTTTGGGAGGATTACCAATGATATCTGAAGTTGCACGTAGTTCAGCTAATGTTACAAATGGTGCAAGAACCCGCTGGGCTAATTTTTTCCATGGCTCATTTTTACTTGTAGCCCTTGTTATTGCTGTTCCCTTCATTAATATGATTCCAAATTCGGCTTTGGCAGCCATGCTTATTTATGTTGGTTTTAAGTTAGCTCATCCAAAAGAATTCAAACACATGTGGCATGTAGGTAAAGATCAGTTCTTTATTTTTATTGTTACAGTAATCCTAACTTTAGCTACTGATTTATTAATGGGCGTATTGACAGGAATAGTTCTCGAAATTATTGTAAATTTTATGCATGGGGCATCATTAAAGGGAGCCTTTAAAACTAAGGACAGTCATGTTATTATAAAAAATGGAACCTTTGTACTTGAACTATCACCAGATTCAGTTTTTACTAATATTTTAGGGTTAAAACGAAGTATGGATTCGATACCACCCAAACAAGATGTTATAATTGATTTTAGTAAGGCAAAAATTGTAGATCATACTACGATGTTAGCGCTTCATCAATATGCCGAATTATATTATGAAAATGGCGGGCAAATTCATTTCGAAGGCAAGGACAACCTTATAAAAACTGGGCATGACAAAAACTCTACCCATAAATATTATAAATATAAAATTGAAACTAACACCATAGATTAGTATTAATAATATGAAAAGAATAGTTTTATTATTCAACATAATTGTTGGTGTTGGGAATATTTACGCCCAATCTGGAAATACTAGATTTAAAAATGGCTTAATTTTATATTTAAATAATGATAGTACCCATTTTATAAAAAGCACTTTTGTTAATCAAACTTGGATACGTTATAATCAAAATAATCCGGGAAGCACAGTTTATAATACCCTTCAAAATAACACTTTTGATATAGGATTGAGAAGAACCCGAATCCAAATGTTCGGTCTCATTACCGATAGGGTTTTTGTATATACCCAATTTGGTCAAAACAACTTCAACTACCTTTCTGCAAGAAAAACTGGAGCCTTTTTTCACGATGTTACCTGCGAATATGGGATATCTCCAAAACATTTATGGATTGGAGCCGGGTTAACGGGATGGAGCGGCCTTTCTCGCTATTCATCCCCTTCAATTGGTACGATTATGACCATGGATGCTCCATTATTTCAGCAAGCTACTAATGACGCTACCGATCAATTTTTAAGAAAACTTAGCATTTATGGAAAAGGAAAAATTGGAAAATTGGATTATAGGGTAGCTATTAGTAAACCCATGGTTATTGAAAACTCAACGTTATATTACAATAAAATAAGTACCAATTCAGATTTTTCAAGGATTCCACCCAAGCTTCAATATCAGGGATATTTCATGTACCAGTTTTTTGATAAGGAATCCAATCAAATGCCATATACAGTGGGTACTTATTTAGGAAAAAAAAGAGTATTTAATATCGGTGCAGGGTTTATTTATCAAAAAGATGCCATGAGTCATTTAATCAATATTACGGATAGTGTGAATACCGCTATGAAACTATTTGCCGTAGATGTATTTTATGATGCACCAGTAAATAAATCGAAAGGAACAGCTATTACGGCTTATGGTGGATACTTTAATACTAATTTTGGAAAGGGCTATATTAGAAATAATGGCCCAATGGCTCCTACAAATGGTGTAAACAAAGCAACTGCTTCATTTAATGGAACGGGTAGCGCCTTTCCAATTATTGGAACCGGACAGGTAGTTTATGTGCAAGTTGGGTATTTATTACCGGATAAACTATTGGGTAAAAACGGAAAACTTCAGCCTTATGCGGCCTATATGCAGGCCAAGTATGACCGCCTGAGCGACCCGGTAAAAACCATGGACTTAGGTTGCAATTGGTTAATAAACGGACATGGTTCCAAATTATCTCTCAATTACCAAAGTCGCCCAATTTTTAATACTGTAAACGGAGAACTTAGAGATATAAAATCAGCGAGAAGAGGCTGTTTCGTTTTACAATATCAAATTGCAATTTAAAAAAAACATTTATTATCGTTTGATTTTGTATTGATTAAGTGGGTAAGTTATAAAAAAATAAATTGTTGCGCTGAAACATCAATTTATACTTACCCGCTCTAATTAATTTGGCAAGATTTATAAATAAAAATCAATAATGTTGGGCTCCTTCAATTACCCTAAACACATGCAAAATTGATGGGAACAAGGCATTCATAGATTCCTGAGTTCCTTTGGTTGAACCTGGCAATGTGATAATAAGTGTATTGCCTTTCATACCTGCGATACCGCGGGATAGCATTGAAAAAGGAGTTCTGTTTTGTCCATAGTTGCGTGCAGCTTCCATAATACCGGGAATCTCCCTATCCAAAAGTGGCCGAATTGCTTCGGGAGTATTATCGCGTGGCGATAGACCAGTTCCTCCTGTTAAAATAATTAAATCATTTTTGGCATCACATAAATTCAGTATCTTTTCTTGTATTGCTTTTAAATCATCAGGAAGTATTGAGTAATCAGCAATTTCAACATTTAATGCTTCTAATTTCTTAATAATTGCTTTACCGGCTTGATCATTTTTTTTGCCTGCTGAAACACTGTCGGAACAAACAACAACTGCCGCTTTTAAATCACTTCGGTAATGATCTTTAAAATCGGATTTTCCTCCTTTTTTTTCTAATAATTTAATGGAATGAATTTCAATTCCTTTATCAATCGGTTTTAGCATATCATACATTGTAAGGGCTATAACCGATGCTCCGTGCATAGCCTCCACCTCTACTCCCGTTTTATAAACTGTTTGCACTTCTATTTCGATTTTAATTTCCAACCCATCAATATGGTACCTAACTGCCGTATATTCAATAGGCAAAGGATGGCAATCCGGAATCATATCACTCGTCCGCTTTACGGCAAAAAGCCCAGCAGTTTTTGCCATTTCAAAAACATCTCCTTTAGGAACAGTTTTATTTACCAAAGCTTCTATAGTTTCACTTTTGCTCAACTTGACAATAGCTTGGGCTATTGCTATGCGATGTGTATTGGATTTAAATGTAATATCTACCATTTTTTAAATTCATTTATTCTCCTTCCAAACGGAAGATTCATCTTCAAAAATTTCTTTTCCCCAAATTGGTACCTGCAATTTCACTTGTTCAACTATCTCTTGGCAGGCATCGAAGGCATCCTTGCGATGTGTGGAAGAAACAAAAACAAACAAACATATTTCACCTACTTTCACTATTCCAAGACTATGATAAATGTGCAAACACACTAAATTATACTTAGCAAAAGCAGCTTCACGTATTTCATAAAATTTTTGTTCAGCCATTTCTTGATAAGCCGAATATTCTATAGCCATAACGAATTTATCCTCAATTAAATCACTTCGTACTTGTCCTAAAAAAATATCATGGGCTCCAATATTAGTTTTTCGGCTATGCGCAGCAATACTGTCAGCAATAAAGTTTGCAGTTATCGCACCTACTTTAAAAACCGTTCGTTTCTTTTTATCAATCATAATCAGTTAATTTTTCGTGTATTCTTCTTTTTCCATTCTTCAATTCCGCCTTTTAAACTATATGAAATACAATTTGGCCTTATTTTATTTATTGTATTTAAAGCTTTAAAACTTCGAGCACCAGAGTTACAAAAAACGACAATTTTATTTTCAAATGAAATTTGTGAAATGCAGGTTTCAATTTCACTTAGTGGTATATTTATATGTGAAAATTCATCAATGTAAGGCAATTCATCTTTCTCTCGAATATCAATAATGGTAACCTTTTCATTGGTTCTTAAGGTATCAAATTCATCTATAGAAATTTGAATACCAATTGAATTACAAAACCAATCATAATTAAAGTTTAAAATTTCTAATTCAGTTGTTGGAAATAGTTTTGTCGAAATATTCGAAGGCATTACTTCAAAATCATAAAACAAATTATTTAAAGCATTATATGAAATAATTTTATTGCACAGTGGTTGGCCGATACCGGTTATAATTTTAATCGCCTCTAAGGCTTGCATTGTTCCGATAATACCTGGTAATACCCCAATTACTCCAATTTCATTACAAGAAATAGTTAACGAAGAATTCGGTGGTTCGGGAAATAAATCCCTATAATTAGTTTTATATTTAGTTAAATTATCTTCCATATTAAATACCCCCACTTGACCTTCAAAACGCAACACGGCTCCATATACCAATGGTTTATCAAGTAGGACGCAAGTATCATTTACGAGGTATCGTGTGGCAAAATTATCGGAACCATCTAATACTAAATCATACCCTGAAATTAATTCCAAAGCATTTTTATTCGTGAGCTGTAAATTGAATGAATGAATTTGAATTTCAGGATTTAAAGCATTTAGTTTTTGGGCCGCTGCCAAAGCCTTAAATTCACCAATATCCTCCATTGAATAAATAACCTGGCGATGCAGATTTGTTAAATCTACCACATCAAAATCAACAATTCCAATATTACCAACCCCTGCTGCTACAAGGTATTGAAGGGCTGGGCACCCCAAACCGCCAGCACCAATTACCAAAACTTTAGCGCTTAACAATTTTTCTTGGGCAGCTTCACCAAATTCATCTAACAAAATTTGTCTAGCGTATCGTTCCTTATTTCCCATTATCAAATCATCTTTTATTATCCGCCAGAAAACGCTGGCAGTAAAGCCACTATATCCTCATTATTCAAAATTGTATTTCCATGCACAATCTTTTTATTTACTGCCATTGAAAATTTAAATTCACTTAATAGAGGAAACCGTTCCATAATTTTTTGAGTTAATTGCTCCGTGTTATCCACTTCATTTATTGTAAACTGAGCTACTTTAGTCATATCATAAAGTTGTCCAAAGACGATTATATTAATTTTCATTTTCAAATTTTTAAGTAAAAAATAACTTACATGATGCCATAATTAAAACCACTGCTAATATTTTATTTAATAATGTATTTTCAAATTTTCTTGCCCCGTAATAAGAGCCAGCGAGACCTCCAATAAAAGCAATCACTACCATTATACCCATTTCGTTTTTATATTCAAATCCTTTGACTAAAAGTCCGGCAAGACCTGAAACTGAATTAACAAAAATAAACAAAGCTGAAAGAGCAGCGGTTTGTTTCATATTAGCCCAATGTAATATTAAAACCAATGGACTTAGAATGATTCCACCTCCTATTCCAATCATACCCGAAAACAAGCCAATAATGGCTCCGATTAGCAACGACAACAGGGTATTTTGTTCTTTTAATGATTCTTTAGTTTTAAATCTCATTCCAAGAAGTTTTACAACCGAAAAAAGCAATAAAATTGCCAATACTTTTTTATAAATACCTGCATCCACGGTTATCAATCCTCCCAAAAAAGCTGCAGGTATGGAGGTTACGGCAAAAGGCCAAAACATATTCCATTTAAAATAGCCTGAGCGTTGATATTGAAAAAAAGCAATGAATGAAACAAAAAGATTTAATAATAATGCAGTGGGTCGCATTGTTTCTGCAGCAAATGAAAATAAAGCCATCAATGCCAGATAACCACTTGCACCGCCATGACCAACGGCTGAATATAAAAAAGCGACCATTAGGAGTAAAAAATAAAATAAAATTAGGGGAGCTTCCATGTTTTTATTTTTTTAATAAATGAACCTCGACTAAATCACCTTGTCTAAAATCCATTCTATCTTCATCCAATTGAATAATACAATCTGCAAAAGCAAAAGAACTCATTTGGTAGGATTCCTGAGCATTTAAAGGTGTTACACCGTTTCCCTCTATTTTCCCTTTAATAAAAAAAGTTAAGCCTGCCTTTTTAACAAATGGAGTTTCCAATGGAAGGAAAATTTTTATTGTAGAATCCACATCAAATCCCATCATTTTCATTATTGAAGGAACAACGTACTCGTAATAACAAGTTAAGGTTGCCGCCGGGTTTCCAGGCAAGCCAAAAATTAAAGTAGAGTTAACCTTTCCAAAATAAAGTGGTTTTCCTGGCTTTTGCTTTACTTTGTGAAAAAGACATCGTGCACCGGAATTATTAAGTGCTTTAGCCACAAAATCATAATCACCTACCGACACACCTCCTGAAATAAGGAGTATATCACATTTAGAAAGATTGCTTTTAATAGAATCCGTTATTCCTTGTTCGTCATCGTCAATACAGATGATGTTTTGTGGCTCAATATTCAATTCACTTAAGGCAGCATTTAAACTGTAGGAGTTACTTTCATATACTTTTCCTGGCACCAATGATTGGCCGGGTTTTATTAATTCTTTTCCTGTATTAATAATACAAACTTTTGGAACATTAAATACCTTCACTTTATCAAAACCCAAACCAGCTAAAAATCCGGAGGCTCCAGGTCTAATTATAGTCCCCGCCTTTAAAGCCAAACCCCCTTTAGCAGTTTGAGAACCTTTTAGTCGAATATTCAAACCCTTTTTTAGATGTTCATCATTTATATAAAGTTGATTTGAATTCACTGTGACTTTTTCCTGTATTACCACCGTATCGCATCCTTCAGGAATTTGAGAACCAGTAAAAATCCTAATTGCAGAATTTGGTAAAAGTTGGTGGGGAGGAAAAACACCTGCAGGAATTTCACCAACAATTGAAAGACTTTTATTTTCATTTAAATCTTCAAATCTTAAACCATAACCATCCATGGCAGACTGATTAAAGGATGGAACATCTATCGTTGCAAACACATCTTCAGCTATCACCAAACCCGTTGCATCATATAATGGTATTATATGTGTACCTAACAAATCTGTATTTTCTAATACTATTTTTTTTGCCTCTGAAACTGAAATCATCTAGTTAGTTTAGAAATGATGTATTGCCAAGATATGATAGTCTCTTTGAGTTGGATAAGTTCATTTTTACGATGCAAAGTACACTATTATTCATGTTCTTTTTTTGTAAAATTGAAAAATATTTTTGAAAAGGATATTAAAATAAAAAGGCCTTTTGCTAATGCAAAAGGCCTTTTTAAAATTTGAGAATTAAATTATTTTATTATCAATTTTTCTACAGCAATACCTTGATCTGTTGCAACACTCATAATATATAAGCCTTGTTTTAGATTTAAGGATGAAATGGTATAGTTTGAATTATTAACAAGTGATTGAAAAACTACTTTACCGGAAATATCAGTTATTGAAACTGAATTTATCATTTCTTTATAGCTAATAGTTACACTATTTGCAGCAGGGTTAGGATAAATACTTACACCAGTTACTTTCGCTGATTTTACAGCTAAGTCACTCGCAGAAATAAGTCCCATAGCAAGCGCTATACGTGGAGTCATATAACCATGAATGGTATCCTGATATAATTTTGATTTAGCCTTGCTCATATCTGTATTGCTCGTTAATGAATTCTTGTGTGCAGTAAATCCAGCAGGTGCTCCTAATGGTTGGGCAAGTGCTTCTTTAGAATTTGGATCCCACCATTGGTAAGGTGAAGCTTGGTTATCATATTCTTTAGCGGCAACAGGTAATAAAAATGGGTACATACCTTCTCCATTTCGTATTGTAATCTTATCCGTAGCAAGTGGAATATAATCAACTGTTCTGTTATATAAAGAACGCGCTTTTATAGTATAAGGATCTTTACTAGGTATAGCAGCAAAAAGTGCATTATTTCCAAGACGCTGAGCTCTAGCAATGGCATTATTAGCACCATCCACATCCACCACAGTTTGCAGAGATGAAGGCACAACGACTAATCCGTAACCAAATGGAGCAAATGGATCACGTACACACTGCATGGAAATAACAGGTGCATCACCGGCCTCTAACCATGTGGTATCGGCTAATGCGCCACCTAAAGTACCTACTGCTTTAATTTTTGTACCTTGTGCTCTTTTGCCCAAGTAGCCATATAAATTAAATTTCCCTCTTGAACCATCTATCCATCCAAAATTAGCAGTATCTATATAACCTTTAAATTTTGGTAAATCCATAAACTCAGGATATTTATCGCATGAATTATAGGCCTGTGCAATGTATGAGCCAGTACCTTCACCCACTAGGGCAATATTTGAACTATCCAAATTATAAGTATTAGCCATACTTTTAACTACTCTTACGGCTTCTTTTACATCATGCATTGAACGGTATACAGCATTAAGCAAAGTGCCTCTTCTTCCATCAAGTGTAGTAGCAACTGGATTCCAACCTAAGCGATAATCAATTGCTATTGCTACAAACCCACGTCTGGCAAATCCTCTACATAAATCTCTAACTATACTATCCGATTTATCACCGCAAGGACTACCGTTATAGGCTCCTGGAGGTAAAAAATTACCAGTATGTAAATAAATTATAACGGGTCTTTTAGGTCCTCCCGTTTCATCAGGCATATAGGCATCCATTGTCAAGGTTGTTACCTTTAAATAAGTTGAATCTCCTGACCCAACACCTCTAGGATATCTATATTTCATTGGAATTTCAGATGTTTTACCCGTCTTAACTTTAGCAATTAGAAATGGTAATTCAACACCGAACATAATAGGAGCTTTTGCAGGGTCAGTTGCATCCGTTGCAAAAGTTGTCATATAAAGCCAGTTTAAATTAGTAGCATAAGGAATCCCCTTAGCTTCGACAAGTTTGGTAAATACTTCGTTTTTGTAACGAAGCGGCGTTTGTGCTGAAGCATTATATGCCAAGCATCCTGCCAAGAAAATTAATGTAAGTGTAATTTTTTTCATTTTTATTTATTTATTATTTGGACAAAAATAGGTTTTAATTAAACATTTCATAATAATTTTTAAATTTTTCATTCTCAATTTTTTTCATAATAATTAACCAATAATCATAACAATCGGAATTTATGGGAAATTCTTTAAAAAAAAAGAATTCGAATTCAATAAAAACTAAACTCAGAAAGGAGAAATCATTACTTTAATCTTTAATTTATTATCATAAAAATATAGCCAATTCTTATATTTCCGATTAAAAGATGGCAATTAAAATAAAAATTCAGAAAGTAATAACTGTATTATTTTTCAGGTATCTCAAAAAGCAAAGAAATATAGGCCAATCTTCCAACATTTGGCCCACCGTATACCTGTGAATTTCGATTGTTAAACATCGTTTTTAGCTTATTTTCATCGTTGTTTCTAAATAATGGGGCAAATCCCATTAGGTTAGAACCTCCGATTTTAACTGTTAAATATTGTTTAGGAAATACATAATTTACTTGCGCATCCAACATATCATAACTTGGTATAAATCCTGTAAATTGAGGCGATCCAGTAAACTGAAAACTTTGAATCCATTTATAACTTATTCCAAAACCTAATCGTTTTTTATCAGTAAATGGCAAACGGCATTCCCTTCCTGAAAACCCTATATTGAATTTATGTTTTGGGGTATTAAACGCTGGAACAATGGGGTCGTCAGTACTGCGAAGATTGATGGTATTAAAAGAATAATTACCAGTAAAACTGTATTTTTTAAAAAAATAACTGTAGCCGATGTTCATACCAGTAGTATTTACCTTATCCTTTGAATTTGCTGCTATTCGATAGGCTTGGATTGGACCACTGGGGAATCCGGTACCTAGGTCAAATCTTCCTACTAACCCAACATTGTAGCCAATAAAACTAGTATATATACTATAGTAATATCCAAAATCAATAAATAATGATTTACTTAATTCTGCTTTATATCCACAATCAATTGTTAAAACTTTTTCTGGCTCAATGGGTGCCACTTTTTGATAAACCAACAATCGAGGATCTAAGGTATTACGCCATTTATCAAATGACGCTAGTGTAATAAGTGAATCAAATCCTTGTAAATTTCCAACAAGAATTGCTCTTCCTACATTATAATAAAGATATTGATCCGCTAAAGTTGGATTTCTAATAGCACGAGATACAGTAACTCTGAATGTATTTTCCTTGTTTGGCAAATACAATACTGAGGCGGCTGGTGATAATAAAAATTTAAAATTCTGATTTTTATCTAATCGTGCAGTAAAATTAAATTTCCAATGATTATTATCAGATTTTTTATCATACCCTGAATATATTCCAAATTCATAATTTTTTATAACAACCCCACCTGTATCTTTAAAAATTGTCCCTCGTGTTTCAGGTCTATAAAGCCGTCCACTGGCTCCTGTTATTATGTCGCCCCATTTATGGGTAAACTTATATTGAGCCTGCATATTATAAAGAGCCGACTTATCATAAAAACGGGTTCCTTGGTCTGTAAAATTTCTAGAAGTAATATCCTTTTTCAAAGAGTCAAACCGATTGGTGCCCACTTCATAGTTCCCATTTAGATAATTTGTAATACCAAGATTAGCAGCATGCCATCGCGATATAGAGTCATTATGTAAATTGAGGAAATAATCTAAACTGTCTTTTACCCAAGTGGTGTCAAACCCACGATAGCCTGGAAGGCTAGCAGCTTTACCCATAAATTTTTGTCTCCAATTTTTTGCATAGGATTTATACCAAAAACCTTCATCTTGGGCATTATTATTTAAACGCATGGCCGTAAATACAGCATCATACGAATCACCGGCATCTTCTTTGGTTGAATAAACCCTTATATAAAATTTATCCTTTTGGCGCCATTCCAATTTGTTTTGCCAAAATCGTATATTTTTCAAACTATACCTATTATCCCCTTGATAAACTGTGGAACCTCCTCCCATGTTAAACGCATAAATCAACTCGGTTTTAGGAGTTATTTTATAATGAACCGCTGCATTAAATTTATTATTATTGGTATGGTAATCTACAATGTCTTTCTCTTTGTATCCGCCTCTATAAAAATTACCCAATCCCAAGTATTCTGTCTTTAATTTTCCAACTGAATATTGGTCATTTCCTGGGGCCAGAACCTCATCACCATAAATATTTATGGCATCATACCGTCCTGGGTTGCCCAATCCTTGTTTCGAATCACTGGAAGGGTTATAGTTGGTGGCTTCCCAATCATAAGCACTCATTGAAAATAAACAAACTTTATAGGCCAAATATTCCTTTCCTTTTTTATTTTTAATTACCTGAGCTAATCTAAAACTAACTTCTCTTAATTGGCGTTCTCCCATTTTGGTGGATACTGTAAGTCCGCGGCTATCAAAAGGATTTTTAGACTCCATGCTTATTACCCCGTTAAAAGCATTCGGTCCAAAAAAGGCAGAACTTGCCCCTGAAACTATATCAACCTTGGAAAGGTCAAGTTCATTGGCACCTAAAAAATTCCCTAATGAAAAATTCAATCCCGGCGATTGATTGTCAACGCCATCAATCAGTTGTAAACTGCGTACGGGACTGGTACTATTAAATCCTCGGGTATTTACAACTCTAAACCCTAAGCTGGCAGCTGTTATATCTACACCTTTCATATTTCCCAAGCCCTCATAAAAGGTGCTTTGGGCCGTTTCCTTAATTTGCTTACTGCCCATTGATTCCACCGTTATAGGTGATTCCTTTTCCTTTTCAGTTATACGGCTCGATTTTACTTCTATTTCGGTAAAATCCATTTCCTTCTCCTTCAATCCAATTTTTAAAGGTTTCTCAGGAACCTTTGTCAAACGAACATCCTTTGTTTCATAACCAATATAAAAGAATTGAAGCGTTAACGGAAAAGATTTAACATTTAACGTAAAAGTGCCATCACCTTCAGAGGCAGTGGCTAAATTAGTCCCCTTTACTTTTACTGTGGCGCCTGGCAACCCTTCACCACTAATTACATCAGTAATTTTACCAATAACTATCTGCGAAAAACAGAATGAACTATAAAAAAATAATATGGAATAGATTAAAAGTCTTTTCATCGGTTAAAATGAGTTTCCAAACGTAAGCATTAAAAATTATTAGACAATAGAATTGGTTTTTATTTTATAAAAAGGTTTACTCAATTAAATTATTTCAAAAAAATAAAATTAAAAATTGAATTTTCAAAAGATGGATAAAGCCTTTTTATTTCAATCAAAATAGAAATTGAAATATCTTGAATTATCGAGAGGTCTTTTTATTCCAAATTTTTGAAGTTATGTTTGAACCTGTGAAAAATAAAGCAATTCTAATATTCTTAATTTTATCGAGTGGGGCTATAGTAAAGGCTCAAAACGATTATACTTATGAAACTAAATTACTTACAATTCCATTATTACAAACTGGAAACTATGGCAAAAATGCTTCAGAAATAATTCAGTTTAGTGAAGGATTTGAAGCTCCAGAGCCAGGCAATGATTGTAATTCTACAAAAGCTACCGTTAACAAATTAAGAGAAAATTACTCTAAAAATTTATTAAAAACGGAAGGTTACATTAATACACCTTCAGAAATAACCCCGCAAATAGATACTTCTTTCAATGGCCAATCTACAAATACTAGCGGAATACCTTGTGATAATCATATTGCAATTTCTAACGGTGGCAAAATCATCAGCGTTCAAAATTCTACAATTCGGGTGTTAGATGAAAATGGCAAAACTTTGCTTTACAAATCCCTTTATGGTTTTGCCAATGGCAAAATAGTTGGGCTCACAAATTATTGCTACGACCCAAAAGTAGTTTATGACCCACTAACAGATCGGTTTATTTTATTCTTTTTGCACGAAAGTAAAGTGGTCACTAATTTTGGAATTATTGCATTTTCGAAAACCAACGACCCAATTGGTGAATGGAATTTTTATAAGATACCGGGCAATGCTCTTAAAAACAATAAGTGGAGTGATTACCCCATTATGGCGATTTCAAAAGAAGATGTTTTTATAACGCTCAATTTATTGACTGAAAACACCGATTGGCGGGTAGGTTTTAATCAAAGTATTATTTGGCAAATAAATAAATCATCAGGTTATAACGGCGATTCATTAAAGCAAAAGGTATATTATGATATTCGCTATAAAACAAAAGCTATTTGGAGTATTTGCCCCGTTCAAGGAAGTTTTGTGCCTACCCATCCTAATATGTATTTCCTGTCTGTAAGACCTGGTGACCTAAGCAATGACACTCTTTTTGTGCACGAAATTTCGAACACTTTATCAAGTGGAAAGGCTCAATTAACTTTAAAAATCCTCCAAACGGATAAGCCATACGGAGTGCCACCGGCTGCCCCTCAGCCGATCGGAGGGGATACTTTGCAAACCAATGATACTCGGATATTAGGAGGAATATTTCATAACGGAAAAATTCAATATGTTCAAACTTCGGTCATTAAGCCCTACTACCATTCTGGTGTTTTTCATGGCATGTTTACGGCAAACCTAAATCACAAAGTGGCCGTAAACTATATTACTGCCGACTCAGTTGATTATGCTTATCCATCGATAGCTTATGTTGGTAAAGGTGCACCAACTGATCAATCGTCTGTTATTACTTTTTCGCATGTTTCACCTAAATCATTCCCCGGAACTTCAGCTGTGTTTCATACGCAGTTAGCCAATTTACCGTCTTATTTTTCAAACGTTGTAAGAGTAAAAAACGGGTTAAAGGTTATTGAAATGCTTCAAAAACAGCAACAATCTCAAGAGCGTTGGGGAGACTATACGGGCATTCAACGCAAATTCAACGAATCAGGGATGGTTTGGCTAGTTGGTTCATTTGGAAATTCAAATAATGTAAATGGCACTTGGATTGGCAAATTAAAAGTAACAGATAAAATAGAAATTATTAATAATAATTCATTGATAGTATACCCTAATCCGTTACAAACAAATACTACCATTGGTTTTACAATAGATAATACGGAAACACTAAAAGTTGAAATGACCAACACTACGGGGCAAATCATTAAAGAAATTTTTACGGGTGAATTACCTGAAGGCTATAATGAACTTTATATGGATAACGATAATTTAGCGCACGGCACTTATTTTATTTATGTTAAAGGCCAGAATAATAAAATCAAATTTGCCGGCAAAATAATTAAATGATAGATTACAATGAAGGTCAGTTAATACTGATAGATAAGCCCTATGGCAAAACCTCATTTCAGGCCGTAAAACACGTGAAATATGTTGCAAAAGTTAAAAAAGTTGGCCATGCTGGTACGCTTGACCCTTTAGCTACAGGACTATTAATAATTTGCACAGGTAAATGGACAAAAAAAATAACTCACCTGCAGCTTCAGGAAAAAGAATATACGGGGACTTTTGTTTTAGGTGCCACACGACCTTCCTTTGATATGGAAACTGAAATTGATCAAACATTTGACATTTCAAAAATTAAAGAAACTGAAATTAAGGATGCAACCCTTATATTTACTGGAAATATTACTCAAACCCCTCCTATTTACTCAGCTGTAAAAGTTGATGGAAAAAGGGCTTACGAAAGTGCAAGAAAAGGGGAAGAAATTATAATTAAATCAAAACAAGTAGAGGTTACTGTATTTGAAATTACAGGAATACGATTACCTGAGATTGATTTCAGAATTGTTTGCAGCAAAGGAACCTATATCCGTTCCATAGCTAATGATTTTGGCAAAGAACTTGGGAACGGAGCCTATCTTTCAGCCCTTCGCCGAACCCGAATCGGTGATTATAAAATTGAAGATGCTTTAGATTTTGAAGGTTTCAAAAATTTTGTTGCTCAGACTATTTAAGTTTTATATCTAACAATGAAGTAGGTTATCACCTTGAATTGAAAACTTAATTATCTACCTTTGCACCCCCAAAACCGATGCAGGTAGTTACCAATCTTGATTTATTCACAAAGCCCGAAAATGCAATAGTTACCCAAGGAACTTTTGACGGTGTGCATGTTGGTCATAAGCAAATATTAGGAAATATTGTTCAGTTAGCTAAGGAACAAAATGGCAAATCTATTTTGGTAACGTTTCATCCTCATCCTCGACAGGTCTTATTTCATGATGTAAATAATATAAAATTACTCACGACATTAAATGAAAAAATTGATTTGTTTACTGAAATTGGTTTAGATTATCTAATCATTTTACCATTTGATGAAATATTGTCTAAAGTGACAGCTGCCAACTTTGTAAGAGATATATTGGTAGAAAAAATTGGGGTCAAAACTATGGTGGTTGGCTATGATCATCGTTTTGGAAGAAACCGTGAAGGTTCATTTGAAGATTTAAAAGAGTTTGCTGAAATATATGGTTTTAAGGTAAAAGAAATTGCCGCTCATGATATTAACCAAGCCGTTGTAAGTTCTACCAAGATCAGAACAAGCCTTATAAATGGAGATATAACAACGGCCACTTTATTTTTGAATCGGGATTATACAGTAACTGGAAAAGTAATTGACGGGAAGAAGCTTGGAAAAACTATTGGCTATCCTACAGCGAATATAGTATTAGATGATCACGATAAATTAATTCCTGCCAACGGAATATATGCAGTTAGGGTAATGCATCTTAATACTATTTATAATGGTATGTTAAATATTGGAAACAACCCTACCATTGAAAATGCAAAATGGAGCATAGAAGTTAATATTTTTGATTTTGATAAAACTATTTACGGGGATGAATTAACCATTTACTTTATCGCCCGAATGAGAGATGAAGTAAAATTTGGTAACTTGGCCGAATTAAAAACCCAACTTAAAGTGGACGAATCCGTAGCCAAAAGAATTTTAAGTGAAAATGAAATTGTTTAAAGCCCGCCCCCTTTTTTTATTAAACAGTTTACTACTAATTGCTGTTCTGCTTTGCTCAGCATTTTCAGTTCAGGCTCAAGTAATAGAGACGGATTCAACCGACTCAGATTCGGCAATCTTCGATGAACTAACATATGATCATTCAATAAGCGAAATAACCAAATTGTGGGATACATCTAAAATTGGAATTATAGCATTACCTGGTTCCGAAAGGCAAACATTGTGCTTGTATTTAACCGATGATATTCACTGTTGTTTTGAAGCCCCATGCAGGGGAAAGATAACGAGTAATTTTGGGTGGCGAGGTGGAAGAATACATGCAGGAATTGATATTGATTTAGAAACAGGAGACCCAGTTTACGCAGCCTTTGATGGAATTGTGAGGCAAGCTGGGTGGAACCGCGGGTATGGATATTTTGTAATTATTAGCCATTTTAATGGTTTAGAAACTTTGTATGGACATTTATCATTATTAAAAATGTCAATTTTTCAACCTGTAAAATCGGGTCAAATTATCGGCTTAGGTGGCAATACAGGGCATAGCCGTGGATCACATTTACACTTCGAGATACGGTATTTTGGGAAAGCTCTTAATCCAAAGGTATTAATAAATTTCGAAGATTTCAGTTTGCACACAGATAGTTTGATGGTGGGTAATTCCTCAACTTTTTCAAAATCAAATTATTTAAATGAAATATCAAGTATGGTAGAGGTTATAAACGATTCAACATATGCAAAAAAGGAAGCCAATTATGAAGCCAATCGGATTAAATCTTATAAAGAAAGTGAAAAGAAAAGAAGGGAAATCGAAAGAAAAAAGAAGGAATTAACGGATAAGAAAGAAAAGGAAAGGATAAAAAAAACCAAAACATTATCGTATGTTATTAAACAAGGGGATACATTATATTCATTAGCTAAAAAATATGGAACTACAGTAGATAAGTTATGTAAACTTAATAAAATGCAGCCCACCGATATTTTAGATTTGGGGAGAAAACTTAAAGTCAAATAGTGGTTTTGTATTTTGTAATTAAATAGTATTTTCGCATTCCTTTAAACGGGGGGTTAGCTCAGCTGGCTAGAGCGCTTGCATGGCATGCAAGAGGTCACCGGTTCGACTCCGGTACTCTCCACCAAACAATTAAAACCCTTGAAAAACCCAGTGTTTACAAGGGTTTTTTAGTTCGAACTTTTTTGAACTTTATTTAATAAAAATACAATCGCTTAAAATACAGCTAGTTAAAGGTTTGACAATTACTAATAGTAAAAATAAAATATGGATTATTAAAGTTTGGTTAAACTGAAAATTCTAGTGTCAATTTTCCGCCAAGGCCTTCGCGAATAATTCGCATTAAGGTTCTTAATCGAATATCACTGGCATCATTTTCAATTCTTGAAATATAATTCTTTGTTGTACCAATTCGT
Organism: Bacteroidota bacterium; assembly: GCA_947468275.1. Taxonomy (GTDB): domain Bacteria; phylum Bacteroidota; class Bacteroidia; order NS11-12g; family UBA9320; genus JABWCE01. The sequence continues at coordinate 119,818 of CANIKO010000002.1, forward strand.
AAAGCAAGTTCCTCTTGGGTTAAATGCTGCTTTTTTCGCGCCTCTTGTATGAGCACTCCAATTTTAAATGCTTCAAATTCTTCAGCATATTTTTCACGAGTTGGTGTACCTTTCTTTCCATATTTAATGTCAAGATGATCATCCCAATTCACTAGTTTATTTTGTTCATTTACCTTAATCATAATCTTATTATTTATAGTCCTTTTGTTTCAAAATACAGTTGTTTTAATTTTTCAGCTCTATCAATTTCTTGTTTGGGAGTTTTGTTTGACTTCTTTTGAAATCCATTAAAAAGTATAACCAAATTTCCCTTATCAAAACAGCAAAAAACTCTAAAGATATCGCTACCTACTTTTATTCTAATCTCATAAAGTCCATCGGTTCCTTCAATGTGTTTGAAAAATTTTTCAGGAATAATTTGCAATGTTCTTACTAGTCCGATGACCCAATCTATTTTCCCCTGAACTTCGCTAGTCTGCTTATGGTAGAATTCCCAAAAATAATTTCCAAAGACAATAGTGCCTCGCAGATAATTTTCATTCACAGTTCAAAGTTATCTAAACAGGCAACAATATGCAAGTTATTTTTTTAAAAAACAATTCAAATTGCATTGGGCTATAATGATGACTAACAAATTATAGACTAAAACGAAGTTATTTTGATTAGCCTATTATAGGCTTAAACAAAACTCAACAATTCCCTCTAAATCATTGATAAAAAAGTTCGACGTCTGTCGGCTTGAGTCCACAATTAATCACAAAAAGGGTTTTCATAAATGGAAGCCTTTTTTATTTTAAGATATCTCTGAAAAGGATAAATTAAATTTTTATAAATATGATTTTTGAAAGTAATACACATAAATCATAATTCGCACATTATATTTGTTTTTGAATGATTCTACGAGCTTATTTAGTAACCTTATGTTTGTTTTTTTGTATTACAGCATCACCCCAGGTGGTAAAACTTACACAAAAATTTGATAGTTCAAAAACCCCACCCCGGCCTGATTATAGCAAAAATGCATCTTGGGCCGCACTTCCGTTTATAAAAGATGAGGCGGATACTACACCGGGCTTAGGAATTTATAAAGACTTGCAAAGCAACGCAATTGCAGATATTTTTTTTATTCATCCTACAACGTATACTTATAAACCTTTATCACCCAACCAATGGAATGGGGATATTAATGATGTACAATTGAACCAAAAAACAAATTCAGGAACGATTCGTTATCAAGCCTCCTTGTTTAATGGTGCGGGAAAAATCTATGCCCCATATTACAGACAAGCTCATTATTATTCTTATGTAACGAGTGATACACTTAGTGCAAGATTAGCTTTGGATGTGGCTTATTCCGATGTAAAAAAAGCATTTGAATTTTATTTAAAAAACTATAATAATGGCCGGCCAATAATAATTGCATCTCATAGTCAAGGTACTACACATGCCATAAGATTGATGAAAGATTATTTTGATACAACTTACTTAATAAACCAACTTGTTTGCGCATATTTGGTTGGTATGCCAGTATATGATTCTGTTTTCATCAAACTTAAACCTTGCCAAAATGATAATCAAACAGGATGTTATTGCAGCTGGAGAACTTATGCAGTGGGCTATTACCCAAAAAAATACATTAAACCTGGAAAATTTTCTGTGTGTACGAATCCTCTTACTTGGAAAACCAACGAGACTTATGCCTCAGCTGAACTAAATAGTGGTGGAATATTGCGCAATATGAATACGGTTATACCTAAATTGTGTGATGCACAAATAGCTGATGGGGTATTAAGGATACATAAACCCAATTTTAAAGGCAATATATTTTTGAATATTAAAAATTATCACATAGCCGATTATAATCTTTTCTATTCCAACGTTAGAGAAAATGCTATATTAAGAAAAGACACTTTCATTAAAAATAAAAGTTAATCGTAAATCCTACGGTTTAATAATTCCTTTATCCTTCAAAAGTTGAACCAATTCCGTAATATTTAGTGGTTTTGTCAAAAAAGCTATTACGGAAGGATATTTTAAGACTTTTTCATTATCACTCATTAGTATACTAGAGGAAAGCATAATAATATTAGTTTTTTCACGATTTTCAATTGGAAGTGTATTATATAGTTCCAAAAACTCAAAACCATCCATTATCGGCATATGGATGTCAAGTAATATTAAATTAGGCCAATCTGCAGCACTTGCACTATGAAGATATTGGAATGCTTCATGAGAATCTTCAAATTTTGTTGTTTTATTGGCAAGCTTATGAGCCTCAATAAATTTTTTATTAAGAAATAAATCTATAACATTATCATCAATCAACATTATAGAAAGATTATTTATCATGGATTAATTTTATTTGGAATTATTATTTCAAAAGTAGTACCAACATGAGGAGTTGAGGTCACGGATATCGTACCTCCTATTTTATCTAATGATTCTTTTACAATATATAAACCGATACCTGACCCTTGCTTATTATTTGAAATTTGTGCACGATAGAACATTTTAAATATATTAGGCAGATGTTCAGGATTAATACCTATTCCGCTATCTATAATTTGCAAATTAACCGATTCATTTTCGCTAACTATTTTAACCGTTACGGTATGTTGCTCCGAACTAGGCTTTCGATACTTAATGGCATTTGATATAATATTTATCAAGATAACTCTTAATCGAAATGAATCACCAATAAATTCGCCTTTTTGTTTAACATCAGTCACAAACTTTATGGAATGATCCTGATTTTTAAGCATATCAATTATTTCATGCAAAAGTTCATTAAAATTTAAATTTTCCAGTGATTCATCTGACCTGGAATTCTGATAATAATCAATAATATTCCGAATATATTTATCTAATTTAAGAACACTATTTTCAATAATATCAAAGTATTCCTGATCTAAACTATCATCCATTTTGGCAAGTTGTACTACACCTAATATTGACATAAGTGGAGAACGGAGGTCATGCGAAGCACTATAAATAAAACGATTTAGTTCATCGTTAGTTTTCAGTAATTCTGTATTTTTCAATTTCAATTCTACACGACTTTTATAAATGTCGCTGCAGTTTTCCATTATCAAATTCAACTTTTCCCAATCCCAAGGTTTTTGAACATATTTGTTTACTTGCCCTCTATTTATAGCATCTATAACAGAATCTAAGTCGGCATGACCAGTAATTAATAATCGAACCGCGTCAGGATATATATCAATTGTTTTTTCTAAAAACTCAATACCAGTCATTACCGGCATTTTCTGATCGGTAATAATTATATTAATTTCAATATCCTTAAGCAAGCCAAAGGCTTCTAGAGCACCTTTGGCTGTATAAATCTGATACTGTCTTTTAAAATAAGCCTGAAATGATATCAGATTATTTTCTTCATCATCTACGTATAATACTTTTAGTTTTTCTAACATCTATTTTAATTTTAAGACAGAATAATATGAAGATTCATTGGCAATATTATTGTGATTTTAGTGCCAATTCCTGGTTCACTCATTATATCAATTTTTCCATGATGACTTTCCATTATTCCAAATACAATCGACATTCCTAATCCTGTTCCTTCTCCAACATCTTTTGTAGTAAAAAATGGTTCAAATATCTTAGCCTGCACTTCTAGTGTCATCCCAGGTCCAGTATCTTCTACCGACACGCAAATAGTTTCATCTTTTACAAAACTAGAGATCGTAAGCCTGTGTTTTTCTTTTGTAGTGTCTTTATCCATGGCTTGAATTGCATTATTTATGATATTCATAAATACCTGATTTAACTTACCAGGATAGCATTCAATTTTAGGAATTTCTCCAAAGTGTTTAACAATCTCAATATTAGGAGGTGTTATGCTTTTTAATAACACCATAGTAGACTCAATTCCTTGGTTTATATCAGCGAGTTTAATATCACTTGCATCCAAATGTGCAAAATTCTTTAGTCCTTTTACTATTTCGGCTGTTCTTTTAGCCCCATCTTCAATACCTGCGAGTAATGAATTAATTTCTTTTTTAACATAATCGATATCGATCTCTTTTTTGAATGATTCAATAGAAGTTAATTTTTCAGCTAAATTATCTTCAATGTTGATAGCTTCATATTTAGATAGAACTTCAAAAATATCAGCGATATCTAATTGAAGTGGCTTAACATTGGCACTAACAAAGTTAATAGGATTATTAATTTCGTGCGCAATACCAGCCGTTAGCTGACCAAGAGATGCCATTTTCTCAACAGACACTAATTGAGACTGTGCTTCCTTTAAATCAGTGATAGCTACTCCTAATTCATTGTTTTTAACTTCTAATTCCTCGGTTCGAACTAATACTTTTTGTTCTAATACAATATTTTGTTCTTTAATTAGTTTTTCATTTTCTTCTAAAGCCATTACTACCTCTGCCTGAGATAACTCTTTATCTTTTTTCAAGATATTAATACGATCAGCAAGGGCAAATGACAGCAAAATAACCTCAATACCAGAACCAAACTGCATGGTATAGCGTGTTATATTATTATATGGCAAAATATGAAGATCTTTTAAAACAAATATTATAACTCCCGCCAAAAAAACAGACCATCCAATTAAAAAGAATCGTGCTTCTTGATTTCCTTGCCTGTATATTACTATACCAACAATTAACATGAAGATGGAAACAGAAGAAGCTGTTATTGACATCAGTTTATAACTTAAACCATATTGCCCAGTGAAACTCATAAATATGGCAATTAGATATAAAATTGTAAACAGAAAGGAGGAGTTGTAAACTTTTAAATTTCGGTTTTTTAGTTTTAAAAAATCTTTAAAAAACTCTAAACCGGCAATGCCTGCCAAAGAAGGAAAAAGAAATTGACTATGTATTTGTAACCAAGGTAAATTGGGCCAAATAAACTGAAATGGCAGCCCCATATTACTCGTTTGGGCTAACAATACGAATACAATGTAAAATGAGTATACCAAATAGCTTTTTTCTCTAACGGCCCCGAAAATGAATAGGTTATACAGCAACATCACAATCATGATACCTATATAAATCCCCACCGCAATATTTTTATATCCTGAAAATTCAAAAGTTGACTTGCTAGAGCCCATAAAAATTGGGAGCTGTAATATTTCCTTGGAAGTAATTTTTAAATAATATGTTTTCTCAGAACCATTTTCAATATTTATATCAAATAAATAATCAGGGGTAGAATATTGCCGCAATTTGAAAGACTGATATTCTCCCATTGAACTTGCGCAGTATTTATTAGTTTTTAAATCATTAAAATAAAATGTAACCTTATCTAAAATTGGCTGATTAACTTGTATAATAAGGTTATTTTCAGTCGAAATATTCTTAATTGTAATTCGAACCCAAAACGTAGAGGTTGACATTCCTAAATCTGGTACATCCTTTTCACTTCTCTTGAAATTTTTTGATTTTAAAATTTCGTCTATGGTTAAATTATTGGTTTTATCTTCTAACAGATAAATATTTTTACCAATTTGTAAATTTCGAGTTGCATCGGAATAAATAACTTGTGCAAATAAGTTATTTGAAAGTCCAACTAATATCAATAAAACGACTAAAATACTTGAATATTTATTTTTTTCAATCATTCGATTTTATTTTATAAATCAAGTCATATTCAACCTCTACCTCGGTTTCTAAATAGATTTCAGTGGTTGTCTGAACTGGAATATCCCTCAATGACAACATCCGATTTTTATCATATTCATTTGCACTGGCAAGCGTTTCTGCATTCATTATACCTAATACTCTGGTAATATAATTATCATTAGGATAAGGGTATTCCCCCTTTAGCCCAAGATTAGGATTGACAATAAAACCTACCCGTTTAAACATCTCCATGGTGTATTCGGCACAAATGCCCATAAGGGTTTCAAACTTTAATTGATTGGTAGTTGATATCCCAGCCCTTGTCAACAATACACTTATTCCTATACCCGCTACTTTCTTAGAATTCCATAATCCACAAAGTTCGCCAATGCCACCATTTACTCTAAAATTTTTCACAATATCAAAAATAATGGGATCCATCTTACCAATAGCTTTCTCTATTGGTAGATAGTTGTTTTCATCAGATATTTGAGCTCTAATGCCACCCACTATTTCACCAGTAGATTTAACTTCAGCTACAACACCATAGATGTTAGGATTTATCATCCATTCATTGTTATTGGTAGAGATATTAGTAACATTATAATCTTTCAAAACAGACACATGTCCTTCGATATACCTCATACAGGTATCTGGCTCATCCACAGCCCTAAAGGCCCTAAAAATTAATTTTTCATTCATTATTCCACTTGTAAAATGCCGCCTCCAATGGTCTTCTTACCGACTTTATTTTGGGAGTATCAGCCTTAGTTAATCTAAAAATCATTATATCACCGTTTCCAGGTGTTAATTTTAATATTTCTTCAAATTTAGGCCTTATGGCCCATAATTTTTTTTGCCCTTTCTCACTTATATTTTCTCCTTTTCCAAGCATTAATCGATTGTAAACAAACAACGATGCCGTAATCGGTTGAAATGCCAAATCAATTAAATTTGCTTTTAACCAAACGCGTTCAATAATCCGACCTCCATTAAAATAATCGGTAAGACTTTGACCTGACATAGAAAGGATACCTACAGCGCCAGCAGAATCAACTAACTTTTTCGTTAATTTATTAAACGCTGCCCCGCCATTCCATTCATTTAATAATTCTATGACTCCAGCATTTTGAGCTATTTTCAATCCCGCTTTTTCTGGATTGGTTAATTCCACAGTCCGAATATCCACACCATCTCGTCGCTGGTCATTTTCCTCTTTCGTCCATCTCATTTCATCTGAAAAATCTGCTTGCCCTGCTTTTTCCAAAAGTCTAATAATTTCAAGTTCTCCAAGAATTTCACCAATATTAAATAAGTCTTCATCACTCGTAAAAAAACGAAGATTGGCACCTTCCATCTCGTTGGCCACACTTATTAATTCTTGTAATTTTTCACTTTCTATATTTGGCCGCTTTACTATATTTCTATTTGTATGTCGAATCTCAATGGCCTCGGCTAAATTAAGAAGTTTAGGATCGGTTGCTTTTTCGGGAAAAAACTTCACTTGGGCAACCAATTGTTTAATATTTTTATCTGGAAATACTTCGATTTTTGAATCCAAATGCAATTGTTTGGCCTTAAGTACAGCATTTTCAATAGCCGAACCAAGTGCAAGGCAAGCTGAAACATTTCCGTAACCTAAAAACACCTCACTTCCTTCTAGAGCATAATAAGCCAATAATGTATTATTCTTCAATGCAAATTTCCAAGGCTGATAATTGCCTCCTGAAGGCGCAAGAATTGCGGCCTTAACAATTTGACTAACTTCTGAATCACTCAATGAGGCCTGTCCACTTTCTAATTCAATATTAATATTGTTTGTAATGCCTACAACATCGGTATACTCATAAGGATCAACCCAAACATAAGGTTCCATTTCAGGCTTTTTATCCCCAATTAGCTCTTCTATATCAATATGGTAACGTCCTGATTCAGAGAATTGTTTCAATAAAATTCGCCGACTAACATCGGCTGTAATGCCCCCTCCCATTGCTACTGAACTGGCTAATTGTGGCCATGTATTAATGGATTGCTCAATTTCCAACATCGATGCCTTAATTCGCAGCGAAGAGGTTTCTAAACCTAAGATATCTAAAATATATGGAAACTTTTCTTCATTAGTTTTTAAATTTTTAAGGGTATCCAAATCAAGATGATCAACCAATCCGTGCAATACACTGCGATTAGGCTCTAAATCAAATCGTTCAACATCTACCATACAACGATCACTGGTCTCCATAATTACAGCTATTCCAAGCTCTCTTGCCTTATAACGACTTAATATTTTTATTTCAAAACCATCCGATTCCTCAATCAGTAAATCAAGCTTTCCTCCATCGAGAAAAAAGGATTCCATATTTGACTCTTGAAGTCCTTCTAAAAAACAACTCACCTTTATAAAAGGATCAATTTCGGCAATTTCTCTTGCCACAACATTTACCTTATAGGTACCTAGGTTATGAATGCCTGTTCGTATTCTATTATAATTAGTGAGCTCTAAAATATCAAAATCGGCTAATCTAATTTCGCTGCAACTTCTTTCCATTGCAATGGTTATCGCTACCGATTGGCCAACAGAAAGGCCCACGACCCCTATTATTTTTTTTCTTAGTATTTCGCGTTCTTCTTTGGTTATTTTATATTGGTTTCTGTTGGTTCTAATCTCAATAAATTCCTCTTCATCTGGTATATGAACCAATCTGTTGGACCAAGGATAATACACCCACACCCCGTATTCTTCTATTGATAATGGTTCAATATGTTTATAGGTTGCTTCAATTAATTCGTCATCAGTGAATTTTTTAGATGGATATTTTATTTTAATTAATTGCTTAACTTGATCAAATAAAAAATCACAAACAATTATTCCAGGAGTCAATAATAATTGCTCAAGGTTTTCCTTTTGTTTTAAATCTCCAATTCGGTAAAACAAAGGTTTTACCAATAAATCGTTTTTAATCTGTTCTTGTCTGTTCTTTAATAGTATATCGCTCAATCGTGTCATAAACCTAATTAATTATAGTAGAATTTCGGGCAAATAAAATACCTATAATCCACATTTAATCAACCATTAATATGAGTGTGACCAATAAAATTGAAAATAACTTTTTAATACATTTTTGTAACATTTTTTTGTTGCAAAACATTTTTTATAATTATATTTGAATTATGATATTTGTTTTTAAATAGAAATATCAATATAAACATTATATAAAATGATACTATTGGTAAAATTTTATATAAATAAAAAAAGAAAAATTGGAAGAAAATCAGAAAATTCACGTCTTATATGTAGATGACGAAGAAAACAATTTAATTGCTTTCAAGGCATCATTTAGACGTGATTTTACAATATTTACTGCTATTTCTGCATTGGAAGCTAAAGAAATATTGGCCAAAAATGAGATCCATATTCTTATTACCGATCAAAGAATGCCTGTAACCACTGGTTCGGAACTTTTGGCGCAAGCCGTTAAAGATTACCCTGATCAGATAAGAATACTTCTTACCGGTTTTTCAGACATGGAAGCATTAAAGGATGCCATTAACTTAGGACAAATTTATTGCTATTTACAAAAACCATGGAATGACGAGGAGCTTAAAACTACAATAAACAAAGCCTTTGAAATTTACCGCACAAAACGCGAAAAAGATGAATTAACAGGGACATTAAAAACTTCGAATGAACAACTTGAATTTTATTTAAGGCAAAAACTTTTGTCTTAATTTATCTCGAATTTCGATAAAATTCATTAATCAATATAACCGACTCATTTAGCTCTTCTTTATTAGTATCAGGCAAAGATTGCATCTTGGTATAGTTGAATAATATCTTATCTATTTTTTCTAATGAAACCTTGCTTAAGTAAGCTAATTTCGTTTTATCTTCGGTATTATTATTCTTTAAATTAATACCAAATTTTGTTCTTATAAAATTGAAAAAATAACGAAATTTTTGCTCTGCTATGTTTTTGTGATTACCATCGGCCAAGTATAACTTTGTGATGGTTTGAGCAAATTCAATTGAAGTATTCTTGTTTTTTCCAATAACCAAAATTGACCTTTGTTTTCGTTTAAAACTAAATATACTGAACAAAATAATAGCTCCTAAAAAACTATACCATGCATACTGGAATGAACGAAACGAAAGCAAAACCTCAAATGGACTTTCATTAGTTTTTGCTTCATTATCTATTACCCCTTCACTTGCAAAAGTATTGACATGCCAGTAGATATTTCCAGGTTCAAGATGTAAAAACACCTTTTGAGCATATATAAAAACATCTTTTTTGCGAAGATAATAATTAGTAAAAACTAATGGTGAGGCATATAAATGCAACCACCCTTCGCCCACCTTTATTTTGATATAATTGGTATATTTTTCATGATCTGATAATTCAAGATTGCCAATTTTATAATAATCATAGTCTAAATTATTCAATGATTGGTTTTCAAAAAATTCTTCAGAAAAATAACCCGCTTGCATTGGAATATAAGTTTGAAGATACTTAAGTTTAATAATAGGCGTGTCATTAAGTTTAAGTCCAGGATGCAACAATTGCAATTTGTATTGCATGCATTGAATTTGTGATAAAGCATTAGCCGAACTATTTACCGATTTTAATTCAGGCCGAAGCATACTATCCAAAAAATACTCAGATACTTCGTTTGATGCGATAAAAACCTGATTACCTTTTCTAATGAAATCATATAATGACGAAACGGTTGATTGATCAGGGACAAAACTGTATCCACTATAAAAATAGATATTATTCTTGCTCTTAAGAGTATTAAAATCGCTATTGTATCTTAGGGGTTCTTCTATTTTTATAAAGTCCTTTTCAGGATATAGACTCTTTGTAAGTTTAAATAACAACTCATTTCCATAGGGTGAACCACTGGATTGATTATAATTTTGACTCCAATTATAAGTAGGACTTTTACTGTACAGATAATAAAAAAAAGCAGCTAAGCAAATCAATACAGAGAAAGCAATAAGAATGGGCCATTTTTTTTTAAACATACTGATTGGTATCTAATACTAAAAAAGCTTGTTTAAAAAGTTTATCAATCGACTGATAATGAAACTCATCTATCAAACTATCGCCATACCATACTGATTCATAAATTAGTGCTAACTGCCTAAAATACCAGTGTATTTCACTCCCCAAAATCTGCTGAGTATAGTCCCTATTCGTACTTTCTCGCTTCCATTTTATATATTTTTTTTGGTTTAATAATTGAAGGAACGTTAAAAAATTTAATCGTGTGGCCAATCTATAATCTCCATTTTTTAAAGCTCCAATTAATAATTGGTCAATTTCAAGGTCGTTTATATCTTCAGGTTCATTTAGGATATCAAAGTTTACCGATTTTTTTTGAAGAGACTTATTGCCCAAAAAACCATTGCGAACTAATAAGTAAACAACTAAAGCTATTAATAAAAAAATCAGGAGGTATGCCACTAAACTCAAAAATGCAGAACTGCCTGAGAAAAAAGGTTTTCCAAGATTTGGAGTCCTACTTTTTGTTTTATTTAATTTTGGCGTTTTATATTTATAATCCTCTTTTAGTTTTTCCCAACGCTTGTTATCCAAGCTATTTCCACCTGGTTTACTTTGCAAATAATCGTTAGTAACATCGGCTGAATAACCTTGATTGAATGATAAGATAAATATTAAAACAAGGTTCCACCTTAAATTTAAAAGATTATTTAATGCCTGCATTCAGTAATTATAATTTAATCCTTATTTTGACCATACTTTTTCTAAGCGGGCTTTTAAGCCACTGCCGGTTATTTTTTCTTTTGCACTAAAATAATGCAATGTATTACCAAATAAATACAAGGGCAACATTACAAAAAGCAGCGCCATACCAACAATTAAAACAGCCAATTTCTCTAATTCATTTATCATCGGACCTGACAATTTCAATCCGTTACTTATGGCTTCGATAATAAAATTAAGAATGGGAGATGAAACAGAAAGATAAAAAATAAACAATAGAATGAGTAGGGTTAAATTGAGAACGGCATTTGCTAAAATTGTTTTAAAGAAATTTTTTATTCCAGGAATAATACCAAATAATCCAGCATTAAATATTCCCGAATTCATAGAAATACAAAGCGGGAAGATTACAAAAAAATATAAGATAAAGTAAAAAATTCCATCACAATAAAAATAAGAGCCCAGTGTTAAAAACATGAAATACCAGGAACCTATAAATCGAATTAATTTACTCCTGGAGGATAAATAATTCTTACTCTGTTTGAAAAAAAAATAACCTTGAAACAAAACCGGAAACATTGAAAACAGAACCACAAAAACTGGCCAGATCTTGTAATATCCATCTCTAAACCATACGTTTATTTTTAAAAGTTTTATTATTTCAAAAATATTATCGGGCACCCCAAAAAACTGATATTCCAAATGCCGCGATTGAGAAAAATAAAGTGCAATAATCATTACAGTGCTTAGTAATAAAGAGGATTTAATTATTACTCCAATATACCTCTTCCACACTCTAAATGTATCCGCAACCACTTCCCCGGCAGTTTTAATATCATCCAATACAATTTCATAAGGGGGATTAGGGGGCAACTCATTTTCTTCAATCAGATGCCCGGCTTTGCTAAACTTATACCATGGCAGCCAAACAAAATAAAACAATATAAAAAAAAGTGAGCTTATAATTAATAAAGCTTTTAGATAAAGCGGGGCGTTGGATTGACCTGTAATAAATGCTTCGATAAATGCGGCAGTAAGGGTTAGCGGGATTACTGTAAAAAGAATTTTGATACCCTTGATGGCTGAAATACGGAAAGCTTGGCCTCGCGAATAAGTGCCGGGAAAAAGTAAACCTTTGCCAAATATCAAACCTGCTGTGGCCGATAATATCATGGTAAATATTTCTAATGTGCCATGCAGCCATATCGTTAATACTGTAAATGTGAAATAACCTGTTCCATAAAAAAAATACTGAAACACTCCTACCATCACTCCGTTGTAGGCCAAAACAAACAAGGTGCCTATGGCAAAAAACAAACCAGTTACAAAAGTTAGCATATCCACCCGCAGGTTATTGTAGGCAATTCGAAAGAATGAGGAAAGTTTATCCCCTTCGGCATACACATTCATAGGTTTTCCTTCTTTAATATTTTGGTTGGTCATTTCTACATATTGGTCGCCCAATATTTGGCGGGCAAACCCCGGCTGATGCCTGCTACTAAACACTCCTACTATAAATGTGAGAACAAATACAAAAAAACAAACTAGCAACTCCTTGCGGGCCGAATACATAATGGCGGGAAATTCTTCTTTAAAAAATTTGCTTAAAAACGATTGTTTTCGTTTTCTATTGGTATAAAGCTTTAAAAAAACCTGTTGTGCCAATCCGTTTAAATACACCCTTACCGAGCGGTTGGGATAAAAAGACCGTGAATAAGAAAGGTCATCGGTTACTTGAATAAATAAATCATTGAGTTCATCAGGCTGTGTTGATTTACCTTTCAACACCGTTTCATAATGTTTCCAATTTTCTTTGTTTTGGTTTATGAAGGATGATTCTTTCAAGTTTCGCTTTGCAAAATGCGCTGCAATTTATTAAATTAAAGGTACAATAATTGGTGGAGATTCAAATTAAACCTGTTATAGTTAATAAAATTATTTAAGCAAATTTTTCTTGTTTAAAAATAAACGTAATAACGAGAGATTTGGTTCAGAATATCCTATTATCTCTTTTACAATTTTAAAATTAGTATCTAAAATTAAAACAGTAGGATTACTATTAATTGAAAACTGATGAAAATTAAACTTATTAAGGTCTATTTCAGGAATTTTTAAGCCTTTCAATTTTGTAAAATTATAAATATCTTCCTTTGAATCCACATTATCAAAACCAAAAAACCTGACTTGGTTAGTATCAATGTCATCATACATAGCTTCTAATTTTGGCCTTAATAAATGGCAGGGTTTACAACCTAAATACCAGAAGTCAACTATAAAATATTTTATTTTGGAAGTATCTATTTGCAGAACAGTATCATTTACTAATGGCATTTGAAGTTTTTCGTTTTTATATACCACTGGAATTGTATCCATAAACTTCCACTTTTTCTGTGGTTCCCTTGGCTTATAAGGGCCAAAGTTTAAAGAATCACCTATAGAATTTAAAGTTGTGTTTGGATATATTTTTAACAATACAGTCAATTTTTCCAATAAAAATTCCTTATCAAGGTAACTAAACTCTATTTTATAAATATGAAAATTACTGTCCAAGAATAACTTTCTTAAACCATTATGTTTTTTTATGTATTGCTCAACTATTGTTGTATCCTTATTTTGCGACTGATAAATTAATTTATAATCACTATACTTTTTTTTAGAAAAAAAATTTGTTGAAGCGATTGGCAAATAGTTAAGGAAATACATGTTATTAGGAATTTGGCCTTTTTTTAGGTTAAACTTCTCGTGTATAGGTTTCCCATTAATATATTTTTTTACAAATTGTATTTTTTTATAGTTTACACTATCTCTTTGTTTGAAGTAATAATATTTTTTATCTGCTTTTAAGGAGGCTGAAAAGAAGTAATCAAAAAATGTGAGATATTGGTAACTATAATAATTGCCAATATCTATTAAATATTTTGCTTCAAATACAGTTGTTTTATATCTTGTCTTAGATATATAATTTATTTGGGTTATTTGACTCCTTTTACTAAAAAACTCATTATTAATAGTTTCAATTTTATTTATTTGACAAGTGCTACTTAAAGAAAAAGATATAATAAAAAATGATAATATAAATCTTAGTAACATTAAATCTTAGTAAATCATTACCCCAACTTCTTTGATTTTCCGCTCAATCCGGCTTGTTTATCTTTGCGTCTGAAAGTAAAATTAATTCCGGTTCTGAAATCTACAGTATTAGCATTTTTATATTTAATCATTCCTAATACATTATCGGCTACCAGATAATATTGAAACGGGCCTCCATTTAAAGTAAGCCCTACTCCCCCATTTACAAACGATTTGTTAATCATTGAATAACTTACCGATATTCCTAAAACTTTGGTTAATTTTCCATTATAAGACAGTGTGATAGCTGGGTTTAGCTTCTTTTGAAAATAATTTCCATAAAACAATACCCCAAAATTATGGCGTTTAGTTATCCAAAAATTACCTCCAAGATAAATTGAGGTTGGCAAGGTGGTGCGGTAACTATTGTGAGTACTTTTTAATTTTAACTTACTAGTTAATGTATCAACTATAGCTTTAAAAGAAGAATCAGTATTTGGGTTATCATTAAATAAATCTTGCATTTTTAAGCCATAAAATTCAGCCTTTCTACTAGGATTTTCTGTTTCATAATTCTGAACATTATCCTTCCAGTCAATATATCCTAAATCAACGATACTTGCCGAAAGCACTATTTTAGGAATTAATTGATAAGTGGCCCCAAAACTCATAGCCATTCCTCTATTTTTATTCTTCAAAACATTAAAATCAATATTTCCGCCAGGTTTAAAACCCGTATTTAAGGTATCTAAAATACTAGATGTATTTACTTTTATGTTTGACTGCACCGTATAATGAAAATCATCAGGATGTGTATTAAAGATAAGATCGCTCTTTTCAGTATTTACATTTAAAATTCCATTTAGGTAGGAACCCTTCACTCCTAATCTTAGTTTGTCTTTTAAAAATGATCTTGAATAGGTGGCACTCAAATCATTGTAGGCCATCATATCAAAACCAAAATTAAAATTCATATCCTTTCCTAAATTTTGACCACCATTGCCTATAATAAACAAACCCATAAAATCTTTTGGAAAACTGAACTGACTTTTAATTTTTTCGCCAAGACACACAGTAAAATAACTTTTACGCATTTTGAATCCAAAATTCAGGATATCATAACTCACATCCATACCAAGTCTGTTATCTTTTTTCAAAGCATTATAAAAGGATAGCGGATGAACTACCAATCGGTTTGAATCATCAACAGATACCAAATTCTTGAGTTTAAATCCATCATTGTTATAAAGCATGTGTATTGAAGCAAACCCTGGCATGCTTATAAAAAACCGGGAATCGGGCACGGATGCTGGATTCACCTGTATACGTTGAGGTAAAGTATGCATATTATACATAGTAAGATTATGTTGCGCATTTACGGATAACACAAAACCCAATGCTATTATCTGAAGTGTAAATATTCTTTTTAGCATGATGTTATTTTTTACCTAAACTATCCAATAATTCATTATTCACCTTAAACTTGGCCTTGATACCAATATTAATACCTAACTTATAATTGCTGTAGAGTTTTACACTCGGGTAGGTGCCTCCTCCGGCAGTGGTCGCTAACTCTGCTCTCAATTTCACTTTCTTAAGATGGTTGAGGCGCTTGGCTCTTTGACTATCAAAAACTATATCTGTCGTTTTTTTAGTGGCCGATACCACCTTACCATCAGTACCAATGGCCGCAGCCTCCAGAAACTTATAGGATTTATCAGCAAAAATCGAATCAAAGGCAACACCGGCCTCATCCAATAAATATACTTGAGTACTCAAATCAATTGGATACCCATTTTCGCCTGTGAAGCGCAAAAGCACATTGTCTATAAAATCCACATTGGGTAACGCCACACCTGCAGATTGCTCTCTTTCCAAAACAAAATTTTTGGCACTACCATATAAAGGAAATTCCACATCTACCACAAAATTAATTTGACTGTTATCGGTTATAAAATTTCGCTGTAGCTTTCCATTAGGGTTCAGGTCCACATAAGTTTGAAATATGACTTGCTTAGGCTTTTGGTTGATTACCGTTTTTATATTACTCACCGATTTATCAATCATTACCGAATCATAAAGTATTTGGCCGATTTGAGCTATTGTGGGCAAATTCACAGGCAATGGATTAGGTAATCCTGTAATATTAGTTTGAAACCCTCCAGGGCCTGAGGTGAACCCTGCGAGCTTTGTAAAACCAGCTTTTATAGGCACACCAAACGAATTGCCGATGATAATTTTAACTTTTGGATCTTCTACAGTAAAAGTCCCCATAGAAGAATTATCAAAAATTGAAAGGTCAATGGTATCGCCGCCGTTCATCAAATTAACCTGACCTACATAGCCATAAAATCTACTAAATTTCATTTCTTTAAAACCGAAATTAATATTCATTTGATTGCCAGCAGATACAGGCTCGACAGTAGCATTAAGGCTTAAATCAAATTTAATATTTACCATATTAAATCCAGCCCCGCCTTTGCTCATATTCCATTTATATCCAGCTAGCGTGGTATTACCATTAGCCATTACTGGAGTAGAGCCTCCATAGCCAAATGGTATATTTACGCTTAAAACAGTTCCCAAATTTTTAGCATCTTCAAATGAAATTTTCAAACTTCCTCCCGTTCGTATTTCACTGCTAATAGAAGCCACCAATGCACCTGCTTTAAGCCACAGAGAATCAATTTCTTTACTACCCAGTGAAAAGCTTTTATTGGTTTGTAAACTTACAACTATCGATTGTCCGTTACTCAAGGCAATGGCTTGAGTTGAATTTAACACGATGGTTTGGTTAAAATCCTGATCGGGAATTGGTATTACCTCACCAGCGGTGGATGAATATATTTGCCCTCGATACACTAATGAGATAAAACCATCGTCATATTTTTTAACAAATGAACCTCCTTTTTTCACCAAATCGTCCAAAGTGAGGTCTGAACTTATTAAGGGAATAGCATATTCAGGATTTATTTCATCTATCCTCACTTTTCCGTTTGTATTAAATTCTTCGGGCATGCAGCTATGCAAGGCCAAAACACTGGCAGTGCCGTATAGCAAAGTTTTAATTTTCTTTAACATAATCGTTTTAAAAAATACCTTTGCAATTTCGTAAATCATTCGCAAAATATCATAACAAAATGAATAAAATTTCTTCACAAACCATTTACCGCGGAGCCTTTGGGTTAGCGGTAGCCATTATGTTAGGCGCATTTGGTGCTCATTATCTTAAAGAAAAATTACCGATTGAAAACCTTCAAATTTTTGAAACTGCCGTTAAGTACCAGTTTTACGGCTGTTTGGGATTATTGGCACTCGGACTTATAAGCCATACCACGGAGGTAAAACTAAATACTCCAATTTTGCTGATTCGTTTGGGTATTCTTATTTTTTGCGGCACTGTTTATTTTTTAGCCTTGCGGCCGGTATTTGGTATTGATGGATTTAAATGGGTTGGTGCAATTACCCCTATTGGCGGCTTGTGTATGATGGCTTGCTGGATTTGGGTTGGGGTTTTATTTTTAAAAGCTTCAAAAAAATAAAAGCAACAAAAAAGCCCAAACCTTTGAATGGATGGGCTTTTTTAGAAAGGCTAATATTTTTTTGGTTATTTTTTAGTGAAAATTAAATAGGAACCTTGCTTTCCAGGTTTTGCACTCATTTCATTATCGGTACAGTATTTCACATACCAAATATCTGTCCCTGTACCGTCAACAATTTCCAAGCTATCTGAATTATTTAACCATTTCCATGTGCCGAATTCCATTATACCATCAGGCGCACAATATTTACCATCCGAACGGAAATAATGGTCAGTTAAACTGCTTACCCAATATTTATTGACCATCAAACTTTTATTTAAAGTTTTGGCAGGTTCAGGGTCAGCGGTGCTGTTGTCTTTACAGTTTACTAATGCTAAGGTTAAAGCCAGTAAGGCGATTGCTAATACTTTTTTCATGATTTATATATTTGTTGGCGAATCACGTTTAAAAAAAGAGTCCATTTTACCCCCCCATTTCGTGACTTAAATATGACATAACAAAAAATTGAATTATTAAAGAAATTTTAAAGTCACTTTCTGTCAAAGCCTTTAATTTTGCGGTATTATGAAATACCTTCTCCTCATTCGCCATGCCAAAACCGAGCAACACGGATTTGACAATGATTTTGAACGAAAACTAACCAACCGGGGCGAAGAGGATTGTGAACTAATGAGCAACCAATTAAAAAAATTAAAGTTTAAACCTGAACTTATAAAAATTAGCGCAGCCAAGCGAACTCGTCAAACTGCCAAGCAATTAGGCAAACATTTGGATTGGAAAAAAGACTCCATCGTAAAAATTGAAAAACTCTATTTGGCTTCGCACAAAGTTATTCTTTATGAAATAGCCAACACCGATTCTAATATTGATTCATTAGTAATTATTGGTCACAACCCGGGAATGACCGAACTTTTTAATCATATAGGAAACGCTACCATCGATAATTTACCAACTTGCGGCATGGGCCTTTTTAAATTAGATATTAAAAATTGGAATGAAATTGCAGCCCATCAAGGTAAATTGGAATGGTATAGTTGGCCTAAGAAAGTTTAATTAATTGTTCGTGGTTAATTGTTAATGATAAACTTTTAAGTAGTTATTGAAAATCAATAATTAACCATTTATCATTAACCATTATTTTTCATCTGTCTTCATCATTCATCAACTCTTCTTTTTTGTTTTCAAATTCTTCTTTGGTTAAAAGTCCTTTTTTATACAATTCGCCTAGGCGTTCCAAATCTTTTAGCTCTTCGTGATTTTCTTTATTGATTCGTCCTTTGCCTAATATTACCAAGGCTATTAATACTACAAAAACATAGGCAATTGCCAATAAAAAAAGGTTAAAAATATCGCTGCGATAGTTCCAAATATTTTGATACACAGCATTGTTACTAGCTCCAGTTTCAATTATGGCACCTTTAGACGTTATTAAACCTAAATAAAATCCAGTAGCTAAACTTACCAATATAAAAAAAGTAACTACTGCAAAATTGAGGTTGCCTCTGTATTTTTCTTTTGGCGTTAACATTGGATAATGGTTATTGGGTTAATGATTTAATTGTTATTCCAGATTCCTAATTGCTTTAAATTTCTTCGCAATAATTTTGCAATACATAAAACCGCTGTCCGTAGCTGTACTTAAAATAATCACCTCCAGGATAACCAGCAAACCAATCCATATTAAGCCACCAGTTTCCAGACTTATCGCGTTTACCGTTCACGGTTTTTAATTTATAGCGTTTTACTAAATAATCAGTAACTATTTCCTGTGGTGTATTTCCTAAATTTATCTCGGTAAAGGCATGCCCTTTTTTCCCTTTATAGGCATAGCTAATGCGGGCCTCCCCTCCTATTGACATTACCGATGAGCAAACAATAACCGCAAAATCATCACAATCTCCTGAAAAATTATTTGCTATTGTTTCACTTGCTTTTGCCACATAGTTTTCGCCTTTGGGATCGTTCACATATTTCCAATTCGTAAAACAATTATCAAACATATCGCATACCTGTCCCAAATTAAAAGTTCCAGGCGAATTGCCTGCCATGCGTATAGCAAAATCTCTTACTTCAGGACTACTAAAATTACAAGCTTCTACCAATTTTTTTTTGTCTCCACTCAGATTACAGTCTTTAAAAAGATCTTTTATAAATGTTTGGCGCTGCCGAGAAACATTATAACTAATTCGTGGCGGAACTGGCAAATCACTATCCTTTATTAAAATGCTTGTGGAGGGCAGATAATTGCTTTGATTATTATTTATATAAAAACTTCCACCCAATAATATCAATACAAGAATCGATGTAAATACAATTTTGAAGCGGTTCATTTATGCAAAGGTAATCTAATGTTAGAAAATTATTTTTTTGATATTTGTAACGTATTTTTTTAATCTTTGTCAAATATTTAAATAAAAAATAATGTATACGAAGCAACTCAATAAAATATTTTTAATACTCCTACTAACTTCTACTGCGGGATTATTAAACAGTTGTAAAAAAAAGGATGACTCAGTTAGCCTAACCGATAGGGAAACTGCAATTGCCGATTATAAAAATAATTACTTAGGATCAGCGGTTTTAAATGTTGGATGGACTGGCAATACAACTGGTTGCAATGCGGGTATTGCTCCCCAAGCCACCAATGACATGGTAATAAAAAGGATTAATTATTTCCGAAAACTGGTTGGATTAAATGATAACATCACTTTGGATGCTTCCAAATTTCCAATGTATCAGGAAGCTGCATTAATGATGAAAGCCAATAATCAGTTAAGTCATACTCCTCCTAATACTTGGACCTGTTGGACTCAGAGTGGTTCAGATGGTGCAAAAACCAGCAATCTTAGTTTAGGTAGTCACTCGGTTAACGCGATAACGACATTTATGATGGATTTTGGCACTGGAAATAACGCATGCGGTCACCGGCGCTGGATTTTACATTCAGCCAAAACCCAATTTAGTTACGGCACAACAGATGTTAGCATGTCGCTAGGTTGTATTGGTACAGCGGGAGGAAACATCAAAATCCCTCCATTCATTGCCTATCCTCCAAGTGGATATATTCCATCTGCTCTCACTTTTGCCCGATGGACATTTGGTATTCCCGGAGCGGACTTTTCAAATGCTACAGTAATTATGACAGGACCTTTAGGGGCCATAACATTAGCTGTAATTTCAAAAACAGATAATGGTTATGGAGACAATACAATAGTTTGGGAACCGACAGGAATTGTAACCAATAGCTCCGCCGATATGGTGTATACAGTTACAGTTAGCGGAATTGTAAATGCTCCAAAAACTACTTATACATACACAACTACACTCATTAAAGCCTAAATAAGATGAACGCCAAGAATCTCATTAAAGACCTATCCGCCTATAATTCATGGGCTAATTTGCAGGTAATTATTTGGCTACAAAATTCAACTCCAGAAATTTTAACACAAAAAATCCCTTCAAGTTTTTCAACCATTAAATCCACCTTTTTGCATATTTGGAATGCTGAAAGATTTTGGCTTTCATTTTTACAAAAGAAAGATTTTGAGCCTTTCAGAAAAGATTTTGAAGAAAATTATAAATCCTTTTTTGATGGTATTCATAAGCAATCCTTCGATTTAGAAATGTTTGTAAATTCATTATCTGAAGTCGAACTAGAAGAAGAATACACCATTAATACCCCATGGCTAAAAGGAACAAAACCTTGCAATATTTTTATCCAACACGCTATTAATCATAGCACTTATCATCGGGGACAACTAATTACTCTTGGACGAATTGCAGGATTAGAAAATCCGCCTAATACTGATTTTCTAAAATTCGAAATAAAAGATTTGTAATGGAAAATTTCTGCAAGCCTCTTGCAGTTTTTAACCAATATCCTAATCAAACTAGTTTTACATTTATTTTTTATTCAAAAAGTACTATGTTTGACCAAATTATTTTATGACTAAAACTACACATTTCAAAAAAGAATTAGGATTATTTGACAGCAGTATGCTGGTGGCTGGCTCCATGATTGGGTCGGGTATTTTTATTGTTACCGCAAGTATGTCGCAACAATTGGGTTCACCTGGTTGGATATTAATTGTTTGGCTTATAACTGGAGGATTGACTTTAATGGCAGCATTGGGTTATGGCGAATTAGCAGGTATGTTTCCAAAAGCTGGTGGTCAATATGTCTACTTATCAGAAGCCTATGGCAAAGGCACCGGATTTGTTTTTGGATTAATTACTTTTTTTGTAGTTCAAACTGGCGTTATTGCGGCAGTTGCTATAGCTTTTGCAAAGTTTTCAGGGGTTTTATTTCCGTGGATTAGTCCAGATAATGTATTGTTAAATTTAGGCTTTATTAAAATAAACTCACAGCAGATTATTGGAGTTGCATTAATTTGGTTGCTCTCTGGCAATAATTTATTAGGGGTTAAAAATGCAAAAATTGTTCAGGGAATATTTACTGTTGCCAAAATAGGTTCATTATTATTTTTAATTATTGCAGGAATTTATGTAGGAATAAATAGCGATGCCTTTGCTCATAATTGGTCGCAATTTTGGGATGCACGCACTACAACTAATTCAGGAACAGGTATTATTAAAGAATCATTACAAGGTGGCCAATTGGCTATAGTTTTAGGTATAGCAATGGTAGGTTCATTATTTAGCTGCGATGCTTGGAATAATATAACTTATACAGCAGGTGAAGTTAAAAATCCTCAGCGAAATATTCCTTATAGTCTGATGATAGGTACTGGAATTGTGGTGTTGCTTTATTTCATGGCTAACGTTGCCTATTTCATGTTGCTTCCAGTAGATGGCAATCCCGAAGGTGCAAATATTTTAGCTAAAGGAATTATGTGGGCCGATAATGAGCGAGTTGGAGTGGCGGCGGCTGGAGTAATTTTTGGGAGTGCAGCGGTCATAATGATGGCGGTAATGATAATGGTATCCACCTTTGGTTGCAATAATGGATTGATCATGGCGGGTGCCCGATTGTATTATGCAATGGCTAAGGATAAGCTTTTTTTCAAACAAGCAGGAAACTTAAATAAACGCAGCGTACCTGGAAATGCAATAGTTATGCAAGCGGTTTGGGCAAGTGTCCTTTGCATGAGCGGAACCTACGGCAAATTATTAGATTATACCACCTTTGCCTCTTTGCTTTTTTATGTTGTAACCATTGCAGGAATAATTGTATTAAGACGCAAACGCCCTGATGCTGAAAGACCTTACAGAACATTATTTTACCCAATATTGCCAATATTATATATTGTGTTAGCTGGACTTATTTCCATTGACTTATTAATTTACAAATGGGAAACTAGCCGAATTGCAATTAGCATTATTGGGATAGGAATTCTTTCCTACTTGTTTATTAATAGACGTAAAAATATAGTGTAACTCAAAATTCGTGTTTGCAAATCCATTTATTAAAATTAACCGTCGCAATACTTCCAGATTCTTAATTACATTACTGTTTATTTTTACTGTTTCTGAATGTTTTGCACAAACTTTGGAATGGAGTAATACTCAAAAACTAAGAGGACATTCCATTTATTCAACCATTGTTGGTGAAGATCAATCAGGAATTTATTTAATTCGTCACCGCAACAAATTTTTATCAAAATTCATCGTTCTTGAACGCTACCGACCTAATCTTGGGCTAGAAAACAGTAAAAGTTTTATGCTCAAAAATTCGAGGATTATCTATTCAGATCTGAATGAAGAAGGTCTTTTGCTATTTAAGCAGGTTTATGACAAAAAAAACAAGACCTATAAAATAATAGCAAGTCTTTTGAATAATAGTTTTGAAAATATCCAACCTGAAACGTTTGTAACCTGGCTTGCTCATCCCGCAAGCGGAGATGATCCTTTGGTGATTATTAAACCATCCTATAATCATAAACATTATTTTATTCTGAATTACGGATCAACAAAAACCAAACAAAATTTCAATACATATACCATCATCGATCAAAAAATTAATAGTATAGCCTCAGGTGAATTTAGTTTAGACCAAAATCTGGTGATAGATAAACTTGAAGATGTTGTTTGGGACAAAAGCCTGGTTTTTTCGGCACTATTCAGCCTAAAAAATAGCAAGGATGGGTTAAGTTATTTAGCTATTTATGAACAAGGTATTGTTAATCAAATCGATGATTCGAACTATACTTACGAAAAACCAATACTCTTTTTTAATACAACTACGGGTAACAAAGGAGTCACAGGATTTTATACATCCGATGTTGAAAGTGGGTATGAAGGTAATTTTTCTTTCGATTGGGGAAATTTAAAAACAGATTCCATCCGAATAAAAAAACAACCCTTTTCTAATTCTATACTTAAAGAAATATCGGGAGAAATAAAGGTTCAAAATGGATTTTTACCACGTTCATATGTGCCAATAAAATTAATTTGTCGCTCAGATGGAGGGTTTATAAAAGTTACCGAAAACACCTTTATTCAAAAAGAACAAGAAATAACAATGATAAATGGGACCACCACATCACACGGAAAAGCTATCTATACTTTTGAAAATATTTTAATTCAAAATTTTGATAGTTCAGGAAAACTTGAATGGGAAAACTGTGTTACCAAAAATCAGAATACAGTAAACGATGGGGGAATTTTGAGTTCAGCATTGGTATCAGTTACCGAATCAGCAATAAATTTATTATATAACGACCCCATTGCATCAGGTGGTGACATTTCATTAGCAACATTTTTGCCGAATGGGCAACGAAATATTAAATTAGTTGTGAAAGGCGAAGAAATGAATGCTTTTATAATTCCAGCTGAAGGAAAGCAGATTTCGAATGACAAAATTATTGTTCCTGTTCTAAAAGACCGTAAGTTTGCCTTATTAAAAATAACCTTTAAATAATGATACAAATCATAAGAAACAGAGGCATAGGGGGCATCATTTTAGGATTAATTGTTATCATTATTTCGAAAATTTTCTTTGCCCCGGTTCCCGATTTTCCTCAAGTAACTTATACACCACTATTTACCGCATTAAAATCAGCAACTTCATACATTCCTAACCTAGATTTGATTCTTGGTGTTGCGTTTTTAATTTTACAAGCCACCTTACTTACCTATATTTTAAACTATCATAATGTAACCAACGAGCGATCTTTTTTTCCGTTTATACTCTATGTATTGTTAGCTTGTATTTATAATGAACAATTTTATTTAAACCCTGCCTCATTTCTTAATTTTTTCCTTCTAATTATTATAGAAAGACTGCTGCGACTTCAAGATGTTGGCAAAAACCCAGGATCATTATTTCTTGATATTGGAACTCTGATAGGAGTTTCTCTATTATTTAGTAAAGAAGCGATATTTTATATTCCCTTTATAATAATTGGAATTATTATAATTTACACCTATAGCATGAATAATATTTCAATTTTACTTCTTTCAACATTTATAGTAATATTTATCACAGCGTGCGTTTACTTTATTTTGGGGAAATTTCAAATTTTTGGTTCATTTTTCAGTTTCACCCCAATTTACATGGGAATAAACTTTAGCCATTGGCAAGATCGTTTTTTCATATTATTCATCTTAATTCTTGTAATTTCGGCAGTTTCCTATTTTCATTATCAATTTAGCAATAACAAAATCAGCAATAAATCACGACGTTTTGCTATTGTATTTGCCCTAATTTGGACCGCCGGCATATTAGTTATTCTTTTCCAGGAGCTCAATCTGTGGTGCAATACGGCGTTAAGTGTAATTCCCATAACGGTATTTGCCACTAACTTTTTCCAGGACAGAAAAGGAAGTGATTGGTTTAAAAACCTCGTATTTATAGTTATTATTTTAGGAGTGATAAGTATTCAACTCAATTACTAAATTCTTTTTCACCATTTAAAATTAAAATTTTTACATTAGTAATTTATTTGATATTTGGATCTTGAAATTTGAAATTCTTGGCCTGTTTGTCTTTATTTTTGCCAAAAGTTTTTATTTATGAGTTCAATTAAAGAAATCACTAGCTACACTCGCGAACATATGGAGAAATCCATCGAACATACCCGTATTGAATTTTCAAGATTGAGGGCAGGAAAGGCTATGCCATCTGTACTCGACGGTGTCATGGTGGAGTATTATGGCTCCCATGTTCCATTAAATCAAATAGCCAACGTAAATACCCCCGATGCCCGTACTATTGTGGTTCAGCCTTGGGAAAAACCAATGATACCCATCATTGAAAAAGCTATCATGGCTGCCAATTTAGGTCTAAATCCACAAAATGACGGAGTTATAATAATGATTGCTGTTCCTCCACTTACAGAAGAAAGAAGATTAGGTTTGGTAAAACAAGTGAAACATGAAGCCGAATTATCAAAAATTGCTATTCGCAACATACGTAAGGATAGTATCGAAAAAATCAAGAAACTACAAAAAGATGGACTAAGCGAAGATTTGGTAAAAGATGGTGAGGCCGATATTCAAAAATTAGTGGACGGATTTATTAAAAAAGTGGATGAATTGGTAGTTGAAAAAGAAAAGGATATTATGACTGTATAATTCGATGATTTGGAAATTTGGAGATTTGGAAATTATTTTTTTGCTCTCATTTCCAAATCTCCAAATTTCCAAATTTCTCAATAATTGAAACCCGAATCCCTTAAAGAAATTATTACCAACTTGCCTGACAAACCAGGCATTTATAAATATTTTGACACCACTGATACTCTACTTTATATTGGCAAAGCCAAAAATCTAAAAAAACGAGTTAGCAGTTACTTTACCAAACAACATTTTGAAAACCGCAAAACAGAAGTATTGGTTTCCAAAATTCATCGCATTGAATTTACAGTTGTAAAAACTGAAATAGATGCACTGTTACTTGAAAGTAGTCTTATTAAGGAATTCAGGCCAAGGTATAATATTAGTCTTAAAGACGATAAATCGTTTCCTGTAATTAGGGTAACCAATGAACGGTTTCCAAAAATATACGCCATGCGAAACCCTATAAAGGATGGTTCTGAATATTTTGGCCCATACTCCTCACCTTATGTGATGCGAATCGTTTTGGATTTGGTAAAACAACTTTACCCCATTCGAAACTGCAATTATGTGCTAAGCGAAAAAAACATTGAAGCCAATAAATTTAAAGTGTGTTTGGAATACCAAATTGGCAATTGTCGCGGGGCTTGCGAAGGTTTGGAAACCGAAAATGAATATCTGGAATCCATACGAAGTATTAAAAATGTGCTTCGCGGAAATCTAACCGAAGTAAAAAATCATTTAAAAGAGCAGATGCTCAAGGCCTCTAACGAAATGCGATTTGAGCAAGCCGCATTATTCAAAAACAAGCTCGAACGACTTAATAATTACCAAGGTAAATCGACTGTCGTTAGCATTACGATTACCAACGTAGATGTTTTCAATATCAGTACCTCTCAGCAATTTGCATTCGTAAATTACCTGAAAATTGTGAATGGGATGATTATCCAAACTCAAACCATTGAATACCGTAAAGTACTGGATGAAACTGATGCCGAAATTTTGGAATTGGCTATTATTGAAATGCGCGAAAGACATGGCAGTAATGCCAAAGAAATCATTATCCCGATTCCGGTAGATATTACTGATGATACTTTAAAATTTACCATTCCTAAAGCGGGAGATAAACTGAGACTTTTGGAAATAAGTATGGCAAATTTGATCCACTTCAAAAAAGAAAAGTTGGAACAGTATGACAAACTAGACCCCGAACTGAAAGTAAACCGTCTGATGACTCAAATGCAGGAGGATTTAAAACTAAAGGTTCAACCTAAATACATTGAATGTTTTGACAATTCTAATATCCAGGGAAATTACCCGGTGTCGGCCTGTGTGGTTTTTAGGGATGGAAAACCTTCAAAAAAAGATTACCGTATTTTTAACGTAAAAACGGTGATTGGTCCTGATGATTTTGCCACCATGCACGAGGTAATAACTCGCCGTTACAAGCGCCTTGTGGAAGAAAATGAGCCCCTGCCCGATTTAGTTATTATTGACGGAGGCAAAGGACAACTGAGCCATGCAGTGCAGGCCATGAAAGAAGTGGGTGTGTATGGCCAATTTGCATTAATAGGCATCGCAAAACGCTTAGAAGAATTGTATTACCCCGAAGACCCATTGCCACTGTATATCGATAAAAAATCGGAAACTTTAAAAATAATACAACAACTGCGCGATGAAGCCCATCGTTTTGGAATTACCCAACACCGCAACCGCCGCAGCAAAGGCAGCTTGGGGACTGAACTTACTCAAATAAAAGGAATAGGTGAAGAAACCGCTCGACTTTTATTATCGCATTTTAAAAGCATAAAAAATTTAAAATCTCAATCGTTTGAAGCAATTGAAAAAGTGGTAGGAAAAGTGAGAGCCAAAATTTTGATGGAGTATTTAAAGGACTAAATTGAATTTCCCTCATCATCTAAATTATTACTTTTTTAAATATTTTTATTACCAACTCTGATTTACTTTCCTCTTAGGGTGGTAATTAAATGAAATTAATTGGTGCGTTTAGGGAAATAGGAGGGCCAATGCCAATTATTGTAGTTGCTGAAATTGTTGGGGGAATACTTATCATTCATAATTTAATTGCGCCATAAGGACTGCTCCTACCAATTGTAATGGTAAGAATAGAACTTTGGGTAATTATTGAGAACTGCGAAAACTAATTACCGATGATTAAATTGAGCTAAAAATGGTTACTTCTTATAAAAAAAATCTCCCGACAGTTTTTCATAAAACCACTTTTTCTCGCTGGCAGATTCACAGATGGGCAGTTTACAATTAAGCAATTAAGCACCTTGAGTTATTTTAGAGGATAATCAGTTGTGATTTTAATCATTGGAGTAATCCTAATACGCCACTGCGCAAATCTGCACCCCTTTAAAACGTATGGGCAAAATTAAAGAAGAACTGATGGTCTTCTTTTGAGATGGCATAATCAAAACGCATCACTGTGTTCACATTCCAGACAATTCTAAATCCCAAACCTTCGGAAATTCGGTAATTATTGAAGTTTAGGTTTCGCGGCATTTTATCCCAAATTCCTCCAGCATCGAAAAACGGAACGGCACCAAACGCTAAATGTTGATTTAATATATTGGTTTGTGCAAATCGGTAGCGCAATTCTAAATTATTAAACGTCATAACACGGCTCATAAACCGCGATTGCTTATACCCCCGCAAGGTGTGAGCCCCGCCGAGTCCCTCAATACTGCCTTCCGAACTCCATTGGTCTTGATATTCAAAAAATGGGGCATTGCCTGCGGTATATCCCCCCGCTGTTCTAAATGCTAATACTAATTTTTTGGAGTATTTGGGAAATAGATTTTGGTAAATATTAAAGTGGGCAAACGTTTTATTACAGTTATAGGCCGAGCCAAGTTTTTTAAGAGAAAGTTCATTGGTTAGCTCTGCAAAAACCCCTTGACCGGGGTCAGTTTCCAAATCGCGGGTATCGTATATCAAACCTAGCTGAAGAAAACTCACTAAACCTTTCCCCACTCCTAATATTTTCTTTTGAGAAAAATCATTGACTAATAATGAATTTCCAGCAAAAGTTTTGATATTAACCTGAGCCATTTCAAATCCAACCAAGGCTCTAACTTTTCCTTCCATAAACGACCGTTCGCCACTTACATTTAAAATATATTCCTGTTTTATATAGGTATTAAAAAAAATGTTGGCTCCTTTAAGAGAGTTTTCGTAGTCTGAATATTTAGCATTATTTACTAAGGCTTTTGAACTGTCGCCATTGGGATAGTAGCTCAATCCTCCTAAGGTTTTTTCGGTATTTCCAAAATACAATAAATTGGGATTACTTTCATAACCCGCTTCCACTCTTAGGCGCCACTTTGTATTTAAAATATATGGCACGTCCAACCTTAGCATCATTTCACGCTGGCTTCGAGTGGTATTAAATAATGTAAGATCTATTTTGGCCCTATAGGCGGAATAAGCAAAAAACGGGTCGCTGCGTTTGCCGTTAAAATACACCGACCCTTCAGCCCCATAACCAAAACCATTTACCGGATCAGAACTTAAGTCGGGGATACCTGTAAAATAAGCGCCTTCCTTTTTATTTTTCAAATCGTCCTCCGACATTTTTTTTTCATTGGCAATGGCAAATGGCAGTTTAGTAGAATCCCCTATTTGAGCATTAGCCGAAACAAAAGTTATTAATACAGTCAATAAAAGTAAAGAAAATTTCATTTGGGCCAGTGGTGCAGAATTTAAAAAACTATTCAAATTATTAGATTTGCAAAAGTAAGCATAAGCCAACGTCCTCAA
The DNA here is from genome assembly GCA_947468275.1 of Bacteroidota bacterium. Lineage (GTDB taxonomy): Bacteria > Bacteroidota > Bacteroidia > NS11-12g > UBA9320 > JABWCE01. Next base: position 150,067 of record CANIKO010000002.1, read on the forward strand.
TTCATGGAATATTTATTTAATATTGAATTCTAATTTCTGTAATATTGAAACTCAAACAAATTTTAAACCCAATTGTTAACAACATTATTATCTAAACTATAAATACCCGGGTTTGAATTTTGAAACACTTTATCACGAGCACAAAAAGCTTGTTTATAACCTAGCCTTGCAGTATGTGCAAAACAGTGAAGATGCTGAAGAAATAACGCAGGATGTATTTGTGGCAATTCATAAGTCTTTGGATTCCTTCAAGGAACAATCCAAACTTAGTACCTGGATTCACAGAATAACCATCAATAAATCACTGGATTTTATAAAAAGCAAACAACGCAAAAAAAGGTATGGTAACTTCATTTCTATATTTACCGAAAACACCAATGAGATAAAATATGAGAAGCCAGAATTTAATCATCCGGGGGTACAACTTGAGAATAAGGAGGCATTGAAACAACTTTTTAAACGCATCAACGAATTATCCGACAATCAAAAAACCGCGCTTATTTTAAGTAAAATAGAATACAAACCTCAGGCAGAAATTGCGGAAATAATGAACCTGAGCATAAAGGCAGTCGAATCCTTAATTCAAAGAGCCAAAACAAGTTTACAGAAAAAAATAAACATCAACGAAGGAAATTGAAAAAATTAGCGTCAAACTAAGAATAACAAACAATGAACAGCAATAACAAAAAATTATCATTGGACCTGTTAGGGCAAATACACAAAGTAGATGCACCGCCATTTTTATTTACCCGCATTAAACAAAGGATTGAGAATACTTGCACCTCAAGGTTTTCATTAAAGTTAACCTGGTCAATTGGTCTTTCATTTATTTTAGTTTTGGCATTAAATTTTATGGTGATAAACAAACGTATACATCAAATTAGAAGTGATAATACTTTGGTTAATACATTCAATTTAATGCCTGATAATTCATTATATAAATGAGCAAAGTAAAAATTTTAAGCCTTCTATCTATTGGATTACTCCTTTCCAATTTACTCTTAATCGGTTTTATTGTTTTACAAAAACCAATGTATGGAGGTCCTAATGGACCAAGAAGTCTAATTCTGGAAAGGCTGAAGTTTGATAAAGGTCAGATTGAAAAATATGACGTATTAATAGACGGTCATAGAAAGGAAATACAACACACTGAATTGGAAATCAAAGGTTTAAAAAATACACTTTATGAAAGCCTTGCCCGGGACTCAAATAATCTTTATAAAGACTCCATCATTAATGCCATTGGACAATGTCAGATAAAAATAGAGTCCATTCATTACAAACATTTCCAGGATGTTAAGAAACTTTGCAATGAAAATCAGCTACCTGCATTCAACGCACTGACAGAGGAGTTGGCCTCTTTGTTTTCAAGACGGCCTCGAACTATAAACCCAAGATGAAGAAGCGCTTAGCCTTCTTTCCAATAGTTTTATCATTTTACAGTAATCAACTTCTTGCTCAAAACTTCCGAATACTATCCTTGAATTTTAAACCGATGTTCGGCAATTCCGTTCTGCAATTGAATGACTCCGTTTATAAACTGAATAAGAACGACAGCATTCAATTTGAAACCTTGAAATTTTATGTTTCCGCAATAGAGTTTTGGAATAATTCAGCACCGGTTTGGATAGAACCAAACAGCTTTCATTTAATGGATGCATCGGACAGCAACACCTTAAAATTGGCCTTTAAAGTTCCTTCCGATATGATATACGCTGAGATAAAATTTAAACTCGGTATCGACAGTTTAACCAATGTTTCAGGTGCCATAGGGGGCGATTTAGACCCCACAAAAGGCATGTATTGGACATGGCAAAGTGGGTACGTAAATTTTAAACTGGAAGGGAAAAGCAATCTTTGTCGATCGAGAAAACATGAGTTTCAATTTCATTTGGGAGGTTATACTCATCCTTACAACGCATTACAAACCATCTCGCTGTTGACTTCCAACCTCCAAGATGTGAGCATTAAATTTGACCTAAAAACGTTTTTAAGCGATGTGGACTTAGAGAATAAGCCTTCTGTTATGTCACCCAATAAGGATGCATTAATATTATCTAATCAGCTGGGTAAACTCTTTAAAATTAAAGAATGAATTGGAGGAGGAATGTTTCGGTTTGCTTATTATTTATATGCGTCTCAGCATTTGTTGCCAGCAAAGATGGACTTTTTAATATTCCTCTAAATTGGCCGAAGCCGAACTACAATTTTTCAAAAAACCCTTTAACAAAAGACAAAATAGATTTAGGAAGAGCCCTGTTTTATGACCCGATTTTATCCCAAAACAATACCATTTCTTGTTCAAGTTGCCATTCCCAATTTACCTCATTTGCTCATGTCGATCATGCTTTAAGCCATGGAATTTATGACCGAATTGGAACACGAAATGCACCGGTGCTGATTAATTTGGCATGGAACAAAACCTTTATGTGGGATGGCGCCATAAACCATTTGGATATGCAAGCACTCGCGCCGATAAGCCATCCCGATGAGATGGGCGAAAGCATTGAACACGTAATTTATAAACTCAATCAATCTAAAATATATCATCATCTTTTTTTTAAAGCATTTGGCGACAGCATTGCATCAGGTGAACACCTGTTAAAAGCAATTTCTCAATTTATGCTAACTCTGGTGAGTGCCAATTCAAAATACGACAGTATTAAACAAAAGAAATCTGTCCTTACTTTGAAAGAAAATAATGGTTACCAGTTATTTAAAAAAAACTGTTCGTCCTGCCATACTGAACCTTTGTTTACCAATCAGAAATTTGAAAATAACGGGTTGCCTGTTGATTTGGAATTAAAAGATTTTGGAAGAATGAAAGTTACCCAAAACCCAATTGACTCTTTAAAATTCAAGGTACCTACCCTTCGCAATATTGAATTCTCATATCCCTACATGCACGACGGCCGATTTAAAAATTTAAATGCGGTATTGGATCATTACGTCAGGGGCATTGTAAAAAGTAAAACTTTGGCTTTGCAATTGGAACAACCCATTGTATTATCGGCCAATGAAAAGGTAGATTTGATAAGCTTTTTGCTCACCTTAAGTGATAAAAAGTTCTTATTTAATCCCGAATTCGGCTATCCAAAAAATCTTCTTATATCTTTACCGAAGGATTGAAATTTTAAAATCGTCAAACCATAAGATCAAAAAAAAATATATGCATAAAACAAAGCACCCGATTTTTCTTCTGTTTTTTTCTAGTCTTCTTATTTTATTATCAAGCAGTCAAAGCAAGGCACAATACAACACCCTATGGATACCCGACACGCTTTCGGGGACCAATTTTAACCTGAATATCAAAGATACCTTCGCGCAAATTGTGAGCAAGGGAAACCAAACTATTACCGGAGGTATAAACGGTAAATTCTGGGGTCCGACCTTGTTCATTAAAAAAGGAGATGTGGTGCATATGAATGTTAAAAATAATCTGAATGATTCCACAACACTTCACTGGCATGGTATGCACCTGCCTGCAGTAATGGATGGAGGTCCGCACCAGATCATTCCACCCGGCACTCTTTGGCAACCTTACTGGAAAGTGACGAACAACGCTGCAACCTATTGGTACCATCCCCATTTACACGAAATGACCATGGATCAGATCACCAAGGGATTAGGAGGATTGATTATTGTGAGAGACAGCATAGAATCTGCTTTGGCCCTGCCAAGAAAGTACGGTGTGGACGATATTCCATTGGTATTAACGGATCGTGACTTTAACACTTCCAATCAATTTGTGGCGGTGCCTTATGGCGACAGTATGATGGTAAACGGAACGCTTCGTCCTGAGTTCTCTATTCCCGCACAGGTGGTGAGATTCAGAATTCTGAATGCCGCTATTGAACGTTCCTATAATCTTGGTTTCAGCGATAACAGGGCCTTTCTTATCATAACTTCCGACGGTGGACTATTAAATGCTCCGGTTTCTGTGACTAGATATTTATTGCATGCAGGCGAACGCATTGAAATTCTGGTCAATTGCGTTTCACAATCGGGCACTTCACTGGATTTAAAAGCCTACAATTCCACCTTGGGCAATTTTGTTGCCGGAGGCGAAGCCTTTGTCAATGGCCCCTTTGCCAATGCATTAGGCAAAAAAGATTTTAATATTCTGCATTTAAAAATAGGTGCGATAACCGGTTCGCCAATTACAAACATACCAAGCACCCTGACCAATAATAAAACCCTTAATGCGGCTGATGCAGTTGTTACAAGAAAAGTGACCATCAGTGACAGCGCAGGTGTTAAAGTCCCTACGATTCTCGGTCCTAATGCATTTATAATTAACCATAAACTATTTAAGTTGGATAGAAACGAATATAATGTCCCATTGAACAATACCGAAATTTGGGAAATTACAAGTACATCCGTTTTCGGGCATCCTTTTCACATTCACGATGTGGAGTTTAATATTTTAACTGTGAACGGTGTAGCTCCGGCAGCAGCCCAAGCAGGATGGAAAGACGTGGTTTTTGTTCCTGGGAAAACAGGAACAACCCCTTCCGTTGTGAAATTCATCGCAAAATTTGATGACTATGCGGATGCCTCTCACCCGTTTATGTTCCATTGTCATATTTCATTGCATGAAGACGAAGGTATGATGGGTCAGTTTTTAGTTACTAATTCCTCCACAGGAGTAAAAGCGCTTCAAAAATCAGAACATGCATTTATTGTTTACCCAAATCCGGCGAACAATAAATTATATTTCCAGTTTAATAATCAAGAAATGAAAGCATATTATGTCAGGATTATTAATGAATTAGGTAAAACTATTATAATGCTCCCAAGTCCTGAGTTGGAAAAAGGAATTGATGTCAGCAGCATTGCGGCAGGTATTTATTTGATTCAGTTAACCGAATTTGGAACCAAAATATTAATAACACAAAAGTTTATTAAAGAATGAGAAAATTCCTAATAGGTTTTGCTTCAGTAATATGTTCCTTAAATTCCTATTCGCAGAGAAATATAGTCCTTATTATCGCTGATGATTTAGGTACAGATTATTGTGGTTTTTATGAAGACCACCAAGACACTGTCGACATACCTAATATTAGGGCTTTGCTCAGAAAGGGTGTGCGCTTCAGCAATGCAATGTCCAATCCGGTTTGTTCTGCCACCCGTGCCGGCATTTTAACAGGGCGATATAGTTTCAGGACTGGAGTTGGTGGAATTGTTGGAGGAGCCGGCGGTTCCAATCAGTTGGATACTTCCGAAATTACAATACCGCGATTATTAAAAAAGTTTAATCCAATTATTGCAAAGGCTGATATTGGGAAATGGCATCTTCATCAGGCAATGCCAATTTCCAACCTTTTAAATCCCAATAGATTGGGATACGACCATTACGAAGGTCCTTTTATTGGTCAGTTGCCAAGCTATACCAACTGGACAAAATATACTAATGGGGTGGCAAGCACAATAACAACCTATGCCACCACAGAAAATGTGAACAATGCAGTTACCTGGATTAAAATGCAAAATTCAAAACAATTTTTTCTTTGGTTGGCTTTTAATGCGCCTCATGCCCCTTATCATTTGCCACCTGCAGGTTTACATACCTACACTAATTTGAGTGGTACACCATTAGATATTTCTAAAAATCCAAAATCCTATTTTAAAGCCATGCTTCAGGCGCTTGACCATGAGATTGGTCGTTTTTATGATTCATTAAAAAAAATGAATCGCTTTGACAGCACCGATTTTATTTTTATCGGTGATAATGGAAATACTACCCAAACTGCGCAAATTGCAAATACTGACAAAGCCAAAGGCACAGTTTACCAATATGGAGTGCATGTTCCTTTTATTATTTCTGGGCCTTCAGTAGTTAATGGAGGCAGAAAAAGTGATGCTCTAGTTAATACTGCTGATATTTTCGCAACCGTACTTGATTTATTTGGAGACAAGTCATGGCCGACGCTAATACCATCAAACAAGCCGGTGGACAGCAAAAGTATTTTTCCCATTTTAAAAAACACGAGCACAGAAATACGTCCTTGGCAATTTTGTGAAAATTTTAAATTAACACCGGATTCAACAGATGGAAAAGCCATGCGAAACAAGGAATTTAAACTCATCAAATTGGATTATGGTAAAGAAGAATTCTATAACTTAAATACTGACCCCGATGAATTAAATGATTTGTTAAAAGGAAATTTATCTTCAATAGAACAGACCAATTTCAATTATTTGTGCAGTGAAATGACAAAATTGATTGGCAAGGGATCCTTCTGTAACAGTTCATCCGACATAAAAAATATTGTAGATCAGAAATCAGATATTTATCCTAATCCTTTCCATGCCTATATTCACAGTGAATCCTTTACGGATCAGGACATTTATGAACTTACCGATTGTATGGGACAAATCAGATTCACCGGAAAAAACATAGAACTTCAAAATTTCTCAAACCTTCCAACAGGTGTTTATTTCCTTAAAATTTCAAACAATAAAAATCAAACCATAAAATTATTAAAAGAATAACATGTACAATTTAAAGAGAAAATTAATGGTGCTCAGCTTGCTTTTTACAAGCATTGCCTCAAATGCACAAACCAATCCTGCCATTCTGAATTGGCTTCAAAACACTACAAACATAACAGGTAGACATTATGTAAAAGGCAATTCCACCGCCATTACCGATGCAACTTTAGCCAATGTTCAAAATGTTAAATACTCTGCAGATTGGGTTTACATAAGCACCCAGGGGATTCCTGCCTATGTTACGGGACCATTTTTGGACAATAACCCATCATTGGCAACCGCCCAAAATGCAATTTTTAAAATCTCCTTAAAACCTGTTAAAAACCCGGGAGCATTTACTGCCACCACAGGAGGAAATATTGGTATTTTTATCAATGGTGTAGCCTTGTTTGATTACCGCGACGGAGTTTCCTGGCAAAACAGTTCAAGTTCTTTAAAAGGCGGTCCTTCAGGCGGAATTGGGGATGGTGTTTGGAACCGCGATGCCGTGGTTGGTGAAAAGTTAGGTTTTGATTGTTCCAAAGGACACCCAGCCATGGGCAATTATCATCACCACCAAAATCCAAGTGCCTTTAAGCTGGACCTTACTGTGATATCCACTGTGTGTAATTTATACGATGCTGACGGATTGTATGTCATCGATAGTACAAAACATTCTCCATTATTGGGTTTTGCTTATGATGGATTTCCGATTTATGGAGCCTATGCCTACAAAAATGCAGATGGTACCGGTGGAATTACCCGCATGAAATCGAGTTATACTTTGAGAAATATTACCAAACGCATTACGTACTATACCGGAACCAATGTAACTGCAGGTCCTGATGTTGATGCCACTTATAAATTGGGTTATTTCAGAGAGGATTACCAATACAATACCACCTCTGCTGCCACTCCCGATTATTTGGATGAACATAACGGACGTTTTTGCAAAACCCCGGAATATCCGGATGGTATTTATTGTTATTACGCCACCGTAGATAAAAATTGGAACTCTGCTTACCCATATATAGTTGGTCCTACTTTTTATGGAACAAAAACTGCCGCTAAAGTAACAAGCATTGCCGAAACGGTTCAAACCTTCGCTCCACCGGTGGCTATTCAGAAACTTGAGAACAATCAAATCTCTGTTTTTCCAAATCCGAGCAGCGATTTAATTGCCGTGCAACTGAACGGTTTATCGAGAGAAAATACAACCGTTTCCCTGTATGATTTAAACGGGCGAATGATTCAAAATACTGTCATAAATCAGGGAAGTACCATTGTTTATTTCGATACCAAAACTATATATGCTGGAGAATATATAGTTAAAATTTCTAACGATAAGGGTTCAATTACCAAAAAGGTTGAAGTTTATAAATAATTGAATGTAATATTGATAATCAACGATGAATAAAACGGCTATTAGGATAATGGTTTTTGCTATAAGCCTTTTATTTAACAATGTTGCTTTTTCTCAAAATATTTCTACAATTAGATTTGAGACTCTCCAGCAGCGGATTACCTCAAATCCTGATACCGTTTATGTCGTTAATTTCTTTGCATCGTGGTGTGCACCCTGCATTCAAGAAATTCCTGATTTTTTGAAGTATGCTGAAGATAATAAGAATGAGAAAGTAAGGGTGATTTTTGTGAGTCTGGATTTTAAAAAAAACATGTATGAGAGTTTGTTACCTCTGATTCAGAAATTAAATATCAATCAAACGGTTTATTTATTGGATGAACCGGACGCCAATCAATGGATAGACAAAATTGACAATACCTGGAGTGGTGTAATTCCGGCCACCCTGATACTTCATAAATCTTCTGATTATAGAAAGTTTATACCGGCCCCCCTTACTTATAGTTTATTAAAGAAGTTTACAAAATGAAACGCACCATTTTTAAAATTCAAAGCGGACTGATTATGGTCATCTTTGGTTTCACCCTTATTAATTTTACCATCTTGGAACATGATAATGTCAAAGATTTTAAATTAAAAAATGTGGATGGAAGCTATGTTTCATTAAGCGATTATCCCGATGCCAAAGGGTTCATTATTGTTTTTACCTGCAATCACTGCCCTTTCGCTAAGCTATATCCTGCCAGATTAAACGAGTTAAATTTAAAATATAAAAAACTGGGGATACCGCTTCTGGCAATCAGCTCTACAGACACCATCGCCTATGAAGAAGATACCTATGTCAAAATGGTTGAAAAATCAAAGAACGAATCTTTTAACTTCCCTTATTTATATGATGGGCAGCAAACGGTTGCTAAAAATTTCAAGGCACAAAAAACACCCCATGCCTATGTGATCTGGAAAGAAAAAGGGCAATGGACAATCAAATACCAGGGGGCTATTGACGATAATGGTGCTGAACCAGAAAAAGTTGAGAACAATTATATCGCACTAGCTATCGATCAACTCCTAAATAATAAGGAAGTTAAAAGAAAAGAAACTAAATCCATTGGCTGCCAGATACGCTTTAGAAAATAAAAATCGCTTAATTCAGGAATAATTAAGAAATTTGTTTTGTCTATGCTTTAAAACAATTCTATTGATATGCAGTTAACGGTTTATTCTTATACATTTGGGTTCACTTTCTGATGGAAGAAAAAGAGTTGTTAAAACTTCTGATTTTAGGTGATAAACATGCATTCAACCAATTGTTAAAACTATATGGAAAAAAGGTATTAAACACTTGTTACCGTTTTCTATTAAATGAACACGATGCTGAGGATATTTCACAGGAAGTTTTTATTGAAGTTTTTCAATCCATCCAAGCATTCAGGGGGAATTCAAAACTTTCTACCTGGATATACCGGATTGCCATTGCCAAATGTCTAGATGAAATAAAAAGGAAAAACAGGAAAAAGCGCATCACCTCCATCGGGAAAACATTTCATCTGGACGAAGTGGTTCACTGGATTGCAGGAGGCTCTTCTCCTGATAAATCTATCAAAGAAAAGGAAAAATTACAGGAAGTAATGCAGGCTTTAAATGCCCTTCCGGATAATCAAAGAATAGCCTTTACACTGAGTAAGATAGAAGGTTATACAAATTTAGAAATTTCTGAAATTATGAATACCACAACAGTTGCCGTGGAATCTCTGATTTACCGCGCAAAAAAGAAAGTCAGCAAAGAATTGGAATTAATTTTAAAAAATACCCATGAATAGTGCCAGAAATAAAAATAAGAATCGTCAAATGAAAAGAACAAGCATGAATGAATCAGAAATTTTAAAGATTGTTTCTCAAAAACTTGAGGAGTTTGAAGGCTTTAAAGAAATTCAACCTTCTTCTGCCTGGAATAGCTCGATGATACAAAAATTGAGTACTTCAAAACAAAAGCCCAAAACTACTTATAAAACAGTCTCCATTGCAGCAGCTTTTGTATTTTTAGTTTTGCTCAACTTTGGATATCTAAGCAAATTAATGAATCAAAAAGAAGAAAGGGATTTGTCGAGGAATAATGAATTAAGTATTATTTCAAAAGAGTTACTCATTATCAAGCACTAAATCATGGACATATTCACCCAAAAAAAAGTATTAACCCGGGTCGTGATTTTTTTGGCTGCGTTAAACATTATTTCTATTGGTTTTTTATGGTATAGTTCCGGTGGTAAGAAACATGAACCACCCTTGTTTCGTGGAGGTGATTACCGCGATGTTTCGGGTATTCTGAAAAAGGAGTTGGGTTTAACAAAAAGCCAGGAACAACAAATCAAGGATTTGCGTGCTGTCTATTTTGAAAAAGAATCGGAATTGGAAAGAACCATTCGAAGTGAAAGAGACTCCATGAATGAAGAGATGTTTAACAAGAACACAAATGAGCCATTAATAAAATCTTTAGCCCGCAGGGTTTCTGACAATGAATATAAAATGGAGCTGATGCGATATGAACAGGCAGAAAAATTTAAATCCATTTGCACGCCTCAACAACTTGAAAAATTTGAAAATCTCGTGAAAGAAATAAGGGATTATTTTAGGCCGGATAATCAACCAAAAAGAAAAAAATAATATTATTAAACAGTGCCAGAAACTAAATTTTTTATCGTCTTTAACATTAAATCATACATTATCAGAATTTTTTAAAAAATATGATGCCTAAAAACAAAGCAGCCAAACCATTAATTCTTAGACTGTTCGCAATTTCACTTTTTGTCTTCACCCATGCGTTTCTTTTTGCGCAAACCAAATCCATTATTTTGGGCAGGCCTACAGATACATCTATTACGGCAAGTATTCTGTTTGATCAAAATGTAAATTATTATCTTGAATATGGCACCCAATCCGGAACTTTTTTAAAAACCACGGCAGTCTTTGCAAATAAAGCAAACACGCCCGATGAAATAGTCCTGCAAAATCTTTCACCAAATACAAAATATTTTTATAGGATTCAGTATCATCTTTTACCTATAAGTTTTTATACTCCAACCCCTGAATACTCTTTCAATACCCAGCGGGCTAAAGGTTCTTCATTTACCTTCACCATTGAGGCTGATGAGCATTTATATGACAAGAAAGGGGTAAAAAGCATTTATCAGTTATGTTTAAATAACCAGGCCAAGGACAAACCTGATTTTATGTTGTCTTTGGGGGATATTTTTGGAGATGACCACTATCCATTCACCATTACTTCCGCTCAGTTGGATGCCTTGCATAAAGATTACCGGCCATTTTTGGGAAGCATCTGCCACTCTGTTCCGTTTTATGTTTGTCTCGGAAACCATGAAGGAGAAAATGATTATTACCTTGCGAAAACACCCCCTAACAATTTAGCGGTATGGGGCACGCAGTGGAGAAAGTTCTATTACCCCAATCCCTACCCAAACGGCTTTTACAGCGGAAATACAGATAATGAACCCTTCGGTATAGGCAATCCTGAAAATTACTATGCCTGGACCTGGGGCGATGCGTTGTTTGTTGTTCTGGATGTTTACCGGGACGAATGTGACACTTCCGATAAACCCTTAAATTGGGATTGGTCTTTGGGTAAACCACAATATGACTGGCTTAAAGCAACGCTGGAAGGCAGCACTTCTAAATACAAATTTGTTTTTGCCCATCATATTCGCGGACAGGGCAGAGGCGGTATTACCAATGCCAAATTATATGAATGGGGAGGTTACGACGGGAAAAACGGAACAACATATAATTTTCCAAACAAACGTCCGGGCTGGGCCAAGCCGATTCACCAGTTGTTTAAAGACAATGGTGTAAACATATTTTTCCAGGGCCATGACCATTTATTTGCTCATGAAACGATGGACGGTATTACCTACCAGGAAGTCCCCATGCCCAGTGACTCAACTTACATGATTGGCAAATTGGCCAATGCCAATGCTTATGTGTCGGACACTTTAGAGGGGACAGGCCATATCAGGGTGACCGTAAACCCATCTTGTATTAAGGTGGATTTTGTTCGGGCCTATTTACCCAAGGATACACTGTCGGGCGTGCATAAAAATGGAGAAGTTGCTTTTTCATACACCATTGGAAACTGCGGTTCATCCGGAGTTATGCAGCAAACCATAGATGATTTCGTAAAAGTATTTCCAAATCCGGCCAGCAATAAAATTAGCGTTCGGTTTAAAGAAGACCCCAAAAATTATACATTAAAACTCACCAATATCCTTGGTGAAACAGTGTTGGAAACCCGAACAAATGAACTTGATGTCAGTGGTTTACAAACCGGGGTTTACTACCTCAATATTGAGACAGGCAACAATCATTTTGTTAAAAAAGTAATCGTAAATCAAAACTAAATCTCATCGATGAAACAAACGATCATATTTGTCATATTTCTTTTTATCCTGATGAATGCATCCAATGCCCAAACCCTGAGGCACAAAGAGATTTTAGGAAGACCCACGGATAATAGCATCACAATTCAGGCATTTTTTGATAATCCGGCAGAAGTATGTGTCCAATATGGCACAACATCCGGAAACTATCCCAATCAAACAGCCTGGCAAACCTTTGCAGCAGGAGAACCTTCTGAAATTTTAATAAGCGGCCTGCAGCAGGATATGAAATATTATTACAGAATGTGTTACCGTCAGCCGGGAACCATCCCATTTGCCTCAAGACCTGAATACACGTTTCATACGGCCCGTCCTCAAGGTAAGAGTTTTTCATTTGTGGTGCAGGCTGATCCTCATTTGGATGAGCAAAGTGATACGGCTGTTTATCGCCGTTGCCTGAGAAATCAATTAGAAGATGCTCCCGATTTTATGATAGATCTGGGTGATTTTTTAATGACTGATAAACTGAGAACCCCTGCCAAAGTAGTTCCCAGAGATACCGTGACTTACCGCTGTCACTTGTTGCGTTCCTATTACGAAACATCCTGTCATTCGGTGCCTTTGTTCATCGCCTTGGGAAATCACGAGGGAGAATCGGGTTGGAATCTGAACGGAACACCCAACAATATTGCAGTTTGGGGCACCAATGATCGCAAAAAATATTTTACCAATCCCATTACCAACAAATTTTATTCAGGGGATACCACCAATTATGCTTTTGTCGGTCAACGTGAAGCCTATTATTCCTGGCAATGGGGTGATGCTTTGTTTATCGTTATTGACCCATATTGGTACACCAAACCCAAACCTGATTCTTTAAACGGATGGCGATGGACCTTAGGTAAAACACAATACGATTGGTTAAGAAAGACCCTTGAGGGAAGCAACGCGAAGTTCAAATTTGTATTCTCTCATCAAATTGTTGGAGGTGATCCTGACGGACGCGGTGGGGTGGAATATGCCAACCGCTATGAGTGGGGAGGTGATAACCTGGATGGAACCAAAGGATTTTCAAGCAATCGCCCGGGTTGGTACAAACCCATCAAAGATTTATTGGAAGAAAACCGGGTGACCATATTCTTTCACGGGCATGATCATTTTTTTGGCAAACAGGAAAAAAACTGCCTCGTTTATCAGGAAACCCCTCAACCCAGTCATCCTAATTTTACCAGTGTGACCTATGCAAAAGATTATGGATATTTTGAGGGGCAAATACTGCCAAATTCGGGTTATATAAGAGTTACCGTCGGTCCTGATGGCGTAAAAACAGAATATGTCAGGGTTTATTTACCTGCCAATGAGACGGCCAACCGACACAACAAGGATGTTTCAGCGACTTATTTTATAGGGGCTAAAAATTGTTATGATTCTATAACAGGCGGTATTCCCATGATCTGGAATAGCAGTTATGCCGATGAGCTCATTTACCCAAATCCATTCAATCAGGAAACAAAAATTGAATTTTCGCTCAACAATCCGGAACGCATTAACCTTTATGTAATGGATAATCAGGGCAGGAAAGTGAAACAACTTATTGCCGGCAACGAAGTTCAAAATGGGAAATTTCAAATCATTTGGGACGGAAAAGATTCATCCGGAAATTTATTGCCCAACGGCACTTATTATTATGCCTTAAAAGGCCAGAACAGTGAAGAAAAAACCGGGAAAATTATTCTGCAGCGCTAAATAATTATTGATAAAATTTGAAATGCCCATGAAAAAAATAAATAGATACAGTTACCTACTCATGATTTGCCTGATGGGCAATTTATTGTTTGCCCATGACAGCCATTATGACCATTCCAGTCAAAAACACTGGACGCTTGCGAGGGAGTCAAAGACTTTCGAAGGTTCTTTTTTTATGTATAAAAATGGGAATGTTTACATTGAAACCGATCATGACAAAATCATTAACTATCCTTTAACAGCTTTCACAAAAGAAGATCAGGCGTTTGTTTTGGCTAAATATGCCCGGATTGAAAAATTAAACCATCAAATAGCAGAACGGGCAAAACCAAAGGTTTCTGTTCTAAGCATATTTGATATTAAGTTCTTCGTATTTTTAGCTCTCCTGATATTATCCGGATTTTATATTTTTAAGATTGCACAGAAACAAAAGATTCAATATTTAGCTCCGGTTTTTTTGATTGCGATTGTACTGTCACTTTACAGTTTCACCACCAAAGTTATTGGTGTTTTAGGAACAACCACTGACCCTGCATTTGTTAATTCAGCATTTGCACCCTTCAAACCCAATGTCAATACCCGTTGGGACAATACCTATTTTTATGTTGAGTCCCTTGGCATTCCCGAACATTTAATGATGTCAGGAATAACAGGATGGCAGCAACAGTTCCCCATTCCTCAGTGTTATATTGGTTCCAATGCCTGGAGTATTCCCTTAAATCCCGTGAAAGCCGCCACGCCGGTCCCCGTAAATGCCCAGCATTTTTTGCGCGGTGCGGTTGCAATTGCTGCCAATGGGGTAGCCATCTTCAATCCTTACACCAATACCGGTGTAGATGCTCTGTTGGATGGTCAGCTTGATAATTACGGAGGCCACTGTGGCCGTGCAGATGATTACCATTATCACATTGCGCCTTTATTTTTAGATGATAAAACTGCTGATATTTTGCCCATTGCCTTTGCTCTGGATGGATACGCCATTTACGGCAGTCTTGAGCCGGATGGTTCAGCCATGAAAACACTCGACGCCAATCACGGGCACGATGGCAGTAACGGGGTTTACCATTATCACGGAACTCCGACTGCCCCTTATATGATTGGTAACATGGTGGGTCAGGTTACCGAAGATGCTACCCTTCAAATAATTCCGCAGGCTGCAGCCAAAGGGGTTCGCCCTGCCGGAACACCCTTGAAAGGTGCCGTAATTACAAGTTGTATCCCAAACAAAGCCGGAAATGGCTACAAACTGACCTACACGCTTTCAGGTGTAACAGATTCAGTGGTTTACAGCTGGACACCTGCCGGATTGTTTACCTTTAATTATTATGTTTCAGGGGTAAAAACAACGACCAATTATACGGGTACTGCCATTTGTAAGGTTCCGACGGCGTCAATCAATTCGATATTTCAGGAAAATGAAATTTCAGTATATCCGAATCCGGTTAAGGAAGTTTTAAATTTAAAGTTGTCCAAACAGATTAAGGAAAATGATGTACAGGAAATTTCTGTATATAACCTAAATGGCGAATTGGTTTATCATGCCGATAAATATATCTCTGGCATTGATGTCAGGAATTTTTCGAGGGGCATTTATCTGGTTAAAATTCAGGTATCTAACCGGCAGTTTATTAAAAAAATAAGCATTCAATAATCAAACAAAATGCAAAAAATCGTTTACCTGATAGCGCTGTTTATTTCAATGAATTCTTTTGCTCAGTACAAAGGAACATGCTCGGTTACCCAGGGACCTGCAAGTACAACAGTTACAAATCTGTATTCATGCAGCGGAGGCCGGGTTTCAGGTGTTGGGACCATAAAAGCAACAGACAATTTAAACTGGACTGTTCCGGCACTTGTTAATTTTACAAACACTGCTTTCCCGTTTTCATCCGACCTGAACAACGCGTGTAATGGAAACAATTATGCCAATGTTGCAGCCGCTCTGGCAGCCTTAAACGGGACCGATATTGTTACAGTTGACGCCGACGGAGAACTGATAACAGCTTATATTTTCGCCGATAATTATTTTGAAATGTACATCAACGGGACCGCAGTTGGAAAAGACAAGGTTCCTTTCACCCAGTTCAACTCGAGTATTATTCGTTTTAAAGTAAAAAGACCATTTACCATCGCCATGCTTCTGGTGGATTGGGAAGAAAATCTGGGACTCGGTTCGGAATTAAACGGCGGTTTTGCTTACCATCCAGGCGACGGGGGTATGGTAGCTGTTTTTAAAGATGCCTCCAATAAAATAATTGCAACCACTGGCAATGAATGGAAAGCCCAGACTTTTTACACGTCGCCCATAACCGATTTGACCTGTCCATCCGAATCCGGTACTTTGCGATTGTCTACCAATTGCAGCACCCAAAATTCGAACGATGGCAGCAAATATTACGGACTTCACTGGAGTCGGCCTGCAAACTGGATGAATGCCGCTTTTGACGATTCATCCTGGCCATCGGCTTCCACCTTTACCAATGCTACCATCGGGGTTGACAACAAACCGGCTTATACCAATTTCACAGCCATCTTTGATGAAGCTTCTGATGATGCCGAATTTATATGGAGCTCCAATGTCATTTTAGATAATGAGGTGATTGTGAGGCACACAGTGGCAGGTATCGCTTCTATTTTTAACAATAACTTACCGGATTTGAAAATTCGGATTTATCCTAACCCGGCAAAAAATAGTTTCCAAATTCAAGGAATAGAAGGTTTGTTAAAGGATAACAACTTCAAAATCAGAATTTTTAATGCATTAGGTGAAAGAGTTTATGAAGCGGATGATTATAATGAAAAAATAGAACTTCCTTTGATACCCTCCGGAGTTTACTTTATTAAAATCATGAGCGGCAGTGATCAGGTAATACAGAAATTAATTATCGAATAATCGGAATGAAATCATGAAGAACACAATTTTAACGCTTATTTTCTTAATTTCGGTTTATCTATCACATAGTCAAAGTGCTACCAAAACCATGAAGCGTCTTCCCGATACCGGTCAAAACATAAGTTATACAACAACTTTTGGCGAAGACAATGACTACACCATCAATGCACCTTTTTTTAAAAACAATGGCAACGGAACCGTAACGGACACCATAACAGGATTGATGTGGCAAAAGACCGACGGTGGGGAAATGACAATTGAAAACGCTGTTATTTATTGCGATTCACTCACTTTGGGTGGTTATACAAACTGGCGATTGCCCGATGCACATGAGTCATTCAGTATATTAAATCACCAAAATAATGGCCCG
This sequence comes from Bacteroidota bacterium, assembly GCA_947468275.1. GTDB lineage: Bacteria > Bacteroidota > Bacteroidia > NS11-12g > UBA9320 > JABWCE01. The sequence goes on from CANIKO010000002.1 coordinate 167,301, forward strand.
GCCCTCAATACAACAGTTTTTACCAAAACCCTGGCTGAATACTGGTGGACGGGTGATAAGCAATACAATGATGCCACCAGAATTTGGGTAACCAATGCTGGTGGTGGTATAGGAAATCATCCCAAATCTGAAACGGTGAGTGCAGGCGGAACAAAAAAAATCCATGTCAGGGCGGTGAGGGATATTACCACTCCGACTGTCATTCAAAACAGATTAACCAAAAATGGCGATGGCACTGTTACCGATAATCTTACAGGATTAATTTGGGAGCAGATACCCAATCCAAATTCAAATACCTGGGAACAGGCATTAATTTATGCTGAGAATCTTTCACTTGCCGGAAAAACCGACTGGCGATTGCCTAACATCAAAGAATTACAATCTCTGAGTGATTACAAATTAGGCAGTCCTTCTATTGATCAATTGATTTTTACCGGCATTCTAACAAATAAGTACTGGTCATCTACTTCCTTGCCTAATCTAACATCAAAGGCTTGGTATTTATCAACCCAATTTGGAATCACCACCTATGATGATAAAACAAACACCAACTATTTTATATGTGTAAGAGGGGGCAATCAGGTAAGCAGCGGTATTGGTAGAACTCCTGATAAAGTTAAATCTGCATATATTTTTCCGAATCCTGCAACTACGGACTTTTACCTTACATCAGAGGTTGTTAATGTTTGTCGGTTGCAGTTTAGACTATTTAATAATTTAGGACAAACAGTTTGTATTCAGGAACCTGAATTAACCGATAATTATTTTCATTTTAATACAGAAACGCTTACCAATGGATTGTATTTTTTGACGGTAAAAGATAACAAAGCATCATTCACCTATAAATTATCAATTCAAAAATGATTTTTAAAAAAATCCTGATTTTAGTTCTTTTTTCTGCCACTTCCTATTTGACCCTGGCTCAAAGAAATGTCATTCTGATCATAGCCGATGATTTAGGCACTGATTATTGCGGATTTTATGAGAACCATCTAGATACTATAGCCATGCCGAATATCAGAAGGTTATTAAACCGTGGCGTTAGGTTTAATAAAGCCTGGTCTAATCCGCTGTGCTCCCCAACCCGTGCAGGAATACTCACAGGGCGTTACAGCTTTAGAACAGGTGTGGGAAATGCTGTAGGAGGTGCAACATCGGCCGTTTTGGATACTGCTGAAATAACCATTCCCAGGATGTTGAATAAGTTTAAACCCGGAGGCTACGACAAAGCCAATATCGGTAAATGGCACCTTCAATTGCCGACGCCTATATCCAATTACATTTTTCCAAACAAAATGGGTTATGACCATTATGAAGGAAACTTTACCGGTGTTGTCAGCAGTTATTATAATTGGACAAAAGTCACAAACGGAGTGGCATCCACCAATACCAACTATGCTACCACCGAAACAGCAGACAATGCAGTTAGCTGGATAAAAAAACAAAACAAACCTTTCTTTTTGTGGCTTGCCTTTAATGCCCCTCATGTCCCTTTTCATTTGCCACCTAAATGGCTACATTCGGATACAACACTGAGCGGACTGGATGCCGATATAGCCGCAAATCCAAAACCTTATTTCAAAGCTGCTCTTGAAGCCTTGGACCACGAAATTGGAAGAGTGTTTGATTCATTGAAACGATTTAACAAATGGGATAGTACGGATATTATCTTTATCGGTGATAATGGAGATGATGCACAAGTTGCCCAAAATACCGGAGGTGCTAAAGGAAGTGTTTATCAGGAAGGGGTAAGTGTGCCCTTTATTATTTCAGGACCTTCGGTGTCTGCGCCGGGAAGAACCAGCGATGCCCTTGTCAATACCCATGATTTATTTGCAACCATTTTGGATTTGTTTGGATACACAAATTGGCAAACCCAAATACCGGGCAATAAACCAGTAGACAGTAAAAGCATTTTACCCATACTAAAAAATAAGGCATCTGAAATAAGACCCTGGGTTTTTACAGAAGTTTTTAAAATTCCTACCGTAGCCGGTGATGGTAAGGCCATGCGAAACAAAGATTACAAATTAATCGACTTTGATAACGGAACTCAAAAGTTTTTTTATTTAACAACCGACCCCGCCGAAAATAAAGATTTACTATCCGCAACATTAAATGCAACCGATCAAACTAACTATAATTATTTATGTAGCGAAATGACCAATTTGCTAGGTATTTCTAGATTCTGCGGCAGTTCTAGTATGCATTCAATATCTAAAAATAAAATAATTACCATTACACCAAATCCGTTTACAGATTACATAAATGTTTATCCCAAACTGAATAATTCAAATTGCAAACTCATGAATTGTTTTGGTCAATTGATTTATAGCGGGAGAACTCTGGAAACACAAAATTTTTCAGATCTGCCAAAGGGAATTTACTTTTTAGAAATAACTGGCTCCATTTATTTTATGACTAAACTTGTTAAAGAATAATTTTTTTAAGTTTAGAAACAGCAAATAAAATCATTACAAATTTCTCCTTTTTTCAGATAAAAGACCCAAAAAAGCATCCATTATTACAAAGAAAAAAAAATCAATTTCTAAAGAATTACTTCAGTAAAAAAAACAATTAAGAAGATTATTTTACGATTGTTATTTTATCGTCATTACTTACCAATTTGCCATTGATTGTTGTCGTTTTTGTAACATCAAACTCATTGCAACAATCAATATTTTTATCTTTACCATAGGTAAATTTTATGGTTTCAGTATTTGAGGCATTGAGTTTAATCGAGTAAGTATCGGCAGTTATTGTAAATCCAAAATCAATAGTTCCGTTAGCGGTATTGGTAAAAAATTCAACAGTTTCGCCCAAGTTATTTTTTATCACTATGTTATCAGGATTATATACTGCTGTGGCTCCAAAAATAAGATTATCACCACTGCTATTCACTACCTTCACTTCTTTAGCTGGAGGTGTTACCTGACAATCGTCACAGGTTTGGCAATTTTGAAGGTTAACAGCCAGCAAAACAATGAATGTTAAAATAATCCCGGCTCTTTTCATAACTATTTGAAATATTTTTAGGTTAAAAAGACCACCATTTTATCATCCTCTCCCCTTTCAAACCAAATGTGTTCTTGCAAAGTTGTTGCCAAAGAAATTCCAACGATATCTGCCTTAACAGGAAACGCTTTATGATTGCGATTGGCTAGCACAACTGTTTGAATTTTAGAAGGTTTTTGAGCAATTACAGGCAGCATAGAGGCAAGCATTGTTTGTCCGCTATTTAGCACATCATCTACCATTATAACTGTTTCACCTTTAAGATTTGTTTCACAATCCAGTTTCACTTCAGAGTTAAAACCTTTGGTTTTATCCAAATCAATTCGCCCGTATTTAATTGTGATTTTTGATATTTCGGAAAGAATTTTTCCAATGGCTTTTGCCAAATAATCCCCATTGTTGGTAATACCAATAATCACCAATTGTGAAGCCAGATGATTATTTTCATAAATTTCCCATGCCATGCGCTGCATTTTGCGCTCTATTTCAGTATGGGTTAATATAATTGTGCGTTTATCTGACATTTCAAGCTACAAATTAAATAGCTTTATTCATATCTTTTACATAGTCTAAAAAATAATGATGTAAATGCAACACTTGCTTTACTAGAGATGCTTTTCCATCATTTTTTAATATAAAATCAGCTTTCGCTATCCTTTCACGGTCGCTCATTTGATTTTCCATGCGTTTGAGAACATCGTCATTTTTAACATTATCTCGCTTTGCAACTCTTTCAAGCCGTGTATTAATTGGGGCCGTGACCACAATAATTTTATCAAGTTCTTTAAAACTATCGGTTTCAAACATCAACGCCGCCTCCTTTATTGAATATGGATGAACTATCTGATTGGCGACCCAATTGCGATAATCATCAAAAACAGCAGGGTGCACTAAACCATTTAAAATATTGAGCTTGGCAGCATTATTAAATACTATTTTAGCAATATACGACCGATTAAGATTGTCTTTTTCGTCATAAGCATCCCAGCCAAAAACTTTCCTGATTTGTTTTTTCAATTCAGGATCTTCCTGCATAAGCGCCTTAGCTCTAATATCAGCATCATATATTGGAACACCTAAATGTTCAAATATTTGACAAACAGTAGATTTTCCACTGCCTATGCCACCGGTTACACCAATTTTTAAATGAAATTTGATAATAAATTCTTTTAAGAAAACAACGATAACTTAGGCTGCCGCTTTATTTGCAGCCTCTGTCATTTCTAATGAAATAGCCGATTTCTCTATTTTCAATTTACCTGCACCTTCAGTTTCTATTATAACTGTGGTGTCTTTCAAATCGGTAATTTTACCGTGAATGCCGCCAGAAGTGATAATATGATCTCCTTTTTTTAGCTCACTCCAAAATTTCTTTTGGGCTTTGCCTTTTCTCATTTGTGGTAAAATCATAAAAAAATACATTACCACGAACATTAATAATATCATTATCATATTCATTGAGCCATTGCTTCCTTTTGGAGCCATTAATAGAATTTCGTGCATTGATTTGATTATTTAGTTTTAAATTATTTTGCTTCGGGTTTGCTTTTAACATAAGCTTTAAACGTAAGTTTCTTTTTTACAGGATTGGTATTTGCAAAAATTGTAACATCCTTATTGATATTTTCATGTTTTCCTGTGCTATTAAATCTTACCTTTATTACAGATTCCTGGCCGGGTGCTATAGGTTCACGTGGCCATTCTGGAATCGTACATCCACAAGAAGCTTGAACGTCTGAAATTAATAATGCTTTTGTTCCTGTATTTTTAAAACCATATTCATGTTCTACAACTTCGCCATCCATTAAGTTCCCAAAATCCCAGGTTTCATGCTCAAAAGTCATTACAGGCACTTTACTACTTCCCTTAGGATTATCGGCTGTCGATGATGATTCAATAATTTTGGTATCAGAAGAATTATTTCCACTATTGCATGATAATAAAAACCCTACTAATACAATTACTAAAAAAGAAATTCTGTTTTTCATCTGTCTTATTTTTATTTTTTTGCAAAGATAATAATTTTCTTAACCGTAAAGTTGACTCCTTTATTCAATTAGCCCTCTTCCACGTTTATTTACTTTTCCTTCCTGTTTTAATTCATTTAATAATTTATCAAGAATTCCATTTATAAATTTAGAGCTTTGAGGTGTGCTATATATTTTAGCTAATTCTAAATATTCATTAATTGTAACTTTTACCGGAATTGAAGGAAACTCCATAAATTCAGCCAATGCCATAATCATAATATAAAGGTCGATTCTTGCTATACGTTCCGAGTCCCATTCAGGAGTTCGTTTTGCAATTAATTCCTCATAGACAGTGTGGTTTTTAGTTGTCAGTTCTAAAAGTTTCTCTGAAAATTCCAAATCATCATCTAAATCTTTAGATATTAAAGGAACTTCAACGTTAATACCGTCTTCGGAACATGATTTTAATAATTTTTCAATTGACTTTAAAACAGGAATCTTTTCATCATGCCAATGAATATTGATTTCTTCCATTTTAATATTAAAGTCATCCGAGGTTTCTATTAAATATTTATATAGGGTCGTTAAAAATTCGTGACTTCTTGAAAAATCATTGCTATCCTCATTCTCAAATTTTTGAATCCAATCAGCTTCGCCAATTTGCTTATATATTAGGAATAGAAAATCACTATCTTTATTCCAATTATAGGATGAACTAGTAAAAATATCTTTAGATTTTGGATGATTAATTAATAAGTCTAAGCATTTATTCTCAGAAAGATAATTAAAAACCGAACCACTTTCATTTTTAACCTTTAAATGCTTATCGGCAGGATTGTAATTGGTTTTTACAAAATGAAATAAGTCATAAGGAAATTGAAGAATATTTATGAAAGTATCCTCTATACCATGTATAGACTTTTTAAGAAACGACTTGGCCGATCTTAAATCCTTTACTTCTGATTGATGATAAGCATACACAGCTTGTAGCACCTTCACACGTATTAACCTCCTATTCAGCATCAATAATTATTTTTTTAAAACGGGTTGCAAAAGTAATCATTAAGAGGTTACTTTTTTACAGTGTTTTTAACCTTTTTAAATACAAACACTTCAAAAGGATAATTGTTCAAGGTGGTGAATGGCGGGTTTGGAATAAAAGATTTTAGCAAAATAAAATTGGGATTACCTTTTAATTTTTTTAATGGTATCTGACATTCATTGGGGCCAAAGTGTCCATCCCAAATTATAATACTTCCAATAGGCGAATACTCAAAATCAAAACTCCACAAATCAGTAAAATGGTCTTTATCATATGGATTTATATTGGCCAAAACACTAAGATAAGCATATAAATGATAGGTCATACCATCCTTGTATTCTATTGTTTTCAACCAGTTAGCAACTTCCACAAATACTTTCTGTTCTTCAGAAATTTGAAGCGGGAAACTGCGTTTTATATATTGAAAGGAATGCGATGCAGACACCAAAAGTAAAACTGTAACTATTGTCAAAATGTAATTTTTAAACTTTGTAAAATTAAGAATAAGTATATTTAACGCATAAGTCCCTAATAAAGCCATAAGAGGAGTGATTACAATCATAACCCTTGTATAACCGCAACTTCCCATCATCCCCTTCCACCAAATAAACGAATGAACTCCAAAATATAACCAAAAGATTCCACCCACTAACCAAAACAAAAACTTGATTTCAAAGACTTTTTGACCAAACGTTTTAATAACATAAAAAAGCGCAGAAAGTGTTCCTATAATGACCAAGCCACTGCCAGCTAATGAAAATACAAAGCGTGAAAGTTTGACATAATGAAATAAACTTCCGCTTCCGCATAAATTCAAACCTTTCACTTGGGCCTTTATATAAGGATTATTTGTAATTATCCATAGTGGATCGCCTTCCACTATCCAGCCAAAGGTATTAAATATCACTGGACCAGCCACAAACCATAACAGACTTTTATATTGTTTTTCAATAATTATTAAATAAAAACCGGTAACGGCCATAATGACGAAGCCTTCGCTACGTGCAAATGGCAGTAAACCGCAAATGGCAGCCGCGAGATTCCATCGTTTTGAAGCCATTAAAAACAAGAATAGGATTAATAGAAATTCATTTAAAAACTCCGTAAGACCTGAAATGGCATTTTCGATAGAAATCTGAGGAAGTAAAACTAATAAAAAACCCAACCAAGCATACGATAGACTTAGTTTTTTAACAGTAGCCCAAGTTAACCATGCCGAGCCCAGCCAAAGAAATATGTTAAATATTTCAACCCCAATAAAACCAATATTAGCAAACGGGGATGCTAAAATATTATATAAAGGCTTGCCCCATTGGTCAAGAAAGAGATGAGGATATTTCCAGCTGTATCTTGCTATGAGATAATGATTATAACTATCCATTCCCCCTTCACAGCCCGGCGAAACAACAGCATAATAAATAAAAATAATAAGTAAAAAAGCAGTGAGAACACCAAGGTAAAATATTTCACTTTTAAGTATTCCCTTGATTTTCATAAACATTTTTAGATGAAATGAATTAAAATTTTGCTAATAACTTAAACTCACACAATCAAAAATAATAATTGGTTGTGAAAATTAATGGAGTGTAAGTTTTTATATTTAAAAAATGCTAATCAACCAATTATTAAATGGTTGATTTTACACCTTTCACCTGTCTAATCCTTTTTTCAGCTAGCATTATTGCCGCTTTTTGAGTATGAATATTTTCTCTATTAGCGGTTTTTAAAATTTCAAGAGTTGTGTCGTAAATATTCTCTGCTTGCCCTAATGCTATTTCGCGGTTATAACCAGTATATTCAGAATAAACATTTATCAACCCTCCGGCATTTATCAAAAAGTCAGGAGCATAAATAATTCCTTTATCCTTAAGCATATTTCCGTGTTCCTCTTCATTTTCTAATTGATTATTAGCCGCACCTGAAATTATAGAGCATTTCAATCTTTCAATTGTATTTGTATTTAAAACGGCTCCCATAGCACATGGAGCAAAAATATCAATATTCAAATCGAATAAATCCTGATTATCAACAACGATAGCCCCAAATTCTTTCGCCGCTCTTTTTAGTTGTGCATCGTTTATATCAGAAACATATATTTTAGCACCTTCATTATATAATTTCTCAACAAGATGCCAGCCAACTTTACCTATCCCCTGAACTGCAACTGTTTTCCCATTTAAAGAATCACTTCCATAAACGAAGTTTGCAGATGCTTTCATCCCCATAAATACTCCATAAGCAGTAACGGGAGAGGGATCTCCTCCTCCACCTTTTATTTCGGGTAAGCCTACAACATACTTTGTTTCCATGTTAATATATTCCATATCACGTGTGGTAGTTCCCACATCCTCAGCAGTAATATACTTTCCATTTAAATTTTGAATAAAGCGACCAAACTTTCTAAATAAACCTTCAGATTTCAATACATTAGGATCACCAATAATAACGGCTTTAGCCCCTCCAAGATTTAAACCTGAAATAGCTGCCTTGTAAGACATCCCTCTCGAAAGTCTCAAGACATCACGAAGTGCATCATTTTCTGAATGGTAATTAAAAAATCGGGTACCACCCAATCCTGGCCCCAAAACAGTATTATGAATTGCGATGATCGCTTTTAATCCGGTTTCTTTATCATGGCATAGCATTACTTGCTCGTGCTCAAACTCACTCATAGGGCCAAATATTCTGGCATCATGCAATACGGCTTTTTCTTTTAAATCAATCATCTAGTTTTTTTAATAACTTGGGCAAAAATACTACTTTTTCTAATTTTATTAGTATGCATTAAAGTATGGAGATAGGTTTTATTATCTCCTTGATTTGAATCAAATTTATTAATGACTATAAAAAAAACAAACCATTTAATTACAAATAAACACTCTGAATTTCAGATACTTAATTTTTTTTTAGAATTTATTAACTTTATAAAGTTGTGATAATCAAATTAAACTTGTTTTTTGCAGTCTCAATTACAAAATCAAAAATAAATAGGCGTTATGTACGATTCTACAAGAGAAGGAAATGATGAAGTTTTTTCAAAGAAAGTAAAGGCTGGTAAAAGAACCTATTTCTTTGATGTGAAAGCAACAAGAGGGAATGATTACTACATTACCATTACTGAGAGCAAGAAAAGGCCCGAGGATGGTATGTACATCAAGCATAAAATCTTTTTGTATAAAGAAGATTTCAATAAATTTATGGAAGCATTTCAGGAAACTATAAATTTTGTAAAAACTGACCTGATGCCAGAATACAACTTTGATGAGTTTAGACGTGATAACGATAGCATAGCGCCAGAACTATCAGAAAACCCTTAAATAAGGAATAATCACTTTTTTTTTAGTTAGTTTTGCACCCATATTAATATAGGTAATGAATAAGGTATATGGAATTTTTGGGGCAGTTAGCGGAATTGTAACTTCTGCTTTTCTTTATTTATATTATCAAAAGGAATTGTACACCATAAGGGAGAACAATCTTTTGTTTCGCGGATTTTCAGTAATTATTTTGGCACTATGTGTAATATTCGCAATTATAGCCGCAAAAAAAATCAACGGAAATACAATAAGTTTTATGCGCAGTATGTTTACTGGGTTTATGGTTTCTTTGATAAATGGATTGGTAAATTTCATTTTATTCAGTTTGCTATTTGTTTCTATGCCCAAATTATTGGTAAAACCCGAACATATAGCTAAGGAACAATTCGTTCATAATGCCGAAATCCAAAGAGATTCGAGCGTAAATATTGCTAAAGCCATGGAAAGTATCCATCAGCAATTTACACCGGGAGGTTTTTTATTACCAAGTCTTTTTTCGTCACTTATTATTGGAATTTTAGTTTCAATATTTGTAACTGCATTTGTTTATAGTCGTAGCGAAAGAGCCTTATGACAGAAATAGAAAGTTCTTTAAATCAGGTAGCCAGGAATGCTGAGGATGTTTTCACTTTTTTAAACACAGTTAATAATCATCAAAAAATAATGCCACCTCAGGTAAGCGAATGGTGGAGCAATGATGACGAAGCGAAAATGAAGGTACAAGGTTTAGGAACCTTACATTTAAAAAAAGACAAAGCTCAACCCAACTCCTATATAAAAATTGTTCCCATTGGAACCACCCCAGTTGACTTATATATTGAATGGCATATTGCAACAGATGGAGAAAATTGCAATGTTAAAGTGATTATTTTTGCCGACCTTAATATGTTTATGAAAATGGTGGCCACCAAACCTTTGCAAAGCCTTGCCGATTTTATGGCAAGTAAGGTAAACACAGCTATAACTGAACCCTAAAATAAATGTTTAAATTTTTACGAATTGCTTGGGCTATTTGGTTTCTCATCCTTTTCATAACGGTTTTATTAATACTTTACATTCCTTTTAGAATTTTATTATCCCGAAAAGAATGGTATCCGGCGGCTCATAATCTCCGAAAATATTGGGCTTATGTTATAATGTACCCATGTTTTATTTTTCCATCCGTTATTTTTGAAGAAAAACCGGATAAAAACAAAACCTACATTTTTTGTTCCAATCATTTTTCTTACCTCGATATCATTATTACGACCATGCTATTACCCAATTATTTTAATTTTATGGCTAAGGATGAACTCTCAAAAATTCCGGTTTTTGGTATTTTTTTCAGAACCATTGACATTTCTGTAAATCGTCAAAGTAACAGGGAATCACATAATGCTTTTATGATAGCAGCTGAAAGACTTAAAGAAAGAACAAGCGTACTCATTTTCCCTGAAGGGGGTATCCATAAAAATGTTCCACCAATGGCAAAATTTAAAGCCGGAGCATTTAGGCTAGCTATTGAGAATCAAATTCCAATAATACCAATTACCTTACTCGACAACTGGAAACGTTTGCCTGGCGGAGGATTAGACAATGGCCTTGCGCCGGGCCGAATAAGAATGGTAGTTCATCGTGAGGTAAATACTGTTGGTCTAAATTTGGAACAAAAGGATGAACTGAAAGAAAAAGTTTTTAGTATCATTGAGGCTGAGTTTAGGAAATATAATTCTGTGATTTGAAAATTTGGAAATTTGAAAATAGCTTCGCAATAAAGAACATAGAACATTAAGAAAATGGAAATTACTAATAAAAAAATAGAAGAGTTGGCTCATTTGGCCCGATTAGAATTTAACGAGGGAGAAAAGATAAAAATCAAAGCTGATCTTGAGAGAATTGTTGGCTTTTTTGATAAACTTTCGGAAGTAAATACTTATAATGTAGAACCTCTAATTTATATGAGCGACCGCCAAAATAATTTGCGAAGCGATGAAGTAAAAGAAGAAATAACCAAACAAGAAGCTTTAAAAAATGCTCCAAGTAAAGATTCTGACTACTTTAAAGTTCCAAAGTTTATTAATAAATAGATTGTGAGTATGAAAAAAGTTAAAAATGGTTAAAATAGAAATTGGTAATAATCACTAGAGTAACTAATCACCTTTTTAACCAATTCAACTAAAAAACCAAAAAACACGATGTCAGCCGTAATACAATTGCACGATATAGAAAAAACCTATGTGATGGGAAATCAAAAGGTATATGCTTTACAGAAATTGAATTGCGATATCAAACAGGGCGAATACGTTGCATTAATGGGGCCTTCGGGCAGTGGAAAATCAACCTTGATGAATATCATTGGATGTTTGGACTCCCCCACTTCAGGAACTTATATACTTAATGGTACTGAAGTATTTAAAATGAATGATAATGCCTTGGCCGAAATTAGAAATAAGGAAATTGGATTTGTTTTTCAAACCTTTAACCTGTTGCCAAGAATGAATGCTTTGGAAAATGTGGCATTACCACTTATTTATACCGGCATAGCTAAAAAAGAACGATTGGAACGGGCTGAAAAAGCGTTAACTTCTGTTGGATTAAAAGACAGAATGCATCATCGCCCCAATGAACTGTCAGGCGGCCAACGCCAGAGGGTAGCCATTGCAAGAGCCTTGGTAAATAATCCTTCCATATTGTTAGCCGACGAACCTACAGGAAACCTTGATAGCAAAAGCTCTAGCGAAATATTAGACCTTTTTGATGAAATACACAAAAACGGAAATACCATTGTGATGGTAACTCACGAGGAAGATGTGGCCCGAAGAGCCAAACGAATTGTGAGAATGATTGACGGAATGATTGACATGGGTACTTCTTCTTCTTAAGTAATGCCTAAACACTTAATCAATTTACTTCAATTCAGATTTTTTAGAATATTTTTTACTTTTAAAAAACGGAATTTTAATTTTAACAACCTTTTGATTAACAGGTAAATTATCTCCCATCAAATATCCCCAAGGCTCTAAAAAACCAATTCGATCAAAAATCACTTTAATAATTGCTAGCAATGGTATAGCCATAAACATTCCAGCTACACCTGCAATAGCCCCTCCAATAATTATACTTATAATTGAAACGAAGGCGTTGATTTTAACCTTAGAACTTACAACCATTGGCACCAAAATATTATTATCAAAAAACTGAACAATAGCATTTACTAGCATCACTCCAAATATTAATGAAAGATCAGTAGAACCGGTGAGTGTGGCAAAAATGCTTAATATGGCTGCAATGGTAATTCCTATATATGGAATTAAATTTAGTATACCGGTAATTACTCCAAGTAGCAATGCGTATTGCACTCCTAAAATCATATAACCAATGCTTGTGAGTGAAGCTACTATTGCCATTTCGGTGAGCAAACCAATTAAAAAACTATGAATCGCTAGTTTTACGTGGGTCAAAATATCTTTTAATTTATTATGATGCTCTTTTGAAAAAAGCTTGTATAAAAATCTCACAAACAAATCTTTGTATAAAAGAAATAAAAAAGTATAAATTGGTATCAAAATCAAATTCATCAATACATCAGTAAATGAACTTATGGTTGTTCCTACATTGGCAGTTGAATTAATTAATGAATCTTTTGTGACTTGATTTATATATTTATTCTGCTCAGAATAACTAACATGAAACCTTTGTTTGATCCAATATTGAATATTGTGATAATGTATAGAAAGATTAGTATTTATTTTAACCCAATCATTGGCTATATCACCAATTTGCCATGAAACAAAAAACACAATTCCTGAAATAAAAATGATAGATAAAAATAGAGATACTGCTACTGATACGACATAAGGAAATCTTAATTTTTTATTAAATCTACCTACTAAAGGACTTAATAAAATAGAAAATAGCATGGCCAATAAAACTGGAAAAATAATATTTTGGCCAACGTAGAGTATTATTGTTATTAATACCAAAGCAAACAACACAAATGTAGCCTGCATATAAAATGGATAATTTTTAGTAGAAATCATGTTTTTTTTTAGAATTTGCTAAAGTATGATTGGAAATACAAAGTAACAAAAGTAGGTGATGAAATAATTATATCTGCCTTTAATTCAAAAATTGAATAAGTCCTTTACAACCAAAGAGAAAGACACTCCAAAGTATTACTGAAATTAATTGCATTCTAAAGACTTTCATTTTATCGGGTTCAAATAATGTAGTAATAATGCACCCAAAAGGAACACCAAGAATTAATGGCGTTAAAAAAACAAGACCAATTAAGCCATATCCTTTTTTTACTAAAACAACTCTTCTTAAATTTTTATAGCTCACCTTAAAAAAAGAATACCTTTCAAAAAACTTGGATATGAGTGAACCAAGAAAGGTAAAAACGGAAACGCCAATACTTCCACCCACTGACACAATAAGCATATCATATAACCAAAACCTTGATGAATGGGCTAATAAGGCAATAATTACAACAATATATTTTACCGATGATAGAAGTATCCATCCCGCTATTTCTAAAAAATCAGTCATCACTTATAGATTGCTAAATTAATACCAAACGTATATAAACTAAACTTAACGATTAAATAAAAAATACCTTAATTTTTGGGTGACAATCTGTCACCGATAATATTTATCTTTGCGCCTATTCGCATGGAAACCCAATTACTGGAAACAATAACAAATAGAGTTACTCCTAAAAGCAAAAATTTATACATTGAAAGTTATGGCTGTGCCATGAATTTTGCAGATAGTGAGGTGGTTGCTTCAATTCTTTTAGAAAATGGATATAATACCACCAATATTGAAGAAGAAGCCGATGTGATATTGATCAATACCTGCAGTATCAGAGAAAATGCTGAACAACGAATCCGACATCGACTAATCCATTTGCGCGCAAATAAAAAACGCAACAATGAATTGGTAATTGGAATATTGGGCTGTATGGCAGAACGGCTTAAAAAAAATCTTCTTGAAGAGGAAAAATTAGTAGATATAGTTGCCGGGCCCGATTCTTATCGTGATTTACCAAAACTTTTGAATGAAGTGGAAGATGGTAATAAATCCATAAATGTAATTTTATCATTGGAAGAAACCTATGCAGAAATAAGCCCTACCCGTCTGAATAGCAACGGAGTAACTGCTTTTGTAAGCATTATGAGAGGTTGTGATAATATGTGTAGCTTTTGTGTTGTGCCTTTTACCCGTGGCCGCGAACGCAGCCGTGATGCCGAAAGTATTCTAAAAGAAGTAAAAGAATTGTCAGATTTAGGGTACAAAGAAGTTACCCTTTTGGGACAAAATGTAGACAGCTACCTTTGGTTTGGTGGAGGCCCTAAAAAAGAGTTTGTTAATTTAACCAAAGAAGAACAGGCAAGTAGTGTAAATTTTGCGAAACTTTTAGAAATGGTGGCTTTGGTGGATGACTCAATGCGAATTCGTTTCAGTACTTCCCATCCTAAAGATATATCAGATGAAGTAATCTTTACAATTGCGAAATATCCTAATATTTGCAAATATATTCACTTGCCAGCTCAAAGCGGAAACAGCCGCATACTTGATCTAATGAACCGCAACTACACCAGAGAATGGTATATAGGAAAAGTAAACCGTATACGTGAAATAATGCCTAACTGCGGCATTTCATGTGATATTATTTCAGGGTTTTGCACTGAAACTGAAGAGGATCATCAAGATACATTATCTCTGATTGAATTATCAAAATTCGACTTCTCCTATATGTATAATTATAGCGAACGCCCAGGAACACTTGCTGCCAGAAAATTTGAAGATGATGTACCTGAGAGTGTTAAAGGCAGAAGATTACAAGAAATTATTGTGACTCAAAATGGGGTTTCTAAGCAAAAGAATAAAAACCGGGAAGGAAAAATATTTAGAGTATTGATAGAAGGAAAATCTAAAAAGAGTGACGAAGATTTAAGAGGAAGAAATGATGAAAATATGGTGGTTATTTTTCCAAAAGAAAATTATAAACCTGGCGAATATGTAGATGTATTAATTGAAAGAAGTACAACCACGAGTTTAATTGGAAAGGTTGTTGGCAAATCAGATAAACCTTAAATTGAACACGGAAACACAGAGGGCACTAAGAAATTTATACTAATTAATAGTTAAAATAATGATAATGTACATAAAACATAAGAAACTCAGTGAAACTCCATGTTCTATGTGTTTCCGTGTTATTTTTTAAAATAAAATTATGGATATTCAGGCAGTAAAACAGCGATTTGGAATAACAGGAAATTCACCACGAATCAATTATGCTTTGGAAACAGCTATGAAAGTTGCTCCAACGGATATTTCTGTTTGCATTCAAGGAGAAAGTGGTGTGGGAAAAGAGTCTTTTTCTAAAATAATTCATCATTTAAGTAACCGCAAACATGGCCCGTTTATTTCCATCAACTGCGGTGCTATTCCAGAAGGCACCATTAATTCAGAACTTTTTGGCCATGAAAAAGGTTCATTTACAGGTGCCAATGAAGCTCGTAAAGGATATTTTGAAACCGTAAATGGAGGAACCATTTTTTTGGATGAAGTAGGTGAATTACCTTTTGAAACTCAAGCCCGTTTACTTCGTATACTAGAAAATGGCGAATTCATAAGGGTTGGTGCATCAAAAGTACTAAAAACAGATGTGAGAGTTGTAACAGCTACGAATAAGGATTTACTTGCTTTAAGCCATAAAGGAAAATTTAGAGAAGACTTATATTATCGCCTTTCCACCTTACCAATTTATGTACCAGCACTTCGCGAAAGGCCCACAGATATTCCTATTCTATTTAAAAAATTTGCGGTTGATTTTGCCGAAAAATACCATATCCGCGATTTAGAACTTACACCGGATGCTGAAGTTGTTTTGACTAATTATCGTTGGCCAGGAAATATCCGTCAATTGAAAAACATTGTTGAACAAATGTCGGTATTAGAACAAGAAAGAGTTATTAATGAAACTACACTAGTAAAATATTTACCTAAAGAAACCAGTAATACATCCTTGATGCTGGCTGCCGACGGAAGACAGGAAGGACTAAACGAACGAGAGATTTTTTATAAGGTTTTGTATGATTTAAAAAAGGATATGAATGATTTAAAAGGAATCGTTTTGGGTCTATTGGAAAATCAACAACTAAGCAATCCGGAATTTGTAGAAACCAATAAAGCCGCGCTTACACGAATACTGCCATCAACTGATGAAAATGCTCACGTTCAAACAAAAGATTTGATGGTGAGACCCAAGCAAGCCCCGTATTATGAAGATGAAGTTTTGACTCAAGATTACCAAATTGAACCCTCTGATATGGTAAATACCGATGAAAATCTAAGTTTAAACGCCAAGGAAGAAGAGATGATAAAAAAAGCATTACTAAAAAATAATGGCAGAAGAAAACGAGCAGCGCATGAACTTGGTATTTCAGAACGGACTTTGTATAGAAAAATAAAAGAATTTGGCCTTGAATAATAGAAACATTTATATTGCACTTATACTTTTTGCACTGTTTTTTTTAATTTCTGTGTTATTAAGTGGATGTTATAGCCTAAAAGGAAGTACAATTCCTTCTGATATAAGTACCTATTCGGTTGGTTTTTTTGAAAATAAAGCTATTACTGTTAATCCTAAGCTAAGCCAAACCATCACTGAAAAACTAAAAGATAAAATGAACAACACCCGTTTGAACTTTACAAGAGAAAACGGGGATTTTAATTTTAATGGAGCTATTACAGGCTATACCATTACTCCGGTGACAGTTCAGGGAGACGCAACCGCTACTCAAAACCGACTTTCAATTGCTGTAAATGTAAAATTTGAATGTCTGAAACATCCAGAGTTAAATTTTGATCAAACCTTTAACGGATTTCAGGATTTTGATGCCACAAAGAATTTTTCAGCCCTTGAAAATAATTTAGTGGCTGGCATAACTGACCAATTAATTCAAGAAATTTTTAATAAAGCCGCTGTCAACTGGTAACCATTTTGAACAATCTTCAACACTATATTACCAACTTGCAAACTTTAGGTTCTCATGATGCGGAATCCTTAGAAGTTCTTCGTCAGAAATATCCATATTTTCAGGCTTTACATATTTTAATTGCCAAATGCCATAAGAATCAAAATACATTTGGCTTTAATAAAAATCTAAAATTAGCCTCACTTTATGCAGGAAATCGGGAGGTGCTTTTTAATTTCATTAATTCAGAACCTGAAAAAATAAACCAAGATTCAGAAGCACTTTCAACTGAACAATCTAACCTCAAAGCACAAATAATTGAAGAACTAAATAATCAGGATATCAATTCTGAATTATTTATAAAATTGCCGATAGGTCAAAATGCTCCTGAATCTTCCGAATTAATCAATACTACTGATACCAATGAAGCAGCTAATACTCTTAATGAAATAATAGAAGAAAATCCATTGCTGGAAGAAACTGGAGAAGTATCTCAAAATTTAGTGGCTTCTATTGAAACTGAAGAAATTGCAGAGGAAACGTCTTTTAATATTGCAGAAGAGATAGTTGAAGAAAAGCGTGAAGAACCCGAATTAATAACAATTGATAAAATTGAGGAAGTTGAAGAGCAAATAATAATCTCCGATTCTCAAAATGTGGAGAATACAGAACTTGATTTTTATGATTGGCTTGATAATTTCGTTACTACTGAGACTACTGAAATTAAAAATCACCAACCAACCGACGGAAATTCACAAGCAAATGAATCGGTTGAAATAGAAGAAGACATAACGATAAATCTTCCTGAAAATTTTGAAGAAGAAAATGAGGAAGTTGAAATTATTTATAACCCAGCCGCTTGGGCCGAAATTGCTTACGATATCCAAGCCTTTGTAAAGGACGAGGAAAAAGAAACAGCTACCAGCAGTAATTCCAAAGATGAAATAGATAACCTATTGGATAAGTTTATCAAAAAAAATCCAAGTATATCGCGACCTAAAGCCGAATTTTATAAACCCGAAAACATGGCTCGCAAGAGTGAAGAATTTCATGGAGAAGTGGTAAGTGAAACATTGGCCCAACTTTTTTATAAGCAAGGTCACCTTCATACCTCACTCGAAATGTATGAAAAATTAATGTTGCAAAATCCGGATAAAAAAGACATTTTTGCAGCCCGAATAAAATCAATAAAAGAAGAACTCATAAATAAATTATAAAAAATGTTTACATTAATAATCTGGCTTACAATTATCGCATGTGCTTTACTAATAATTATCGTGCTTATCCAAAATCCTAAAGGTGGTGGATTAGCTGCTAATTTCTCGGCTGCCAACCAAATTTTAGGAGTAAATAAAACAACCGAAGGGGTTGAAAAAATTACTTGGATTTTGGCTTTATCTCTATTAATACTATCACTTGCCGGTCCATTTTTCATCACCAGAAGCGGTGGTTCAGGTAAAGATTCTTTAATGAAAGATAAAATAGAAAATGCCACTCCGGGTTCTGCAGTTCCTAATCCTCCAGCCGGAACAGCAACTCCTCCTCCTCCTGCTCAATAATTTAAAATTAAAAATATTTACTGAGCCTCGCTTCGGCGGGGCTTTTTTGTGTATCAAAATTTAGCAAAAATTATTCTTACTTTTTTTTTGCCAAAAATATAACGTTAATCACCTTGTCTATTTAAAAACTATAGCTAACATTTGAATAAATATTGCTACTATGAAAAAAATATTAATTCTTATCATATTGGGTTTAACCTTTTCTATTTTTAATTGCAAAGACAAAGAAGAAATAATACGTCATGTTGACCCTGAGCTAAAAGAATGGGGCCTGCACCAAAAAGGCACATGGTGGGTATATGAAGAAGAAAACACAAAAACTATTGATAGTTTTTGGGTAGATAGTGTAGAAGAAACTTTGACACACTTTAAGGATGACATTAAAAATAAAAAATGGGAGGATATTATTACTTTTATTAAGTCAAAAAAAAAGAGTGATGAAAATTTTTCATTAGTACTGAGCAGTTACGGAAGTAATGTGCAAATTTTTACATTTATTAATTACAATATTGAAAACACGAATACAAGCGTCCTTTTATCAATACCTTTAAAAAGCAACCAACGATTTCCATCCTGCGATGCATTTAAATGGGCTGAGGTAGATACAATTTATAATTCATATAATATTAAAGGTAATAATTTTAAAAATGTTGTAAAAATTTATGATATGTGCAATTCTGTTGTTAAGAATCAGCCTTCATATTTTTATACTGTAAGGAATATAGGAATTATACGTAAAGAATTTCCTGATGTAAACCAAGTTTGGAATTTGGTAAGGTTCAATATAATTCAATAATCACTTTTAAAATATAATTTATGAAAAATATTCTATTCTTTATCGGTTGGTGTCCCACCAACCGAAAACAGAGAAAAATATCAATTGTTTGAGTATCCCAATGAATACCGTTTGAGCAATTCATAATTTTATTTCGATTGATGGGACACCAACCGACAGGAAATTTATAAAAAAGGCCTCAAAATTTTGAAGCCCTTTTTTAATTCTACCTATTATCTTTGCCACCACAAATAATCCATGGACAACCTACCACTCATACTTATAAGCAACGATGATGGGATAACAGCACCCGGTATAGCTGCATTGGTAGAGAGTATGAAATTGCTTGGAAATGTGGTGGTGGTGGCTCCCGATAGCCCGCAAAGCGGGATGGGACATGCCATAACAATGAACCACCCGTTACGAATGGAAAAGGTTCATATTTTTGATGAGGTGGATGCATATCAATGCAGCGGCACCCCGGCCGATTGTGTAAAATTAGCGGTAGACAAAGTAATGCATCGCCGCCCTGATTTGTTAGTTTCAGGTATCAACCACGGGTCGAATTCATCCATTAACGTTATTTATAGCGGAACTATAAGTGCTGCCGTAGAAGGAGCCATTGAAGGAATTAATGCCATCGGGTTTTCGTTGAATGATTATAAGTTTGATGCCGATTTTGGAGCTTCATCGCATTATGCCCGATTAATTGCTTCACGAGTTCTTGAAAAAGGATTACCTGCCGGAACTCTGCTAAATGTAAATATTCCTGCCCTTGGGTTACCTGATATAAAAGGTTTAAAAATTTGCCGTCAGGCCAAGGCCAAATGGATAGAAGAATTTGATGAACGAACCGACCCTCATAATAGAAAATACTATTGGCTTACCGGTAAATTTGTAAATAATGATCATGGCGAAGATACCGATGAATGGGCCCTTGCCAATGGATTTGTGTCCGTGGTTCCGACCCAGTTTGACCTCACTGCCCATCATGATATTGCCACCCTTAATACCTGGGAATTTTGATACAGCGATTTGATAAACTTTGGATTGGTATAATTATCGGTTTTACAATCCCTCTAATTGTACTTTTGGTTCTGTATTTAGAAGGAAATATAGCCGACAACTATTTTTATTTTATTAAAAAATTATTTACAGACCGATTGCTATCTGCATTTTTGAGGATTGGTTTAATTGGAAATCTAGCCATATTTCTTTTAACCTTTAATACCGGCTTCACCTATCTGCCAAAAGGAATCCTTACTGCCACCATTGTATATGGAATGTGTATTGTTTATATGTTTTATTGGTAAACGCTTTGTTAAATAAAATAAATTTTGACCCTTCCCCATTCAAAGGTAGATTCCATTTTATCAAACTGAGAAGGCGTAAACATTTTCAAATTTCCAAAACATCAAATCTTCAAATCCAATTTTGAAATACTACATAATTTGCGGTGAAGCCTCCGGCGATTTGCACGGAGCCAATTTGATAAAAGCAATCAAGCAATTGGATAATTCAGCTGAGTTTAAAGTGTGGGGCGGTGATTTAATGGAAGCCGAAGGAGCCGTAAACGTTAATCATATCAAGGAACGAGCGTTTATGGGTTTTGTAGAAGTGATTAAAAACCTTTTTAAAATTAGGTCGCTAATGGCTTTAGCCAAAACAGATATTTTAGATTACCAACCCGACCGTTTAATTTTTATTGATTACCCTGGTTTCAATCTTCGAATAGCGGAGTGGGCCAAAGAGCAAGGCTATAAAACCCATTATTATATATCGCCCAAAGTGTGGGCTTGGAACACCAAGCGAGCTTTAAAAATCAAACGGATTATTGACCACCTCTATGTTATTTTCCCCTTCGAAGTAGATTTTTATAAACACTATAATTACAAGGTTCATTATGTTGGAAATCCTTTGGTGGATGCTATTGAAGCATTTAAACCTGATGTGGATTATAAATCTAATAATCAGCTGAGTAACAAACCAATCCTTGCCTTATTGCCCGGTAGCCGTGTTCAGGAAATTAATTCCATACTTCCTGTAATGCTTGACAGTATTGAATCCTACAAAGATAATTTCACCATTGCTCTGGCTGTGGCTCCTAATTTTGACCTTTCCTTTTTTAACAAGTTTAAAAATATTAAAGAAGTAAAATTTATTATCGACGACACTTACAACCTTTTAACAGTAAGCCATGCAGCCTTGGTAACTTCGGGCACAGCCACTCTTGAAACCGCATTATTAAATGTTCCTCAAGTGGTGTGCTACAAAACAAGTCGCATCAATGCAGCCATTGCCAAACAGGTTATAAAAGTGAATTTTATTTCTTTGGTCAATTTAATAATGGGTAAAGAAATAGTTAAAGAACTTCTTCAAAATGACCTGACCATAGAAAAAATCAGAACAGAATTAGATAAAATTATAAATGAACCCGGAAGGTCTGAAGTTTTAAAAAATTATAAATCATTAAAATCCATTGTTGGCGGCTCGGGTGCTTCAATGCGAGTGGCTCAGTTGGTTGTGAAAGCTTCGGAGTAAATTATTTTCTTATCCGTTGGCCAAAGCCAACGGCAATGGATATAGTCCATTTTTTTTCAAATAATCATCACCCCTTGCTTGCCGGTAAACGGCACAGCCACAAAAAACTCTTTAGAAATACTGCCCGGAACAAATTCATACTTGCGTTCGTGTATTTTTTTATCAATATAATAACTTAGCCAAAACCTATTGCTGAGATGAAATATTTCTTCCATAATAATTTCGAAGGATATGGCACATCGCGGTTTTACCGATTCAACATAATGACGAAATGTTGCAGTTTGGATAGATTGATCGTCCTCATTCATCCCAAAGCCACTGGAGTTAATAATTACATTTTCTAGCCGATGGTCGCTTAAGTTAATAAGATATACTTTCCAATCATTTTCAGCCTCCGATTCCTTTACCACAGCTATTCCAATATCTTTTACTTCTTCCCGTTCTATGTCTTTTAACATGGTCACAAAAGTAATTTTTTAGGTTAAACCTTTGATGTGGTAACTTGAAAAAAAATCTACCAACCAAGTATCAAAATTCCTAATTCCAGATTCCTAATTCCTAATTTGCCAATTTGCTGGCTTAATATTTGTCCGTCTCTAATATCATGTATTCAATATTTTTATTAATTTCGGAAAATGATTAAGTTACTTTGGTCAGCAATAGACAGTATTATTTACCCGCTAATACTAGTATTGATGCTATGGGTAACCTATTTTTTTAATATAAATTATCATTGGCATTTAGAAGAGTTGGGTTTAGAACCTCATTCTTTTCAGGGCCTTAGAGGAATTATCTTTATGCCATTTTTGCATGAAAATTTCGAACATTTGTTTAGCAATACCATTCCATTATTGGTAGCCGGAAGTTTTCTTTTTTATTACTTTAAAAATTGGACCTGGTTAATTGCAGGGGTTGTTTGGCTAATGGGTGGCATTATATTGTGGTTTATTGGAGATACCGGTACCATTCATATAGGAGCCAGTGGTTTGGTTTATGGGTTGGTGTTTTTTCTGCTAGCATCAGGAATTATTAGAGGTCACAGAAATTTAGCCGCAGTTGCTTTATTAATGGTATTTTTATATGGCAGTTTAGTTTGGGGTTTGTTTCCTGATTATGTAAAACTATTTAAGGAGAATATCTCATGGGAAGGCCACTTGGGCGGTGCAATATCTGGAACCTTAATGGCGTTTTTATTAATTAATAAAGGACCTCAAAAACCGATGGAAGAAATATCGGACGATGTGGAGGATGATGAATGGGATGAAGCCCCTTATTGGCTTGCTGATGAAAATGATAAAGAAAATATAGGAGATGATACGGATGAACATAAACCTAACCAAGAACCATCTATTCATTATAAATATGTTCCAAAAAATGCCAACCCTTGGGAAAAAGATGATTAAAATAGGTATTCGGTTATTAATTATTAGTTATTGGTTATTTATTCCAAACTATTCAGCAGCTTGGGGTTTTAATGCTCATAAACAGATAAATAATGCCGCTGTATTTACTTTACCTCCCGAACTTTTCAAATTTTATAAAGCCCATATTAATGAAATAACCGATAAAGCAGTGAATGCTGATATGAGGCGTTATACATTGGCTGATGAGGCTTGCAAACATTATTTGGATGCAGACCATTATGAAAAAATAACCCCTATCGATACCATACCTCATGCATGGAAAGATGCCCTTGATAAATATGGAAAAGACACGCTGAATGCCTATGGAATTGTTCCTTGGCAAATAGAATTAATAAAATATCAACTCACCAAAGCATTTGAATCTAAAAATCTTTATTTAATTATTAAACTAAGTGCTGATTTGGGGCATTATGCTGCCGATCTCCACGTTCCTCTTCATTCCACACAAAATTACAACGGCCAACTAACAGGTCAAGAAGGAATTCACAGCCTTTGGGAATCGCGGATTTTCGATTTATTTTATAAAGATTATGACTTTGCGGTAGGCCGTGCATTCTATATTGAAAACACAAACGAAACCATATGGAATAGATTTTCACAAAGTTTTGCGGCATTGGATAGTGTTATTGTATTTGAAAAACTAGCTACTGAAAAATATCCCGATAAATATGTGTTACAATCCCTAGGGCGAAATACCTCAAAAATTTATAATGAAACATTTTGCAATTATTATAACCAGCTTTTGAACGGAATGATAGAACGAAGAGCCCGAGCTTCCGCTGAGCTCGTGGGTTCGCTTTGGTATACCTGCTGGGTAGATGCGGGGCAGCCTAATTTGAGTAATCTTAAGTATGAAACCAAAGAAGACGAGGACGAAAAAGAGAAAAACTTTTTTCAAACCTTGATTGAAAAAAGCAAAATGATAGGAAGAAAGGATGAATAAGTGGGCATGTAATTTGAATGTTTGATATTTTAAAAAAAAAGCATCCTTAATATTTCATTGATAGTTCAACATTCCGCATTCAACATTAATTATGTAGGTTTGCAATCAAGATAAAAATTGTATGATTAAGGACTTTAAAAAAGCTATATCTAACCCTAATAATTATAAAACCATTACCAAGAAACTTTGGAGGTATTTCTTTTTTGGTCTATTAGGTGTTGTGGTCTTTTTAATAATGGTAAAAGTAGGTTTGTTTGGCAAAATGCCAGATATTGATGAACTTGAAAATCCGAAAACTAGTTTGGCGTCAGAAGTTTACAGTGCTGACAAGGTTTTAATGGGTAAATATTATTATGAAAACCGCGCCAATTGCGAATTTAAAGAATTGCCCCAAAATCTGATTGATGCCTTAGTTGCTACCGAAGATATACGATTTTACAAGCATTCAGGTATTGATATAAAAGCATTAACCCGCGCCTTTGTTTTTTTGGGCAAAGATGGTGGGGCGAGCACCATTACTCAACAGTTAGCGAAAAACTTATTTCACAGCCGGAGCACATTTTTACCAGCACGTATGCTGCAAAAATTAAAGGAAATGATAATTGCGGTAGAGCTCGAAAAGCGTTATACCAAAGACGAAATAGTCATGTTGTATTTTAATACCGTTCCGTTCGGTGGCAATTCATTTGGAATAAAATCTGCATCAAAAACTTTCTTTAGCAAGGAGCCAAAACAACTTGCTGTTGAAGAATCCGCCATGCTTGTTGGGATGCTTAAAGGGAGCACCTTATACAATCCAGTTCGCAACCCTGAAAGAGCGGTAAAACGGCGCAACGTAGTATTAACCCAAATGCACAAATATGATTTCTTAACCGATAATCAATTCGAAACGGCCAAAGCGAAACCATTAACGCTTAAAATTTCGGTTCAAAATCAAAATGAAGGAATAGCCCCCTATTTTAGAGATTATGTAAAAGAGTATTTATCAGAATGGTGCAAATCGCGCAACTTAAATATCTATCGTGATGGTTTAAAAATTTATACCACTATTGATAGCAAAATGCAGCGGTATGCCGAAAAAGCGGTTGAAAAACAAATGCAATCTTTACAAAATGAATTTTTTGCTGAATGGAAAGGTAAAAATCCATGGAGACAGGAAAAAGAAAGTTGGAAAGAAGACCCGGATTACCTTTGGAAAAACCTTAAAAAAACCAGCAAATATTCCTATTTAGAAGATAAATTTGGTAAAGGCTCCGACTCAATAATGTTTTATTTGCGCAAAAAGGAACCTATGACTATTTTTACTTGGCGCGGAGATAGAGATACTATGTTGAGTACTGTAGATTCATTAAAATATTACAAATCATTGCTTCATACCGGCTTTATGAGTATGGACCCACACAGTGGAGAAATTAAAGCTTGGGTGGGTGGTAATAACTTTAAAAATTTCCAATACGACCATGTAAATCCGCATTCAAACAGGCAAGTTGGCTCTACTTTTAAGCCCTTCGTTTATGCCTTAGCGATTGATAATGATCTTTCGCCATGTTATATGGCCCCGACTGGGCCGGTAACTTTTAAAATGCCTGAAGGAGGCACTTGGACGCCTAAAAATTCAATGAAAATCAAATCGTCACACGTTACTTTATATCAAGGATTAAAATTATCCATAAATACAGTTACGGCCCATTTAATGCAAAAACTTGGTGTTAATTCGCCATATTCTGTAAGAAAATTAGTGGGTAAAATGGGAATTGATTCCACTAAGATTCGCCCCTATCCTTCCATTTGCTTGGGTTCTATGGATTTATCAGTTTTTGAAATGGTAGGAGCCTATTCTACATTTGCCAATGAAGGTGAATTTGTTGAGCCCATTTTTATTACCCGAATTGAAGATAAATATGGCAACGTATTGGAAGAATTTACTCCAAAACGCACAGAAGCCATGCGCAAGCAAACAGCATATGCACTTTGCAAAATGATGGAACTTACCACACAATCTGGAGGAACGGCATCGCGAATGAGAACCACTTACGGAATCCCTTACGATATACCTATAGCTGGTAAAACCGGTACTACCCAAAACAATTCCGACGGATGGTTTATTGGAGTAACTCCTGATTTGGTAAGCGGCGGATGGGTTGGCTGTGAAGATCGCCAAGTACATTTTAATAGCACCGCTTTAGGGCAAGGTGGACACATGGCGATGCCTATATTTGCATATTATATGAAGGAAATATACAACGACCGTTCAATAGTAATCACCAAAAATGATTTTAAAAAACCAGATATTGATATGACCATCGAGCTAGATTGTGAAAATTATAAAGGCGATTATAACGATGCTCCTACAGATGAAGAACCAGACCCCATTGAGGGAGTGGATTTTTAAAAAAAATTAAAATAAACGTATATATTATTTTAGTTTTTATACATTTGTCTTTTTTAAACCAAACTTCTGAATAAATAATTTGCCGGATTTAGCCTATAAAATTAGTAATAATCAAGAAGTTGATTATCCTATAAATACTGTAATAATTGCAATCAATAAATTATTAAAATATTCCAAAAACTATAGGCTACTTAATTATAATGACCACTTAAATCATTTTACAATCGGACAGTATAGCGAAAAGATTGGTTTTCTTTCTCAAGGTTTTTTCATTGAAATTTATCTTTTAGAAAAGTTAAACAATATAACATTAATAAAATTTGAAATCAGTAAAATGAATAACAACCTTTCCGCAGTTTATGAATCAAAAATTGCAAATGAACATATTGATGAAATTATCAATTATATATTAAATTTTGATAGTGAAATTCCAGATAAGCTAAAAATAAAAAGAAATTATTCTAAAGATAGTTCACTTATTTGGATGGTTATAATGATATTTCTGGTTTGGCTATGTTATTATTCAATAAATTATTTAGATTTAGTCTCGAAATTTTAACTCTGCTTCATTTTTCAAAAAAAACAGCACGGAGAAATACATTATTTTTTTATTACTAAAATATTTTTAACCTTTTTTTTAAAAAATAACTATCCGCTATAGTTGTATTAATTATCATACCAAAAATTTCGCCTATTCATTTTCAAATCTTGCAGGGTTGATGATTTTACACGGATAGTAAAATCAAAGCTACGGCGGAATCCTGTTGGAATCCAACCAAAACTAAACTGCCAACAATGTAGATCGCGAAACAGATCAATTTTGGTTACGGCCATTTGTTTTGTTTTGAAATCATAACCCGAGGCTATTAAAACTTTCCAATTTTGAGTAAGGTTTAAATCTCCGTTAAAAGTTATACTTTGAGTTATTTGGTTAGCTCTATTGGGAACAGGCTTACTATAATAAAAATTGTAATTTAATGCCAGATTCCAGGGAATATTAAAGTCAACAAAAAATTGAGGATAGTTATTTATCATGGCTAATTCCTGCTGATTAGCCGTGGAAGAAGTTTTCGGTTTTCTCGCTTGTGGATTTAGATTTGTTCCCATGCTTAGCCCAAAATTAGTAAGTCGGCCTATACTTTTTCCATCCATTATTATCAATTCATTTACCCTTCGATTTGAATATTTGTAGGGATCTATAGACCAGTTATAGTTTATTCCTACTTTACCTTTGAACACTGAGGAGCGCCCATTAAAACTAAGATTCGTCCATTTAAAACTATCTGCCAAAAAATTATGATTTGCTGAAACATTTAACATTTCAATCAATTTCACCTTTTTAGTAACCATCCCTGTGTCGGTGTGTTTGCGAGTTTTTAGCTCCACATTGTTATTTATATTAAATCCTATGGACGCATTTTTACCTCCAGTTGGATATCCCATTCCTGTAACATTGTACCTAGAATAATTTTGAATAGTTCCGCTAGTATCAGTTTGCACTTTGCGAAATCCATTTTTTTGAGTTTCCATATTAGGCCGAAATCCAAAATTTAGACTTGGGGTAATTACATGTCGAATTGCTTGTAGCCGACCTTTTTTAAACTGCGCCATACCATAAATTGTTGAATTTATTGAAATTCCTCCTTGAATAGATGAAGCTCTGTCAAAACCAAGCGTTTGTTTTGTAAGCAAAGTATCCTTAACAGCATCCCATGTCTTCTCAACAGATTTTAAATACCAATATTCAGTATAAGAAATATTGGGATTCATCTGGAAATATTTCAATAACTTAACCGACGCAGTCAAAGGAATTGAGTGAATCATTCCATTTTGAAGGCTATCAAAAATATTTATTTTTTCAGGATTTTTTTCTAAACCAAGAGCTGGTCCAAGGTTTTTCTGTTTCATAAATACACTGTTTTTTATGTCCCCATTATATGATAAGCCTATGGTTTTTAGCGCTTTGTTTCGCGAATTCAAATTTTGAAAAGGAGTGATACGTGGTACATTTATATTCAGTTCAGGAAAAGACAGGTTTACTTCCTGCTTATTTAAGTTTTGAGTAATACGGCTTGTTGTACTTAAATTTAAGTTATTATTTAAAAAAGAAGTGCGGTAATTTATGGAAGACTGAACCGTTGACTGAATCATACTTTGCTGTTGAACAGAATTATTTTTACCATAATTGGGAGATTGATAATTTACATTAGCATTAAACGATTGACCTGGTCTCGCTTTCGGATCAAGCGCATAATTCCAATTTAGTTTATAATCTTTTAATACAATAATCCCTGTTTCTTTCTCTCCATATTTATTTTGATTGTAATCAACCCCCAAATTCCCCCTAAAATGATAACGCTTTGCATAATTAGAATTGACGTGAACACCATAACTTCCTCTAAAAAAATAATCCCCTGACACCGCTAAATCAAAATATTTATTTACAGGAATATAATATCCTAAGTTTTTCAAATAAAATCCCCTTACCTGATCTTCACCATAAGTAGGAAATATTACCCCTTTAGCTTGTCCCTTTTGCAAAGGAAAAAATCCAAAAGGAATAAGTAATGGTGTATTCACTTCGGCTATAACCAAATTGGCGGGCCCAGTAACTACCTGTTTGTTGGGAATGATTTTAAATTTTTTTGCCAAAATATAAAAATGCGGATGCAGAGAATCATTACACGTGGTATACTTAGCATTTTTAATATAGGTTTGGTTTTGCGGATCCTTATAGGTTTTTTCGCCAAACACATAGCCTTCGCCCTGTATAGTGCGTGCATTAAAAACAAGCGCTTTTTTAGTATCAAAGTTATATTTCATACTATCACTTTTAAATTGGTCTTTAGTATCAGAAAAATGTGGTCGGTGTGAAAAATTACCTAATGAATCAGGATACGCACGAGCAAAAATATCCTTGGTCATAAAATCAACCATAATAAAGCCCGCGTCTAAATTTATATCTTCATAATGCACTTCTGCATTGCCATATAAATAAACTTTTTTTCCGGGCAAATCAAAAATCATAGAATCGTCAGCACTACATTCAACAGGAGATTCAATTCCCGACTTTGTTTTAAAATTTAATGTATCTGTTTTAATTGAATCAGTTTGTGCTATAACACTAAAGTGCATAAAAACCGATACAATTAACCATAAAAAATGGAAAAAAGATGTTTCAAATAATTTTTTATGAGTGGTTTTCGTTATAATATTGTATGTCTTATTAAACACTGTCAAACAGCCGCCAAAATTACAACAAGAAACGGGAGGTTTACAATTAGTTATTGACCAAATGAAAGTAATAAAACTGAGGGAATGGAATAATGAACAGAATAAAGCCAAGAAAGGCTTTGGTTCAGGCAATTTTATTTCTACCAGAGCGTTGGTTATTTCTTTTTTGCTTCTGGCACTTTTTAGCATCCAGGCTGTTTTATACAAAAATCGTGCCTCCGCTACGGAAAATCATGATAAATCAGAATTAAATGGATTTCAAACAGGTGACAAGCAAATTAAGACAATTATTATAGATGCAGGCCACGGCGGTAAAGACCCAGGATGTGTTGTACATGGCAATATTTTTGAAAAAGATATTTCTTTAGATATTGCTTTAAAATTAGGTAAACTAATTGAGGACAGCATAAAAGGTGTAAAGGTGATTTATACACGAAAAACCGATAAATTTATAGAACTTTTTCAAAGGGCCTCCATAGCCAATTTAAATAACGCCGATATTTTCATTTCTATTCATTGCAATTATAACCCAGTAAATACTTTCAATGGTTTTGAATCCTATATTATGGGAACGCATAAAACTGCGGCCAATTTACAGGTTTCTAAACGTGAGAATGAATCTGTTTTATTAGAAAAAGATTACAACACAAATACCGAATATGAAGGGTTTGACCCAAGTTCACCCGAATCAGATATTATATTTTCATTGTACCAAAATGCCTTTATGGATCAAAGTGCACGTTTGGCAAGCAAAGTTCATGAAGCCGTCAGAAAAAACAATGTTTTGCACACGAAGGAAGTAAAACAAGCAGGATTTCTGGTACTTTGGAAAACTGCCATGCCAAGCATTCTGATTGAAACCGGTTTTTTGAGCAATACGGGCGATCTTAATCTGCTTAATTCTGATGACGGCAGAAAAAATTTATCATATAGTTTAATGGTTGGATTCAGAAATTACTGTAATTGGTATTCAAATCAGTAAATTCGCGGTTCATTTTTTATATTCTAACACAACTTTCCCCATTACATGAAAATAAGTAACGAAACCAGAGTAGGAACAATAGCGGCTATATCCATCACCATCCTTATTTTGGGTTATAATTTTATGAAAGGTGAAAACCTTTTCACTTCCTATAACAGATATTACGCCGCCTACGATGATGTAGACGGTTTGTTCAAATCCAACCCTGTAATGATAAATGGATACAAAGTTGGCCAAGTTAGTGATGTAAAGATGGATCCTAAATCCTTAAAACTTTTAGTAGAAGTAAAGGTTCCAAATAATATTAAGGTATCAAAAGATGCTGTTATAAAAATTGTTAACACAGATTTAATAGGTTCAAAAGGAATTCAAATATTAATGGGTAAATCGCATGAAATTGCTAAAACAGGAGATACTTTAAATTCGGATAAAGACCAAGGAATGGCCAAAACAGCAAGTAAACTTATAGCCCCATTATCTGAAAAAATAAACACATTGCTGAGCGAAATAAACAATCAAATAAGTGGCGACCAAATAAAATTAACGCTTCAAAGCTTAAATAAAACCCTGAGCACGGCTGATGCTGCCATTAAAGAAATGGAAACCATGATAACCAGTAAAAATGGAAAGATTGACGGAATATTAGGCGAGGTAAATTCAGTAACTTCCGATTTAAAATCTTCAACACCAAAAATAAACAGCATACTTGCCAATATTGAAGAAACCTCAGCCGAGCTAAAAAAACTGGAACTGGAAGCAACCATTAAACAACTGAAAACTGTTTTGGCTGATTTATCTGCAACCATTAGTAATATCAATAAAGGCCAAGGCTCATTGGGCAAAATAGCCACCGATGATGAACTTTACAAAAAACTAAACACTACACTTGAAACCTTTAACAACCTAGCGGCAGACATCGAAAAATACCCAAGCCGCTATACCGGAATTACTAAGTCTCAACGTAAACAAGCGGACAAGGAAAAGAAGAAAGCTGGGGAGAAATAATTAGGAATCTTGAATTAGGAATTTGGATTTTTTTAAACACACTTTATTGCATCGTAGTTAAAAAAAAACATAAACCCTCCAAATGAAAAAAATTATCTATTTATTTATCTACCTATCTATAAATTTCCTCTCGGCTGATAGGGCATTTGGGCAATACGATTCAATCAAAGGAAATTTTCTAGTTTTATATTCCGGCGATATTATTATAACTAATAAATTACAATACTTAACCCCTATTTTCTATACAGATAATACTCATTACAACCAAGATGATGTTGAGTATTATCATGATCCGACTGGATTATATAAAAATACTCTTAACTTAAATAAGCCGGGAAGTTCATCCTTTGTCAATGTGAGAAGAGAAGTCGGCGGCCCTAATTCAGGAAACATAGTTTTATATTCTGGTCAAGTTATTAAGTGTAATTCGATACAACATCAATCTCATTTTTTAATTACTGAATCGACCAAATATCATGAAGATGATGTAGAATTCTATAGAAAAGACAACGATTTATTTGCGAATACAAGAAAGTTTTCCATTTTAAAAAAGACTTCAGCATTTATAAAAGCTGAAACAACTGGTAAAATTAATTTGTTCAGAGAAACTACTGTCACCTATTCTAGGGATAGTAAGGGTAATCAAAGAACTAATATTCAAACCTCCTTATACTATAATAAGGGATATGGTGATTTAAAGTTCACTAAACTTAAATATTTAAAAAAAGATTTAGCAGATAATGCCGCAAGTTTACAGTTATTAGAAAAAGTAAAAAAAAGAAAAATAATTTCAGGTTGTCTGTGGACAGTTACTGTATTAATCATACCACTAGCCGTTTATCAATATAATACAGATGATGAGAGTGGTGGCACAATTCTAGCTGAAGTTGCAGGTATGGTAGTGTTAGCGTTAACTGCGAAATTAGTAAACAGGCATGAAGATGATAATATAGAAAAGGCAATAAACATTTATAATGCAGGTTATTAAATTTTATTAGGTAAAATAAAATCTTCAACTTTATTTAATATGAAAAAAAACACTCTACTATTCATTAGTTTGCTTTGCGTTACAAAACTATTTAGCCAATCTGAAAAACCAAATTACTCTTGTTTGTCGTTATATTCTGGAAGAGTTATTTATTCAAATTATGTTCAATATAATAAACCCTACTTCAATACAGATAAAGGTAGATTTTTTGAAGATTCTGTGAGTTTTTATAAGAACAGTTCAGGTTCCTTTGGGAATACAAGACATTTGAGAAAACGTAATCCTACATATTTTATGAAAGCTGTAACTTTTAAAAATCTTAACTTATACAGCCAAACGGTAACCATAATTGCTGATAATACAACTAGTACAAAAGATGCCCTTGTATATAATAAAGGAACGGATATTCTAAAAAAGGCTAACTATAAAAATCTTAAATTTGATATGGCTGATAATGCCGAAAGTATGAGAATACTTAAACAGGTTAGAAATATTAGAAATGCTGAGTTCGGAATTTACGGATTAAGTTTGGCTTGTTTGGTAATTGGGATTGTAAATATTGCAAAAGATGGCCCGGATTACCTCAAATTTGGAGCGATTCCTTTAAGTTTAGGATTATATAAAATTACTGTTCTTGGCAATTCAAAACAAAAGAAAATAATTAAAGCTTTTCAAGCGTATGATTATGCTTCGCCAAATTGAAAAAAATAACATATTGATAAAAAATATCAATCCCTTTTAATTCCTAATTCCTAATTCTCAATTCCTAATTAATCTACTCCACCCAACTCTTCCAATAGCCCTTATCCTCCATATCCAGAGCGGCTTGTGTAAGCTGTAAGGGATAAAATGGGTCAATCATCACCGCTAATTCTTTGGTTTCTTTAGCACCAATACTTTTTTCAACTGTTCCCGGATGCGGGCCATGCGGAATGCCTTTGGGATGCAATGAAATCATTCCTCGTTCCACATGCTTGCGACTCATAAAATCACCATCTACATAATATAAAACTTCATCGCTGTCCACATTGCTGTGGTTGTAAGGAGCAGGAACCGACAATGGATGGTAATCATAAAGTCGTGGCACAAATGAGCAAATCACAAAATTATGGCCTTCAAAAGTTTGATGAATGGGTGGTGGCATGTGCAATCTTCCGGTTATGGGTTCATAATTGTGAATAGAAAAACCGTAAGGATAAACAAACCCATCCCAACCAATAGCATCAAACGGATGTGTGGCATAGGTGTAAGGATAAATCATGTTTTGCTTTTTTATCATTACCTTAAAATCGCCTTGTTCATCATGGGTTTGCAAATTTTGAGGCAATTTTATATCCCGTTCGCAAAACGGTGAATGTTCCAATAATTGTCCAAATTCATTGCGATAACGCTTTGGAGTAACTATTGGCGAAAATGATTCAGTTATAAATAATCGGTTATTGGGGGTATCAAAATGTATTTTATAAATGGTTCCGCGTGGAATAACTAGATAATCGCCATGTTCAAAGATAATTTCACCATAAACCGTTAGTAATTTTCCACTGCCTTCATGTATAAAAATCACTTCATCCGCATCGGCATTTTTTACAAAATAATCAGTGGTTCCATTAGCTGGTGCTGCAGACGATACTGTTAAATCCTGATTTCCCATCAATACCACACGGCTTTTCAAGTAGTCATCTTCAGGCTTAGTCTTAAAGGTAATAAAACTGCGGTTTTGCATGTTTTTCTTAAGCACATATTCAGGTTCTACACTCCATGCTTCGCCAATATCCTTTACCAATGTAGGAGGATGGCAATGGTAAACTAAGGAATATACACTCGAAAAAC
Organism: Bacteroidota bacterium; assembly: GCA_947468275.1. GTDB lineage: Bacteria > Bacteroidota > Bacteroidia > NS11-12g > UBA9320 > JABWCE01. The sequence goes on from CANIKO010000002.1 coordinate 202,285, forward strand.
CGAGAGTACTTACAAGTTCTTCAGCATATAGGTTTCCATCAGCTTTGCGAAACTGTGTGTGGCGTTTTGGTGGAATATTTCCAAGTTGGTGGTAAAAAGGCATAGTTTAAAGTTTGGTGGTTTGAAAAAGTGTATCTAATTTGCTTTCAAATTTAAAATAAAAAATGATTGGGCGTTTAGTTAAAAGCTTAATAATATTTGTGGTGATACTTAGCGTATTACCTTCATGCAATAAAAATAATGCAAATTATAAAATGGCCCATGACACTACTTTGAGCGCAGAAGTAAGAGCATGGTCACAAAAAATATTGGATGACCCAGAGCGAGATGACTACTTTGCCGAAAGAGCTATGGTTTTAATTAGCAATGATAAAAACTACAAATTAGCTATCGCTGACTTGGAAAAAGCTATAAAAATGAATCCTAAAAAACCGGTTTATCAAACCAAATTAGCCGATGCTTATTTTGGAGATAATCAAACGTTTAAAGCCAAAGAAACTTATCTAAAGGCGGTCGAAGCCAATCCCAACGATGCAGAGGTGCTATTTAAAACAGGTCAGTTTTTTTTGTTTGTAAAAAAATATGATGACGCAAAACAGTATATGAACGAAGCCTTAAAAATTGATGAAAGCTATCCTAAGGTTTACTTTTTCATAGCACAAGCGTTTAAGGAAACCCAAGATACAATAAGGGCCATAGAGTTTTATAAAAAAGCCATTCAAATTGATGCTGGTGATTATGATTCCTATTTACAATTAGGTCAAATATTAACACAGCAAAAAAATAGCGATGCTTTAAAATATTTGGATGCGGCCATTAACACCAATGAAGGGATTGAAGAAGCTTGGTATGCCCGTGGCTATTATTACCAATTGGCCGGTAATTATGAAAAAGCAATGGCCGATTATCAAAAAACAATTACCATCAATCCTTATCATACTTTGGCTTATTACAACGCCGGCTATATTTATTTCTCACAAAAAAACTGGCCATTGGCAATAAAACACTTTGAACTGTCGATGAAAGTGAACGATGAATTTGAAAAGCCTGTTTATATGATTGGTCTAACAAAAGAAGCCGAAGGCAAAAATGAGGAAGCTTTGACTTTTTATAAACGTTGCCTACAATTAAACCCTAATTTTGAACTGGCGAAATTAGGCCTTAAGCGTCTAGAAAAATAACAATATTAACGTTTGGCGTCCTCACCGACTAGAACGTAAATCTTATAAAATAAACATGAAAAACGAACCCATACTGTTTAAATCGCAAAAATTTGAACTTGAACCCGGTATTTATTACTGGTGCAGTTGCCCTGATAATTTTGAATTAGTGCTATGCGACAACACTCATAACAGCTGCAAACCTTTAAAATTTGAAATTACAGAAAAACGGCTTCGCTCCTATTGCACCTGCAAACAAACCAAAACACCACCATTTTGTGATGGCACCCATAAGGCATTAAATGATTTAAATTTCCCGGAAGGCGTTTAACGGATGGTATGCAAATGCATAAATTCAGCCGGATGTATTACTAGAATTTTAGAATTTCTAAAATAAAATTATATTTAAAATTTATTAAAATTCCATAGGCACTTCCATAAGCAAGACCTCGGTATCATGGCTTTCGGATTTAAGATTAAAAATATTGGTATCCCATATGCCAAGCCCGTCGCGGGTATTTAATAGTTGGCCGTTTATACTTATATCACCGTTAATTACAAAAGCATAAACACCATTTCCTTTAAGTTTTAAATTATAGATTGTTTCAAAATCTTTATCAAATTTACCCAAATGAAACCACGCATTTTGATGTATCCAAACTCCATCATCTTCAGGATTGGGTGAAAGAATTTGTTGTAATTTATTATGTCGGTCAGCCAAATTCAGTAATTGCTGGTCATAACGAGGGGTTACATTTTGCTTATTAGGAAACAACCAAATCTGCAATAAATTCAAAGTCGTATTTGAGCTACTATTAAACTCGCTGTGCTGAATTCCCGTCCCTGCACTCATCACTTGTATTTCACCAGCATGAATAACGGCTGTATTCCCCATGCTATCGCGGTGCCTTAATTCCCCTTCCAATGGAATGGTTATGATTTCCATATTGTCGTGAGGATGGGTTCCAAAACCCATTCCCGCATCTACTTTATCGTCATTTAGCACTCGTAAGGCACCAAAATGAATCCTGTTTGAATCGTAATAACCTGCAAAGCTGAACGAATGATGGGCATCCAACCAACCGTGATTGGCATGGCCTCGGGTACTGGCCTTGTGAAGAATTGATTGGGTCATAAATAGTTTATTTTTAGCTTTTAAAACAAATTTAAGATTAATACGGATTTATTAATCCAATAAAATCAATGAATAAAAATCATCAAATGCAAATTCAATATCACTCCAATCCCATCAATTCCTCAAAAGCAGTCTCATATTCCTGTTCTTTCTCTACCAATTCGTGTTTCAGATTTGTGAGGGTTTGTGAAAACTTTTTAAGTTCCATGGCATTGTTATAAACAGATTCTTTGGTCATTTCTGCCTCGTTGCTATCAACCTGCTTTTTAAGATTTGCAATTTCAATATCCAAACCATCAATTTGCTTTTTTAAAACTTTAACTAAGGTATCTCTATGTGGCAAATTTTCAGCTTTTGGTTTCACATGAACAGTAATGGCCTCTTTAATTGACGCATTTGCAGACGTTTTATTTTTTAATCTCAGCTGATTCCAAGGTTCAAACTCAGCATAGGTTCCTGGATATTCCTTAATTTGATTGTCTTCAATCCACCAAATTTTATTGGCTATTTGACTCACAAAATGCCTATCGTGACTCACAACTATAAAACTTCCGGCATAATTATTAAATACATCAATTAAGATATCAATACTTTGCATATCCAAGTGATTAGTGGGCTCATCCAATACCAAAAAATTAGCACCGGTAGTTACCATTTTAGCCAATGATACCCGTGCTTTTTCTCCACCGCTCAATACCTTTATTTTTTTGAATACATCATCGCCTTGGAACAAAAATCCTCCCAATAATCCGCGTAAATCGCCTTCGGTTTTATTGGTAGCAAAACTTGCCAATTCCTGAATTACATCATTTTCTAGATTCAGACTCTCCAACTGATGCTGGGCATAGAACGATTGAATCAAATTATAACCCATTACTCTTTCGCCAATAAACGTTTCGGCACCAGCAATAATTCGCAATACAGTACTCTTTCCTTTTCCGTTGGCACCTATTAGGGCAATTCTGTCGCCACGATCAAGTAGTATATTGGACTTCTTTAATATTTCAATTGGCCCATAAGATTTGCTCACATTTTTAAGCTCACAAATCACTTTTCCAGGTTCCTTTAAAATATTAAACCTCACATTTATTTTTGAATTATCTTGAACAACCGCTTCTACTAAATCTAGTTTATCCAGCATCTTCACCCTGCTTTGAACTAAGGTAGATTTACTAGCTTTGGCTTTAAAACGATTTATAAACCTCTCCTGCTGACGAATATAGTCCTGCTGATTATCATATTGACGAGTTTGTAAATCGTCTCTTTCCACTTTTTGTGATAAATATTCTTCGAAATTTCCTGTATATTGATAAACCTTTTGATTGGCTATTTCAACAATTTTAGTTACCATTCTATTAAGGAAATATCTATCGTGCGAAACAATTATTACGGTACCATCGTACCCCATCAGATAATTTTCTAACCACTCAATACTCGGTAAATCCAAGTGATTCGTAGGCTCATCCAGCATCAGTAATTGAGGTTTCATCAACAGCATTTTGGCTAGCATCACCCTCATTCGCCATCCTCCGGAAAATTCAGACAAAGGGCGCTGTAAATCCGAAGTACTAAACCCAAGTCCTTCCAATATTTCTTCCGTTTTGTAACGGATATCATACCCATCACTGTGAAGAAACTCTTCCTGCATTTCGCCCAATTTATGAAGGTTTTCTTCAGAATAATCTGTCTCTACTATTTTTAAAAGTTTCTCAATTTCAGCTTCCAAAAACAATTGCCTTTCAAATGCCTGCATGGCTACATTTACAATGGGTTCGTCGCTTGAGAAGGATAATAAATCCTGATTTAAGAAACCAATGCTTAAACTTTTTAATTTACTAATATCTCCTTCGCGCAATTGGTATTCACCTGTAATTACGCGCAAAAGCGTACTTTTCCCTGTGCCGTTTTTGCCAACCAGGCCTATTCTTTCTTTTGGTTTAATATGCCAATCGGCATCTTTGTAAAGGTATCTTCCTCCAAATTCAAAGGAAAAATTACTTAATGATATCATTTTTTAGTTATTGTGTTATTTGTTATTGAGTTATTTTTAATTTCTTATTCGTAATTCCAGATTCCTAATTCATAATTATATAAACCCCCGCCCCTGCAAAAAACCCAAGCAAGGACAAAAGTGAAATATTTTTCAAGTACCATATAAAATCAATTTTTTCCAAACCCATGGCGGCAACTCCCGCTGCTGAACCTATAATTAAAGTACTACCTCCTACCCCAGTGCAATAAGCCAGAAATTCCCAAAAATAATGGTCGGTTGAAAATTGCTCCAAAGTATACATCCCCTGGGCAGACGCTACTAATGGTATGTTATCAACCACAGCTGAAAGCAAACCTAACAGCATAACAATTATGGAATCACTGCTGGTAATTTTGGTTAATGATACGGCCATCGATTGCAAAATACCTGTGCTTTCCATAGCTGAAATTGCCAATAATATCCCTAGAAAAAATAAAATACTTGAGGCATCAATTTTACTGAGTGCACCGGCTACTGAAAGATGGTTTTTATCTGGTGTATCTTTTTCATGATGAATAATTTCGGTAATAACCCACATAATCCCAAGTCCTAATAATATTCCCATTACTGGCGGCAAATCGGTTATGAACTTAAAAATTGGCACAAAAATCAAACACCCCAAACCAACAAAAAAAACAACCTTTCGCTGAGTTGGCGTAGAGGATAAAATTTGTTTTTCCTTGTGAATAATTATAGGATTCAATGCACCTTTAAACTTAAAAGACATAATCATTAAAGGAATTATTAAACACACTAAACTTGGCAAAAAAAGACTTGAAACTATTTTGAAAGGTGAAATTTGACCACCAATCCAAAGCATGGTGGTCGTTACATCACCAATTGGCGACCAAGCGCCACCGGCATTGGCTGCAATCACAACCATTCCAGCAAACAAAAGCCGATTTTTCGAATCTGTCACTAGTTTGCGTAGCAAAGAAATCATAACAATAGTCGTGGTTAGATTATCTAAAATAGAGGAAAGAAAGAATGTGATTATACAAACTATCCAAAGTAAATTCCTGATTTTTGTAGTTTGTATTTGTTCAGAAATAATTTCAAAACCATCATGGGCATCAATTAATTCAACAATAACCATTGCAGATAGCAGAAAGAACAGGATGCTTGAAATTTCACCCAAATGAAGGAGTAATTGTTCGTTGACTGCCCTTTTATCAATATTGAAAAAAATATATACCACCCAACACAATACACCTGTGATCAGAGCAATTGCTGCTTTATTCAGTTTTAAGGGTTGCTCAAATGCAATGGCCAAATAACCGAGAATGAATATGACGAGAATACTTATAGTCATTTGATTTATGAATTATAAGTTATGAATTGTGAGTTAGCCTTAATTTATAACTCATAATTTATAACTCTTTTAAAGATCATGTCCCATTTTATCACGCTTGGTATCCAAATATTTCTTATTGTGTTTGTTGGCCTTAATTTGAATCGGAACATTTTCAACTATCTCCAATCCATATCCCACCAAACCAGTTCTTTTTTGAGGATTGTTACTCATTAGGCGCATTTTTTTAACTCCTAAATCACGAAGAATTTGGGCGCCAATTCCATAATCGCGTTGATCCATTTTAAACCCTAATTGCAAATTGGCTTCCACCGTATCCAATCCTTGTTCCTGTAATTTATAGGCTTTTAATTTATTAATAAGTCCAATACCACGGCCCTCTTGGTTCATATAAACTATCACACCACGACCTTCTTTTTCAATCATCTCCATTGCAGCACTTAATTGGGGACCACAATCACAACGGCAACTTCCAAAAATATCACCTGTAACACAGGAAGAGTGCACACGTGTCAACACAGCATCTCCTTCATTCCAAGTTCCTTTTATTAAGGCAATATGTTCCTGGTCTGTGTTGATTTGTTTATAAGCCACCAAATCAAAATCACCATGAACTGTGGGCAAATCGACACTTATAATTCTTTTAATCAAACTCTCCTTTGCCAAACGATATTTAATCAATTCTTCAATGGAAATAATTTTAAGGTCAAACTTTTTAGCAACCATAAATAAATCTGGTAACCTGGCCATTGAACCATCTTCGTTTAATATTTCAACGATACAACCCACTGGAGGCAATCCTGCCAAGCGTGATAGATCGATAGCTGCTTCTGTGTGTCCAGCGCGGCGAAGCACCCCTTCCGAACGGGCTATTAAGGGAAAAATATGTCCTGGTCGTCCCAAATCATCAGGTTTTGTGTCTACATTCACCAATGCCTGTATCGTTTTCGACCTATCGTGTGCAGAAATCCCTGTTGTGCAACCATGTCCTAATAAATCTACCGAAACAGTAAAAGCAGTGCGATGATGGTCGGTATTATTGGTTACCATCAATTCGAGTCCTAGTTCCTTGCAGCGTTCTTCCGATAGCGGCACGCAGATTAATCCCCGGCCTTCACGAGCCATAAAATTTATCATTTCGGGGGTAACGTTGCTTGCTGCCGTTAAGAAATCACCTTCATTTTCGCGATTTTCATCGTCCACCACAATCACCAACTTCCCGTTCTTTATATCCTCAATCGCGGATTCAATCGTATCTAGTTTTGTTTTCATAATTAACCTATTTCAGGCTTTTTAAAGAAGGTGCAAAAATAAGATTAATATAGGGTAAAATTTGGAAGTGAGTTAAAGGTTTTAAAACATTACAAAAATCCAACTGTTATACTATTTTTGAAATTGTTATGATCGATAAATATCCTAGACGAAATTTTGTAACCAAACTCTCTTTGGGCATTACGTCCCTAATAACCTTACCAATTACCAGAGTAACAAATACTTTAAAAAAAGACATCGAAAATTCGACTATAAAATTAAATAAAAATCATAACATTGATAATCAAATTGAACCTAAGGAAATGAAGAATCCAATAAAAAATATTAAACCCCTAGGATTTGTTTGGGAAACGGCGGATCCATTTTTGTTTTGTGTGCACCACGAAGATTATTTTCCAAAAGGAAATGAAGTGATGGGGCCTGATAAATCAAATTTTGAAGGTCGCCATTTGGGGGATGATTTTATTATTAAAGATGGCTTTAGGATGTATCATGGTAAAACTGTCCCTGGCTTTCCGGGTCATCCGCACCGAGGGTTTGAAACTATAACGGTGGTAAGAAAAGGATTGGTAGACCATGCCGATTCATTGGGTGCAGCCGGAAGATATGGCGATGGCGATGTACAATGGATGACTGCCGGCAAAGGGGTTCAACATTCTGAAATGTTTCCTTTAATACATAAAGACAAAGAAAATACCATGGAATTGTTCCAAATTTGGCTCAACTTACCCAAGAAAAACAAGATGGTTGATGCCCATTTTAAAATGCTTTGGAGTGATAGCATTCCAAAATTTGTGAATGATGAGAAAACTTTGGAAGTTGAGGTTATTTCCGGAAAATTAGGAGACAAAACAGCCCCTACCCCCCCACCCAATTCCTGGGCTGCTGACCCCGCCAATGAAGTAGCCATATGGAATATAAAATTAAAACCAAATGCTAAATGGACATTGCCAAAGGCCTCGGCAGGAATAAACCGCACCTTGTATTTTTATGAAGGAAGTGGCTTAAAAGTTGGTGACCAAACGATCGATAAATATTGCGCCGTGGAAGTGGAAGCAGATATGGAAATTACCCTTGATAATGGAACCATAGATGCCAGTATTTTGGTATTACAAGGCAAACCTATAGGTGAACCTGTAATGCAATATGGTCCGTTTGTAATGAATACCAAAGAGGAAATAAACCAAGCCTTTGAAGATTACCATAAAACCCAATTTGGAGGCTGGCCTTGGCCCAAGTATGACCAAGTGCATGATAGAAGCAAAGGAAGATTTGCAAAGCATAGTGATGGCAGATTGGAAGAAAAAGGATAAAAAAGCTCTAAACACTCCTTTCCTTTTTATTACTTTTGCCACTTAAAATTATGAAAATTTTGTTTGTGGCTAATAGGGTTCCTTACCCGCCTTTCAGGGGCGACAAATTAAAAATTTATAACCTTGCCAAGCGGCTTTCAGCAAACCATGAAATTCATTTAATCACTTTTGCAGAATCTAAGGAAGATTATAATTATGATGAAGAATTAGGGAAATTATTCAAACAGGTTAATATTATAAGTTTGCCGAAATGGCAATCCTATTTAAATTGTTTAATAGCCATTTTTTCAAACATCCCCTATCAGGTGGCTTATTTCAAAAGCAGTAAAATGAACCGCCTAGTTCAAGAATTTTTAAGTAAAAACGAAATTGATATCATCCATACCCAACATTTGCGAATGGCTCAATTTACTTCCAAAATTCAAATGCCAAAAATTTTGGATTTGCCAGATGCATTTTCATTGTACTGGAAACGCCGTATAGAAAACCAAACAAATCCTATTAAACGTTTTTTTGAAAAAATTGAATTTAAGAGACTTTATAAATTTGAAGGAGAAATTGTTAAAAATTTCAACTTGGGTTTGGTGTGTTCACGCGAAGATTTAAATTATATGCAAACTGAACATAGCTCTGAAAACATTGATTTACTTAAGAATGGCGTAGATTTGGATACTTTTAAATCCGAAGGTCATGATTATACAAAAAACACAACTTTGCTTTTTACCGGCAATATGGATTATGCCCCAAATGTGGATGCAGTTGGGTATTTTGTAAAGGAAATTTTCCCAAGCATTACTTCAAAATTCCCAAATGTAAAATTCATAATTGCAGGGCAGCGTCCGGTAAAACAAGTTTTGGACTTAAAAGCTTCAAATATTGAAATAACCGGTTTTATTCCTAATTTAAAAGTCATGTATCAACAAGCATCCATTGTAGTTTCTCCACTAAGATTTGGAGCAGGAACTCAAAATAAAGTATTGGAAGCAATGGCCATGGGCATACCTGTAGTTAGCGGAAATATTGGATTCGAAGGTTTAGAAATAGAAAATGGAGAAGGTGTTTTTTTAGAAACTAATCCTACGGAATTTGCAAATAAAGTCATAGAATTATTGCAATCCGAAATATTGCGCCAACAGACTGGAACCAAAGGAAATTCGGTAGCTAAAGAGAAATTTAGCTGGGATATTATCTCGTTGCAATTGGAAAGCTATTGTAAGTCCTGTGCCAATTAAGTGCCATTTTTAAGTCAGCAGACCAAAATTTAGATTGCATTATTGGCGGTATTGCATATTTTTGTTTCGAAAACTTAAATGGGAAGATTCGAACGAGAAAATATTTCAAAGAAAGTAAATGTGGTTTCACAGGTCTTTGCGATATTGGCTAGTTTAGGAATTCTTATCATAGGACTTCAATTATTTTCTAAATCTACAGGCTTCGATATTTTTGATATTAATTACTCGTTTTCAAAATTATTCTCAGATGAGCCTAAAGAAGAAAGTAATATTCATCAATTAATCCCCAAAATAAATTTACAGGCATCAAAACCAGAAATTGAAATGCCTGACAATTCAGAAGCACTAAAAAAAGCTGAATCCTTCCTTCAAAACCATTTAACCATTTCTCCAATTAATTCTTCACCGTCAATAGTTTCTCCTAATAAAGAAAATGAAAAGCAAACTGAGAAATATTCGTTAATTACCATAGCATCATTGCTTAATTCAGATAATTTATTTACGCCAACTATAAAGTCCATTTATTCCAAAAATCTAGCTCTGTTTGGCGTTTTGCCTCAAGGGAAAGAAGTCAAACTTAGCAGGTGGTCAATAGGTTTAAGTCTCTGTCCAGGAATTTCGTATCGCCAATTAAAATATGCTAATTGGGGCAAAACAGTTGGGCATAAAATTGGTTATTATCAATCACAGAAGGAAAGAAATCATCTTGACAAAGCATTAATGAAATATTCTTTGGGATTAGATGTAATATTCAGGGTCAACAAAAAACTAAGTTTTCAGTCAGGCTTAACCTACTTTAACACTGGTGAATCTTTATTATTAAAAGAAATAACTACCGATCCAAAAGGTTCAGGTTCTTTGGCTGGAACTGGAGCTCAAAATCATTATTTCTTTGAAGGAACCGCCGATTTTGCATCACCTGAAGAACTTAATTCAGATAATAATGTAAGATTTGCCAATAACCTATCGTTTCTAGAAATACCTATAATAGTTAACTATAAAATTAAATCTATTAATGAACTTACTAACCTTGAAATTCAAGCTGGAGCATCTATTACCCGACTTAATTATGTAAATGCTATGGTTTATAATTTTGACAATGATGGGTATTATTTAATTTCTGGTGCCAATCCGAATGTGTTTCAAAAATATGGAAGTAATGCTATAGTTGGAATTATATATAATAAGTATATAACCAATACCATCCAGCTTTTTGCCAATCCTCAAATGAAAGTAGGATTGACGAATGTTTTTAATCCTGAATACATAATTAAGCAGCATTATTTCAATGCCGGCGTTCGATTAGGGATAAAAATTAATCTTTAAGATTAGGCCATCAATTTTTATTATTTCCTTATTTTCGCCACATTAAATTTCAACAACCCAAACCATGAAAAAAATATTTGCTTTTCTTATTTGCTCCTTTGCATTCAACGCTTTTTCTCAAACCAAGCCGAATGTTTTCAGAATAGACCTTAAAAGTTCGACCGACGGAAAATACACTTACAAAGAATATGAAAATGACCCCTTAAAGAGTCGTTGGTATACATTGGATAATGGGCTTACTGTAATTCTTTCTCCTAATAAAACAACACCTCGAATTCAAACTTTAATAGCTACTAAAGCTGGAAGCAAAAGCGACCCAGCGGATAATACTGGATTAGCTCATTATTTAGAACACATGTTGTTTAAAGGAACGGATAAATACGGAACTCTAGATTTTGCAAAAGAAAAAATATATCTAGATCAAATTGATACCCTATATGAAAAATACAATCATGAAACCGATGAAACCAAACGCAAAGGTATTTATAAGGACATAGATTCGGTATCAGGTATAGCTGCCAAATATGCAATCGCTAATGAGTATGACAAATTGGTTCAAAGTATTGGAGCTAAAGGTACTAATGCTTTTACAAGTTTTGAACAAACCGTATATGTGAATGATATTCCAAGCAACGAAGTAGATAAATGGTTGAGCATTGAATCTGAAAGATTTAGAAACCCAATTCTACGTTTGTTTCATACCGAACTAGAAGCTGTTTATGAAGAAAAAAACAGAACTCTTGATAATGACGGAAGGAAAATGTTTACAGCATTATATGAAAATATTTTCCGCGAGCATAATTATGGCAAACAGACTACTATCGGTACGGTTGAGCATTTAAAAAACCCGTCCCTACAAAAAATTAGAAAATATTTTACCACCTATTATGTGCCGAATAACATGGCAATTATTATGTCAGGCGATTTTGACCCTGATAAATTAATAAATGAAATAAATGAAAAATTTAGTTACATGGTTCAACATGGGGTTCCGCAATACAAGTTTAATCCTGAAATCGTTAATCCAGAGCCTAAAACTGTAGATGTTTACGGCCCTGATGCGGAGTATGTATATATTGGATACCGATTACCAGGAGCTGGAACACGTGAAGCTTCCTTATTAAATCTTACCGATTTGCTATTGAGCAATAGCAGTGCAGGATTGATTGATCTTAATTTAGTTAAATCTCAAAAAGTACTTGGCGCCTCATCTAGTCCTAATATCATGGCAAATTATAGTGTTCACATGTTTAGTGGAAAACCAAAAGAAGGTCAAACATTAGAACAAGTTCGCGATTTGCTGTTAGCTGAATTAGATAAGCTTCGCAAAGGCGATTTTGACTATAATATGGTTCAAAGCATTGTGGCGAATAATAAAGTAACCCAAATGCGACAATTTGAAGAAAATAGTGGAAGAGCCTATAATTTGCTTGACTATTTTATTTTAGGAACTGATTATGGATCTGGATTGACAGAAAACGAGCGTATGCTTCAGTATACTAAACAAGATATAATAGATTTTGTTAATAAATACTATACTAATGATTATGTGATCTGCTATAAACATAAAGGTAAAGATAATTCTATTCAAAAAATAGAAAAACCAAAAATCACAAAAGTAGAAGTGAACCGCGATGCAACTTCAGCTTTTGTTGATACTATTTTAAAAACTCCTTCGGCTAAACTTATGCCAGTTTTTGTAGATTACAAAAATGATATAGAAAAAATATCACTAAAAAACAATGTAAATGGATACCTGGTGAAAAATGAAACCAATCAATTATTTTCACTTTATTATGTGTTAGATGCAGGAAAATATAACGATCTCAAGCTGGCATTTGCTGTTAATTATTTGCCGTATTTGGGAACTTCTAAATATAGTGCAGATCAAATTGCTACTGAATTTTATAAATTAGCATGCGACTATGGAGTATCTGTAAATAACAAACAATCCTATGTATATTTAAGTGGATTGACTGAAAACTTCGAAAAATCATTGGCATTATTTGAAGAACTATTAGCAGACGCCAAACCGGATGAAGCCGCCCTGAAAAATTTAGTAGGCCGAACATTAAAAGGCCGTAAGGACAGCAAACTAAGTAAAGGCACTATTTTAAATTCTGCACTTCGCAATTATGTAATTTATGGTTCTGATAATCCATTTAAAAACATACTCAATGAAAGCGACCTCAATAATTTAAAAGCCGAAGAGCTCTGTACTTATATTCACAACCTAGTAAAATATCAGCATAAAGTTTTTTACTACGGACCGCAAGATAGCAAAACAGTAAAAACACTTTTGGATAACAAACATAACAGTGTAAGAAAACCACTTGCTCTGCCTATTGCTAAAGAATTTACAAAACGAGTAATAACTGAAAATGAAGTATACTTTACAAATTATGATATGGTTCAAGCAGAAATAGCTTGGTACCGCCGTTTGGATAAGGTAGATCATGATAAAGATGCTTTAGTTACTGTTTTTAATGAATATTTTGGTGGAGGAATGAGCAGTTTAGTTTTTCAAACCATTCGCGAAAGCAAAGCCTTGGCATACAGCACCTATTCATACTATACTCAAGGAAACGAACCAGGTGAATATGACGGAATTTCGGCTTATATTGGCGCTCAGGCAGACAAATTGCCTGAAGCAATACCAGCTATGAACGAGTTGTTGGACAAATTACCTGAATCTGAATTATTATTAACCAATTGCAAAGCCTCAATTAAAAGCCAAATTGAAAGCAACCGCACTATTGGAACAGATAAACTTTTTGCGTTTGACAATGCCTTGAAATGGGGCTATAAAACAGATCCATCCAATGCAATTTATAATAATATTGATAAAATAACTTTTAAGGATTTGCAGACATTTCATAATACATGCTACAGTAAAAAACCCTACGCATATTTCTTGATAGCTAATAAAGAAAAGGTAAAAATAAGTGACCTTGAAAAATTTGGTAAGTTGAAAGAATTGACCTTAGAAGAAATTTTTGGATACTAATTAAAATTTCATGTTTTTATAAAAAAAACTCAACTCCTAATAAGAGTTGAGTTTTTTTTATAATACAAATTCTTAATATTATCAGGATGAAGAAGTAAATATTTCCAAAATTTATTTATTACTTCAGTATTTCAAGCCTCTTTTTTACTTCATTTTATGTCACGAATAGTGAATAATTCCTTTTACTTTTGAATATTATTTACCTAAAACCATAAAAAATGGTCCTTATCAATAAAGTAATTACCTAATGACGCTTATATAATTATACCAAATAATAATCACAAAAAATTCAACCTTTAAGAAAGCTCAAACCCTTTTCTTTGGAGCTTTTTAATTTTTATAAATAGGTCAGATTTAATACCACAAAAAGCTGCTAAATTTGGAACCTATATTCGTGCAGGTTTACAATTCACAAATAATTACCAAATTATCGCCCCACCTTAAATCTATAAAATTTTGGCTGGCATTCTTTTTTGTTATCCGATTGGTGGGTATTACCAATCCTCCATTGGAAAGGGGCCACGACTGGCGACAATGTCTAACGAATATGATTAGCCGCAACCTATACGAAACCGATAACAATCCATTCTATCCCACAGTAGATAACGGTGGCAGGCATGAGTCAGGAATAATTGCTTCCGAGTTTCCAGTATTTAATTATTGTGTGTATCTAGTTTCATTACTATTTGGTTATTCACACTGGTATGGCAGGCTTATCAATTTGATACTTTCTACCATAGCGGCATGGTATTTTTATAAATTACTTAAAGAATATTTTGCTGAGTCGGTAGCTTTCAACGCCACATTTTTGCTAACCATTTCCATATGGTTCGGCTTTAGCCGAAAATCTATGCCCGATACTTTTAGCATGTCACTAATGCTCATGGCTATTTATCATGCTTTTTTATTCATCAAAAAAAACGACGGATGGCGATTGGCTGCGTATGGAATTTTGGCTTCATTGGCCGTATTGGCTAAGCTTCCGGCTATTTTTGCATTTAGTATTTTGGTTTTGCCAATTTTTTCAAAAACCAATATATGGCTTCCAAAACTTTCATTAGTTGTAACTTCACTTGCTGTTTTATCAATTGGCTATTGGTGGTACTTTGTTTGGGATGAATATTTGTTTAGAACCTGGTGGTATCAATTGTTTTTTCCAAGAACCTTAAAAGAAGGCCTTCAGGAATCCATGCCATTTTGGAATAAAGCTTTGGAACAATTTTATTTTACGGCATTTCAAAGTTTTATAGCCTTTGCCACATTTTTGTACGGGCTGTATCATTGTATAAAAAACAAAATAAATCTACCTCTTATAATATTAGGTGTTACCTTTCCTGTATTCATAGCTTTCATTTTAAAAACGGGAAATGTATTTGCCTTGCACAATTACTATATTATTCCTTTTGTGCCTGTAATGGCCCTTATAGGTGGTATTGGTTTATCAAATATTCCATCAAAAATTTATCCTTGGTTATTGGCCTTGATTAGTATTGAATCGATTGCTAACCAACAAAACGATTTTTTTATAAAAGACAGTGAAAAATTCAAACTAACACTTAACACAGAAATTAACAAAGTAGTTCCAAAAGCTGAGAAGATAGCTATGGCGGGAAACACGGGACCTCAATACATATATTTTGCGCATCGCAAAGGTTGGGGCTTGTCTAAAGAGCAAACATTAGATACAAGCTATATGAACTTTTTAATTAAAAAAAATTATAAATATTTGGTGGTTATCAAAAGAGAGTTTTCGGAATTACCTCAATATCAATTGTTATCAGAAAATAAAGATATTTTAATTTATAAGCTTGGAAAAACTAAAATTTAAATCTTTATTTTTATTAAAATCCACTTACATCAAGTCTTCCCCCTGTCACACATTTTCCTGACAGAGAACTTGTAGATATTGCTGAATTTAAAATTGCGGCTTTGATAGTAGTTGCTGAACTTCCTGAATGAGTAGATGCATATAATGCTGCGGCACCAGTTACATGTGGTGTGGCCATTGAAGTTCCACTATAATTACCGTATCCTGATACGATCTTTCCTTTGCTGTTAACAGGTAAACTTGAATAAATACCTAAGCCTGGTGCACCTATATCCACGGATGTGGCTCCATATTGAGACCAAGAAGCTAAATCACCTGAAGAGGTTATAGCCGCCACAGCAATCACATTATTACTTGAATAATTTGATGGGTAACTTGGGGTAGCATCATTATCAGTTCCACTGTTTCCGGCGGCCGCAATAAAAAGAATATCTTTTGCATTAGCCCTGTTTATTGCATCTAAAAGACCTTGGCTAAATCCGCCTCCACCCCATGAATTATTTGTGGCTACAATATTCATGTTATGTCTTGTTTTAAGATCTGTTACATAATCCACTGCTTTTATAGCATTAGCTAATGTTCCGCCATTAGTACCAAGAAATTTACATGAAATCATTTTAATATTCCAATTAACACCAGCAATACCTTTACTATTTCCGCCAATTCCACCAATGGTTCCAGCTACGTGAGTCGCATGATCATCGTTGGCATCATCAAATGTAGTATTATTATTACCGACAAAATCCCAACCCCATTTGTCATCAACAAAGCCATTTCCATCATTGTCCTTACGATCACCTATTGTTTCATATGGATTTACCCAACAATTCGCGGCTAAATCTTCATGAGTATTCATAATGCCTTCATCAATTACAGCAACAATTACTTCAGATGAACCAGTTTTACCATTTGCCCAAGCTTCAGCTGCTTGACTTCCAAATTTATTTGCTGGTGAACTTGCATCTCCACACATTCCCCAAAGATTTCCAACAGTACCTATAAAATAAGGGTCATTGGAAGTAGCATAATGTGTATAGATATAATTGGGTTCGGCATATTCAACTTCTGGCATTGCCTTAAGTTTATTTATAGCTTCAAAAATATCACCTACAACATTCACAAGTACTATACCATCCAAATCACCGGCTTCAACCATTGCTGAGGTAAGTATTCTTTCCTCGACAGAAGCACCAATTTTCGCATAAACTAGATTAACAACCTCGGGATTAGCCTCTTTTTTGAACTTAACCAAAACTTGATTGGCAACGTAACTAGTTCCCGGTTTATTACCTACAAAAACTGGTTTATCTAAATTGTCATTATTAAGGTTCAAGTCATTTTGGGTCTCTTTTTTACAAGAAGAAAAGAATGTAATGGATACAATGAATCCGACAAGAAGGATTAAGTTAAGTTTAAAAATGTTTTTCATAAATTTAATTTGTTAGCGGGCAAATATACTAATTCTAATTAACAAACAATTACCTTATACTATCAATTAAAACATTAATTTATAGTCTTGTGAAATAGAAAATAAGTGCTTTTATTTAGATGCAGCAGCAGGATTATACTTTCGATAAGGTGCAGCAAGATACATCATTAAAAGTCTTGAAAACCTAACCATTATTGGTGTAAGCAGCAATATTAGTGGAATAATAACCGATATATAAATCCAAAGTTCGGGGTCGCCAAAAAAGACAAATAGTGTAAATCCTGTAATAATAGATACTCCAACATTTAGCGCATATGTAAAATACATAGCTCCCCAAAAAAAGCCAGGCTCCGGTTCAAACTTAACTCCACAAACTGGGCAATTTTTATGAACATTACCATGATTAACTATATTATAGAAAGGATGTGTAAAAACTTTTCCTGTTCGGCACTTTGGACATTTACCTGCAAAAAGTGAAGAGAAAAAACCATTATTTGACGACATAATTATTTAATTTGTTTCTTTCTACTATTATAATACCAAGCTATTCCAGCAATACCAACAGCTAAATAAGGCACACTTAACAAATAAAGAATCCCTTTATTGAGCCCTCTTCCTTTTGTATTATTTTTATCTTTCATAGCACTCTCAATCGAAGTTTTGCACATGGGGCACTGTGCATTTGAATAGGGAGCTAAAACTAAAAATATTAAAATAAAAAGTGTTATAATTCTATTTCGCATGATTAAAATTTTCAGGAATAAAGATAAAATTTTGGGTCAAATGTAAACTTGGCTCAAAGTTAACAAGGTTCTGGTTAAACACTACCATAATATTATAATTAATCGATTTAAAAAAATTAAAACAATTATTTCGATTTTGATTGTCCCAAAGTTCACAATATATAATTGGACGATTATTCAGTATTAACTGTTCGGCCCCTTTAAAAACTTGAAATTCAAAATTCTCTACATCAATTTTTATCGCTGAAATTCCGGCAGCTAGCAAATCTAACATAGAATCTATCGTTTTTTGTTCTACCTCTACAATTATTCCATCATTAAATTCAGTTATATCTGGAGAAATAACATGACATAATCCTTGTTTTTTAACACCATTAACCACCGGTATCACCATCCGTAATGGTTCAGAATTATTACCTAGTGCCATTTCATAAATCGATACATTTTCAAGATGATGATGTGTAATAATTTTTCGAAGGGTATTTGCATTCCATGGAATTGGTTCAAAAGCAAATACTTTGCCCAGACCTACGTGTTTACTTAGATGGTAAGTCATTATTCCAATATTGGCTCCTAAGTCTAATACATTAGAATCTTTAGGTATTAAATTTATAAAATAGAAGAAGTCTTTTTCACCCTTGTCCCATTTCAAGGTTTTAATTTTATATTTCGAAAAAAAATAGAGATATCGCTCAAAACCAAGAAAGGCCTGCAGTATCCTCTGTATTAAATTTTTCAATTTAAATAGGAAAATTATAATAAGGAGATAGTAATAGATAAACTAAAACACCTGTAAATGTAACATAAACCCAAATTGGAAAACTCCATTTCACTATTTTTCGATGTTTTATTCTATTATCACCCAACCCATAATAAAAAGATAGAAGAACAAGTGGTAGCACAATAGCGGCTAAAATTATATGAGTTATTAAAATAAAATAATAGATTGATTTAAGTATTCCGTCACCACCATATTTTGTTTCTGGCACTAAATAATGATAGGTAACGTAAGAGATAAGAAATAATGCCGATAGAAAAAAGGCTACAACATTAATTTTTTGATGCGTTTTATATTGTTTCCTCTTCACAAAATAAAATGAAATAAGCAGCAAAATGAAACAAGTTCCATTAATGAACGCATTGAGTTTGGGCAATGAATAAGCAAAAGATGGAATAGTATCTGGTACTGGAATAATTTTTTTATTCAATACAATTACTAAAAGAAAAACCAATATGGAGATTGAAAAAACAATTCTAAATATAGTGCGTTCGTTACTTTTTATCATGATATTCTTTTAAAACAATTATTATATCATCTTCTAAACGCAATACATCACTAAAATCCTGAGAGTCATATATTCCGCGAATATGTTTTTCCTTGTCTACTAAAATTAATTTATCGCTATGAATAAATTTAGCTGGCTTATTTCCTTCAACAGCTATAGCCTTATAACTTTCCGCAGCCAACGTATAAATTTCCTTTTTTCTTCCAGTCACAAAATGCCACTTTTTATTATCCACCTGTAGTTTTTTAGCATATTCAGCTAAAACAGCAACAGTATCATGTTCAGGATGTACGGTATGAGAAATAAACATAACTTTAGGCTCTAGTTTAAATTTTTCATATACCAAATGTAAATTCCTATTCATTCGAGGGCAAACATCAGGGCACGTTGCAAAAAAGAAATTAGCTACGTAAATACTTCCGTCAAAATCTTTCTGTGTTACTGAATCGCCATTTTGATCGATAAAAGAAAAATTAGGTACAAGCCAAGGAGTGGTATCTCCCGTCATTTCAATACTACCCATTATGGGGAGTTTTTTATAGGATGTTTTACTATATTTCCAAAGTAATCCCCAAACTAGAGGGCCAATAAGAATGGCACCAACAATAAATATTTTAAGAAATTGCTTCATTAATTAGCCAACCAGAAGCTTCCTTCGGAAAGGAGACCGGCCACCAAGCCCAAAACAAGCAAAAAAGGAACAATTATGCATGCGGCAAGGTCAATCTTCTCATGCTTCATATGCATGAAAGATGCTACAATGTAATAAGCTTTAACAATTCCTAAAATTATGAAAGTGATATTTCTTAATCCACCAAGAGGTGGCATAGAGAAATAAAGTACAATATCTACTACTGTAAGAACTGAAAGAATTATTAAAGTTCTCCAAATTTCCTTGGTCCCATTACTCTCTACGTGAGGGATATAAGTTTCTGGAATGTATTCGTTTGAGTTATCGTTATGCATATTAAGTTGCTAAATTATTTTTTATAAAATCTTAAGAAATTTAAATCAAATAGAAGAATGTAAATACAAATACCCACACTAGATCTACAAAGTGCCAGTACAATCCTACTTTTTCTACCATTTCATAATGGCCTCGTTTTTCATACATGCCGCGCTTAGTATTAACATATATTAAGAAATTAAATACTACACCACTAAATACGTGAAATCCATGAAACCCTGTAACAATAAAGAATAATGCTGCAAAGTGAGCTGGACCAAATGGATTATGTGATAATGTAGCCCCTTCTGTTATAAATTGAGTCCATTCCCATGCTTGACAACCTAGGAACGCAAGCCCACCAAGTATTGTGTAAAACATATAAATTCCTACCTTTTTCTTATCCATACGATGCCCTGCTTCCACAGCAAGTACCATCGTTACTGAACTAAAAATGAGTATAAATGTCATCAAACTAACAAACATTAATGGTAAATGAATACCATGAAGAAATGGAAAGTGGTTAAAAACCAATTCCGGTGCTGGCCAATGACTTTCATCAAAAGCACCTATTTCTTGCATTTTCTCTACAAAGTTGTGACCATACTTTTGAGTTAGGTCCGACATAGGAGATAACTTTTCAACCATAGGGGGGGGAACAGGATAACTAAACCTGACGGCTCCGTAGCCTATTAATAAGGAAGAAAATGTAAATGCATCAGATAGTAGAAAAATCCACATCATTAATTTTCCGTAACTCACGTTGAAAGGGGAACGACCACCTGACCATGTTTTTTTTGTTGAAACTGTTGCTGAAGTATCTGTTGACATATAATTTTCAGTGTGCAAAATAAAAAAATAAAAATAAATAAACCCATAGTATACCAACAAAGTGCCAATAAGTATTACACATATTTGTTGATAATAGATTTTTCTTATGAATCCTGTGCCTAAAGGCTCTGATTATTTGAATAAAAAGGAATAATACACCTCCAAGCATATGAGCTAGGTGCAATCCCGAAAGCGCATAAATAAAGGAGGCAGAAACCTTGTCTCCATGAATATCATCTGCAAAAAACAAATCCATTGCATTCATTGCTTTCCAACCTAAATACTGAAGGTAACAAAAACCAAGTGCAAGAATAAAAGTGGTAATTAACCCAATTTTAACTTGATTAATATCATCATTTTTGGCGGAACGATAAGCCCACCACATTGTAATACTACTAAAAATAATAACAATAGTGCTATATAAGAACTGAACTGGAAGCGTAAATTTATACCAATTTCCTTCTCCCATTCTTACAATATATGCACTTGTTAGCCCAGCAAATAACATTACTATTGCCACTATTACTAGCCACATAGCAAATATTTTAGGATTTACCCTTTTGGTATCAAATTCATACTCACTTTTCTGCACTACAATCATATTTTATCAATAAAAAAGGCTAATAAAACAACAGGGTTATAAATTATAGAATAAAACATAAGCCTTTTGGCTTCTTTAATTTCACATGAATTGAAAAGTCTTATTGCCTGAATAGAAAGTAAGATTCCACATACAATGGCAACCGAAAGTGAAATACTTCCTGAAATACCTATAAAAAATGGAGTCGCTGAAATAGGAATTAATGCTAATGTATATAAAACTGTTAAAAGAGCTGATTTTTTATTTCTCCCATCTTTGGAAGGCAATAAATTATATCCAGCACGTTTATAATCATCATCTAATATCCATGCAATGGCCCAAAAATGTGGAAATTGCCAAATAAATTGCAAAGCAAAAAGTGAAATACCACCCATATCAAGAGTACCTCTAGCAGCTACCCAACCTAACAATGGAGGAATTGCCCCAGGAAATGCTCCTACAAATACAGCAAAAGATGAATATCTTTTTAATGGAGTATAAAGAAATGCATAGGAAACTAAGGATACTAAACCTAAAATAGCACTTAATTGATTAAGATAATTACCAAGAATAGCAACTCCTGATACACCTGTTATTGTACAAAATATTACAGCCTCACCAATTGACATTCGATCTGTTGCCAGAGGTCTGTTATTGGTTCGAAGCATTTTATTATCGAAATCTTTTTCAATAATTTGATTTATACCATTTGCAGAACCAACTACTAAAAATCCACCAATTGTTAACGCAAGCATGGCTTGAAAATCTATTCCATTTTGAAAGGCTATTAAATAACCCAAAACAGCAGATAACACGACAGTAAATGTTAAACGCATTTTAACTAATTGGCCATAATCGACCAATTTAGCTTTAATGTTAAACGAATTATCTGCGGTTATTGTCCTAATCATTATCCTTTTGTTGGTAACCAACTATTATGAATTTCTAAAGCCAAACCATCTTGAGAGTAAAGCTGAAAAATGAACAACTTCAGATTTATCAGTACTTTCCGGCATAATTGGAGCAGTGGTATGCTGATGTGCAATTTCTTCTTCATTTCCATCATCAGGAACAGTTTGAGGAATAAAATCATCCTCGTATCCAGGCTTACTATAATCATACGGCCAACGGTGAACTGTTGGAATAGCACCTGGCCAGTTACCATGCAACCTCTCAACAGGAGCAGTCCATTCAAGGGTATTTGATTTCCAAGGATTTTGATCTGATTTTTTACCAAAGAATATACTGCTAAAGAAATTATATAAGAATAAAAGTTGTGCAGTTGCGCCTAAAATAGCTGCCATGGTAATTAATATGTTTACATCATCCCATACTCCAAATTCAGGCAATACTGAGAATTGATAATAACGACGAGGTACTCCTGCTAATCCAATAAAGTGCATTGGAAAAAACACCATATAGGCCGAAACAAACGTCAACCAAAAGTGCATATACCCTAATGTTTTATTCATTGTCCGACCATATAAACGTGGATACCAATGGTAAATACCTGCCATCATACCAAATATCGCGGCACAACCCATTACAAGGTGAAAGTGAGCAACCACAAAATAGGTATCGTGCAATTGGATATCAATAGCAGCATTTCCTAAGAAAATACCTGTTAAACCACCACTTATAAAGAAGGATACTAAACCTATAGCAAATAACATGGCTGGGGTAAACTGAATATTTCCTCTCCATAATGTCGCTAGATAATTAAAGGTTTTTACCGCCGATGGTACTGCAATAATTAAGGTAAATACCATAAATACCAACCCAAGTAAAGGATTCATACCGGTAATAAACATGTGATGTCCCCATACTATAAATGAAAGGAACGCTATACCAATAATTGAAATAACCATAGCGGTATATCCAAAAATAGGTTTACGAGCATTTACAGCTATAATTTCTGAAGTGATTCCCAACGCTGGAAGTATTATTATATAAACCTCTGGGTGTCCTAAGAACCAAAAAAGATGTTGGAAAAGTATCGGACTTCCTCCGCTATTAGCAAGAGCACCTTCACCGTTTAAGAAAATATCACTTAGGTAAAAACTAGTTCCGAAACTTCTATCAAACACAAGAAGCAATGATCCACCTAATAATACAGGGAATGATAATAAACCAAGAATTGCTGTAAAAAAGAAAGCCCATATCGTTAGTGGCATTCTATTCATCGACATACCTTTAGTTCTCATATTTAGTACTGTTGTAATATAATTTATACCGCCTAAAAGGGCTGATCCGATAAACAATATCATAGCTATAAGCCACATGGTCATTCCTAATCCTGAACCAGGCATTGCTTTTGGCAATGCACTTAATGGAGGGTAAACTGTCCATCCACCTGCTGCAGGTCCTGACTCAATAAAAACACTTGCAGTTAAAACTACAGATGAGGCGAAGAAAAACCAATATGAAAGCATATTCATAAATGGTGAAGCCATATCCCTAGCACCAACTTGCAATGGAATTAATAAATTACTGAAGGTTCCACTTAGTCCGGCCGTCAATACAAAAAATACCATTATGGTACCGTGAATAGTAACAAGGCCCATATAAAAAGAAGAATCTAATTTTCCTCCTGGAGCCCATTTACTACCTAATAAGGTTTCCAAAATCGGAAAACTTGAATCAGGCCACGCTAATTGTAAACGAAATAATATAGACATTAACATTCCAAAACATCCCATTATTATACCTGTAATAAGGAATTGTTTTGAAATCATTTTATGGTCCTGTGAGAAAACATACTTTGTAATAAAGTTTTCTTTGTGATGGTGACCATGATCATCATGACCTTGTGCGTTATGTGTTGCTGTTTGGCTCATGCTTTCTTTTTAATTAATAACTACTGATTTTTGAGTTGAATCTTTTTGAATTTCTTTTTCTACAGGTGCTTCAGGCTGCTTAGTAAAAGCACCAGCTTGACTAGCTATCCATTTATTATAGTCTGCTTCTGTATCTACCACAATTTTAAGTTTCATATTAAAATGGCCTGCTCCACAAATTTTGGCACATAATAGCCAATATTCAAAATCAGGTTTTTGAAGTTTTGCTTTTTTATCTTTCGTAGTTTCGATTGCCTTAAAAACAACTTCAGTATTCAAACCTGGAACAACGTTAATCTGACTGCGAAACATTGGAATGTAGGCAGAGTGTATGACATCTCTTCCGCGGAATTTAAATGTTACCGTTTTGTTTACTGGGATGTGTATTTCATTATTTACAATAATATCATCTAACCCAGTATTGTCATAAAAAACATTGGCATTTTCATTTTCCAATGAAACTTTAATCCTACTAATTTGAATTTTACGGTTTGTGATAGTTTTTTCAATATCTGTCACTGCAGTTCCATCTTCAATTTCTGCTATTTTAGAAAGATGCATTTTTCTTTCCTCATCTACCAACCCACCTAACGTCGTTTTTAATTCTTCAAGTTTTTGCGGCAAGCCTTTCTTTAGTATT
Source organism: Bacteroidota bacterium (assembly GCA_947468275.1). Taxonomy (GTDB): domain Bacteria; phylum Bacteroidota; class Bacteroidia; order NS11-12g; family UBA9320; genus JABWCE01. The sequence goes on from CANIKO010000002.1 coordinate 227,194, forward strand.
TCTAAATCCTTAATGTCTTGCTCTAATAAAGGAATTAATTGCTCAGCCTTATCTTTTATTGCCACTCCCAACAAATTATCATTTGAAATTAAGTTCCAATTTGTTTTCCCTAGTTTACCATCTCCTCCAGGATAACGGGCTGTCCAACCAAATTGATAACCAAATATTTCAACATTAAATTTATCTCTTTCAGGGTTGTTAGTAATTCCATTCCAAGTTTTTAACCCTCCGATAACTAAGATTGTCAAAACTATCGCTGGAATAAGAGTCCAAATCGCCTCAATTTTATTATTATGCGAATAATAATAAGCTGTATGTCCTTTACGGGCTCTGTATTTGTATGCAAACCAAAACAATAAAAATTCAGTAATAACAAAGACAATACCTGTAAAAAATAGGGTGATATTGAACATTTGATCAAGTTTTCTACCGTGTTCTGTTCCAGCTTCTGGTAGTGTTAATTTACCATGAGCATAAAACTCCCATCCACAGGCAATAAAACCAACAACCATAAATACAAGGCAAATGATGGCATTTACACTATTCCATTTTATAATATCTTTACCTCGTATTAATGATACCTGATCTATAATTTTCACAATCATAAAAAGTATGATTGCTACCAATACAAATAGTAATATCAAAACCCAATTAACTTTACTTACAACATTTTGATCTAAAGGTGAGGTTTCAATTACTGTTGGTGCGGCAGCACCAGAGGCAGAACCTCCGCCAGCACTCGCATCTTCAATATACATTACAATAGAGGCTATTTCATCGTCCTTCAAATCAGTAAAATTGGTCATTACCAATTTATTGTTTTTTTCAAATAGGTCGATGGCATCCTTATCTCCACTTTTTCTAAAAGCTTCGTTGTTTTTGATCCATTTAGTTAACCATTCGTAGGACCTACGTTTGTGCACATCCTTTAAGGCAGGTCCAACTAATTTGTTGTTAAGTGCGTGGCAACTTTGACATTTCCCTTCGAAAAGGGTTTTACCTGCGGTAATTGTAGCATCGTCAATTGCTTTACCTGAAATACTTTCTTTAATGGCAGCAGCATTTACCAAATTAAAAAGCAAAAATGCAGATGTAATAAAAAGTAATTTTTTGAGTTTTCCGGATAATGGTCTATGCATCCTTATAGGGTTTTGTATGTATTAGTTGTAAATAATGATAAGTCCGCAAAAATATTTCTATTTTGCTATTATTATTGGTTAGTTAATAAATATTTTTTAAGATATTTTATTTATAATGATTATAAATAATAATCTGCGATTAAATTCACTGATTTCTATAGACATCCGAATACCTTTCTATTAATATTTGAGGATTAAATCGTTCTAATTCTTTAGAAATTGATTTTTTTAAATGTTGGTAAGTATTTTCATCGGTTAATTTAAGGAGCATTGAAGCTATATCCTCTGAATTTTCAGGATCAAATAATAATCCCGACTGCCCGGCAACCTCCTCTAATGAACTTCCTTTAGAGGTAAGGACTGGCTTACCACAGCGATAACTTTCAATTATAGGGATCCCAAACCCTTCATACAAGGAAGGATAAACTGTAGCATAGCTAGCATGATATAAATGAAATAATTCTTCATCATTTACTGAATTGAGATGTTTCACTCTATCGAGAAGATTGTTTTTAATTAGTATATTCTTTATCGCTTCTGAATCTTTTCCTGCCCTTCCAACCAACACTAAGTCATATTCCACTTGATTTGAAATTGATGCAAAAGCTTCCACCAATCGCAATTGATTTTTTCTTCCACCAATGGCTCCTACATTCAAAAAGAAAGGTTTTATTAAATCATATTTTCGTTTTACCGCTTCAATCATTTTAGAATCAGCCGGGCTATGGAATCGCTCTGATGAATCCAAATAAATGACTTCAATTTTATCGGCATCAATTTTATAGTATTTAATAATACACTCTTTCGTATGGTTGCTTATAGCCACAATTTTATCAGCACGTTCGCAGGCACTTCTAAATTTTCGGTCATAAATAGCCCGGTCAATCGGATTGTAATATTCGGGATGTACCTTAAAAATTAAATCGTGAATTGTTACTATGGTTCGTATTGCACTTGTTTCAATGCCAATTGGCAGTTCATTACTCAAGCCATGATAAACCTGTATTTTATCTTTTAATAAATCTTTCTTAATTCCTTTACTGCGCCAAAAACCTTTAAATAAATTGGGAGGCAAATGGGTATGAATATTTTCTCCCACAAAATCCTTTTGAACATTGGAAATATTGGTCGTGTATAAATGGTATTGGTTTTCTGGAAATTGATTAATCAATCCATGAACCAACCAACGGCTGTAATTTCCCAATCCGGATTGGTTAAGAAAAAGTCGCTTGGCATCAAAGCCTATTTTTATATTTGAAGTCAATGAATAGATAGTTGTTTAGTAATTGGTCTAGAAAATCCCTGATTCTTAATTCGTAATTAATTACACCGCCACGTTATGTTCACGCAACGCATCATTCAATGAAGTTTTTAAATCGGTACTAGCTTTGCGTTGACCTATAATTAAAGCGCATGGAACACCGTATTCACCAGCGGCAAATTGTTTCATTTGAGTTCCGGGAATTACCACACTTCTTTCAGGCACATAACCGCGGTATTCTTTTGGTTCGGCACCGGTTACATCAATAATTTTAGTACTTAAGGTCAAAGTAACTCCGGCTCCCAAAACCGCTTCTTTCCCAACCCTCACTCCTTCTACCACAATACACCGTGAACCAATAAAACAACCGTCTTCAATAATTACTGGAGCTGCCTGAACTGGCTCTAAAACTCCGCCAATTCCTACGCCACCACTTAAGTGAACATGTTTGCCTATTTGAGCACAACTGCCTACGGTAGCCCAAGTATCCACCATAGTTCCGCTATCTACATAAGCACCAATATTTACATAACTTGGCATTAAAATAACGCCCGAAGCTATATAGGCTCCATGCCTTGCCACGGCATGAGGAACCACACGAATTCCCAACTCAGCATAATGATTTTTTAAAGGCATTTTATCATGAAACTCCATTGGGCCGGCATGAGAGGTTTCCATTTTTTGAATAGGGAAATATAAAATCACAGCTTTTTTTACCCAATCGTTCACTTTCCAGCCATCAGTGGTTGGCTCGGCTACACGAAGTTTTCCTTTATCTAAAAGTTCTATTACTACACGAATATCTGCCTGAACGGATGATTCCTTTAATAACTCCCTGTTATCCCAAGCTTGCTCGATAGATTTTTGTAAATGTTCCATAAATTTATGGTGCAAACTTCCTACAATTTAAAACGATAAACAACAAGGAATAATGAATTATTAATGGTTAATTTTGAATCTTATCTTAACAAAGAATCTGTTACCTTCCGAGACAATTGGTCATTGTAATTGTATTAAATATAGAAACTTTAAACCAATGAAAAATCTTAAAAATCTGATTATTATAATACTTATTAGCTCATTAATGACCCAATGTACTTCGATTATAAAAGTGGTTTATGGGTTCAAAAATCCCAAAATAATAGGTTTAACTAGAGTAAATAAAAGCATTGCTAAACATCACCTTAAATATTTTGAACATTATGCAATAACAAGTCAAGGCTTTTATGATTACTTTAAAAGAAATACATCTGTCAATAATTTGATGATATTCAATAAGGAAGGACAAATGATTTCACCAAAAAAATTATCAATATGTTCAGGTTCTAAAATTGATTTCATTGACCAATTTACTGATACTTCACAAACAATTACAATTGACACTATCAATATCTCCACCCTTCTTTTGGAGTTAAGAACTCTTCAAGGGGAAAGATTTCATTTTGATAATGCCGGAGCAGAATATACAATTCTACTTACTTGGGCAACATTTGCAGGAAAGTTAAATGATGAGTTGACTCGAAGTTGGGCAGAAAAACTTAAGGCAAAAAATGGGTTAAATCTCAAAGTAGTATATATATATGTTCAGACCCTAGAGACTTTTGGCCGGATAGTGAACTCGATATTAGAATTAAAAAGGTACATAAAAATTAAAGATTAAAAAAGGATTTAGTTGGAGGAATAATTCGATTAATTAATCTTATTTCATCTCACCTTTACCATTTAGCGACCTGAGACGTACTTTTTATACCCAAAACATTTTCAAATCTTAAAATCACCCCATCACAACACCTGCTTAATCCTGAGAAGCTTCACCAACAAAGGCTCCAACAAATCTAATTTTAACATATTAGCTCCGTCGCTTTTAGCTTCCGCAGGATTTGGGTGAGTTTCTACAAACAGGCCGTCAGCACCCACAGCAATAGCTGCTTTAGCTATAGTTTCGATTAATTCCGGCTTGCCACCGGTTACGCCGCTGCCTTGGTTGGGTTGCTGCAAACTATGGGTAATATCCATAACCACAGGTGCTCCCATGGCTTGCATTTCTGGGATATTTCTGTAATCTACTATCAAATCGCCGTAGCCAAACATATTGCCACGATCTGTTAAAATCACTTGATTATTTCCGCTATCCAATACTTTTTGCATCGCAAATTTCATAGCTGATGCGGCTGCAAATTGGCCTTTTTTAATATTTACTATTTTTCCGGTATTGGCTGCAGCAACTAATAAATCCGTTTGTCGGAAAAGGAATGCAGGAATTTGTAACACATCTACATACTTAGCCGCCATAGCCGCTTCATTGCTTTCATGAATATCGGTAACTGTTGGAATATTATAGGTTGCTCCCACTTTGGCCAATATTTCCAAGGCTTTTTCATCCCCAATTCCAGTAAAAGAAGTCAAACTAGTTCGGTTGGCTTTGCGATAGGAACCTTTAAAAACATACGGAATACCTAGTTTGGTGGTAATTTCCAAAATCCTACCGGCAATATCCATAGCCATTTGCTCACTTTCAATGGCACACGGCCCCGCCAAAATAAAAAATGTGTTTTTATTTTCTCGTGGGTTTAAAATTTTATGAAGTGTTTCTTGTTTTGTCATGATATTTAATGCAAAAATACATCTATTCATCTATTGCAGTTGCTTTAAAGCAACTGAAATAAGTACTCATTCTTCAATTTAACATAGCGCTCTGCATTTTGCTTTATAGCTTCTATTTGTTCATCATTCAGTTGTTTTATCACCTTAGCCGGAGCTCCCATAACCAATGAATATGGAGGAATTTTGGTTCCCGCAGTTATTAAAGAATTGGCTCCGATAATACAAAAGTCTCCAATTTCAACCCCGTTCATAATCGTGCTGTGCATTCCTACCATTACATGGTTTCCTAAAGTAGCCCCATGCACTATTGCCAAATGGCCAACAATACAATTGTGCCCAATTGTAACTGAAAAACCTTCATCCACATGCAACACGGCATTATCCTGAATATTGGTTCTATTGCCAATAGTAATATTATCATTATCAGCCCGAATCACCGCTCCAAACCAAATGGAAACATCGTCACCTAGAGTAGCTTTTCCTAGCACTATGGCATTTGGAGCTATAAAAACCCGCTGGCCTTTTTTAATTTGTTGCATCATTTAATAAAACCTGTTATTCACCAACCTGTAATTATAATCCTGAATTTTTGCCTTCAAAATAAATTGCATTGAATCGGAGACAATTAAGGTTTTTGCATCTCCTTTAAATTTATTTCCATCAAATGTATAGCTCAATTTATTTGTTATCGCTTGATAACTCCCTTCCTCATTTTGAAACGCCATTTTATCTTTTTGAAAATACGTTCCTAATGTAAAAATTTTACCAGAATATCCAACTTTTGATAAAACCATTGGAATGATGTCAATATGTTGAATGATACTATTCACTTTACTGGGGATTTTCTTTGAAGGCTCAAAAACGAGAAGTGGAATTTCGTATTTCCCATCATGACTTTGATATCGCTTTGTGAAATTTTCACTACTATGATCAGCTGTAATAATAAATATAGTTTCATTATACCAAGGCGAATTTTTAATGGTTTCAAAAAACTTTTTTAAACATTGATCCGAATACCTGATGGTTTGATGAATGGGTTGTTTTATCGCTTTAAAACTGTCTTTATAATCTTTTGGTAAGGTGTAAGGATGATGACTACTCAAGGTGAAAACTGAAGCTACAAATGGTTGTTTGGTTTGACTTAATTGTTTAGCCACATACAGTAAATAAGGCCCGTCATAAATCCCCCATTGACCATCAAAATCAGCTGTGGCTCCTTGGTATTGGTCTTTACCAAAATAACTCCATCCTCTGGATTTCAAGAAGGCTTCAAAACCCAAAGTCCCGTTTTTTCCTCCGTGATAAAATCCACATTCATATCCTTTATCTTTTAAGTAAAAAGGAAAACCAGGAGTAGTGTTTTTTATATAATTGCTATACATAAAGTCGGTTTTTGTAAGTTTTGGAACCCCTTCCAAAATAGCCGGAATAGCATCGACACTGCGAGACCCATTACTGTAAGCTCTCGAATAAAATATACTTTCGGTGGACAATTGTTGCAAAAAAGGCGTGTAAGAAATGGCCTCTTCCGTTTCGGGAAATGAATATTCTTTACCAAAACTTTCCAATATAAGAATCACTATATTTTTCTTTTTTATGATGATGTTATTTTGTAAATTATAATAATCACCAGCCATTATTTCATTTATTTTTTTATCATCATAATATTTAGGAACTTCTATTTTTTCAGATTGAAACGATTCAATAAAATTAAACCCAGTACTAATAGCCAATTGAGCATGGGTAGATGGCACAAACAATGCAGTATCAATGCTGCGCAAAGGTTTTAAGCGAAGGCCACCTCTAATTGTTAAAATCAATAATGCTAAAACAAAAATATTAAGTGGTATTTGAAAATACCAATCTAATTTTGACTTAGAATTGGCGGCAGGATATAATTTCCAACTACAATAAACCATTATCAAAATAACAGGAACAAACCACCAATAATCCAATACGTATTTCAAAATACTTACCTCCTCATTTCCCGCCATCTGAAATAATTCTATACTCAGCCTTGATTTTGAAAAAGGATAATAACCCGCATCGATACAAGTTAGCGTAAAGAGAATAAAAATAATTGTACTAAAAAACAGTTTAACACTAATTTGAACCTTTGAATTATAGAACCATTTACCAGGAATGAGATGAATGAGAATAAATGGAGAAAGGCAATAAAACAGGCTGATTATATCAAAAAGTGCTCCCCAGAGCAGCAGTTCAAAGGCCTTTAAAAAACCGGGCCAAACAAATTGATTGGCATTAAATACCCAAAAAACTATTCGGGCGACTGCAAGCAGCATTAACGCTAGCAATAATCTTCTTAACAGAAGTATTACTGGAATATTTACAAAAGAAGAATTCGATTTCAGGATTACAAAAATAAGGGGCTAATACAAAATGTGGATATTAAACTGCAAATAATAATTAACGTTAAATGGCTAATTATTAATTTTGAAGCATGAGCCAAAATGAACAATTAGAAAAATTAAAAGTATTAAAACTCACGATTGATAAATTAGAGAAAAGCTATGGCAAAGGCATTGTAATGAAAATGGACGATGCTAGTATTGGAGCTATGGAGGTTATATCTACCGGTTCTTTGGGTTTGGATATGGCATTGGGTGTTGGCGGTTTCCCTAAAGGCAGGGTGATTGAAATATACGGCCCTGAGAGCAGTGGTAAAACCACGCTTGCTATGCATTGTATTGCTGAAGCCCAGAAAAAAGGGGGTATCGCAGCATTTATTGATGCAGAACATGCATTTGATAAATCATATGCCGAAAAAATTGGCATAAACACGGCTGAAATGCTTATCTCACAACCGGATGACGGAGAACAGGCTTTAGAAATTGCTGATAATTTAATTCGTTCAGGAGCAATCGATGTGATTGTAATTGACTCGGTAGCAGCATTAGTTCCAAAAGCTGAAATAGAAGGTGATATGGGTGATAGCAAAATGGGATTACAGGCTCGATTGATGAGTCAAGCATTGCGCAAGCTTACCGGAACAATCAACAAAACTGGTTGTATTTGTATTTTTATAAACCAATTGCGTGAAAAAATCGGGGTAATGTTTGGCAATCCTGAAACAACAACTGGTGGTAATGCTTTAAAATTTTATGCTTCCGTTCGTTTGGATATTCGCCGTATGAACCAAATTAAGGATGGATTGGATGCCACGGGAAATCGTGTAAAAGTAAAAGTAGCTAAAAATAAAGTTGCTCCACCTTTCCGCATGGCAGAGTTTGATATTATGTTTGGGGAAGGAATTTCTAAAGTTGGTGAAATAGTTGATATCGGGGTCGACTTAGAAATTGTTCAAAAAAGCGGTTCATGGTATAGTTATAATGGCACTAAACTCGGTCAAGGCCGCGATGCTGTAAAACAACTTTTACTTGACAACCCTGAAATGGCGGATGAAATTGAAGCCAAAATAAGAGAAAAGGTAAAACCCACTATAGCAGCTCCTGCTGCAACGGCATAACCAAAAATAAAATCATACTAAGGCAACAAGAACACAACAAATCTTTATGAAACGATGTGATCTCGTTGCCTTCTTGTTAAAAAGAACTTAATTGCTTTGCTTCCAACCAAAACGCCACAACTGCTGAAATGGATTTACCCATCTTTGATTTGGGACAAACAGGTTGCGGATAATTCAGTTTACCTCACTTTTGATGATGGGCCACATCCAAAAATTACAAAATATGTAATGGATGAGTTAGATAAATTTGATTTTAAAGCTACCTTCTTTTGTATTGGCGATAACGTTCAAAAATACCCTAAAACCTATAATGAAATCTTGGAACGGGGCCACAAAACAGGGAATCATACTTTTAATCATTTGAGAGGGTTTCAAACCAACAATAAAACCTATTTTAACAATATAGAGAAATGCTCCAAACTCCTTGATAGTAAGCTTTTCAGGCCGCCACACGGCCATTTAAAATCATCACAGGTAAGTTATTTAAAAAAACAATACGATATTATAATGTGGAGCTTATTGGTTGAAGATTGGAACCCAAAATTAGACGTAGCCATAAAGTTAGGGCAGTTAAAAAAACTGACTCACAAAGGAGACATTATAGTATTTCATGATAGTATTAAAGCTCAAAAAAACTTGGAATATCTTTTACCAAACTACCTTCAATTTTTGAGTGAAAACAATTTTACAAGTTCGTTATTTTAAAACATGGGATTAATTCTTCAAATAATATGTTGGGGAATAGTTGGCATTTTTTTTAGCATTCAAATTTTTAGTTTAATCGCACAGTTTTTACCCAATAATAAACCTGTTCAAAAATTTGAAGATTGGCCTAAAGTATCTATTTTATTGGCTGCACGAAATGAAGCCAAAACCATTGAGCGATGCCTTACAGCATTTTCACAACTCAATTACCCTTCGGAAAAGCTTGAAATTTTGATAGGGAATGATGCCTCAGAAGATTCCACCCAACAAAGGGTTGAAAAATTTATCAAAGACAAACCGAATTTTAAACTTTTTTATATTGAAACTAATCTTGGCAAAGCATTGGGAAAAGCCAATGTTTTAGCACATTTAGCCCACAAAGCAACCGGCGAATTTTATTTTATAACCGATTGCGATGTAGCTGTACCAAAGGTTTGGATAAAATCATTATTAGGTTGCTTTACACCTAAAGTAGGTATTACCTCGGGAACTTCAACCTGCCAAGATGGAAGTTGGGCCGCTAATTTTCAATGCATCGATTGGCTGCATTTTATGGGCTACATTAAATCATTTGCAAATATTGGGGTTTCATGCACATCGGTAGGCAATAATATGGCCATAAGAGCCGAGGCTTATTGGCAAACCGGCGGTTATGAAAATATTGATTTTTCAATAACTGAAGATTATCAATTATTTAAAGAGGTAACCTCACGAGGTTGGCAATGGCGGAACCTTTTAAATCCTGAATCGTTGGGATTAGCAACTTATGTTTCTTCATTTACGGAAATAATGCACCAGCGAAAACGGTGGTTGATGGGTGCCAATGAATTGCCTCTAAACTGGAAACTCTTATTAATCATTTACGGTTTATTTATTCCAATTTTATTTGTCTTTGCTTATTTCGATATTGTGTTAGCTTTAAAAATATGGACTCTAAAATTTGCTTTGCAATCCTTATTTATTGTGGTTCTAGTATCAAAAGCAAAACTGAAATTTAAAAATATTAGTAGTTTTTATTTTGGATATGAATTGTATTTGATTTTTATGACCCTTATTACATCGCTATTCTATTTTTTACCAATAAAATCCATTTGGAAAGGAAGACGCTACAGCTCGAAGGGCCTGAACGAATTGTCAAAATAAAAAGACTTGCAGATTATTAATTAAACAATACATTTGAAATTCGAAAAAAATATGAAAAAAACGACTTTACTCCTTACTATTATTGCTAACTCCCTATTCTCCTTAGCACAACCTTTAATCACCAATTCAAGTTTTGAAAATTGGGCTACAAGATATACTAAACTTGCACCAGTAGGCTGGCAATGCGATTCGGTAGGACTTATAACCGCAAGTGTAAAAAAAGTTTCCATACCTAGTGTGGGAAGTTATGCCATTCAAATTGGAACCATGTCTTATGCAGGTGGGGTAATTAGTTCATATATTTCAAGAGAAGATTCAGTTACTTCCACTCCTGGAAATCTTACATTCGACTATAAGGTGTATAATAATATTACCTCTCAGTTTAATGGACTTTATCTAGAAATTTATTTTAAAGATTCGAAGAAAAAAGATTTAAGAGACTTTAATTGGACCTCAACAGGCAACAATAGTTCATTTGCCTCCGGCAGTTTGGCTATTTCATTTAATACTGGTGAAATCCCAAAATATTACATGTTAAGAATTAGCTATTTCAATGTGGGTGGTGTAGCAGGAGAATATGCTATTTTAGATAATCTTAAGTTTTCTAAACCTAGCGCATCAATGAAAACTTTAAGTAATTCACTTATTTCGGTTTATCCAAATCCAGCAACAGGAAGTATAAATTTTACGGATAAAGCCAAAGATAAACTTATTAAAGTGAGATTAATTTCGGCCACAGGCCAAAATTTAGAATTTCCGGTTACTAATTCTTCGATTGATATTTCAGGCTTAAGCAAAGGAATTTATATAGTAGAATTAATAGATACTGAAAATAAAATTTTAAAAAGAGAGAAAGTAAGTGTATTAAATTAATCTTCAGTTAACCATATCAAACTGCTATCACCGTAACTTAAAAAGCGGTAATTATTTTCTAAAGCATTGCTATAAACCTTCTGCCAGTCATCTCCTATAAAGGCCGCCACTAGCATTATCAATGTAGTGTTAGGGTAATGAAAATTAGTAATCAAGGCTTTTACAGAGGCAAATTTATACCCTGGCATTATCATGATAGCTGTTTTGGCAGCAATTACTTTTAGGTTCATTCGGAGCAAGTAGTTTTTTATTACCTCCAAAGATTCGTTCCATGTCAAGGGAAAATGTAAAAATTGGTAAGGGTATAGTTTTTCAATGGATAATGGTTCATGTTCATTCCTATGAATTTTCACACCCATCCAGTACAAACTTTCCAATGTTCTCAAGGAAGTGGTTCCTACAGCTATTCTTATTTTATCTTCTAAAAGTTCCTCTATTGTTTCTGACGTTACCGAAATCATTTCGCTATGCATTTCATGGTTTACCATTGCTTCTACATTAACTGGGGCAAAGGTTCCCGCTCCGACATAAAGAGTTACTTCTGCCGTTTCTATTTCCTTTTTTATTAGTCTTTCCAACACTTCGTCCGAAAAATGAAGACCAGCGGTTGGTGCAGCTACAGCTCCTTCCTGTTTTGCAAATACCGTTTGGTAGGAAGTTAAATCAGCAACTTCAGCGTCTCGTTTTATATATGGAGGCAAAGGGGTTTTTCCTGCCAAATCAAGAATCATACTAAAGGGTAAATCTCCACCCCAACTAAGTTCTACCAATTGTTTTTCTTTTGAAATCAACCTTGCATTTAACGAAATTTCACGGGTTGAATCATGTGATTTTAAAGTTAAAATTTCATCATCTTTCCACCGTTTTAAATTTCCAATCATACAATGCCAAATACATTTATCAGTAACTCTTAACGCTAATTCCATTTGGGAAAACGGACTTTCAGGCTCCAATAGAAATACTTCAATTTTTGCCCCGGAGGCCCTAAAAAAATTCAATCGTGCCGGAATAACTTTGGCATTATTTAAAATCAATTGACTATTCGTTGGCAGTAATTTAGGGAGTTCATTAAATAAAAGATTTACAATTTCACCTTTTTTATAGACCAATAATTTAGAGGTATCCCGTTTTTCCAAAGGTTTTTGAGCAATACGCTCTTCAGGAAGCATATACTCAAAGTGAGATAATTTTATATTCAGAAACTTTTCTGGAATCATAGCAATTGAAACCGTTTTCCCGGCAAAGTTTTTATTAATCCTTTAAATTCCAAATCCAACAAAGTTAATGCGGCCTGGCTACTACTAAATTTGGAAACACTAATTATTTCATCAATTTCCATTAAGGAGGTTTCTTTAAATAAATCCCACAATAATATTTCTTCAGGCGACAAATCTATTGGCAACGAGCGCTGCGATGGCGGTAGTCTTGATGATGTATCCCAGCCTAATGATCTCACCAAGTCCAGTGAATTTTCAATCATTTCGGCTTTATTGGTTTTTATTAAAAAATTACAACCTGTTGATTTTTCATCATTGCTCCGACCGGGCAACGCCATTAAAATTCTATCATATTGCCAGGCAAGTTCAGCTGTTATCATAGAACCGCCTCGTTGTGCAGTTTCTATAACAATTAAAGCGTCGCATAATCCCGCCACAATTCTATTTCTTCTAGGAAAATTTTCACGGTCGGGATTAGTACCTGATAAAAATTCAGTTATTAATCCTCCCTTACCATCTATCATAGGTTGAACATATTTTTTATGGTCGGCAGGATACAATCGGTCTAACCCATGAGCCAAAACTCCAATCGTCGGCAATTTATTTTTCAAAGCCGCTTTATGAGCACAAACATCTATTCCATAGGCCATTCCGCTAATTACAGTTATTCCAGTACCGTTCAAATCCTCTAATAATTTCTCACAAAATTGCTTGCCATATTCGGTAGGTTTTCGGGTGCCAACGATTCCAATTATTTTATCAGCATTCAAATCAGCATTGCCAAATTGATAAAGAACTACAGGACAATCTGCAGTGCTTTTTAACCGATAAGGATAATCAGAAGAAGCATAAAAAAAGGTTTTAATTTTATGCTTTTCTATAAACTTTAGTTCATCTTCCGCCTTTTGAAAATCACTAAACGCTAAAACTGCTTTGGCCGTTACCTCCCCAATTTCCGGAATTTTTAAAAGTGTTGATCTTTTAGCTTTAAAAACTGCAGATGCACTTCCACAATAACTAATAAGATTTTTTGCAATTACTGGACCCACGCCATCAACAAGGGTTAAAGCTATTTGATATTGAAGTTCCACTTGAAAGGCAAAATTAAGATATTTTGCAAATTTGAAAATGCTAAACTTGAAAGCATAATTCACAATTAATTATAAAATACCAATAATTACCTCTTGTTAGTATTGGTATTCATATGCAAGTAACCGATTAATTCATCATAACCAAACTGCTGGTTTTTATGATAAAGAAAAATATCATAGTCGTTTTCGGTTTCATAATGATCACCTTCTGTAAAGGTCAATTCTGGAGTTATACCATCATCCGCAGGAGTTACATATTCATAGTTGTAGTAGCTTTGTTTTAACTTAACTGCCTTAAAATAACAGCCTTTATCAGGCAGAAAATCCATTTTGTATTTTTCTTTCATTTGCCAATCTGTAAGTTCGCCAAAAATATATACCCCATTAGGACTAATTTCATGGTCAGCCTTTAAATAAAAATGCACCACGGCATAGTCACCATCCTCTACTATTTTGGTTCCATCTTTATTTTGAATAGCTCGGCGACCGTTAAAATCAAACTGATTATAGTAGGCCAAATGTGCACGGGTTTGATCAGGTTTTAATACCGCATTTTTCATGGAGTCAATATATTTTTCAGCCACATTCATACTAAAAAAACGAAGTGAACGAATATCAAAATATCTAAATTCATTACCACCGCCAAAGAGATTTCCTTCTTCATAATTATAAGTCAATTGACCATTACTTACAAAATTGGGCTTTAGATTAGTGATAGCTGAACTCCAGTTATAGTTTTGTAATACAGAAGCTTTGACATCAATATATGGGTTGGGAATAAAATAATTTTTAAAATCTACCCAAAAATCTACCTCTTGTTTTGAAAAACGGTAGCGAACATCTGTTGCACTATTTACCTTCGATGTCACAATTACTTTTGGATCCAACACCATAAAACGCCTTACCAATAGCAAATCTTCGGTATCAAAATTCCGGTAAACCTTTAAAATATAATTCCCCGAACGGGTAAATGAAACATCTTGGGTAGGTAATACGCATTTGTAACTAACATATTTTTGATACGTATTTGTACTAAATTTATAATCCGTTATGTTACTTTGATAATTTCCTGCGAGGTATTCATTTTGGGTCATATTGCTAGGTTCCCAGTTAGAGTTGCAATGGATCATGGTGAACTGTAAAAACTCATTGGTAGGTTTCAGCATATCAAAAGTTAATTGTAATTGCTCGCCAGAATTAAGGTTTATCATGGGCACAGGATCGGTAGTTTCACTCGTTTTGTTTAATAAAACAGTTTCAACCAATGGGTCTAATATTTTATTTTTATAAACCACTGGATCATCCACTCCCAAATCCTGCGCTTGAAGAAAACATGGAATACTAAATAATAATAGAATACTTAATTTATACATTGAAATTTGATAACGCAAAATAGATACCATTTTGTGTAGAAAACAATTTATTTATTATGGAATTTACCACCTTATGGATAAACTAACGGCATTGTGCAAGTTTGAACCTATTAGATTGTATTTTTGTTATCATGATCCGATTTTTCAAATCCCTCTCGTTTGCGATTCAAGGCATAACGTTTTTATTGCGCTTTGAAAAAAATGCAAAAATTCAAACTACAATCGCAATTTTAACAATCGCATTAGGTTTTTGGTTAAAAATTTCAAACTATGAATGGATAATCTGTATTATAGGCATTGGGATAGTATTAGGTGCTGAAGCTTTTAATACGGCTATTGAAAATCTTTGCAATTTGACTGAACCCAACCCAAATCCTAAAATAAAAACCATTAAAGACCTTTCCGCATCTGCAGTGTTGATAGTAAGTATGTCTGTAGCTTTTGCCGGAATTATTATTTTTCTACCTAAATTTTTATTCAAACTTGGCTTATTGAATTAAATTTTTAATCAAACTGATATTTATCATTCTTTTTTGAACTTATTTACCTAACATTTGCATAAAAATAACCTCATTATGAAATCAAATATAAGTCAAGCCGACAAAATAATTCGCATTACTGTGGCAGTATCTTTAGGGATTGTAAGCATTTTCACCAGTCAAATATGGTTTGGAATAGTGGGTCTGATTATTTTAATTACAGCGTTAATTAATTTCTGCCCCATTTATACTATTTTCGGATACAGTACCCGAAAATATCACTCTAGTCCTTTTCA
Organism: Bacteroidota bacterium; assembly: GCA_947468275.1. Classification (GTDB taxonomy): domain Bacteria; phylum Bacteroidota; class Bacteroidia; order NS11-12g; family UBA9320; genus JABWCE01. The sequence continues at coordinate 242,862 of CANIKO010000002.1, forward strand.
CGCCAAACCTAAAAAGAAAAATCATCACTAAGATTATTTCATGCAGCATATTACCGAATCTCGCCATGTGGATGAATTAGCATTTGATGCACTTTTAGATGGACACACCATACGTTTTGATGGCAAGGATGGGAACACTGGCCCGCGGCCAAAAGCAATTATTTTGAACTCTTTGGCTATTTGTTCAGGCTTTGATGTTGTGCCTATTCTGGAAAAAATGAAAGTTAAATTTTCAGACTTCAGTATAAAAACCACGGGCGATTTAACGGATGACGTTCCTTCCGTTTACAGCCATATTCATATGGAATTTAGAATTAAAACTGCCAAAGAAAACCAAACCAAAGTAGAACGAGCCGTTCAGCTATCCACTGAAAAATATTGTGGGGTGTATGCCATGCTTATTAAGGTTTGTCCTATTTCGCAATCCATTACTTATCTTTAATTTTTGTTAATTCAGTCAGTCTGCTGACCAAATTTATATTAATACAGTCAGTGTACTGACTATATTTTCATTTATTATTTCTTTCTAGAAGTCATTTTTTGGCATTTTTCATTAATTCAGTCAGTGTACTGACTGAATTTACATTAATTCAGTCAGCACACTGACTATATTTGCATTTTTTATATTACTTTTGAATTATGTTTAAAAGAAAATTACAAGAAATAATGGAAAGTAACTTTAATAAACAAAAGGTTGCTTTGCTTCTTGGAGCTAGAAGGGTGGGCAAAACAGAACTATTGGAAACCATCTATGAAAAACACAAAGCCACAACATTGTGGCTTAATGGCGAAGATGCTGATACTGCCACATTATTAGAAAACCGCAGCGAAGCCAATTACCGAAAATTATTGGAAGGCTATAACTTACTATTTATTGACGAAGCGCAATTTATCCCGGATATAGCCCGAAAAGTAAAGTTGATGATTGACACCATAAAACCTTTACATGTCGTTATTACAGGTTCATCCGCATTTGATATTGTGCAAATGGGCGAACCGCTTGTGGGCAGAACGATTACTTACAATATGTATCCGTTGGCCCAAATGGAATGGAAACAAGCCGAAAATTTATTGCAAACCAAGCAAAACTTAGACGACCGATTGATTTATGGGAGCTATCCTGAACTTAGCAGTATGACTGCCTCTGACCAAAAGGCCGCTTACTTGCGTGAGTTGATTAATACCTATTTATTAAAGGATATTTTAATGTTTGAAAATATCAAAAACTCACAAAAACTAAAGGATTTATTAGTTCTTATTGCATATCAGGTGGGCAACGAAGTGTCTCCACACGAACTGGGAAAACAACTGGGGATGAGTAAAAATACTGTAGAACGGTATTTGGATTTACTGTCGAAAGTATTTGTGATATACAGCCGGAGTGGCTATAGCAGCAACCTGAGAAAAGAAGTGGTTAAAAGCAAACGCTGGTATTTTGTAGATAACGGAATACGCAACGGACTGATTAATGATTTCAGGCCATTGGCGATACGAAATGATGTTGGCCCCTTATGGGAACAATACATTTTGGCTGAACGGATTAAATACAATAGCTACAATCAAAACGCCGTAGAAAATTATTTCTGGCGGACCTACGACCAACAGGAAATAGACCTGATAGAAGTGAAAGACACCAACCTATTAGCCATTGAATGCAAATGGAAAGATGATAAATATAAAATACCAACAGCATTTGCCAAGGCTTATCCGGATGCTAAGTTTCAATTAATAAATCAAGGGAATTATTTGGGGTGGATTGGGGGGTAGGATTGAAATTTAATTTCGATTCGTGTGGACACGAATCGAGGCTCAGGAATTACTTACTATTTAATTTAAATAACTGTTTCCTTATATTGAATAGGCCACCCCTCATAGGTATATGCTTCATTGGTGCCCTCAAATTCTTCATTTAATAATGAAATTAATAGATCGAGCGTAGCGATCAAACTACTGGTTTTTACAGGAATTTTCCACCATCCGGGGCTATTCTCAAAGGTTCTTATATTTTCATCAAATTCATTTAACTGATTGACAGAAATTTCGGTTCCCATACCACCAATCAAAGTTTTAGTTTGATTAAAAACACTTATTAAAGTGCTTTTATCTGTGGTATTAGTAATATACTCATCCAATAAAATATCTACCATACCATAACTAATTCCTTCCCTGTTGCCTGCACAATTTCCGTAAATTTTGGCTAAATTTTGGTTAAATGTGCTAATCCCTATTGATTCGAATGTTTGACATATATAATGACTTACAATTCAATAAAGTATTCACTTATCCAAAATCCTTTTCCCTTATATTCTAAAAAAGTTATTTTTTCCATGTTTTTTTATATTTAAAAAGTATAAATCTATTCCTGTTGTCGCCTTTTATATCCTCTCCGCACAAGCCATCCCATCCAAAGCCGCCGATACAATTCCTCCGGCATAACCTGCTCCTTCCCCGCACGGAAACAAGCCTTTAATATCCGGATGCTGTAAGGTTTCTTTATCTCTGGGAATTTTTACAGGCGAAGACGTTCGGCTCTCCACTCCTACCAATATGGCTTCAGGCGTTAAATACCCTTTCATTTTTCGGCCCATTTGCTGTAAGCCTTGCCGCAATGATTTGGTAATTTCATTGGGTAAAATATCATCCAAACTGGCAGCTTCTACTCCGGGTATATAGGAACACTCAGGCAAGGTGGTACTTACTTTTTTATTTATAAAATCTATAAGCCTTTGAGCCGGAGCGGTTAGGTTTTTATTAATGGCCTTAAAGGCTTTTTGCTCTATTTCTTCCTGATATTTCATAGCCGCCAATGGGCCATATTCTTTAAACTTTTTCCAATCCAATTCATTAACAGAAACAACCATTCCTGAGTTGGCAAACTTGCCATTTCGACGTGATGGTGACCAGCCGTTTACCACAATTTCACCGGGTGAGGTGGCCGCTGGAGCGATAATACCTCCGGGGCACATACAAAATGAAAACACCCCGCGACCATTGGCTTGTTCCACCAAACTGTAACTGGCAGGTGGCAAAAATTCACTGCGGGTTTCACAATGGTATTGAACCGAATCAATGAGTTTTTGCGGATGTTCAATCCTCACACCCAAGGCGAAGGATTTGGCTTCAATGGCTATTTGCTTTTTATGCAATAATTCAAAAATATCACGGGCTGAATGGCCTGTTGCCAATATAATTTCATCGGTTGCTATTTCTTTGCCTGAGGCCAAATGAACGGCTTTTACGGCATTATTTTGGATGACGATATCGGTTAACTTTTCATTAAATAAAACCTCGCCGCCATTGTCAATTATGGTTTGCCGAATGGCTTCCACAATATGCGGAAGTTTATTGGTGCCAATATGCGGATGGGCTTCATACAAAATGCGTTCATCGGCTCCATGAGCTACAAATATTTCCAATACTTTGCGGATGTCGCCGCGTTTTTTACTTCGGGTATAAAGTTTTCCATCGCTGTAAGTTCCGGCACCACCTTCACCAAAACAATAATTCGATTCAGGATTTACAATTCCTTCACGATTTAATGCTGCTAGGTCCCGTCTTCGGTCTCTTACAGGTTTTCCCCTTTCAATAATTATAGGCTGAATGCCACGTTCCAATAGTCGCAATGCAGCAAACATTCCAGCCGGGCCAAAACCAACAATGACGGCTGATTTTTTTTTCTGAGTCTTTGGAAAATCAGGTTTCCATCGTAGGGGTTGAAAATTTTCAACCCTTACATCACCATCAGCCCCTACATCACCACCAACCCCGGCATATACATCCACCACCAATCGTATCATAACCGGCGTTCTACGGGCATCTATGGATTGTTTAATTTTTTGAATATGCCCAATATTTTGACCTAATATATTTTTAACAACTGCCCTGATTTTTTCATCATTGGCAGCTTGTTGGGGGGTTATATATAATTCTAAATTCTGAGGCATTAATTTGTGAAATCTTTACTTAAAATCTGTAAATAGGCTTTGCCGTAAACCCCGTTTGAATCTTCGTCGCAGGTATTTGTCCAATATTTTAAGGTTACATTATCAAATATGGAAGTACAATTTTGCCTTACAAATCCAAAACCATTATTAAAAAAATAGGTAGCAAATGGCTTGGAACCTTTCTTTTCAATATCATTGGAATATTTATACGGTTGCACCGCTTTAATGCAACATTGATTAAGTATTAATAACGGAATATCCGTTTGAGAGCAAATTTTTGAAACCGTTTGCGGTGTTTCAATTACTCCTCCGGTCCACACCATTGGGATATGAAATTTATCTGCCACTTGCATTTCAGTAATCCCCAATCGGTTTACACCGTGATCGGCTACCATCACAATTAGGGTATTTTTCCAAAGGTTTGATTTTTTTAAAGTTTTAATAAATTCACCCAAACATTCATCTGTGTATCGAGCAGCACTCATATATTCCTCATCGCCATTTTGTTTTCCAAAGTAATAATTGCCAGGCAAATCAAACGGCTCGTGATTACTGAGTGTAAACAAACCTGAAAAAAAAGGTTTCCTCATTTTTTGCAATTCTTTTGCATATTGCGCTAGCATATACTCATCATGAACGCCCCATTTACCGCGCTTATATGCAGAAGGCATATCGTTATCAGAAACAATTTTTTGAACTCCTGCCGAAATGAAATAGGATCGAAGATTTGCAAAATCCAGATTTCCACCGTAGTAAAAGGAGGTGGAATAATCTGCCGCCGCAACATCTTTAAAAATAGAAGGCAGCTTTGAAAATTTATCAGGAAACTGAACAATGGCCGACTTGGGCATGGCAGGATACCCACTAAAAACTGACACCAACCCCTTATCACTTCTGTCACCGCTTGCATACAAGTTTGAAAAATAAATACCTGATTTTGTTAACGCATTAAAATTTGGAATAACTTCTTCTCCTTTATATTTCAAATCCACCAATTTGGCTAAATAGCTTTCCAAAACAATAACTACCACATTGGGTTGGGCTGTTTTTACAAAGCTTTCATTTCCTTTTATCGAATCGTTAATTTGAAAAAGCGAGTTAAACCTTTCAGCAGCCAATTCATCCGTCATATACGAATAGTTATTTTCAGAACCCGCTTCAGCAAAGGAATACAGAACATTCCAAACCGGATTATAAGCCGCCTGATTGGGGTAAATTTCATTATGAAAATATACCTTACTTAAATTAACCGGTACAATTCCTATGCCTCCACGAATAGGAATAATTAACAAACCGCAAAAAAACAGAATCATTACAACCTGAAATACATAAGATGAATTGCCGACTAGCCTTTCATGAATTTGGTGCAGCTTTAATTGAAGGTATAAATAATTAAAAATCCAGTACAAGCCCACACCTATTGCAATCGGCAAAAACATATACAACCAATTGATGGAAGCTATTGCCTCCTTAGGAGTTTTTAAATATTTTAAAGCATTGTAATCGAGAGGTGTAGCCCAATATAAATACAAAACGGCATTGCTAATAATGGCTAAACAACTTACGGCCAAAACCACCCATTGAAAACCTTTAAATAGTGTGCCAAAAACTTTAGGAGCAAACAATCCACCTAAAAGCATTAAACATAAAACTAATGTTAAATATCCTGCAATGGAGGCATCCAACCATATCCCATGTAACATGGATTGCACTAAAACTTGAAGACTGAATTTTGAAGCCGAAGATTTAGTAATACCAAAGAACACCAATCTCCCCACTTGGAAAAAAAGCAACCAATAGAAAAAATATTTAAGAATCGATTTGAGGCGAGTTGGCAAAGTTTTGTATTAAATTATCTTATTAGACAAAGGAAAAATTTATTATCAATTTAAAAAACATCAACTTGCCCCATTTTATGGGGGCCTGCTTACGCAAGAGTATTTGCCTTCCTATATTTACAAATTGTCTCATTTTCAAATTACCTAATCCTGCAAATATCCACTTCCTTCGGTAATTCATCGTCATGCATAAGATAATTAGTAAACACTTTTGATAAATAGGGAATTAACGAGACCCCTTTACTTCCAAATCCTCCAAAAATATAAAGGTTTTTATAAGTGGGATGCTGCCCTAAATAAGCCCGCCGGTCTTTGGTGGATGGACGAATGCCGGCCCAGTGACCGGTGGTTTTAAATTCCGTTTTTACCATTTCTTTAAGCTTGCTCTCTATTTCTTCCCTTCCTGCATTAGTTGTAATTGGTTCGGTTAAATCCCAGTTATAAGTGGAACCCACTAGATATTTTTGATTTCCTGTTGGAAGCACAAACACACCTTTATTAATTACTCTATCCTCATAAAAATCAGGAATTTCAACTTCCAATATTTCGCCATGAACAGGCTTGTGCGGCAAATAATTAAAAAATGGATTAGCCAATGAATTGGAGCCATCACAAAAAATGAGAGCCTGTGCTTTTAAATCATTGTATTTAATAATTTCATTGGTTACCTCAACCTTATTGTAATCAAATTTTTGAAATAAAATGGCATTTTGCAAAAGCAACCAATTTTGTAAAGCTTTTAAAAATGCTTTTGTATCCAAACGACCTGCTTGTAAAATCTGCAAAGCCCCAAACGAATTCTCAACCTTTTCTACATTTAAAAATTGAATTTCAGGCTCTATAAATTGATTAAACCCTAATTCCTGCTGCTTGTTCAGCCACTCATTTTGATCAAAAATAGTATCAAAAAGTTTATAAAAAGGTAGAGGGTAAAAAAAATGCTCCCCCATTTCTGCTTCTAGTTTTGGATAAAAGGTATGAAGTTCGTCAAACATTTCGTTGGCTTTCCATGTTAGCGCCGTTCTTTTTCCTGTAATCGGATTAAAAATACCAGCCGCTACATTAGATGAAATATTACATGATGGATCATCTATCACCATCGCCTTTGCCCCCTGTTTAATAAGTCGGTACGCTAATGTTGTTCCGGCTAGTCCACCACCAATTATTATATAATCAAACACTACTGCGAAAATAAGAATTTAGTTATTGACGCAGAGGCAATATATTTGCAACTCCATTTTGAAAATCTCTAAAGCCCTCTCATTACTATTTTTTGCAGCCTTATCTTTAATGGCTATGGGGCAATCCGATTCTACAAAAAAGGTTATTAAACGGATTAGACCTATTTTTATAACAATTCAGGATTTTGAATCTTTAAAACTTAAAACTCAAGCATTCGACACCTCCTTAAATGGGTTTCACCAATTGAATCCATATCGCAAGCAAAACCAAGCCTATCAAGATTTGGGACTTATTGGAACACCAAGTCAACCATTAAGTTTGGCCACTACAAAAACAGCCGGTTTTGATTTGGGGTTTAACCGCATGAATAGTTGGATGTATAATCATTCAGGTTCGGATGAGAGAATAATTATAGCTCCTACTCCTTATACCAAACTCAATTATTCGCAAGGTGCCAAAGAATTGATTTTTATGGAGTTGTTACATACTCAAAATATTACCCCTAGATGGAATGTAGGATTAGATTATAAAAGACTTAAGACAAATAATTATTTATTTTTTGATTTGGCTAGTCAAGCCTACAATAAAGTAAGAATACCTAGTATTTATAACCTTAAACTTTTTTCAAGTTATCGTTCCAAATCTGACAAATACTATTTGATCGGAGCTTCTACTTATAATAAAAATGTTATTCGTGAAACGGGAGGATTATCAGCGCCACTTTCGTTTGACTCCACCTCGGGCAAACGACGTGTGTTTGAAAACCCTTTGGCAAATGCAACCAATAGTATTAATCAACCGGCCATCGCAATCAAACAATTCTACCGTTTTGGCAAAACTAGCTTAATAACCCATAAGATAGATTCAAGCACTATCGACACTTTGGGTTTGGATTTTGCACCAAGAGGTTATTTTTATCATACGTTTCATGCATCACGCACTATGTATAGATACAAAGACCCAGGTGCTGATACCCCTTATTATGAAACGCATTTTTCAAATGGCATAAACGATTCTATGGTAATGAAAGAAGTGACTAATGCTTTGGGAGTGGTTTTAAAAACAACGTACAAACAATTTAGTAATCTTATTAAAGCCGGTGCGGAATATAGCAATTATGGTATCTTCAATAACTTTGTCGGTCAGCAGGCCTTTTATAACCTTTCTTTAAATGGAACAATACAAGCGGCCTTAACTTCCAAATTTGGTGAATTAGAATTAAACGGAAACGGTCAAATTTTTATGGCAGGATATAACAGCAAAGATTATTTGTTGCAAATGGGAGCCAAACTTTTGATAAAAGATAAATTTAAACTGAATGCTCAATTTAGCAGCCAGCGTCATGTGGCTGATTATTTTCAAACTCTTGGTTTTACCTCACCAATAAAATGGAACCAAACGCTAAAACCTACATTCCGCAATGGTTTGGATGCTTCCGTAGAGTGGCTTCCATGGCAATTAAAAGCGGGCTTTACAGCTTCTAATTTTCAGAATTATAATATCTATTTTTTTGATGCCGCCCCAAAAGGAGTTGATTTTAATTACCTGAATGTATTCGTTTCTAATAATTTAAAATTTGGCAAGATGAACTGGCATAACAGATTAAGTTATCAGGAAATAAGCGAAACCTTTCACCTCCCCAAACTTTCACTATCGGGTGGAGTATTTTTTGAAAACCGATTCTTTAAAAAAAATATGTTAGCCCGCATTGGGATGGATTACTACTGGTACAGCAGCTATTATGCTGATGCCTATAATCCATATATCCGTCAGTTTACATGGCAAAACACAACTAAAATTGGCAACTATCCTTACTTTGATTTTTATATGAGTGCCCAAGTTCAAACCATGAATTTATTTATTCGTTTCGAACACATCAATCAGGGACTAACCGGCAATCGCTATTATAGCACACCGCTGTATCCCAATCCACCTAGGTTCTTTAGATTTGGATTAAATTGGCGGTTGTTTAATTAGATTCTACAAATTATCAAAAAAGTACCTCGAAATTTTGTCCATTAAATGCACCCGGTCTTTACCAGAAACATTATGCGGGTGGTGCGGGTAGACAAAATAATCTAAGGTAGGAACATTATCCTTTATGGATTTTTCAACGTATTGCAAGGAGTGTTGCCAAAGCACCACATCGTCTTCACCACCGTGAATCATCAATAGTTTTCCTTTCAAATTTTTGGTATAATTAAGAAGGTTGTTATTTTTATAACCTTCCGGATTTTCTTCCGGAGTATCCATATAACGCTCGGTATACATAATTTCATAAAGGCCCCAATCGATAACCGGTCCACCGGCCACTCCTACTTTATAAACTCCTGCATTACGGGTCATCATACTTGTGGTCATAAATCCGCCAAAACTCCAACCATGAATTCCTATTCTGGAAGCCTCTACATTTGGTAAGGACTTTAAAAATTCTACACCTTTCAGTTGGTCTTCCATTTCCAAAGTTCCCAATTGGCGATGCACAGCAGCTTCAAAAGCATGTCCGCGGTTCATAGAACCTCGCCCATCAATGGTAAAAACATAATAACCATGTTGCGCCATATATTGCATCCAGAGGTTGGCTCCGCCAAGCCAAGTATTATTTACCAATTGCAAATGAGGACCATTGTATAAATACACGACCACAGGATATTTAGCATCTGGATTAAAATTTACAGGTTTTATTAAGCGATAATACAAATCTGACCCATCTGAAGCTTTTAACGTTCCCATAGTAATTTCCCCTAATTTATAATCCGTTAATGGATTTGCAGCATTATGAATAATCGATTCATTCTTACCATCGGCAGACACAATTTTTATCTCACGCGCTGTAGCCATGTTTTGAAAATGATCGATAAACCAATCACCGTTTGGACTTAGTGTGATCGTATGCGTTCCTGATTTTTTAGTTAACAAAGTTTGCTTTCCCGATTTAATATTTACACTATATAACTGTCGTTCAGCAGGGCTGGCAGACGTAGTTGTAACAAATAAAGTTGTTTCTTTTTTATCAAAACCTATCAAATCTGTTACCACCCAATTTCCTTTGGTCAGCTGACTGATTAATTTTCCTGAAACATCATATAAATACAAATGATTATAACCATCCTTTTCACTCCACCAAACAAATTTAGAAGGATCTGTCTTCAAAAATGTCATTCCATGTTGGGGTTCTACATATTTACTATCAGTTTCTTCAAAAAGTGTTTTAACAAAATTACCAGTCGCAGCATCGTATTGATTAAGCCACATGTGGTTTTGGCCGCGATTTACAACCGCAATAAAAACCGATTTATTATCCGGGCTCCATGAAACATTAGTTAAGTATTGCTCCAAAGGTTCACCTGTTTTAAGAAAAACTGTTGAATTGGTAGATGTGTTGTAAACACCTATCGAAGCGTGATGACTTGGGGTGCCAGCTATTGGATAACGAATCATTCTGGCATCCGCAGGTCGATTTTTCAATTGGTAAATAGGATACTCAGCCACCATACTTTCATCCAAATGGTAAAAGGCCAATAGGCTGCCATCATTACTCCAAAAAGTACCTTTTACAATTCCAAATTCATTACGGTGAACAGCTTGTCCATTTACTAATCCTGGTTTATCATCAAATGTTATTTGCTTTTCATTAATGAATAAATTATTTGCTTTGGTGTAGGCTACTTTTTGGTAATTGTAAGTAAAATCAGCATTCTCCATTTCAGCTGCATCGTAGTTTACCAAACTATAAGTTACCTTTTTAGCTAAATCATAACCTATAACTTTATTGGCATGATAAAATTTAAAGTTATTTGAATTTAACCAGGTTACTCGTGGCATTTTTTTTAAAGTATCCCAACCTGACCCTTTTAGTGCCGCATCAATATCCGACTTTGTAACAGAAAAAATCACTTTATTTATTTTGGCGTCACTTATCTGCAGTGTATTTCCAACAGCTTGCGAATAATTAGAAGTAGTTGTAACCCACTGCAATTGATCTAAATTTTTAGGGATTAATTTTCCGCCACCACCAAGCACAGCTTCGTCAATTGTGAAAATTTTGTCCTGAGCTTTAGCCGATTGAGAAAGTAAAATGGATACCGATAAAAACAATAATCCAATAGATAAGAAAACGAATTCTTTAATATTTTTCATTTTTAAATTTAAGATGGCAAACCAAAGCCAAATTTGAGTAAAAGACAATCTTTATATTTAAAATTTATCGACTTTATTGATTTTTATATATATCCTGTTATGAAAAAAGGAAGTGTTACAAAATCAATTTTATTTTCGTCCAATAACCTAAAATGAGAATATTAAAATGATTAAATGCCATTTTAAAGATTTTTTTTTATACACTTGTGGTATAAAATTATGCTAAGAAGCCTCAGTTCAATTATTTTCATCTTCTCAATTCTTCTTCTTTCATGTAAAAAAGAAGACAAAATTGTGGTGAGCACCAATAAACCTAAAAACTATGATGACGTTGCCACTGTAAAAGTTGAAAATTATATTAACCGTCTATATATCGATTTACTTGGAAGAGAGCCATTACATACTGAAAAAATAAGGGATGTAGATTCTTTGAGAGCTTATAAACTCAATTTTGAAAGTAGGAAACGATTGATTACCCGCCTGATGACAGATTCTACCTTTGTAGAGGGTGATTCATCCTATAAAAGGGCATATTATCAACGAATTTACGATTTAACAAAAGCCCGATTATTAGAAGGTGCTGGAGAAGAAGAATTTTATCAGCAAATAGGGATTGCACAATTTGCCCTTAAATCTGCAAGATTACTTGGGGATTCCATCAGTGTATTTTCGGCTATGGTAACTATCGATAAGTGCATGAATGTTATAAATTCTAGAAGAAACTATCAATTGGGTGAAATTAAAATAAATGAAATGTATGCCTACATGCTCGATAATCCAATTTATGATGTGATAAACATGAATAGTTTAAACTTTGTAAATGCAAGTTTTGACAATATGTTATTTAGGTTTCCAACCCGAGATGAATTTGCCATTGCTTATGATATTATTGAAAAGGGTAAAGTTGGCAGTTTGTTTGGTGGCTACGCCAGTAATAAACCTGAATATTGCCAGATGTTGGTTCAATCCATTGAATATCATGAAAGCATGATAAAATGGTGCTACCTTACTTTGATAGGCCGAGAGCCTACAACACAGGAATCCTATAACTTAATTCAAGACTATTATATTACTAAAGATCTTCAAAAAGTTCAAACTCTAATTTTAATGACCGATGAATATGCCCATTTTTAAAATTGCCGTTTTCAGCTTGGCTATTTTATTTTTTGCCCAGTGTAAAAAAGAAAACTTAATCACGAATTATGAGGTTGTTGAAACCGCAACTTTTGGTAACAACCTCAATAAAGACAAGGATAAAACAAATATTGAGTTTCACAGTATTTTAACAACAAACCTGTTTCAAAAACCATCGTCAATAAATGAACTAACCCGAACCGACAGAGTCATTCAAAGTTGTGGCGACAAAACGCTAATCAACGAAGTTATAATTAGCAATTACATGAACACCAGTTTTGTAAAACTTCCCACCCGTAAATTCATGTTAGATAGTACCGAAAAATTTGTAACAGATACGTATATCCGCTTTTTTATTCGCCGACCAACGGAAGCTGAAAAAACTTGGTTTATAAATTTTATAAATTCGAATAAAGCGAATCCAAATTTTAGGCCAGAACTCGTTTATTCTTCCTTTTCAGCATCTGATGAATACATGTTTTATTAATAACTTATGAAAAGAAGAGAATTTGTTAAAAAAGCAGCTACACTAACCGCAGGGAGTTTGGTTATGCCATACCTTTTGCCATCGGGCAGATTGTTTGCAAAAACTAATGCCCCCTTAGCAGAACATGTAGTTTATGTTATTTTTGGTGGTGGATTGCGTCAGCAAGATTCTATTTTGCAAAGGTATTTAGCCGATAGTCAGAATTTTGCTGCCGAAGGAAACCTACTGCACAATATGTTAGAAGGATTACCTCCAACAAGCAAAATAGCTTATGGAACTGGTGAAGGAGGAACAACCCCTATCCCTAAGATACTTTCAAAAACTATACAAAAACAAGGAACCATATTTTCCGAAATGCGAGCCATTTCAGGTGGTCATTATGGCGGATTAAACTCCTTGGTAACAGGCAGCGGAGTTGCAGGACAAGGATTAAAAGTTAGACCTATAAATCCTACCGTATTTGAATATGCCCGAAGATTTGGAGGCTTTAAAGCCACTGATACCTGGTTTATTGGCAATTCAATCGGCAATTCACTTCCTTTATTAAATTCGAGTAACCACCCCGATTTTGGATTGCCTTACGGAGCCAATTTCTTTGCTCCAAATATTACTTTTGGCAGCGATGGATATGCCACACTTCAAAATGCTAAAATTTATCACCCACAGGAAGAACTGGAACCAATGTATAAAATGAAGAACTTTTTAGACAATTCATTTAACATTAAAAAGGGAGATATGCCCGGCATAAAGAATACCGATGACGAACGAACAAAGATCAAAGAATTTATTTCAAATACTTTTATACGTCAGGCTGCCGGACAACTGCCAATGCCACCTGTAGGCGGTGGTGATGGAGCTACCATGGGTTATGCCGCTGAAGTATTACGCGTTTTTAAACCAAAACTATTAGTAGTCAACATGAGTGGGATTGATGGTTGCCATAGCAATTTTACAGGATATATTCAAGCTATGCATCGTGCCGATCATGCCTTAGGGTTTTTGTGGAATTACATTGAAACTCAAATCCCTGAGATGAGTGGTAAAACTATTATGTGTTTTGTTCCTGAATGTGGACGAAACAAAGATCATAACCCAATTATGGATGCCAACGATTGGTATGGATATGACCACGGAGATGCTAACTCTTTAAGGGTTTTTGGTGGTATGGTTGGACCAAATGTACCGGCTAATTTAATGGTTGGCAACGAAGCCAATCCGGTTGGAAAAGTTACTGATTTTAATTTAACAATTGCTGAAATACTAGGGTACAAGAATGAAGTGCAAGGTGCAGGCTTAATTGATTCGCAAGCTAAAAGTTTGTTTGAGAGGATATAAAATATGATAAAAAAACTAACCTATATCCTTTTGGCTTTTATAAGTATCTTTAATACATCCTGTAAAAAAGACAGCGGTGCTGATACTAATAATCCTTATGACTCATGGAAGGTAACCACCCGCGGGGAGGTAATGCCGGATTTAAAAATTGATCCGAATACAATTCAGGGCTTGCATAAAAACATTTTCAAACCCACCTGCGCCAACAGTGGTTGCCATGACGGAAATTTTGAGCCCGATTTTAGAAGCATTGAAAGCTCCTACAACTCTTTAATAAACCGATCGGCTACCAATACCGACCCTCAAAATGCTCAGTTTGTAAAACGTGTAGTTCCGGGTGACCCTGATGCAAGTATGCTTTTACACCGTATCCTAACTTATATTCAGGGTTCGCAGGGACAAATGCCTTTAACCACAGACCCAGGAAGTGATTGGCCAACTAAAAAACTTCAATATATTCAAAATATTACCAATTGGATAAAAGACGGGGCAAAAGATCAATTTGGTAAAAGCGCTTTAGATAATGACTTTAAGCCACAATTAGATGGTTTGATAGTTTTCGCCAATGGTTCTTCTACCCCATTGCCCCATGTCAATTATCAGCCAGTGGAGGTTCCCGCAGGAACAAGCAGTATTAAAATAATGGTGGCTTATAGAGACGATAAAACCGCCGTTAATCTTTTTGGACCCACTACCCTAAATTACTCCTTGAATCCAAACGATTTTACAGGAGCTGAAAAGTCCATGACAACAGAGTCTATACCCTTCAGTGCAAAAGGTATTTCAGGAACAATGGTGGATTATTGGCATAGCATCAGCCTTCAGGTAAATACTTTAGGAGCATTGCCCAACGATGTAATTTGGTTAAGAACACAAACCACAGATAAAGTGAATCCGTCAACCTATATACCTGAATCAACAACTTCATTTAATACTAAAACATATTTTGCTATTCGTATCCTATGATAAAATTGAAATTAAAGAGAGGTTGGATTGTCATCGCCTGTTTGTTTCTTCTTTTACAAAACAGTTGTAAAAAAGAACAGATAAATATTATTGGCAATCCTATACCATTATTAAAACTTGTTTCTGTTTCCTCCAAGCAATTAAAACAATTTAAAGATAGTTTAGTCATCACTTTTGAATACACCGATGGCGATGGCGACATTGGAGAAACAAATCCTGACTTAAATGATTTGGAAATAAAAGACCAACGCCTCAGCAAGCCTGATTTTTATTTTGTCAAACCATTAACACCACCAAATGCGAATATTAAAGTAAAAGGAACTATTGCCGTTCAAATGAAAAACACTTTTTTACTGGGAACTGCCGACAGTGAGGTTACCAGTTTTGAACTTAGGCTAAAAGACCGAGCTGGCAATTGGAGCAACAGTATTAAAACTGATGTAATTACAATTAACAAATAGGCTTGATTAAACCTCAAAAATATACATATTTCAAATACGAGTTGGTAAAACTAACCCGATGGATTTTAGTATTTCTTTTTTTACCGGTTTCTCAATTAAATGCTCAAACTACATACAAAATGGGCAACAATAAAGTATATGATTGCCGTGCAAAACTCACTGATAGTGAAGCAAACAAAGTAAATGCCAAGTGGTATGCAAGCGGCGAAGATTTTATTTTTACGGTATGTGTTACCGGTGCCAGCAAAATAAACATAAGCTTTACCGGAAATTTTGATGTAGAGGCAAAAGCGGATTTTTTAAAGGTTTATGATGGTAAAGATACTAACGCTACGTTGTTAAAAAAATATGATAATGGTAGCAAACCTTCCTCAGGTATTTCAAGTTCCGACAGTTGTATAACTTTTTATTTCCACTCCGATAAATACGTAAACGGGGATGGATTTGAACTGAGCTGGCAAGCCAAAATAATCAAAGTAAGACAACCCACCTTCACCCCTATTTCCAACCCAACTTGCAGCACATCAAAAATAAGAGTGGTACTTGATCAAAAATTTAATTGCGATTCGATAAAAGCTAAAAATTTCAATTTAAGCGGAACTTTATCTACCACTATTGCCAATGCAATCGGTATAAATTGCGATAGTAAAAATGAAAGTAATATGTTTGATGTAACCTTTGCTTCTGGGTTAGACCTAAGTGGAAATTACATATTAGATTTTAACAGCACATTTAAAGATGCCTGCGATAGTATTTGGAAAATAAATGCAAAACTTAATTTCAAAATTACCGACTGCCCGATAAAGGTTATACTCAAAACTACTAAAGATACCGTGTGCAAAGGTGGATGTATCACATTAACAGCTACTGTAACAGGTGGTGACCCCACAAAATATACCTACAAATGGCTCAGTGGTGGTCTTACAGGAAATCCACCAAAAACAGTTTGCCCAACGACTACAACAATTTATATTTTGGAGGTAACCGATGGCGTTTCAGTTGCGGGAAGAGACACAGTTGTCATAACGGCTGTAAATCCTCCAGTTGCACAAAAAGATACCAGTGTTTGTCAATCAAGTGGACCTTTTAATTTAATTGCCACTCCAGCGGGCGGTTCTTGGTCGGGCACAGGAATTACCAACACTGCCAATGGCACATTTGACCCAAATATTTCAAAAAGTGGAACCTTTACCATTTCATACAAATTAGTTAATTGCTCCGATGTTGTTGTGGTAACGGTTAGAGCCATCAGTACAGGAACGCCCGATGCCTCTTGTCCTGGAGCGGCCCCCTTTATGGTTTCCAATTTTTCACCGACGGGTGGAACCTGGAGTGGTCCAAATATTACTTCAGCTGGATTAATTACGCCTCCGGCCATTGCGGGTTCATTTACGGTGACCTATTCATGGAATGGTTGCACGGCGAACAAAACCATAAATATTGGGGGAATCAGTATTAAGAAATTGGACACGCTATGTCAATCGGTAATAGCCGATACCTTTAAATTTACTCCAAAAGGCGGAACATGGTCAGGCTCAGGAGTGAGCAATGCCACACTTGGCATTAACTCGCCAAACAGCGCCGGTGCTGGCAATAAGCTTTATATTTATACCATCAATGGTTGTAAGGATACTATAAAACGAAACATTCAGGGAGTGGATGCCCGTTGGGATGAAATTGCCTGTCCGGATGCAGGACAAAGGACTTTGCCTGCAGGTTTGCCATCAGGAGGATTTTGGAGTGGCAAAGGGATTTTTGATAAAGTAAACGGAATTTTTGATGCTGACACTTTTCGAGTTCCCGGAAAATCCACTTTCACTCAAACCAACCTCACCTATACTTCGCCCAATGGTTGCAAGGATGTTAAAATTATGTACTTGCGATACACTCGTTTCTATACTGATACCGTGAGGCGTTGTGAAACGGATACGGCATTTCCTTTACAATATAATTTTGTGCAAAATGACCCGTGGGATGTATATTTTACAGGCAGCAGTGCCATTATTGGAACCAGCATTTATTATCAAAAATTCAGTCCTAAACTGGCAGGTAAAGGAACCTTTCATCAGATAATTGGTGATGCACATGGTTGTAAAGACACCTTGATTATTCGTATTTACCCGAGGGCTAATGTTCAAAAAGATACTATTTTTTGCATAGCCGATGATCCTTTCAAATTTTATAATGGTGAGAAAAAAGGAACCTTTAGTGGCAAAGGAATTACCAACGGGGCCACTGGAATGTTTAGTCCAGCATTGGCAGATACAGGAATAAATAAGATTTTATTTGCATTGCCCGGAAAATGTATTGATACTATAAAAATTAGGATTAAGCCTTTACCAAAAGTTTCATTTACAGGCTTGCAAAACTACTATTGTCTTAAAGATACTATTGATAATTTAAACCTTTCGCCAACAGGTGGAACCTTAACCGGCAATGGAATATCAGGAAGCACCTTTAATCCGAAAGCCGCAGGTTCAGGCAACCATACTATTACTTATAAATTTGGGACTGGTAAATGTGTGAGTCAAACTTCACAAATAATAACTATTGCCGACACCTTAAAACTAGATTTTACAAGTAATAAAGATTCGGTATGTGTAGGAACCACCGTTACCCTTACTGCCAAAGCAAAAGGAGGTTCAAATAATTACAAAACCCAATGGAGCAGCGGCCAAATAGATGTTCAATCCATATTTGTTTTAGGAAATAAAACTACACTTTACTCGGTAACTTTACAAGATGGTTGTAGTGATTCGGTTGTAAAACAAAAGCTGTTATATGTGCATCCGCCAATGAACAGCAAAAGCACCACCAGTCCTAAACAATGTTATGGATTTCCAGGATACATTAATTTATATATGAATGGAGTTGGACCATTTAAATACAACTGGAATACAATCCCGCCTCAAACTTCAGCCACAGTTAGTGCTCCTGCCGGAAACAGTTATAGAGTATATGTTACTAATACAATTACTGGTTGCAAATACGATACTACAGTAACTATTCCAGGGTACTCCATTATTCAGGCTTATTTCACCTACTCCCCAAACGGGAAGTGCCTCAATAGCCACGACCCTTTGCTTCAGATAATTAATTTAAGTACAGGTGCTGATACGGGGTATTGGGATTTTGGAGATAGTACAATAGTTTCTTATAATGCCGCCAACAACCCGTCTCATTTATACGATGGTTTGGAGGAATATTATTATGTAAAATTAAAGATAGCCAATAAAGGAAATTGTCAAGACAGTATAGTTCAGAAAATATGTGTTACCAATAATGACGCCTTCGAATTACCAACTGCTTTTTCGCCCAATGGCGACGGGATTAATGATATTTTCCGATTTGAAACAGCGGCTGTAGCCAGCTCACATTTAGCTATTTTTACCCGCTGGGGCGAAAAGGTTTTTGACAGTAAAGACTATAAAAATGGTTGGGATGGAACCTTTAAAGACGAACCTTGCCCTGAAGGAATTTATATTTACTACTTTACCTATAAAGCAAAAAAAACATCTAACAAAATGATTAAGGGAACGCTGTTTTTGAAACGGTAGAGATGCCAAATATTGAGTATCTAAACGATGTACGCCAACAAATACAGCATATACTCCGCAAAAAAGAACCCCCAAAAACGTTTGTAGAATTTTTTGAGAGATTGATGTTCACTTAATTTTACTGAAAATGCGTTGGCAATAAACAGTATGAATAAAATAATATGACCCCAAAAAAGCGTTTTGGTTTCGAAGGATGGAATTTTTGAAAGAGAAAAATCACTGTATTTTATAACTATTGTAAAAAGATAAGCTGAACCCACTAAGAAGTTGCCGAGCAACAAAGTAGTTTTGGGTGAATATAAAATAGCCAATGATTTAATATTGTATTTGGCATCGCCGGCCATATCAGGCAAATCCTTAAACCAAGCGATAACGATACTGAAAGCAATAACAAAAAGTGTAAGTATAAGCACATTTTTAGGCATTTCCCATGAGTGGTTTATTACAAAATTAAATACCAAAAATCCACCTGCATTAAGCAATACACCCCTCACAGTTGCTATTGCCAAAGCCGCAGGTAAGTGATGTTTTTTTAAATGAAGTGGCGGCATAGAATACGCCCAGCCAATAAACCCGGCCAAAGCAATTATCAAAAGAAGAAATGGAGAAACAAGCCATGCCACAGCCAGACTTATAAATAATGCTGCCCCAACAATGGTCTTTGCCTGATTCGCTTTTAATATACCCGATGGAATGGGAAGATAGGGTTTGTTAATTCTATCAATTTCCACATCATAAATTTGATTAATACCTACAATAAAAATATTGCAGGAAACCCCGATAAGTAAAGCCATGATAAAATATGGAACATCAAAAATACCGTGTTGCTTATAGATGATAAGGTATAACGTGCAAATACTAATAATACTGCCAATGATGGTGTGTGGTCGGCTAAATTTCCAAAGGATTCTGATAGATTTCATTTTTAGCGTTGAATCTGTATCAAAACAATTGGAGTGAAACCTTTGGTCAGTCGCAATACTTTTACGTTATCAAAACCTTCAAATAATTTTTGATACTGTTTTACTGACCGTGATTTTAAAACGGAAACAATACCATCAAATGTAATAGTTAAAATATTTACAGGAATTATATAGGTAAACAGCAATCGCTTGAATGAAAAGGGTTGAATAAATGGTGTAAAGATAATAGTTCCAAGCGAGGTAGCTAAAATAACTTTTAGCAAACAAACTAATCGAGGTTCAAGTATTTCTGCAAAAAAAGCATTTGAACCTGATTCCTGAATTTTCTGAATAATTTTCAATTTGGACTCATGACTAAAATGATGAAAGGCATTGAACATAGTATAACAAGTGTCGGGTTCAAATTCCATTTCCATCACATCCATTGATTTTGGTTCATACCAAATCTTTTCATCCTGTGTATTCAAACCATTAGGGTATTTGTCTGTTAAAACAAGACTATTAAAACAATTGCCTTTTTTGAAAATACTGATGGCAGGTTCACCGCTGCCTGAGCAAAGGTCTGTCATGGTTTGGCTGAGTAAAGATTTTTTTTTAAGATGCTCAACAAAGCCACCATAAACATTAAACTTTGAAACCACAAAGCCTATAAATTCAGTTTGAAAATTCCGTAAAGTAGTTGGAAACCAGTTATAATCTTCGAGTTCTTTCACAGGATGGCAAATGTAGATGAATTAGATGGATTGAATATAGTAGCATAATTGAGATGGAACAGGTATGATCCGATAAGGTGCAACATGGATCAAACGCAAAGCGAAATAAAATTTCTATAATTAATTTAAAATTTTGAAGTTGGTTTTGTTGATACCTTTTTTTGTTTCATTTTGGGAAAACAAAAAGAAATTAAGCTTACAAAGCTATCTATAATGAGAAGGAGGAAATTCCTCCTATTGTCGGAATGGCAAAATACTATCCCCCCTACTTCTCAGCCTTCCTTCTCTTCAATTCCTCCACTAGCAAAGCCAGTTCGCGGCCCATTTGTCCGGCCATGCTACTGTTTTCTTTGGCCCGGCGGCCAAGGTATGGCATCACCGCTTTTATTGGGCCGTAAGGTAAATATTTAACCACATTGTAGCCTTTGGCTGCAAGGTTGAAACTGATGGTATCACTCATTCCAAACAATTGGGCAAACCAAAACCGCGGGTCATTGTTTTCTATACCTCCTTCATTCATCAGTTTAGCCAAATACATGGAGCTTTCCTCATTATGTGTTCCTGCACAAACCGAAACAATATCGCGGTTATCAAAGCACAATTTCAAGGCTTCATTGTAATCGCGGTCGCTGTGTTCCTTGGTATCATTGATAGGATTTGGGTAGCCCATTTTTAAAGCCCGCTCGGCTTCCTTTTCCATATAAGCACCTCTCACCAATTTAAACCCAACAAAATATTTCTTTTCTCTGGCCTCGGCAATCCATTTCTTCATCAGCTCCACTTGGTCTTTTTTATACAACTGAACCGTATTAAAAATTAAAGCCTTGTGCTGATTGTGCTTGGCCATCATTTCATTTACCAGTGTATCCACCGATTTTTGCATCCACGATAATTCGGCATCTACAAACAATCGCATATCACTATCGGCAGCCGCCTGGCATAGGGTTTCAAACCGCTTTTTTGTATTGTAAAATTCGTTTAACTCGTCATTATCTAATTTTATGCCGGCATCTACTTTTTCAAGAAGGGTAACACTAGCTATACCGGTAGGTTTAAATACGCAAAACGGATATTGGGGTTTTCCTTTAGCCTTGAGAATAGTGTTTTTTATTTCCTTTACATTCACCTCAAAGCTTGCTTCATCTTCATGGCCTTCTACCGAATAATCAAGGATGGTTCCTACGCCATTTTTCCATAAAGTGTTTACTGTGTAATCGCATTCATCAATGGTTTCGCCACCGCAAAACTGCCAGAAAACCGTGTTTTTAATAATTCCTTTTATTGGCAAACCAAGCTTTAAACAAAAGGTGGACAGGCCGGGGCCGTATTTTACTAAAAACGAATAATTGAAAATTGAGAAAATGAACTTTGCTTTTTTAACTTCATCATCACTCATGTGCTGAAAAGCAACTTTTGTATTTGAAAACGATAGGTCGAAGGGTTGCATAAATGAGTGGCAAAATTACCTTAAAGCGATTAGTTTTTTAGTATTTTTTGAACAGGATTATTATCATTTTGGAATTGACATTCTATTGAAGATTTAATTCATCTATAGTTAATAATAATTTATCCAAACAAATAAATTTAATTGAAAGAGTTAACTTATTATAGACTTAAATAATTTTCCTTTTTTGTTTGCCCAAAAAAGGGCACCAACAAAACCAACTTCAAAATTTTTTCCAAGTTTTGCTAAAAAATAAAGCGTATCCAAAAAATTTTGCAGTTCGCTCTTTTGTTGGATCCCAGCCGCACCCTGACGGATGATGCCTGACGGATTAAAAATTGTGCATCACAATAAAGACCTTACCGAAAGTTGAGAGATTTAATTCATCCAACAATGTTTCGGGTGAAAGAGTGGTGGCAATGGTAAAACGGCGGGGGTGGGATGGACTAAGCTTAGGAGCATCGTTTTACCTTAATTTTTTTGGTTACTTTTTTCATCTAAGGAAAAAAGTGACAAAGATTAATATACAAATGCCGTAATAAAATAAAAAATGAATAGAAATGTGAAAAACTAATTTTTCAAAAAGAGTAATATTGAACCATGATTAAAAGATTAATTATTTCGGCGTTTTTTATAGCAAATACAGTATTTCTGTTGGCTCAAAAAAGCATAACCCTTGAAGATATTTGGAAAAATAGAACCTTTGCCGCCAAAGGCGTTTCAGGATTTGTACCATTAAAAGACGGCAAAACTTATTGTCAAAATATAAGCACCAAAACCGGAGGACAGTTTGTGATAAAATACAGTTACGAAACTGGAAACGCAGTAGATACATTGATTCACAATGGCCGAATTGCAAAAGCAAATGGATTAAAGGAGTTTCAGTTTGATGGGTTTCAGTTTAATTCAACCGAAAATCAAGCGATTTTAACCAACGAAACAGAACAAATTTATCGACACAGCTCTGCCGCTAAAACGTATATTCTTGATTTGGCAACCAATAAAATAATTAGTGTAGCCGACCAAAAAATAATGTATCCAACCTTTAATCCAACCGGAACTATGGTAGCCTACGTTTTTGAAAATAATTTGTATTTAAAAAACCTTAAAAAAAATAAAATCAAAACCATAACCAAAGACGGCAAACGCAATTCCATTATTAACGGAGCGGTGGATTGGGTGTATGAAGAAGAGTTTAGCATGAGTTCAGGTTTTCAGTGGAATGAAGATGGCTCGGCCATTGCGTATTACAAGTTTGACGAAACTAATGTACCCGAATTTTCGATGACCATGTTTGAAGGATTGTACCCAACCGTTACCACCTTTAAATATCCAAAAGCAGGAGAACCTAATTCAAAAGTGGATGTTTTTGTTTACAGCGTTAAAGGTGGAAAATCAAAGAAAATAGAAACCGGTTCGGAAAGCGACCAGTATTTACCAAGAATAAAATGGACAAAGAACAACACTTTGCTTTCCATACAACGCTTGAATCGTTTGCAAAATAAATGGGAGATTTTATTAGCGGATACCAAATCAGGAAAAACCAGAGTGGCTCACGAAGAAACTGACAAATATTATATTGACATTTCTGACGACCTTGAATTTTTGCCAGGCGGTGAATTGATGCTGCTAACGAGTGAACGGGATGGCTTTCGTCACATTTATTTACATAAAGTAGAAGGCCCTGAAATAATGCAAACTACAAAAGGCGATTGGGATGTCGCCGACATTTTAGGTTATAGCGAGGAAACAAAACAGGTGTATTATTCATCGTTTGAAAATTCACCGTTAGAAAAACACATTTATAGAAGTGATTTAGATGGTAAAAATAAAATTGAATTAACTGCAGCGGCGGGAATGCATTCAGCGGCTTTCAGCACTGATTTTAGTTATTTCCTACATACAACTTCCAGTATTAATTCCCCGTCTATTACAAGTATTTGCAATGGCTCAGGTGCTGTATTAAGAGTATTGGAAGACAACAAAGCATTGACTGCAAAAATGCAGGATTATAAAATTTCAACGGCTGAATTTGGGCAATTGCCCATTGATAATAATGTAAATCTTAACTACTGGATAATCAAACCAAAAGATTTTGACCCCAATAAAAAATATCCTTTGTTAATGTTTGTTTACGGGGGGCCCGGTTCACAGCAAGTTCTGAATGCCTGGAGTGGAGCCAATTACTGGTGGCATCAAATGTTGGCCAATGAAAAAGGCTACATTGTAGCGTGTGTAGACAACCGAGGAACGGGAGCCCGCGGAGCCGAGTTCAAAAAAATGACCTATAAGCAATTGGGTAAATATGAAAGTGACGATCAAATAAGTGCAGCCAAATATTTTGGAAATCAAAACTACATTGATGCGTCACGAATTGGTATTTGGGGATGGAGTTATGGCGGATTTATGAGCAGCACCTGCCTTACCAAAGGAGCCGATGTTTTTAAAGCAGCAATAGCAGTAGCACCGGTTACCAACTGGCGTTTTTATGATAATATTTATACTGAACGGTATATGCAATTGCCAAAGGATAATGCCGAAGGTTATGATTCCAACTCCCCAATAAATATGGTTGAAAAATTAAAAGGAAAATACCTTTTGGTGCATGGAACGGGTGATGATAATGTTCATTTTCAAAATTCGGCAGAAATGGTGGAAAAAATGGTAGAATTAAACAAACCGTTTCAATCGGCCTATTATCCTAATAAAAGCCACGGCATATCAGGCGGAAACACCCGTTTACATTTATTTACATTAATGACAAATTTCATTTTAGAAAATTTGTAATCATAATATCAGAAAATAGTTATTAATTGCCGCAAAATTCAAAACAAAATATGAGTAATTCAACAAAACAATCGCATCCAAAAGGACTGTATTTTTTATTCTTTACTGAAATGTGGGAACGTTTTAGTTATTACGGAATGAGGGCTATCTTCATCCTATTTATGACTAAAATTCTATTAATGAAAGATGCTGATGCGTCTCAAATTTATGGCAGTTATACTGGTTTAGTTTACCTAACCCCTTTGTTGGGAGGCTATCTTTGTGATAAATTTTTAGGAAACCGAAGAAGTATTGTAATTGGTGGACTCCTAATGGCAATGGGACAATTCTTTATGTTTTTAAGTGCGTCTGCAGGTGCTAGTGGTGGAATTTCATTAATGTGGATGGGATTAACCGCTATTATTATTGGAAATGGTTTCTTCAAGCCCAATATTTCTACAATGGTGGGGCAATTGTATCCAGCCAATGACCGCAGAATTGATAGTGCATTCACAATTTTTTATATGGGTATAAATTTAGGAGCTTTCTTTTCACCTTTGGTTTGCGGCTCCATGGATTTTAAATGGGGATTTTTAGCAGCGTGCATTGGAATGTTACTTGGTTTATTGGCTTTTGTAATGGGTCAAAAAAAATATCTTATTTCTGAAGAAGGAAAACACATTGGTTTGCCAGTAAAAAAATTAGACATCAAAAGCATCGGGATGATTGTTGGTTCAATCGCTATAATCTTTTTCATGTTAAACTTTAAACAAATGTTCAAAAGTGATGTTGATGTTATTAGTTATTTTATTTATGGTGCAATGATAGTTATGCCTATAGTGATATTAACGGATAAAAGTTTAACTAAAATTGAAACCCAACGTATTACTGTAATTTTCATACTTGCTTTCTTTGTTATCTTCTTTTGGGGTGCATTTGAGCAAGCAGGGGCTTCTTTAACTTTATTTGCAGATAGACAGGTAAATAGAGACGTTGCAATTAATATCCCAGCTTGGTTAATTTTAATCATAGGATTAGGAGGAACTTATTTTTTATCTAAGGGATTGGCATGGTTTTTTGAATGGTCTAAGAAAACCGGATTAATAATTACCTCCATTGTTTGTGCACTATTGATTACGTTATTTGCCACTGGAGTGATTCAAGATTTTGCTAAAAGTGAATTTCCTGCGAGTTGGTTTCAATCTGTAAATCCATTAGCAGTTATTATTTTAGCTCCTATTTTCTCATTGATTTGGGGCTTTTTATATTCTAGAAAATTGGAACCATCCTCTCCAAAGAAAATGGCAATTGGTTTAGGTCTAGTTGCTTTAGGATATGTTGTAATTGCAATTGCCGTAAAAGGATTAGGTGTTGGAGATAAAGTTTCAATGGGATGGTTGTTTTCACTTTACATTATTCACACCATGGGTGAATTGTGCTTGTCACCAATTGGTTTATCAATGGTTTCTAAATTAGCTCCTTTACGTTTATCTTCTTTAATGATGGGTACCTGGTTTTTAGCGAATGCCGCTGCTAATAAATTTGCAGGAACATTAAGCGCATTAATTCCTGGAGGAGAAAATGGTGAAGGTGGAGCAACTTCGTTTTTAGGAATACAAATTACAAATCTTTACGAATTTTTTGTTTTGTTCATAATAATGTCAGGAGTTGCAGCTACAATATTATTTGTGTTGAGTTCTTGGTTAGAAAAAATGCAAAATAACGATCATATAGAAGGCGTGGATTTATCCGTTGAGAATAGATAATCAATTTAAAAATATTTTTTTATATTTCAAACCTACAAGAAAGACTTGTAGGTTTGTTTTTTTAATAAATAAATTATGATTAAAAAGTTAACATTACAAGAGATTCAAGATTTTAAAGGAAAGTATCCGAAGCAACTTTGGTATTTATTTTTCTCCGAAATGTGGGAACGCTTTTGTTTTTACGGAATGCGTGGAATGCTTACATTTTTCATGATCAACCAATTGTTTATGGATGAAAAAGTAGCCAATCTGCAATACGGAGCTACTCAGGCTTTTGTATATGCGTTCACATTTATAGGGGGATTATTTGCCGATAAAATTTTGGGCTTTCGAAAATCCTTGTTTTGGGGTGGTATTTTAATGATACTTGGAAGCATCATTTTAGCAACCGATCCTCAGAAGTTTTTCTTTCTAGGAATAAGTTTTAACATTATTGGTACCGGCTTTTTTAAGCCTAATATTTCAACAATGGTGGGGGCCTTGTACAAAGGCGGAGATATTAGAAGAGATGCTGGATTTTCTGTATTTTATTCAGGGATCAATATCGGTGCATTATTGGGCGGTTATGCCTGCATCGCCATAGGCAAAGGCACTTTTCTGGAAGGCATCGTTCCTGAACATTTGAGATGGAATGTGGCGTTTGGATTGGCAGCCGTTGTAATGTCCATAAGCCTTATCACCTTTATTTATACCCGAAAATCAATGGGTCCAATTGGGCTTTCTCCGATAGAAACGGATACAAATAATGGTCAAAATAATACGGGTAAAAAATGGTATGAATATGCAGTGTATTTAGGTGCGTTAATAGCCATACCACTTATAATGAAAATGGTAGCCAATACCCAATACACCGATTGGTTTATGTATACCATAGGGCCGTTCAGTTTAATTTACCTCATTTATGAAATGACAAAGCATTCATGGGCCGAAGTAAAAAAGCTCATTGCGGCCTTGTTGTTTATTTTATTCTCTGTAATTTTTTGGGCCATTTTTGAACAAGCCGGCGGGTCGCTTAGCATTTTTGCAGCCAATAATCTAAATAATCAATTATTTGGGATGGTAACTTTAGATCCCAATGGAGTTAATAATGCCGCCAATTCGCTCTTCGTTATTCTTTTTGCCCCCATTATCGGATTGATCTGGATTGCCATGGCGAAGAAAAAAATTGAACCCAATACGGTTGTTAAATTCGGGCTAGGATTCCTCTTTCTTGGGTTTGCATTTTACACTTTTTACGCTACACGATTTTTTGTTGATTTGAGAGGTATGACCTCATTGGATGTTTTCACATTGGCCTATTTTATTGTAACCTTAGGTGAATTGTGTTTATCCCCGATCGGTTTATCCATTATGACCAAATTATCTCCGGCCCGTTTGCAAGGCGTAATGATGGGTATGTGGTTTTTAGCAAGTGCCTACGGGCAATATGCAGCAGGATTATTCGGTGCCAGCATTGTGTCTAATATTGAAAATGCTTCAGCGATGGATAAACTGGTTTCTTACACAGAAGGCTATAAACAATTTGCACTTTATGCGGTAATTTCAGGAGTTATACTTATTGCCATTTCTCCCCTCATCAGAAAACTGATGCAAGAGGTAAAATAAATAGTGGTGGTGCGTGATTAAGGGTTCATTTTATAATCTGTTTATCTTAGTATATTCACCATAAGTTTTGTTTGATTATAAAAAATAATTGAGTAGTTTTGCTACTCAATTATTGCGATGCTAAATACGCTGGTTTCATCAAAAACGAAAATCAAACTCTTGCTAAAGTTCTTTTTGAACTCAAGCAACACAGCGTACCTCCGAAATCTTGAATCCGAATTTGGTGAAAGTACCAATGCCATTCGCTTAGAACTTAACAAATTTGAAGAATCCGGTTTATTAAATTCCTATTCCGAAAGCAACAAAAAAATTTTTAAGGCCAATACCAAACACCCACTTTACCCTGAAATAAATTCAATTATCAGAAAGTATGTTGGTATTGACAGAATTATTGACTCCATTGTTTCAAAACTGGGGGAACCGGATCATGTTTGGTTGGTTGGTAATTTGGCCAATGGGATTAATAGCGATACAATTGAATTGAAAATTTCGGGCAATGTAGATGAAGATTACCTTGATGAGCTTGTTCTAAAAGTAGAACAAACCATTAATAAAAAACTAAAAATTGAATTATTAAGTGAATTTGAATCACTTGTAATTGGAAATAAATTGGAGCCCTCTTTACTTCTCTGGAGTAAAGCCTAAGGAGTCCTAAAGTAATAAAAATAGCACTTAGTACTATGTGACTGAGGTGGCGAAGCTGCGGAAAGAAAGGATAAAGTGCAAAGGATAAAGTTTAAAGTAAGGAAAAACTAATTTTATGTCAGATTTTGATAAAAACGATTTACAAAAAAGGTTATTTTAGTTTGCAGTAAATGTTATATCATTGATTCGTAAGCTCCCTAAAGGTAAAGAATATGATGTTATAAATTACCAATTAACGAAATCTTCTACTTCTTCAGGAGCAAATTATGAAGAGGCACAAAGTGCGGTATCGAGACCAGACTTTGCTAATAAAGTTGGTATTTCATTAAAGGAAATACGTGAATCCAATTATTGGATTAGACTGATTATAGAAATAACTGAAGATAATTCAGATTGGTTACCTCTTAAGTTAGAATCATTCGAACTAATGAATATTTCAGGAAGTATCTATTCAAAAACTTCTGTAAAAAAATGAGAAGTGAATCCTTTAAACCTTCTACTTTAAACTTTAGCCTTTTAAAATGAAAAACTGGTACGCTGTATACGTTAATTCACGGCACGAAAAAAAAGTTTCGGGGTTGTTAGACTTGCAAAATATTGAAAACTACTTACCGCTTCAAAAAACAATGAAACAATGGAGCGACCGAAAAAAATTGGTGGAAGAACCATTATTTAGGTCCTATGTTTTTACGCATATTAGCGAAGAGGAAAAACTCAAGGTGAGAGAAACTAAAGGCGTATTAAATTTTGTGTATTGGCTAGGGCAACCTGCCGTTATTAGAGACCAAGAAATTGAAATCATAAAAAACTTTTTAGGGCAATATCAAAATATTGAAGTGCGGGAGTTTAAACCCGAACTAAATAATTCAATAAAAATAGAGAGCGGCCCATTAATGAACCAAATTGGAACGATAATAAAAGTGGGTAAAACGAAGGTAAAGGTATTAATAGAGTCACTAGGATGCTACTTAATAGCCGATGTTCCAATAAATAAAGTATTACCTTTGCCCGTTACAAAAAAATAAATAATGGCTAAAAACCTAAAATTCACAGTTTTTCTTTTTTCTGTTTTACTCATCACCTCATGCGGAAAAAAATTAATCTATTTTCAGGAGAAAGACGACTCAAAAAGTAAATATTCAAATATTGAAATGGCTAAACCTGAAAATACAGGAGATCATATTATTCAAGCCGGCGACAATTTAGGATTTAAGTTCAACTCTGATAATCCTTCATTAGTAACTGAATTAAAAAACAATGCAGGTATTATTGTAAATGAAAATGGCACTCTCTTCTTACCGTTTGTGGGGAGTTTATTCATATCAGGAAAAACCATTAAGGAAGCTGAAACATTCATTAGAGCTGAACTTGAAAAATACATTGTTAATCCGCAATTGGAATTAAGTTTACTCAGTTTTAGGGTGACAGTGCTTGGGGAAGTTGGGGCACCGGGTATTAAAATGAGCCCAGGCGACCGCATGACCATAATTGATGCGCTAAGTTTATCCGGGGATATAAAAATAGATGGCAGAAGAAACAATATTAAAGTAATACGTCAAATAGGAGATAAAAAAACAGTTTCGTTTTTAGACATGTCCTCCATTGATGTTTTTAAATCCAATTCCTATTATCTTAAATCGAATGATATTGTGTATGTGGAATCATTGCCTAAAAAATCAATCAAGGATAATTTAGTGTATGTATCCATAGGAACCACAATGCTTAATTTGTTTCTTATAATTATATCCCGTTTATAACAATGGAAGAAACCCCCTATCAAGAACAATCCAATCAAGGAATAAATATTAAAGCCATATTGGGGCTGGTAAAAGCCTATTGGCATTTATTTATCATTTGCCTTTCCGTGGCGTTGATTGATGCCTATCTCATCAATCGCTATACGGTTCCTATTTATAAAGTTAAATCAGAAGTACAATTAAATAATTCACAAAAAGGCAGAGAGGGAGCCGAAATATTAGGAGCTTCAGGATTTAGCGAAACCTTTAATCAATGGGATCCAACGTTTGTAAATGATAAAATTTCTATTTTAAAGTCAAAATATTTTTTGACTAAAGTGGTTAAGGAGTTGGAGTTAACTAAAACATTTTATAACAAGGGAAGTATTAAAACAACCCAAGTTTATCCAAAAAGCCTGCCATTTGATCTAAAATTTAGAATCAAATCAGAAAATGCCTACCGATATACTTACCATTTATTTCTTAATTCTAACCAATTTAATTTAAAAATAAAACTAAACGATAAAGTCATTGTTGAGAAAAAGAATATTGCCTTTAACGATTCTGTTAATTTGCAAAATTTGGTATTAATCGTAAATGGGGAGCCCGAATTATTAAATAACGTAAAGATCAATCAAGAAGTTATTTTCAATCTTAACAGTATTAAAAATGTAACAGAATCTCTGGCCAATCTTGTTAATGTTGCTAATATTAAAAACACCAAAACCCTTCAAATAACAATAGATTATCCCGAAGTAAATATGGCAAAAGACATTTTAAATGCAATGGCCTACAACTTTGTGGAGAAGGGATTAAATGATAAAAACGAAAAGTTTGATAACTCCGTTGTTTTCATAAATGAACAATTATTAAAAATTGAAAGTGAGTTAGACAATTCTGAATTTAATCTTGAAAAATTCAAGCAGGTGAATGGGTTTCAAGATATACCGGCAGAAAGTGCATTGCTTTTTTCAGATAAAAACAACTTTGAACATATATTATACGAACTAGAAATAACACAAAACCGGGTAAAAAGATTGTTGAACTATATTGAGACTCAGGACGATTTTTCAAATCTGGCACCTTCCACTTTTGGAATTATCGACCCATTACTGCTGCCAATGATAGAAAATGTTAGAACCGCTTATATCGATTTCAAAAAAATCAGTTTGGCGTTCAGTGTTGGTACCATTCAATATAATCAAGCGAAAGAAAATATCGAACGGGCTAAAAAATCAATGATTGAGATTATAAAAAATATTTTAAAATCCAATACAAACATCCTTGACACCTACAAATCTTCTATCAATAAACTAACAGGGCAGATAACAAAAATACCCTCGATTGAACGTAAAAACCTTGGCATTACTCGTAAATTTAATGTTCAAGAAAAACTATATCTTTTGTTGCTTGAGAAAAAATTCGAATATGAGATAGCACGCTCCGGCAATAAAAGTGATTACTCGGTTTTAGATGAAGCCGAAGTGGTTGGACAAACCCAACCTGACTCAAAAAAGAATTATGCCATAGGCGTTCTTTTTGGAATCTTTACTCCGGCCCTTTACATTTTCTTCAAAATTTACTTTGACAATAAACTGAGAAGCCGCGACCAAATTGATAAAAAAACTAAAATCCCCTTTTTGGCAGCTATTCCTCATAACGACAAGGAAAGTCAGTTAATTTTTACCGAAAACTCAAAATCCATGATGGCCGAGTCGTTTCGTAATTTAAGAACCAATATCGTGTATATGTTGAAGGGCGATACCAAATCTAAGGTAATTTTGGTAACGTCTACAATTGGTGGGGAAGGAAAAACTTTCTGTACCTTAAACATTGCTCAATCCTTCTGCTACTCTGGTCTTAGAGTTGTCGTTATTGGTTTGGACTTGCGCAAGCCTCGAATACATCTAAGTTTTGATATTAAAAATGAAATAGGTATCAGCAATTATCTTGTAAATAAAGCAACACTTGATTCCATCATTCACCATTCGGGCTATAATAATCTGGATATTGTACCCTCAGGACCAGTTCCTCCCAACCCCTCCGAATTAATTATAAGCCCAACCATGGTTAACTTAATGACGGAATTAAGGGATCGTTACGATATTATTCTAATTGATTCGGCACCCTTAGGTTTGGTAACAGATGCGGTAGATATGATGGCTTTTTCCGATCTCAATATTTATGTGATGCGTGAAGGATATACCCAATCCAGTGCCTTGGATTTTGCCAATGAATTTTATGAAGGCCGGAATATTAAAAATATGGGAATTATACTAAATGATTCAACTTTTTCTGGAGCAAAATATGGCTACGGTTACGGCTATGGTTATGGCTACGGTTATGGCTACGGTTATGGCTATGGCTACGGTTATGGCTATGGTTATGGCTATTATGCCGATGATGAAAAATCAAAGTCAAGAAATTCCTTTTTTTCAAGAATAAAAAACAGTTTTAAATAAGTAATGAATTCACAATTTCAATTAGTATCTCCGCCATTAGCCGCTATTCCAAGCAACCTCAACCTCAACCTATGAACAAAACAATTGGAATTATAGGCTTAGGTTACGTTGGTTTGCCTTTAGCAGTTGAGTTTGGAAAAAAACTTCATACGGTGGGGTTTGATATAAATCAAAATCGTGTGGATGAATTAAACAGTGGGCATGACAGAACATTAGAAATAGAAGACGAAGATTTAAAAAAAGTACTTTCAAATAAAAGTGAAATAGCAAGTTTTAAATGTACCACCCAACTGGATGAAATTAAAGACTGTAATTATTACATCGTTACCGTTCCCACACCAACCGATAAAAATAATCGTCCAGACCTGACTCCTTTGTATAAAGCCAGTGAAACTGTAGGCAAAGTTTTAAAAAAAGGAGACATCGTTATTTATGAATCAACAGTATATCCTGGTGTAACCGAAGACGAGTGTATTCCTGTATTGGAAAGGGTTTCGGGATTAAAATTTAACACCGATTTCTTCGCAGGTTATTCACCTGAAAGAATTAATCCGGGAGATAAAGAACATACCGTTACCAAAATATTAAAAGTAACCTCAGGTTCAACCCCAGAGATTGCAGAAAAAGTAGATAACTTATACCGCACAATAATTGTAGCTGGAACTTACAAAGCCACATCTATTAAGGTAGCTGAAGCAGCAAAGGTTATTGAAAATTCGCAGCGTGATATCAATATTGCGTTTGTAAATGAACTTTCAAAAATTTTCAGTCTTATGGGAATCAACACAAATGATGTCCTGGAAGCTGCAGGCACCAAATGGAATTTTCTTAAATTTAAACCGGGGTTGGTTGGTGGACATTGCATTGGTGTAGATCCTTACTATTTAGCCCAAAAGGCACAAGAGGTTGGATATCACCCCGAAATTATTTTGGCCGGCAGAAGATTGAATGATAGCATGGGAGCCTACGTTGCTAATGAAACTATCAAGTTAATGATAAAGAAAGACATTAAAGTAAAAGATGCCAAAATATTGGTTTTAGGATTTACTTTCAAGGAAAATTGCCCGGATGTTAGAAATACAAAAGTTATCGATATCATTAATGAATTAAATACTTACCATGTTAGCTTAACTGTTGTTGATCCATGGGCAGAACCAGCAGAAGTAAAACATGAATATGGTTTAATTACCCAAAAAGAATTGCCTGCTAAGAATAAATTTGATGCTATTGTTATGGCAGTAGGTCATGATGAGTTTAAAGCTTTAAATATTCTTGAGTATCTTAATCCTAACCATGTAATTTTTGATGTAAAGGGATTACTGGATAGAAATTTGGTTGACGGAAGCCTTTGATTTGGTTTAGAGTTTAATTTGGCTTGCCTCAAAAAATGCATGAGGACAATATATAACAAGCAGTCCCAAAGTAAATATGCCAAACAATCTACAAGTTTTTTAAAAAAAGCAATCAAAAACCTTGCAGAAAAAAACAATTATTTGATAAGTATATTTTGGCAAATTTTCCTCTAAAACTAAAGTATCGGGTGAAGGTGCGGTGGGTTTGGTAAAAAGGCGGGGGTGAGATGGATTAAGCTTGGGAGCATCTTTTTACCTTGATTTTTTGGTTCTTTTTCATCTAAGGAAAAAGAACAGGAACTCAATCATTAAATCATTCCTCAAGCTAGCGAAATTTTAATATGTTTTGTGTCTCTTGTTTTTTGCTTGCCCAAAAAACAAGTAAAAAAAGGCACCAACAAAACCAACTTCAAAATTTTACAAAAGTGCAGTTGAAATCCAATGTTAGTATATAAAATTTTGCAGTTCGCTCTTTTCATAAGTAATCAATATTTATTTTCAAACGGCTTATGCAATGCTTCGCATGTGTTGGATCCCAACCGCACCCATACGGATGCTGTCGTTCGGTCAATTATTTATATTTATAGTGAATTATCTTTTAATAAATAATTCACTTTTTGAGGTTCGACTAATTATTAAACTAAAATTATTGTCTTAGGTCAAATTCATTACTAAAAAGATATGTATTTCCCTATTCTATAAACACAAAATTTCTAAACCCAACAAATGAAAATACTAATAACCGGCGGTGCAGGATTTATAGGCTCTAACCTTACAGCGGCATTACTTCAAAACGAAAGTATTTCTTTGGTGAGGGTTCTTGACAATTTAGCTACCGGACATTTGAGTAATCTTGCTGAATTTAACTCCAACCCTAAATTTCAGTTTATGGAAGGAGATATTCGAAATCCGGAAGATTGCAATACAGCCTGTGAAGGAATGGATGCCATCAGTCATCAAGCGGCCTTGGGTTCAGTGCCAAGAAGTATTAATGACCCTCTGACTTCGCATGATGTAAACGTTAACGGATTTTTAAATATTCTGGAAGCTGCCCGTAAAAATTCTATCAAACGGATAGTTTATGCCTCCTCTTCTTCGGTTTATGGAGATTTGGCAGATTCACCCAAAGTAGAAAATAGAGTGGGAAAAGTTTTATCGCCTTATGCCGCCACCAAAATGGCTAACGAGTTATATGCCGAAGCCTATTCCAGAAACTACGATATGACCCTTATCGGATTTCGTTATTTTAATGTATTTGGTCCCAAGCAAGACCCCGAAGGACCATATGCTGCCGTTATTCCTTTGTTTGTAAAAGCTGCCCTAAAAAATGAAAGTCCTTTAATAAACGGTGATGGAACCATTACCCGTGATTTCACACCTGTTGAAAATGTAGTACAAATCAATATTAACGGATTAACCTTACCCTTAGAATCTGTAAAACATGAAGTAGTAAATGTAGCCTGTGGCAACACCACCAGCTTAAACGAATTATGGCAAATAATAAAAACCAGCAGCGGAGCTACTAGCGATGCAACTCATGGCCCGAACCGAAAAGGTGACATTTTTTTTAGCTTGGCTGATATAACTAAAGCAAAAGAATTATTAGGCTATAAAGAGCAATTAGATATTTCCGAGGCCTTAAAGAAAACCATAGATTGGTATAGGAAAGGTTGAGGTTGAGATTAAGGTTAAGGTAAAATTCATCAAACCTTCTAAACCCTAAACTTCTAAACCCTAAACTTCTAAAACCTAAACTTCTAAACCCTAACCCTTTAACCTTTCCTTCCTTTAACCTTTATCCTTTCTGCCACTCATGAACCACGAAGAAGCTATAAAAGAATGGGATTTAACCATTGAACCTCAAAACTCTTTATTCAAACTCAATCTTAAAGATGTTTGGAGATACAGGGATTTATTGGGCTTATTGGTAAAACGCGATTTTGTTTCTTTTTATAAGCAAACGATACTTGGACCACTTTGGTTTTTTATTCAGCCGTTATTTACAACTATTACCTTCGTATTTATTTTTGGAAACTTGGCAGCTTTAAGCACTGACGGCTTACCTCAGCCCTTATTTTATATGGTTGGGATTGTGGCATGGAGTTATTTTGCGGAATGCCTCACAAAAACTTCTACTGTATTTAAAGACAATGCCAATATTTTTGGTAAAGTATATTTCCCTCGCTTGATAATGCCACTGAGTATTGTTGCTAGCAATTTGGTAAAATTAGGCGTACAATTTATTATGCTCATTCTACTCTTTGTTTACTTTATCCTTTTCAAAGATTACAATCCTCATATATCAGCCTACCTGCTTTTACTTCCAGTGTACCTAATTTTAATGGCTTGCTTAGGATTGGGATTAGGAATGGTAATTTCAGCACTTACTACCAAATATCGCGATTTATCGTTTTTAGTTTCTTTTGGTGTTCAATTATTTATGTATGCCACTCCGGTAATTTACCCCATGAGTGCAGCCCCCTTAAAATATAAATTTATTATAGGACTAAATCCTATGGCCCCCATTATTGAAGGATTGAGGTTTTCATTATTAGGTAAGGGAGATTTTTCTACCTCTTCATTACTTTATACGTTAAGTGTTACTTGTGTGGTTTTGGTATTTGGAACTATAATTTTCAATAAAGTTGAGAAGAGTTTTGTGGATACGGTGTAAGAAAAAATGAGAGTAAGATGGTTAAAAAACTAAATTACACCATTTCGTTTCTTAAATTTGTAATCAGTATATTGCCAATTTACCCTAGCATCCGTTTGTTTTCATATTAATTAATTCAAATTTTATGCATCGCTTTAAAACACCCATTGATTATTTAGAACTAACCCGACAAATAGTCTTAAAACATATTGATGATAAAAAATATGAAGTATTTTTATTTGGAAGCCGTGCCTTTGGGAATGCAAAACCTTATAGTGATATTGATGTGGGGGTAATGAGTGATTCAAAGTTAAGCAGCATTACTATAGCTAACATAGAAACAGAATTAGAAGAAAGTATTGTACCCTACAAAGTAGAAATTGTTGATTTTTCTAGGGTAGATTCAAATTTCAAACATTATGCATTAACTAAAATTGTAAAATGGAATTAACTGAAAAGTATACTGAATTATACCATATCCTTGGAAAATCCATAGAAGATTTTGAGATTTCCATGAAAGCTAACTTAACAAAATATACTGAACAGGAAATAGATTGGATAAAAAATGCTCAAATACAAAAATTTGAATTTTGTATAGAATTGTTGTGGAAGACAGCTAAGGTCTATTTAGAATCACTTGAAGAAAAATTATACACTCCTAAACTAACTATCAAATCACTTTTTGTGCAACAAATTATTGATGAACCTACCTATCTTCAATTAATGAATTGCCTTAATGATAGAAATTTATTAAGCCATATTTATAAGTTTGAAATGTTTGATGAAATACACAAAGAATTAGGTAATCATTTAATCGCCCTAAAACATACCTATACTTTACTAGGTAAATTAAAGCTATAACTAGATTGGTTAATCTTAAAACAAGAATCATCGGAATTAATGAATATATTAGGAAGCATCTATACTAAAACATCAGTAAAAAGATAAATCAAAAACATACTACCATCACTTTAACCTTTATCCTTTCTACTTCCCTTACTTTAACCTTTATACTTTCTACTTTCCTTACTTTACACTTTCTACTTTAACCTTTCTACTTTATCCTTTCCATGCCAACAGGTGAAATAATTTTATATCAAACTTCAGATAATCAAACATCATTAGAGGTAAGGTTTGAAGAAGAAACAGTTTGGCTTACCCAAGCACAAATAGCAGAGTTATTTGGCACCAAAAGACCTGCAATTTCAAAACATCTGACTAACATATATAAATCCGGAGAATTGGCAGAAAATAGCACATGTTCCATTTTGGAACATGTGGGTAAAAGAGGAGTTCAAACATATCAAACACAGTATTATAATCTTGATGCTATTTTATCCG
This sequence comes from Bacteroidota bacterium, assembly GCA_947468275.1. Classification (GTDB taxonomy): domain Bacteria; phylum Bacteroidota; class Bacteroidia; order NS11-12g; family UBA9320; genus JABWCE01. The sequence continues at coordinate 281,312 of CANIKO010000002.1, forward strand.
TTGGATATAGGATTAATTCAATTAGAGGTACTCAATTCAGAATATGGGCCAATAAAATTCTTAAAGATTATTTACTAAAAGGTTACGCTATTAATCATAGGGTAGAAACCCTGGAAAGTAAAGTTAATAAATTGGAACAAAAAACGACAGAATTTGACTTACTAATAAAGACTAATTTGCCTCCAACGGAAGGTATTTTTTATGACGGGCAAATATTTGATGCCTGGCAGTTTGTATCAGATTTAATAAAATCTGCTAAAAATACAATTTTATTAATTGATAATTATGTAGATGAAAGTGTATTAACTTTGTTATCGAAAAGAAATTTGGAGGTAACTGCATCAATTTATACCTCTGTGATATCCAAACAATTCAAATTAGATTTAGACCGATTTAATTCCCAATATTCACCAATTGATGTAAAATGCTTTACAAAATCACACGACCGTTTTTTGATTATTGACAATTCAATCGTTTATCATATTGGGGCTTCACTAAAAGACCTTGGCAAAAAGTGGTTTGCATTTTCAAAAATCGAACTTGATGCTACAGAAATGATAGAAAAGTTAAAGAATGGCTGAAAGAAATAACCTTTTCACTCTAACCTTTAACCTTCCCTTACTTTAACCTTTTATCCTCAACCTCAATCCAAACAAAATGATCAATATTCAATTTTCAACACTCAATAATCAATTCCTGACGGAAGCTATTAATCGTAGCAAAACCCAATGAACATTGAAAATTGAGCATTGTTTATTGAACATTCTTTTTAAAAA
>CANIKO010000003.1 GCA_947468275.1 Bacteroidota bacterium
TATTAGGATAGAATCTTTGTTGGAGCAACTGTTTCCGTCTTTAAAAGTATAGTAGATTTTGTTGTTTCCTTTATTGGCATTCAAAGGATTGAATTTACCCGTTGAATCAATAAAGTTCCCTGAGAATTTTCCTCCAGTATTTACTTTAGGAACAATGGTTTTTATCCCTGCATTTTTACAGAATGGACCTGCAGCGGTAATAGAAGCATTGGGAATACTGTCAACTGTTATAGTTATTGTATCACGACCTACACAATTTGGTTGTTTAGTGCGATAATATACTTTGTTTGATTTTTTAGTGGTTAGTTTTGGGTTGAAATTTCCTGCGGAATCTACATAGCTTCCTCCATAGAAAAATCCAGTTGTATTGTTCACGGTTAATTTAAAGCTATTACTATTTCTGCATACAGGTTTAACAGTGTTTACAGTAATATTAGGGACAGAATCGACTTTGAAAAATCCGGTGTCAATATAGTTGCACCCTTTGGTATCTTTCACAGTATAAAAAACTGTATTAGTCCCATATGTTGCTGAATCTACTTTTACCAAACCAACATTATTAACAGCCTTGTGGCCATAGAACGACCCTCCTTTTACAAAAGGCAATAATCGAAACGTATCCAATTCTGAACATATGTCAGCCATACCTGTCAAAAGGCTGTCGTAAGTTTTTATAGAAGTTACTTTTATGGTATCGGGTTTACTTAAACACTTATTATTATCGGTAACCTTAATTATGAAAGTTTTGGTTGACTTTACATATCGCATCGAATCCGTCTTTGAATCGTTCCAAGTAAAAGTAAATGAACGCCCGGTCTTAGCAGGAATTACAACTAAACTTGGATTGTTTTGGGTTAAATAAAATTTCTTAATTCTGTGTTCAATAGCACATCCATAGTAATTGGTAGTACCACTCATTCCTGCTTTATAGCCAGTTTGGGTTCTAGTAGTAGCATCAAAGTAATTATCTATCAGTATTCCATCAATATAAATTAAAAACCTTTGATTTTTATAAATCACTTTTACCTTGTACCAAGTTTCATTATTGAAATTTAAGGAGGTGCTGATTGTCCTAATTCTAGTTCCTTCCCAGTTTATTTGGATTTGATTGTAGTATTCGTCAAATGTTATTGAATAGCCACCTGTATTTTGGTAGTTTCCTGTGGGGCTTGATGAATTAAATAAATACAGATTTAGAGTTCCGTATTTACAGTTAGTAGCATTTCCCGTCCAAAAATCAAATCCAATATTAAAGGTATCTTTCAGTTTTAATGAATTTAGATCCCATTCAATATTACCATACTTATATGACAAAGATGGAGTTAATGTAAGATATTTATTTGTCGTGTTATACGTAGCACTTGATATTAATTTACCACTTAAGGTTGCAGTATTCATCGGTTCATTTGCCAAATAGGGATTTGTATAATCAACTTTTGGTTTTAGTAGTACCGAATCGTGCCAGCAAAAGGAAGTGTCTTTACCAAATTTTACTTCTGGTAAAGGGTTTACTTGCACATACACACTATCTTCATAATTACAAGCACTTCGCATTTTTAGAATTATGTTATCAAAAAAGGCATATGTGGGGGTGGCACTCACTGTATTAATAGCTTGTAAAATGACTTTTAATTTGCGGGTTTTGGGTGGTGTAGTCCTTGAATGGGTTAGTTTAAGCCAGCTTCCAATGTTAGTAATAATACCACTTTGATATATAGCCAATAAGTTATTTTTGGAATCATAATATTCCAATATTACTTGGCCTTGATCAGGAGTCGCTTCGGGGTAAGTTTGAACATAACTTATTAATGATGTTTTCCCTAAGCCGGCATCAATAATCATTGAATCTTTGCTTATATCCACAACTTGGTATAATTCATAGGTTCCTGCAGTGTAGGTATTTACTGTCTCAAAAAAATAATTACTGTCTTGTGCATAAAAATATCCGGATTGATTCGTCCAATTACCCGAAATAGCTGTCCATCCTTTTGAAGTTGGAGCACTTTCTGCATTTGCATTTATTAATAATTTTGGGGATTGCTGCATCCTGTAATAATACCAATCTGTTTTATTGACAGTAATTTTAGAACTAGTATCTCCGGTGCTCCAAATTCCTTTGCCGTGCGATAAACTCGCTTTCAGTGTAACACTATCGCCAACACAAATGGCAGTATCTTTATTGCTAATATCAATAAATGGAGCAAAAGGAACTGTTACCGTAATCGATAGGGAATCTTTGGTTCCCCTTGCTATATTTCTCACTACTAATTTTACGGTATAATCCTTTTCCTGTTTCAAAGGTGGATAGGCAAAATATGGATTCAGGCCTGTATCCTTTTTATTGTTATAGCCAAAATCCCATAGGTATCTTATTGAATCTCCGCGTGAGGAAGTATTAATAAATTCAACAATATTTTCGGGGCAAGAAGTGTTGTAATAAAATACCGCATTGGGTTGAAAAATATTTATAGGATTACACGTAGTATCTGTATTTTTCTTTGCCTCCACTGTAAGTTGAATTTCGCCATTGGCATTATCGGGGGTAACAACCTGTACATAATAGGTTCCTTTTTTAATACAATTCAAAGTAAAAGAAGTTAGGGCATTGTTATTGCAAGGTGCCGGGGTTAAAGATTGACAATTTCCATAATAAGTTCTGTATCTTATTTCTGAGGATTTGGCATTGGTATTTTCTGCCATTTTAAATTCTAAATCTACCTTAGTAGTATCTGTATAATCTACCACAAACCAGCTGGATTTATACCCTTTGGGACCAAATAGGCAGCCCATGTTTGAACCATCTTCACCAAAATCAGTTCCAATCGTATGGCAATTGACTAATGCTCTATTGGAGACCGACTCAATCGTATCAATATTTAAAGGGATGGCAGATTTACAATAGTCGCCACGGTGAAAATCAAAAAGAAGGCGAGGGTAGGCATAGTCACTGCATGATATTTGGTTACATTTGTTAATTTGTAAGTAATACCAACCCGGAGAAACGCAGGTATAAACGGTATAGTCCATTTTTGAAGTAAAGTTACTAGATCCACTAATATAGGGTTGATAAACCAAACCACTTAATGAATCCCCCGGTGTAATGTTTTTAAAAAGTCGTATATACGCTTCACTATATTGATTAGTAGTAAGAAGCTTATCTCCTGAAAGGTAGCTATTAATGAAATTATAATATAAATAGCCTGTACTATCCACTTTAAATTTATACCACACTGTTCCATTGTTTCCGCCGCAGTATGGATAATATTTTCCATAATCAGCTGTATCTAATGTGGCACTAGAGAAATAATCAATATTACCTGAATAGACGATTCCTGATTTTAATGGTGGTATGGATTTAACCGTATCTACTTCCTGCAATAAAATCATATTATCAAAATAGGTATAATGATAATAATCTGAGTTTTTGTCCCTAGATTGCAATGAAACCCTAAGTTTTCTGGTATTGGCCGGAGTAGTATTGCTCAAAGTTTCTTTTAACCAAGAACCTATGTTGGCCTTAAATCCACTTTGGCTGGAACTTATAACACTTCCTGATGCATTTAGATACTCTAAAACCAGTTGAGTCTCATCGGGATTGGTTTGGCTGGCAGATTGAATATATCCACTAAATGTTGTTTTAGCCTTACCAGCATCTATGTAGCTTGAAAACTGGCTCACATCTACAGTTTGACTAAGTTCAGTATTAGAACTTGGAATATAGTATCCCCAAAAGCAGTAATTACCTTCCTTAGGAGCTGGCGAATTATATTGTATGAAACCCGAACTACCATTCCATCCAATACTATTATTCTGTTCGGCGTTACCGTTTATTAATATATTCTGTTTATTAAAACCATTAATAATATTTGCTTGTGAGTAATGATCGTATTTTGTTTCAGGAACAAAAACACTGTCGTATTTTACTTGTAAGGAAATATGGCTATTAATCATTGAACCTGTTAAATTGTTAATGTCAACAACTACATAATATCTTTTGGGTTTTGAGGCTCCACATGAAGGCAAGACAAATGTTTCGGTCATATCTGAAGGATAATAACAGACATAATAATCAGTGGCTATGAATTTTAATCCACTTGCGGTTGTAGAGTCTAACTTACCTGTTTTTTTTAATGAATCTAAACTTAGCGAACCATCTTCGTCTGATTCATAAATGGAAAACCTGAAATTATAACCTTTATTGGCATAAGGGTTATAAGTCTGATCAATGGTATTAAGAGCGACTGTAACAGTTCCTTTGCCATTAACAATAAATGAATACCATAAATTGCGCTGGGGCGGGTAGTTATAATAATTATAATATAAATCATTACCCTTATATCTTACCATTGCTGAATCGTATGGATACATTACCGCATTAGTATCTTTTAAATACACATTTGGATTATATGAAACGTAGCAAATGCTGGGAGTAGGGTCAGTAAATTGTGCGCCGGTTTTGCATGTTACTAAATCATGGCTAGCAGGTAATGAACTATTAATAGGATGGACATCCCCTTTTTTTCCGGTAACCCATTGCCCAGTGCCAGGTATAGAGCCAAAATCATAGGTGTTTTTGGCATGATCAAAGCGGGAAGTAGCTATGCTATCAATATACATTACAGGACTTATGGTTGCCGTAACCCCCGATGTTCTTTTAATGAAATATACTAAAGTGTATTTGCCAGGTTTTAAATTACAAAATTCAAAGTAGGTAGCGTTATAATTGCAATTTTGAATTGGAGTTGCAGTTGCTAGTTTTGCAGAATCTTTTCGCACATCAAAATTGTACATCTTTACTTTCGCACTGTAACCCACATTATTAACTAATCTTACAAAGGCATTCTTTTTAAGGGTAAACACATAATAAGCTATGTCCGTAGTTTTATTATCACATAAAATACTTTTTGGAAAATGGTTAATAGGAGTGTCAAGGTCGCATTCAAATCGTTCTGTTGGGAATTTAAACTCAGCCAAATGTTGTGGCATGGCCTTAGTGCTATAATTGGTATCGTAACTTAACGGTTTGTTCTTATTTATCAGACTATCAACAAATGCTGCTTTAAAGGGACGATTGAATTTTGGAAGAACTACCGAAGGTTTGGATGTAGTGATATAGAAATTTTTTGGATAGGCATAAAGTGAATATCCATTATAATCCACCCTTTTTGCCGAGTCATAATCCGCCCCATCCCTTGAAGCCATAATAGTGTACCAACCGGGTAATAATGGTTCACACTGGGTGGTCGTTTTGCCCCAGTAATAACTATTTAAGCACTTCCATTTACCTGAATTATCCTCGTACAGTTTTAAACCACTTTTTCCTTTTCTTATATCACCCTTAAATAGAGAAAATATAGTATTGTAATAAAAAGTAGGGGAAGCGATAGTAGTAACAGCTATGGAATCTAAATAAAATACATGGTAACTGTTTTTTACACCGCAGCTTACCCCATCAATAGTATCGCGGTTGTTTAAGCAAGTAAATGTATCTGCCTGCGAATAGTATGTTTTATAACTTTTTAAACTATCAATAAATTCAGCTTTGGCATAGGTATCAAACTTGCTTCGTGCATGGTAAAAATAGAAATATGGTTTTTCTGTTAATCCAATACTTGTATTGTCAAAAAATGATGCTATTGTATATTCTCCAGGTTCAATACAAATAAATTGAGAGCTTGTATATTTTCCCATACATTCGTTTAGAGGCTTTAGTCCGGTTAGTTTTTGCGGATAGGAACTTACGGATTGATTGTCACGCAATGTCAGGGCATTTCCTTTATATAAACGATGGTTTCCTCTGTATTGCGGATAGCTTCCGAGTATAAGACTATTAATTTGTAGCATTCCGCTATCGGCAATAGCATCACCTGTAACATCTCCAATTTTAAACACACGGTATATTGCTTTGGTTAAAAAAGTATCGCAGCTACTTTCGGGCATTAGGGTATTATTACATGCTATTGTATCGGTCTTGGCATAAATGTATTTCCATTTGGGTAAGGCTTCAATTTTATTATTAATGACATTAATGGAGTCCGCTTCTCCTTTGGCATATAATGAAAACCTATTTCTTGTTGGAAGTTTGTTGGCATTTAGGTCTAATGTGTAATCTCTGCCTAAATGGTAACTACCGTTGCATGCCCAATAATTAGCTTTAGGGATAGTATCGGTTCCCAAAAGTTGAATGGTATAATCGCCTGGGTCTAAGCAATCAATAGTGTAATTAATGGTGCCTATTCCCCTGAATATTATATGATTTGTATCAATATCATTACAATTATTAGTAATTGTATCTTTAAATAACCTAAATCCAGTATAGTAGTATAAGTCGGAATTGGAATTATAATTGTATCTAAAAAAAAGTTCCAATCGGGTTTGTTCTGTTAGTTTAAATGTTACCCATTGATTGAGATTATAGCGCCAGCCATTCTGCTTTACCCCACCAGCAGGCATCGCATTACTACATGAATAATTGTTGATATAAGAGCCACATGAAAAGCCTACATTTTTACTTGTTGCGCCTTTTATGACACCTAAATTTTTAGCAATTCCCAGTTTGGGTTGATAATACCCTGAATCAAATTCGCTATTATGACTTTCTATTGTTAGTCTTATTTTTCTGTCAATATCTTTATGAAAGAGTAGTTGAAAACTATAATACTGCCCCGAATCAAAAAAGCATTTATAGGGTCTTGCCACGTCATAGCAATTAGAAGGATAGCACAAGGAGGCATTACTGAAATCATTAAAATTTGAATCAAGGAGTTGAAGGCCTGATGTTTTCCGACAATCTCCCTTAAATAATCGGAATGCTGCAGTATCATTAGCGCCAAAGCAAGCCCATGGAGCACTTAATTTAATCTGAGTAAAATCCGAATTATCTTTAGCCTTAAATACAAACCATGCACTTTGATTATAGGCTGCATAGTTTTTTCCAATGGGTTTAAAAAGTTCGGTAGAATCCTTAACTGTGTAACATCCTAATTCGAAATCAATATAATTTGAATTATTTCTTATTTGACCTACTAAATTATTACCAAAATTGTAAGCACTGTCTTTTGCGTCGTATTTAGCATTTGTTATTGCGCTATTTTCATAAGGAAATGAGGTGGTTACTTCTAAATAAACCTTTCCAGCTGCGCGTGTTTTAGCACTCACTTGGACCATGTACCAGCCTGGATCCATGCATGGATGGAACGAACTTCCAAATTGATTTAAAGTAGTAAGTTTGGCTGCCGTAGCCGCTGATGAACCTGGTAAACAGGTGTTTGAAAAATACGTGGTGAACCCACAATCTTTAATGGCAATTTTATTGGCATTTTGTTTTAATTCTAATAAAATCCCTCGGCGGGTAGGTAAATAAAATTTAAACCAAATGGAGCGTTTATCATTTCCAGCAGTAATTAATGAGCTATGGAAAAATTCACCAACCTGAACTGTGGCACTATCTATATTAATAGAGTCGCTTTGGTAACTACCAATTCCAAAACCGCTATTCCCAATTTTTAGGATTTTTGATTTATGGCAGCTGTCATTTGCAGGCTTCTGAGCATATAAATTTTCAAAACATATAAGACATAAAACATATAAGACAATTTTTAGAAAAATTTGTTTATTCAAAATGTTATCGTGTTAATCAATTCTCGAAAATAAGTCTTATTGATCAAATTAAAATTTTATTTTCTTTCTACTTGTCTTGTTTTTAATTGTCATTAACACATTTACTAAACTCAATATGAAGGGAGATTTGGTCATTAATGACAAACTATTTCAGGCTAAAACATTCACAAAAAATGCCTTATTTTCGCATTCATGAATAATAATGTTAACTAAATTATCCAAAAAAATATGAGCCTACCTGATAATTTGGATATTGCTATCCTCAACATTCTTCAAAATGATTCGACCATTACGGTAAAAGAAATTGCTGAAAAAATTGGTCTTTCGGCAACACCAACCTATGAGCGTGTTAAGCGGATGGAACAAAATAAAATTATCACTAAATATGTCGCTTTAGTGGATAGAGAAAAAGTTGGATTAAGCTTACTCGTGTATTGCAATATTGTTTTGAAAGAACAATCCAAAAAGGAATTAATGAGTTTTGAAAATTCAGTTTTAAAAATGCCCGAAGTGCTTGAAGTTATTAGCATTTCAGGTACGTATGATTACATGCTAAAAATTGTTGCAAAAGATATTTCTTCTTATAACGATTTCGTGGTTAATGTAATTTCAAATATTCCAAATATTGGGCAATACCACAGCAGTATTGTTTTAAATGAGGTAAAAAGAGAAACCGCACTTAAGATTCTATAAGTTCTGTTTGTTTAAAATAGTTTCTATCGCACTATTAAATTCTATCACAATCTGATCGTTGCATAAATTACCTATGCTCCCTTCGTGGGTGTGATTCATTTGTTTTGACGGATGAAAGTTTCCAGCATCCATTTTTGCCCCTATCTTTTTATAGGCATCGCTAATTGTTAGTGTGTGTATCCCGGTAGATATTTTTCTTTATGGACTTCACTTAATTCAATTAACAATTTAAAAAGTGGTTCGATGTGCCCCGTTATTTCCCGTATTTGGTGGCGAAGGAATAGTTTTATATCCAATAATATTTGATCATTTCTTGATCTTGCACTATGTATTTTTTTACCTGCTTCGCCAATTCGTTCCGTTAATAAAAATTCTATTTGGGAATGAATATCTTCTATTCCATCATCAATTATAAAATTTCCTGATTTAATTTCACCCAAGATGTTTTTTAATTATTACTCAACGGATTTCCATTCGTTAGTTGTTAGTAAGCCAACAGTTTCTAGCATTTCGGCATGAGCCAAAGAGCCTATTATATCAAATTCGGCTAATTGCAAATCAAACTTTGTATCCTCCCCAACCGTAAATTTTTCAATTATTTTAGCATATTGATTAGCTGAGTCATTATCTTTATGCCATATTTTTTTGCTTATATTTAAATAATTTGTAAAAGCATTTTTATGTAAAGCTCTATCCCTTCATTCACCTCATCGATAAAAATAAACTCATCACTGCTGTGGGAACGCAATGAATTTCCTGGGCCTATTTTTACGGAAGGGAAATTCATGACGGCCATATCGGAAGTGGTTGGACTTCCATATGTTGATTTCCCTAAGTGGATACCAGCTTTTACAAATGGATGATGAATGTCTATGGATGAAGGATTTAAACGCAACGACCGTTCCTTTATCTCGCTGCTAATATTCCCGCGGACTATTTCAATTACCTCCCGATTGCTGTATACTTCTGTGGTGCGAATATCAACTGTAAATTCACATTGGTCGGGAATAATGTTGTGCAGGATGCCTGATTTAATCATCGTAACACTCATTTTAACATCACCTAGCAAGTCTGATTTTTTAGGATATTTAAAGGAGTTGAACCATTCAATATCTTTCATCGCATTAATAATTGCATTATCCAAATTATTATGTGCAGCATGCGATGATGTGCCTTTTGCAACGCAATCAATGACTAGCAAGCCTTTTTCAGCAATTGCCAAATTCATCTCAGTGGGTTCACCAACAATCGCAAAATCAATATTGCCTAATTTTTCAAGAATTGAAGCTACGCCGCTGTCGCCTGAATTCTCTTCCTCAGCAGTTGCAGCAAAAATGATATTGTATTTTAAGTTTTCCATTTGATAGAAAAATACAAATGCGTACATTAAACTCACCAAGGCGCCACCTGCATCATTGCTGCCCAATCCAAATAGTTTTTTTTCATTTTCTATTGGCTCAAATGGGTTAAGCGTATAACCTGAATTGGGTTTAACCGTGTCGTGATGAGAATTTAGAAGGATAGTAGGTAAGTTTGGATTATAAAATTTATTCCTTACCCAAACATTATTTCCTTGTCTAAATGTTTCAATTTTCTTTTGTTGTAAAGAATGTTCAATCCAATCGGCCGTAAAGTTTTCTTCTTTGCTGAATGAAGGAATGGAGATTAATTTTTTCAGTAAATCAATAGCTTCCTGTTTAATTTCACCTAGAAAAATTGGATTAGAGAGTGAGGTAAGTTCCTTCATTTTTTATTTTTTTTGTTATATTTAGAATAGCGTTGGCATGTAAAATTGCAACTGTGGTTACGCCATTTTTAACGGCATTAAACCCATTATCTAATTTTGGAATCATGCCTTGCGAAACGACATTGTTTCTAATAAGCAACTCATAATCACTCGCAGAAATATTTGGAATTACTGAATTTTCATCCTCTATATTTTTCATCACTCCCTTTTTTTCAAAACAATAATTCAAATGCACTTCGTATTGAGTGGCCATTGCCATTGACAATGCAGAAGCCAGCGTATCGGCATTGGTATTAAATAGTTGTCCATTGTTATCATGTGTAATTGAACAAAACACTGGTACAATAAAACTCTTAACGAGGGAAGAAATAAATGAAGTGTTAATTCCTCCTTCTATAATATCCCCAACAAATCCGAAATCATGTGTTGCATTGATTCTTTTTTTTGCTTGTATACAATTGTTATCCGCGCCAGAAAGCCCAATTGCATTATTTGAATTTGATTGCAGTAATGCTACAATATTTTTATTGATTAATCCGGCATAAACCATGGTAATCAGCTGCAAAGTATTTGCATCTGTAACTCTTCTGCCATCTATCATTTTTTGCTGAATACCTAGTTTTAGTGCTAAATCATCCGCTAGTTTACCGCCGCCATGAACAATTATTTTTCTTGCCTTAATCGTAGAAACTTCCGAAATGAATTTCTTTAATTGTTCGTCATCATTAATAATATTTCCTCCTATTTTAATGATATAAAGTGGTTGCATATTCATTGGCTCGATTGCATTTTAGGATTTAACTAATTCTTTGTGCATTACATTCTTAAAGGCATGCACGAAAATGTCTGCTTCTGTTTTTTTGATGTTAAGTGCTGGCAAAATTCTTAAGGTGTATTTATTGGATGATGAGCCAGTTAATATTTTATGTTGCATCAAAAGTTCATTTCTTATTTCAGCGCATGCTGATTTTAATTCAATTCCAATCATCAATCCCATTCCTCTAATTTCTTTAATTCCTTCTATATCTTTTAATTGTTGCATTAAATATTTTCCCATAGTACGTGCATTTTCAATCAGGTTTTCATTCTTCATCACGTCAAGCACAGCAATAGCGGAAACACAGGCTAAGTAATTGCCGCCAAAGGTGGTGCCCAGCATACCATAGCGCGCTTTGATATCCGGATGAATTAATACCCCTGCAACTGGGAACCCATTGCCCATGCCTTTTGCCACGGTTATGATGTCAGCTTTTACTTCGGCATATTGATGTGCAAAAAAATTTCCGCTGCGTCCATAGCCCGATTGTATTTCATCACATATCATTAAAGCACCAAAAATTTTACAAAGAACTTGTATCTGTTTCAGAAAAGATGGCGATGGAATATTAACGCCACCAACACCCTGAATTCCTTCGATGATAACGGCAGCAATGTCATTTTCTGAAAATAGTTTGCTCAATGACTTTGCGTTATTCCATTCGCAAAAAATAATATTTTCCGTTTCATTTATAGGTGCAATGATGGATTTATCATCAGTGGCAGCTACTGCAGCCGATGTACGACCATGAAAGGATTTAGAAAATGCAATTATTTTTTTACGCCCTGTATGAAAGGATGCTAGTTTGAAAGCATTCTCATTGGCTTCGGCACCCGAATTACACAGAAACAAATTATAGTCATCATACCCACTTAATTTTCCTAATTTCTTTGCTAATTCTTCCTGTAAAGGGATTTTAACGGAATTAGAATAGAACCCGATGTGTCGCAATTGTTCTGTCATTTTTCTTACATATAGCGGGTGTGAATGCCCGATGGAAATCACGGCATGTCCACCATATAAGTCCAAATATTTTTCACCGTTTTCATTCCATATATAACTTCCCTCCGCTTTTGTTGGAATAATATTAAATAATGGATATACATCGAATAATTTCATGTCTTTTGTTTTAAAATGCTGATGCTTTTAGTTTTAAACCTGTGGTCTCTTCCAATCCAAATAACAAGTTCATGTTTTGAACAGCTTGTCCAGAAGCCCCTTTCAGGAGGTTGTCTATAGCACTTGCGATGAATAATTTATTGCCGTGATTTTCAAGATACAATAAACATTTATTGGTATTAACAACTTGTTTTAAATCAATGTTTGATTTGCTTATAAAAACAAAAGGATGGTTGGCATAAAATATTTCATACATAGAAATAGCATCTTCACTACTTAAATCACACTCTAAATAACAACTTGCAAAAATTCCTCTAGAATAATTTCCGCGATACGGAATAAAGCTGATGGTGTTTTTGAAATCGTTTTGAAGTTGGGCAATACTTTGATTAATTTCTTTTAAATGCTGATGCTCAAATGCTTTATAAGTCGAAAAATTATTGTTCCGCCAGCTGAAATGTGATGTAGTGCTTAAGGATTGTCCAGCACCTGTGCTTCCTGTTGTTGCTGAAACATGAACTTCATTTTTTAGTAAATTATGGGCTGCCAACGGCAGCAATGCCAATTGAATACATGTGGCAAAACATCCAGGGTTTGCAATATGGGTGGCACTTTTAATTTGCTCTCGATTTAGTTCAGGTAAACCATAAACAAAGTTTTTTTCATTAAGCGATGAAGAAGATTGAATTCTAAAATCTTCACTTAAATCAATTATTCTGATGGTATTATTTATCTTATTTTCGGACAGTATTTGTTTGGCTTCGCCATGCGTTACGCATAAAAAAAGCACGTCAATGTCATCCAATATAGAACTCGAAAATTTCAACTCAGTTTCACCAATCAAATCAGAATGGACTTGGTACACATATTTATTGCTATTGCTTTTGCTATGAATAAATAAAATTTCAATGGAAGGATGATTTATTAATACTCGGATTAATTCACCTCCTGTATAGCCTGCCCCACCCATAATTCCTACTTTTATTTGTTCCATTAGGCCATTAGGGAGATTAATTTTGAATTATTGTTTTCGTTTACTTCTGATAAAGGGTCGAAAAGCAATGCTGTGCAAAGACAATTTTTCCTGTTTTTGCTTTGCAGTATTTCCCAATTTATACAGCTTTTGCATCCCTCCCAAAATTTATCATCTTGGGTTATTTCTGAATAGATAACAGGCTCGTAGCCCATATTAGAATTTATTTTCATTACGGCCGAACTCGTGGTTAGGCCAAATACTTTGGCGTTTGGGAATTTTAAACTCGACAAATTGAAAATTTCTGCCTTAATTTTTCGAGCCAACCCATTTTTCCTAAATTGAGGGGCTATAATTAATCCCGAGTTAGAAACAAATTGGTCATTTTCCCAAGATTCGATGTAGCAAAAGCCGGCCCATTCTCCCATATCCGTTATGGCAATTACGGCTTTATCTTCTAAAATTTTTTGGATGATGAGTTCCGGTGTGCGCTTGGATATGCCGCTACCTCGTTGTTTGGCCGACGATTCTATTTCTTTGCAGATTTGCTCTGCAAATTTGGTGTGGCACGCGTTTGCCTTCATTATTTCATACGAAAAGCCATTCATTCTGTTTATGTTTACAATAAAGGTTAAAAGTGCTATTGAAAATTCAAAAATAAGATAAAATAACTATTTGGTTAAGTGTATAAAGAAAATAAATTAAAATAATGGAATTCGGTTTTTAACCAAACGATCCTTGGTACTTTTAGTGTTTTACAAATTGGAGCCTTCGTATACCTTTATCTAATTATCATCCAGGGGTTAAGGTTTCCTGTTTTTATGATAAATGTGTTAAAAATTATTACCACTGTGATTACTCTTTCATACAAAATCCTTTAAGAACCTACCGCTGCCTTGATTTAGTAATATAAAAAAAAACGGCAGGACCTATTCGATTCTGCCGTTTTTGAGAGATTATATTTTTAAAATGAGCTGTTACTTTTCTATCACTATTTTTTTAATAAGGCTTTCGTCTCTGTTTAATACATGCGCATAATAAATACCTGGTGTGAGTGCTGTAATATCTAACTGATTTTGGGCGGAAGTGCTTTTAAATACTATCGTTCCTGTGATATTGAATAATTCCATATAGATGCTATTTTCTGTATTTCCATTATAATTTAAATTTAAAACACCTTGGCATGGATTTGGAAAAATACTTAACCGATCCAAATTGGTTCCGCAATTTTTTGCAGCAATAATAGTAGAATACTCAAATTTACCATCCAAGTCGGTTTGTTTTAAACGATAGTAGTTTGTTTCGAAGGATGGGTCAGTAATCATAGCGCTGTAATCCATCAAAACCATTGAATTTCCGGCGGCTTTAGTATGTTTAATAGCCGTCCAATTTATACCGTTATGGCTAGTTTCAATAGTAAAAAAGTCGCTATTAATTTCGGTAGCGGTGGTCCAGTTAAGAATGACAACATTAATGCCACAACTTGCCGTAAAAGAAATTAATTTAATGGGCAGGGGATTATTTCCATTAGGGCTTCCAAAGGTAAAAAAGCCGGGGCTATAATTATTCACCCCTGTCATTGAAACGGTTCCTGCACTTGTGGTCCCTGTGGTTCCATCAGTTCCTGCTAGGTCGGCCCAATCGGCACCATTATAGTTTGACACAAGAATATCCGCTGGATTGATCGAAGTAATGCCAGAAAAGGTTCCAGATTCAAAATACAGAGCTAGATTCACGGCAGAAGAGCCGACGGGGCGTGTAATATTCCAATATTCATAATGGGATATAGTATTAACCCCCGAAGTTACTGAAAGGTCGGTATACGGCGTCTCAAAATATTCTGCGACATATTGATCTGCGGTAGATCCTGGTGCAGATATACTGGCACGAGCCCAGCGCCCCCCTTTTCCTGTTGGAAAAACAAAAGCATCATTGCCTGTTTTTTTAACAGGTCCATTAATATGGGTGGTATTGCTACCGCCTGTTACCGAAGCATTATCATAAAAATTAACCAAATTGGTGGCATCGGTGTATACGATACCATTAGTTAAATTAAGATTAGTAACTATATCGATTGGAGAACCAAGTGTTGAGCGCCCTGCGCCATTTTTAATTAAATTATTAAACACGGTTTTTACTGAGCCCCCAATGGATTTGTCAGCTGAGTTGTTAAAAGAAACTATGCCACTGTTATGAGTGAAGGTGCCATTATTGGTATAATTACCAGCTAAAGTCAAGGTATTAGAGGTTGAAATTAAAGTACCTACACTTACTGATACATCGTTCAAAGAAACGGCTTGCGCACCAAAACTTAAGGTTCCGACACCTGCCTTGGTAAGGTCTAATCCTGAATGAGTAATGACTCCTCCCAACCCCAAAACACCGGCGGTGACTGTAATTTGACGACTTGCACTAAATGTAGTAGTTCCCGCTCCAAGGTTAAGATTATGAGGAACCGAACCACTATAAGTAAAATCAGCATTTAATTCCAAAGGGTAATTGACCATAGTTATATCTGCTGCCGAGGTGTTATCTATGGTTCCTCCATTAATAGCAAAGGTTCCTGCCGAAGTGCCTAATGCACTGGAATTATTAATATTAATGGTGCCCGAATAAAGAGTAGTTCCTCCGGTATAGGTATTGGCATTGGTAAGTGAAAATTCGCCTGTACCCAATTTTATAATGGATCCTCCTGTGCCGCTTATAACACCGGCATAGGATGTATTGGCATTATTTAATCCAGTGGTTAGCACTGCTGCACCGAGTACACAATTTCCTCCGGTCGTGCCGCCCCCTGCAAGTGAACCAATTTGAGTATTGAAGCCAGTGATATCTATCGAAGCCCCGGACGTATTATCCAAAGTTACAGCTGAATTGTTTCCAAATGCGCCGCTGGTATTGGCTACTGACGCTGCCCCCGCATCTAGGGTTCCGGCGTTTACAAGGGTAGCACCGGTATAAGTGTTTGCCCCCGACAGAGTTAAAGTAACCGAACCTTGCTTAATTAATTGGCCGCTGCCACTGATGACGCCCGCAAGATCTCCACCATTGCCAGACGTTGCGATGAGTGTGATGTTACCCGAACCGCCGCCCAGTGTACTGGCACTAATTGTTTGCATGGAGGCAAAGCCGCTGGTGGCCCTTCCTTCAAGGGTGATGGTGGCGGTGCCAGTCGAGGTAATTTTACAGCCTGGGTTGATGCGGATGCCAGCACTTAAGTCAGCAGTCCCCGTGAGACTGATTGCACCGCTTGCCGAAGTGATTATGCCGCCATTCAAATTAAAATGCACTCCTCTAAACCCTTGAGCAAATCCATGCCCGGTAATTGTGATATTGCCGCTGGTGGTTTGAAGAGTGCCATCGATTAATACTCCACTTCCACCACCAGAGTTTCCTTCGCCCGAAATTATTATATTGCCGCTACCTGTATACATGGTTTTACCTGTTGCAATCGTTACTCCGTTAGAGGAAAAGATAGAAGATTGATGATTACTTGTAAGGTTAACACTTCCACCTCCAGTGGATACATTGCCATTAATATAGATAGCTTGTTCTGTACCTATTGTTAAATTTCCGTTATTCAAAGCAATGTCATCCAAGTTTACTAAATGCACACCGGTAATACTTATGGATTTTAAGGCCTGTGCACCACCAATATTACTCCCTGTGAAAATAAGATCACCATTTTCTCCGGTCCCCGTGATGGTTAAGGTTCGGTTGTTGCCAACAGCATCTGCATTGATACCTCCGCTAATATAGGTTATAATATGAGCAGATTTAGTCCAACTTATTGCTGTATTTCCTGCCAATGCTATGGCTCCTGAATAATTAGCATCTGCTCCGCCGCTACCAAACGTAAAATTTCCACTCCAGATTTGTGGATTGTTAATATCACCCGCACCAGCTCCGGAGGATGTAAGCGTGCCACCGGTAATAATAAACGTACCCGCTCCGGAAATATCGCCATACAATGTTAGAGTGCCTCCCGATGTTAAAGTTAATGTAGCAGACGGATTAATCGTAATTGAAATGGCATTTGCGGCACTGCTAATGGTGGGGAAGCGTGATCCAGAAGGAGTGGTAGGGATATCAACCACATCGCCTGAACCTGGAGGGGCACTTGGAGTTCCACTTACCGTTGTCCAATTGCCAGAGGTTCCCCAATCTGTGCTTATGGATCCGGTCCATCTTGATGTTCCTGCAGCATTTGAATTAAACGATAAAAGTGTCGCAAATACGATAGTAAATACTGCCCTTTCAATTCTTGAAACATAAGTTAATTTAGATTTTGGATTCATTATTTTCGTTTTTTATTGGTAATTAAAGTAGAAGAGATGTCTTGATATTTTCCAAATTGGAAATACTATCATTCATTTACTGCTCAAAATTAGATTTAACCCTATCTCAATGAGATGCGTTAGGACACAATACTGTGTGATTATAATCAAAATGATTTTTTATTGCTGGCCAAAGTATTTTAACTTTATTTAAAAAATTATTACCACTGTGATTACTCTTTCATACAAAATCCTTTAAGAACCTACCGCTGCCTTGATTTAGTAATATAAAAATCCGACTTATTCCCTGAATAATTTATTTGCCACTGAATGCTTGATTTGTAGTTTTTAAAGTGTTTTTTTGCTTTTTTTTCTAAACTACCCTATCAATCTATATTTTAACTACACCCCATTAATTAAACATGAAAAAAATTACCCAGCTATCTACAATTCTACTTCTTTTATTATTTGCAGGATTTTCGATAAATGCTCAAGCACAGGATATTTCATGGGTGAACAGAGCAGGAGGCACCGGATCTGACCAAGGATATGACGCAAGTTCAGACAGCGCAGGTAATGTTTATGCCTGCGGTTGGTTTTCAGGAACCGCTTCCTTTGGAAATACCAATCTTACCAGTTTTGGTTTGCAGGATGTTTTCCTTGCTTGTTACAATGCTGGAGGTAACTTGAATTGGGTGAAGCAAGCCGGTGGAACGGGCAATGAAGTATGCGCAGGTATTGCATCTTCCCCTAATGGAGATTCTTATGTTACAGGCTGGTTTACCGGAACCGCTAAATTTGGAGACAGTACCATTGTAAGCTTAGGGAACTATGATATGTTCGTGGCCAGATACAATGCAGCTGGTCGCCTTTTGTGGGTTAGGTCAGGTGGTGGCAATAGCGATGATTATGGCAATAGAGTATCGCTTACAAGAAACGGCGGTGTGCTAGTGAGTGGTAGCTTTAAGGATACAATTACCATCAGCGGCACACAACTTATCAGCAACGGAAACAGGGATGTGCTTTTATGCCAATATGACTCCACGGGACAACTTACCTGGGCGCGAAGAGCAGGAGGGGAAGGAGAGGACCGCGGATATGGAGTGGGGCAGCATGTAAATGGAGATATCTATCTTACGGGGCTTTTTACAGGAATTGCAAAATTTGGAACGATTCCCCTAAACGGCAATGCCTTGCTTAGTACCTATGTGGCAAAGCTTTCAGAACAAGGCGCTTTTATCTGGGTGAAACCCGGCGGTGGTGGAGCCAATGACTTTGCAAGAGGCCTTGGTTTAAAATTAGATAATGATGGTAATATTATAGGTACCGGTTTCTTTTCAGGAACGCTAAATATGAACGGAAAAAGCCTTTCTTCAAAAGGAGGTCAGTATGACTTTGACGCCTATCTTGTTAAGATGGATCCAAACGGAAATACTCTATGGCTAAAGGCTCTAGGAGGAGATGGCCTTGATCAGGGAACTGCCGTTAGCGTGAGCAAATCAGGTGACATATACGTATGTGGATTTTTTGGCGAAACGCAAACATTTGCAGGTTTGCCGTTAATTTCAAAAGGACTTTCGGATGTATTTGTCGCAAAAGTTCAGACGGGTGGAAATGTTATTTGGCTCGCTCAAGGCGGCGGTGCAGGCAGCGATTATGCCTATGGCATAACTTGTAATAATAATGGTAGCATTAATGTTGCAGGTGCCTTCAATGGCACAAGCACATTTGGAGCCCAAACAGTTGAATCTGTTGGAGGCCTAGATGCTTTTGTTCTGCGGATTTCAAATAATACCACCGGGATTCAAACTATAGGTGCCCGCGGAAATGTCCTCCTATATCCTAATCCTGCATTCGACCGGTTTTATCTTGATTTGCAAGATTATCCTTTTACAGGAAACTCGGAAGTGATTGTATTGGATATTCTAGGGCAAGAACTTAAGCATGAAGCCATTTCTAAATCCATTCATGAAATGAATGTAAATGGATTAAAGCCAGGGTATTATATTGTAGAAATCAGACAATCAAGTACCTCAATTAAAAGAAAGCTGATCATAAAATAATTTCTAAACGTAGGGAACATGACTTATTTCCAGAATAATTTATTTACCAATTAAAACTTGATTTGTAATTTTTAAAGTATTTTTTTGCTTTTTTTTCAGTCTACCCTATAAAGCTATACTTTAAAAAATACGATTTATTAAACATGAAAAAACTCACGCACCTTTTTTAAAATTCACCTACTTATATTTTATCAAATTGACTTGGTAATCGCTTAATACGGGAACTAAAACTTCATAGTTAATCCAATTCGTTTTCTGTCTTTATCTATCTCAGTAACTCTAACTTTTACATGCTGGCCAATGTTTACCACCTCCATGGGGTGTTTTATAAATTTATGGCTCATAGCCGAAATATGAACTAATCCGTCTTGCTTTACGCCAATATCTACAAAAGCTCCAAAATCTACAATATTGGTAATAATCCCATTGAGTTCCATTCCTGAGTCTAAATCGGAAATACTTCGAACCGTGTCATTAAAACCTACCTTTAAAAATTCACCCCTTGGGTCTAAACCTGGTTTTTTGAGTTCTTTTAGGATGTCAAGGATAGTTGGCAAGCCTATGGCTTCCTGTTCATTGATGTATGTATGAGGGTTTATGGATTCCAATAAAGTAGCATTTTGTAAAAGGTCGTTAATTGAGACACTTTGGTCTTTTGCCATCCGTTGCACCAAACTATACCTTTCGGGGTGCACTGCGCTATTATCCAAGTGATTTTTGGCTCCGCGAATTCGCAAAAAACCGGCACATTGTTCAAACGCTTTTTCGCCCAAGCGGGGTACTTTTTTTAATTGTTCTCTTGTTTGAAATGCCCCAATTTCATTTCGCATTTCTACAATATTTTTTGCTATTACCGGCCCCAAACCACTTACCCTTGCCAATAAGTGTTGGCTGGCTGTATTTAAATTAATCCCCACTTGATTCACAGCAGATTCAACCACTGTTTCCAATCGTTTTTTTAATAAGGTTTGATTTACATCGTGCTGATATTGCCCAACCCCAATACTTTTAGGGTCGATTTTAACCAATTCGGCCAAAGGGTCCATTAATCTTCGACCTATGGAAACCGCTCCGCGAACTGTTAAATCTTTATCAGGAAACTCCTCTCGGGCTATATCGGAAGCACTGTAAATGGAAGCCCCAGATTCATTTACCATGTAAATTGGTATTTCTATCCCAGCGATGGTTTGAATAAAATCTTGTGTTTCACGACCGGCTGTTCCATTGCCTATGGCAATAACTTCCATTTTATGTTCTGTTACTAATTTTTGAATGGTCTCGGCCGATTTGGCCTTTTCATGCTGTGGTTCATGCGGAAAAATGATTGAATTAGTAATGAGTTCGCCGGTTTCGGTTAGGCCAACTATTTTGCAACCCGAGCGAAAACCCGGGTCGATGGCCAAAATTCGTTTTTCACCCAAAGGGGCGGCAAGCAATAATTGTTTTAAATTTTCGGCAAACACCTTAATTGCTTCTTCATCCGACTTTTCACGAAGTTTTGCCATCATTTCCGACTCTAAGGAAGGTTGAAGCAATCGGTCCCAAGAATCGATCATGGCGATGATTATTTGCTTTTGAGATTCCCCATAGCCATGAAGGCATTGTCGTTTCATTATTTGATTTACCGATTCTTCCTGCGGGGATAAATGCAATTTTAACCAGCCCTCTTCTTCACCCCTTTGCATGGCCAAAAACCGGTGGGATGGACATTTCATATAGGTTTCGGTATAGTTAAAATAATCTTTATACTTCTGTGCCTCTGTTTGAGCTGATTTGCCTCGGGTAACTTTACACACCAAGGAGCTGTCGTTTTCAAATAAGTTTCTCAATTTGGAACGGAGTCCCACATCTTCACTAATCCATTCGGCAACAATATCTCGAGCCGATTGCAATGCTTTTTCTATTCCAACGTTTGGGTCTTTTACAAGGGTTTTCCAATTGTTGACCCATTGGTCACCTTTTTGGGCATAAATGGCTGCCGCCAGTGGCTCATATCCAGCTTCACGGGCCACATCCGCTTTTGTCAAACGGCGTGATTTATATGGAAGGTAAAGGTCCTCCAGTTTTTCGGAATTTTCAGCGTCGAGTATTGCTTTTTTAAGTTCAGGGGTTAGTTTCCCTAATTCTTCAATTTGGGATAAAATAAATTTTCGCCGTTTTTCCAACTCCTGCAAACGCTCATATTCTTCCTCAATTTTGCGAAGCACCAATTCGTCTAAATCTCCGGTTTTTTCTTTTCGGTAGCGGGCAATAAAGGGGATGGTTGCATCCTTTTGCAAAAGGCCTATCACATTCATAACCTGCCATTCTTTAAGGTTTAATAATTTAGCGATTTTTACCGATGACATATCCTGCGAAAATATTGCTAAAGCATATTAAAATCTAAAAGTAATTTAAATATTCTTCCTTGCCTTAAAGGCATAATTTTTCTAGAAATATTTAAATACAGGAAACTCAACCTTTTTTCCTTGCGTGGTTTTCTTTTTAACGTAATCATCAAAAAAATTCCAATGGGCTAAGCCATCATCTGATTGAGGTTCTAATAAATAAAAAATTAAATTACTAAGGGGTTGTGCCATATCTACGAAGTAATCCCCCTTTTTAAATTTTTTAGTTTCTAATTTAAAGGTACCGTATAGATCGGCAGAGTTATGTTTTTGGAAACTATTTTTACTGTTTACCAAGCTGTCAATTATAAAGGTTTCGCCACTAAAGGATTTGCTTTTTTGTAAGGGGTCCATTTTTATTCCGTGCATTCTCAAATTTTTAACCACCTCCTTAAATTCGGCCGGAATCACATATCCTCGAGGCAAAGTACTTTCCTGAATTGCTTCAAATTTGGCGAAATAATTAATGCTGTCATACTCAATTATTTTTCCGGTGCGGAACTGTTTTGTTTTACCATTGGTGTCAGGCACGGATATATAATCATAGGTTATAAAATTATTCAATTGGTTGAGAGGAGCCATTTTAAACTGAACCCCTTTTTTTACTTTACCGGCATTTATTAAAACATTTTGAATCGAAGTTGCTTCTGCTTTTTTATTGATGTCCATAATTTCCTTTGAATTTTTATTCGCAAATTCAAGGATTTCTGACATAAAAATATATGTGCTATTAATGCGGTCATAAAACCGATTGTGGGCAAACGCTTCACTCAAAATGGCCATTCGATTGCGAAACCCAAATTGATTTACAAGATAACGCGGGTGATGATTATAGCTGTAAAAATTTTTTGGAGGCCACCCTTCTTCCAAATAATAATCCCCATATACTCCAAATTTCAAATCATATTTTTCATGAACTGCATTGGTTATAGAAGGCAGCATTTTGTAATAGGAATATTCAAAAGGGGCATATTCACCTGCCGAATGATAGCTAGGTGCCCACGTTAACGGATAGGCATGCCATGTGCCATTAGTGGTGTGTAAATCAACAAAAATCTGCGGATCCCATGGTACAATCACGTTGTTAAAAAGTCCTTGGGTTTCCAATGCCTCCATTTTTATTCCGTCGCGGTTAAGGTCAAATCCTTGGCTGCTTTCACGTTCACCGGTTTCAGGTGGGCTATCTTCTTGCGATGGCCGAAGTCCCTTTGCCATTTTATCGTTTGCATCTGTATTGTATATGGGTACAAACACGATAATTAAATTATCAAGCAATGTTTTTTTATCGCCTAATAAAATATCCCGCATCAGCATCATTACTGCCTCCTTGCCTTCCACTTCACCGGCATGGATATTTCCCTGAATATAGATAATCGCTTTGCCAGAGGCCTTTGCTTCTGCAGGTGTTTTTATAATTGGGTTAGATAGCACAGCCACGGGAATATCTTTTCCCTCAAGACTTTTGCCCATGCTAAAAATATACACTTTATCACTTTGCTTTTTTATTGCTTCCAAAAAATCAACTACATCTTTATAAGTGGAAGTTTTTTGAAATAAACTTCTTTCGGGAGTAATTATAAGGTTGTCCGTCCAAATGGATTGGGAATAGAGAGTTGATTGAAGGAGGGTGAATATAAATATCAGGTATAATTTCATCTTTACGATTTGTCTGCCTCAGACAATATTTTTCCGCACAATAATAATCAATCCTTGGATAGATGCATAAATTTAAAAACTTGGCGAATTTTTATCTCTCAACACAAACCCTTGAATCCACAGCCACAAGTTCATTGGCGCTTCCCAATAACGGATTAATATCCAATTCCTTTATTTCAGGAGCAGCTTGAAGCAAGGCTGATAATTTTAAAATGGATTGGGCAAACAGTTCTTCGTTTACTCCTTCTTTGCCTCTTACACCTTGTATGATGGGATAGGATTTAAGATGACGAATCATGGATAAGGCCTCCTCTTTGCTAACTGGCGCAATAGCAGAAGAAACGTCTTTGAACACTTCAATAAAAATTCCACCAAGACCACACAGTATCACATGCCCAAATTTATCTTCTTTTGAAGCGCCAATAAATACTTCCGTTCCTGATTTTTGTTGTTGCATTAACACCGATTCGGCTCCATTTATTTTCATCAATTGATGAAAGGTATTTTCCATTTCGTTGCGATCTTGGATGTTTAGTTTTACGCCTCCTACATCTGATTTATGAACCGGACCAATCACTTTCATCACCAATGGAAAACCAAGTAAAGTGGCTGATTGTAAAGCTTCTTGGAGTGTTACTACTGTATTTTGTTTCGCCATTTTTATTTCCGCGGCTTCAAATAATTCTTGCACTTGTGCCGGTGATAAATACCCGCCTTGGGCATTATCTATCACTTGCCGTATTCTTGGTAAATCCACCTTTGGTAATTCATGTTCCATAAACGGTTTATGCATTTTATAAACTCTTGATAATACATATCCAAAACTTACCTCATCGGTAAAATTTACATGACCCATGGCTTGAAATTGGCTCACTTCTTCGGCAGCCTGTATGGCAGAAGGCAAGATTGGGAAAATAGGTTTTTTGCTAGTTTGCATTTTTTCGTGTAACACCTTATACACGTCATCTACCTTCCACATACCAGTAGTTCCAAACACAACCACCGAACCATCAATATGTTCAAATTCATTTTCTACTGCGTCCAAAATTTTGCCAAGTTGGGCAGCCGTTCCAGTGGCCAAAAAATCAATAGGATTGGAAACCGAAGAACCGGGAAACAACTCAGCCAATAATTCATCAGCCTTTGGGCCTTCAATTTTCGGAACTTTCATGCCACCATTAATTAATACGTCGGTAAGCATTACACCTGGGCCGCCGGCATGAGTTATCACTGCAATATTATTTCCTTTTAAAGGTTTGAAAGTGAATATTGCAGCAATATATACAAGTTCTACTCGGCTTGAGCAACGAATGACTCCGGCTTTTCGGAACAAGGCACTCACGGCCACATTAGACCCTGAAAGAGAACCAGTATGTGATGTAACCGCCCGTGAACCTGCATCGGTAGAGCCTGATTTAATAGCGGCGATTCTGCAGCCCTTATTTACTAACGATTGTGCATGTTTTAAAAAGCGATTTGGGTCGGCCACTTTTTCCATGTAAAGCAATTTTATTTTGGAGCTTTTTTGGGCATCGAAGGTTGTGTCCCAGTATTCTAAAATATCTTCAATACCAATTTGGGCGCTGTTTCCTATGGAAAAAATATTTCTGAATTTAAGTCCACGGGGAATGGCCATTTCCATAATATAAACCATTGTAGCCCCTGATTCAGAAGCACAGTCGCAGCCCATTGGGTCGTACTCGGGAATTGGCCCGGCAAACACGCCTTTATAGTTTTCTGTAATTACGCCTATACAATTAGGGCCAATAAGTGTTCCGCCAACTTGGTTTACAATATCAACGCAGCGTTTTTCTAAAGCTTTTCCCTCTTCACCGGTTTCACTAAATCCAGCTGAGAATAGAATAAATGCTTTGCAATTTTTTTCAAAAGCCAATACACTTATGGTTTCTTCAACAAACTTGAAAGTAACCGCAATAATCGCTAAATCTACTTGTGGCAATTCGTGACATGACGGATAACATGGTTTGCCCTGCACAATAGTTTCTCTTGGATTTACAGCCAATAACTGACCTTTATACCCATGTTCAATAATATTAAAGATAACCTTTCCGCCTGGTTTTGAACAATCATTAGAACCACCAACCACCACTATACTTTCTGGATTAAACAACTTATCTGAAATCATTTTTAAAAAGATTTAGGCCGCAAGTTATAGCGAGGCAAAGGATTAAAAATTGATTTATATCATGTTGGCCCTTTTAAGATTTTAATAATGATATCTTTGAAGATAATTATAAAGCAAATCTGCTTTAATCGTTTTGTTTGCATTGTTTCAAAGTATTTTACTCCGTTTTTTTAGAAGGATTGTTAAATTAAATGAAAAGAGCAATAAAGTATTATCGAATTATTTGGCTTCAACATGATTTAGTAGCTGGACTTTCCGTTTTTTTTGTAGCATTGCCCTTGTGTTTGGGAGTAGCTTTGGCATCAGGTGCTCCTATTTATGCCGGTCTTTTATCGGGCATTATCGGTGGACTTGTTGTCTCATTAATTAGTGGTTCGCAACTATCAGTTTCGGGGCCGGCAGCGGGTTTAACAACCATAGTATCTGCTTCCATAATTTCGTTTGGTGATTACAAAATTTTTCTCCTTGCGGTCGTTGTTGCCGGTTTGTTTCAACTTCTATTGGGATTGTTAAGGTTGGGAACTATTGCCAATTATTTCCCTTCCTCAGTTATTAAAGGGATGCTGGCAGCCATAGGAATTATTCTTATATCAAAACAAATACCGTTGGCATTGGGCTATAACGAGCCCGATTTTTGGACAAGTGGTTTGCTAAATATATTTACCTCAAGAAATATTTTAGGCAATATTGATGAGTTTAATAAGAATATAACTAGGGGAGCCATTTTTATAACTCTTATATCACTCCCCCTTCTTATTATGCTTAAAAAGCCATTTGCAAAAAGAATAAGTGGTATTCCGGCACCGCTATTGGTTGTTATTGTAGGGATTCTTGTAAATTTTGTTTTTACCTATTTCAATTCCAACTTTTCGTTGAATAAATTACAAGTGGTTAATGTGCCGCCTAATATTTTTAAAAACATTTCTTTCCCCAATTTTTCAAAACTTTTTTCATTGTCAGAGGTCTGGAAAGATGGATTAATTATTGGATTGCTGGCAACTTTGGAAACCTTGCTTTGTGTTGAGGCACTAGATAAACTGGATAACCGAAACCGAATTACGCCAGTTAATAGGGAATTGGTGGCGCAGGGAATTGGTAATATGTTATGCGGACTTTTGGGTGGAATTCCAATGACAGCCGTGGTGGTAAGAGGAGCAGCTAATGTTGATGCAGGAGGCAGAACAAAGCTTTCAGCATTTACTCACGGGTTGTTTCTTTTGTTGGCTGTAATGCTCATCCCATTTTTTCTTAATAAAATTCCTTATGCTTCATTGGCGGTAATATTAATGGTTACTGGTTACAATCTTACAAAACCCAAACTTTATTCGAATATGTGGAGTTTGGGGTGGAAACAATTTATCCCGTTTGTTCTCACCATCCTCATTATCCTGCTTACAGATTTGTTGATAGGAGTAAGCATTGGCCTTTTAGTATCCGTTTACTTTATTGTTCGAAATAATTTTAAAGCGGAATATAAAATTACCAAAACCCAACATCAGGATATTGAGACACAGTATATCAAGTTGAACAGTAACGTTACTTTTTTGAATAAAGTAAAGTTGCGCAAAACGTTGGATGAAGTGCCCGAATACAGTATACTAATTATTGACGGCAGCGAATGTAATTTTATTGATTATGATATTTTAGAAATCATAAGTGAATATTCCAACAAGGCTCATGACAAACACATCGAGTTAAATTTGAAGGGTATTGAAAAGGTTAAAATAATGGCGGTGCATTAATCTATTTAACCTAAGAAAAATCCTCTCAGTAAGGGTTCAAAATTTTGAACCCTTACCGCAATAGCCTAAACAATAGTACATTCGTTTTTTTTAACCTTTTTTTGAATGAAATACAATCCTCAAATTCATCATCGAAAGTCGATTCGGTTAAAAGGCTATGACTATTCCCGAGAAGGATTATATTTTATAACAATTTGTTGTCACAATAGAGATTGTTTATTTGGGGAGATAATTGAGAATAATGATTTAATAAATCCAACACAACAAATGATTTTGAATGACGCCGGCAAAATTGCAATTGAATGTTGGTTGCAAATTCCTGAACATTTTCCAAATGTAATTTTGCATGAACATATTATTATGCCCAATCACATTCATGGAATTATTGAATTGAATGGTTCGTTGGATTTTGGGGTTCAAAATGTAATGGTCCAAAACGTATGGGTTCAAAATTTTGAACCCCTACCACCGACCCCGCCACCACAACCACCACCACGACAACAAAACGCATTTCAAAAAATAATTCCACGTTCCATTGGTTCAATAATTCGCGGATATAAAATTGGGGTAACAAAATGGTTTAGGAAAAACACAGACCTGCAAACCGTTTGGCAACGGAATTATTATGAACATATAATTCGGAATGAACAATCGTATCAAACCATTGCCGAATACATAATTACCAATCCAGAGAAATGGAAGGACGATAAATTTTTTAAATAAGATGTAAATCCTGCTTCAGGCAATTTTCCATTACAATAATAATCAATACTTGAGGAGAAATTATTTTTCAATAACCCTAGTTAGTTTAAGTTTCTTATTAATGGTAGATAAAAAATAGTCCATATTAAAGTTATCAAATCCGCGTGTGAACTTTTGCTGAGTATTAGAATAAATGACGGTAAATCCATAAGAGTATATTGAGTCAGATAAAATTGGTTCCATTAATGAATACTTAGCATTTAATTTTAATTGGTGCATTATTTCATCATAAATTGAATCTGGCAGTGTTCCTGTAAATTTTCCGGTTAATGAATTGTCAATTACATAATATGAAGGATAACGCCATCCTTGTAATGTAGTCCAACCTCCTAAATCTTTATAAAAAGTACCATCAATATAAATATTCTTTTTCTTATCAATTTCTAAATAAAAGGATGTTTTATCATCCTCCTCATTTTCGTAAATATAATCTTTAGGTGCTACATGGTTTAAAATCAATTTTTCAAAAGCCACCGATTTTTCGAGTTGATAGTCAATTCTGCTTAACCTAAGCGTATCTCTATTTTTTAATAACTTTATAGATTGTGGGGAAATAGGAACAATAACTAATGTGGAATCGGTGCAAGTAATAATTTTAAAATCATGAAAATTTTCAAAATAAACAGTATCAATGGGAATAGTATCTCTCATAGCAACTATATCATTTCCAAATCGTAATGTATCCCCCAATATTCGAACGGAAAAACGACGATTATTATCCAAAAAATTAAACCTATTTGTAGGGTTAGTTATTATATAATTGCCACTACTTTCCGCACGAATTCCCATTCTCAAAGAATCTTCATTTTCCCAATGGCCACCTACTTTTTCAAATTGTGCATTTGCATTGGCAAAAATGAATAAGGTTAAAATTGGAGTAAGTTTCAAAAATTTGCCAAGCATTTTAATAAGGACGATTTTTTTATCAAATTTAGTATTTGGCAATAAAAACCTTCAGAATCTAAGGTGGTAAAAGCTTTAAATTCCTTTCAGACTACTTCTCCGGAATCCTCTGCAAAGTCTCCATAAAAAACGCCCAATATTTTTGTACCGAACTGATTTGTACTTTTTCATCCGGTGAATGGGCGCCTCGTATGTTTGGCCCAAAAGAAATCATTTCAATATCTGGATAGTTGCCTCCTAAAATTCCGCATTCCAAACCGGCATGGCAGGCCCCAATCAAGGCATCTTCTTTATATAATTCTTGGTAAAGGTTTCCCATGATTTTAACAATAGCAGCCTCCGGTTTTGGAGCCCAACCGGGGTAAGAACCTTTAAAATCCACCTTGGCACCAATTAATTCAAACGTAGATTTCAAGGCATTGGCCAAATCCATTTTTTCACTGTCCACGGAACTGCGGGTAAGGCATTGTATGGAGTATTCGCCTTCCTTTACTAAAACACGGGCCAGGTTATTGGAGGTTTGAACCAGATGCAATATATCAGGACTCATGCGGTAAATTCCATTGGCGCAGGCATAAAGGCTTTTTAAAAATTTGCTTTGAAATCCTTTTTGCAATACCCTAAAAAAAGTATCACCTTTTTCTACCGTTATGGTAAGATTTGGGTCAGTGGTGTTGTGTTCGGCTTTTAGTTCAGCCTCCATGGTTTTGATAAACCAATCCAAAGCTTTTTCTTCTTTTTCGGGGATTACAAACTCAGCCACCGATTCGCGAGGAATGGCATTTCGCAAACTGCCACCATCAATGCTGCCAATTTGTATTCCGTATTTTTCAAACAAGGCTAATAAAACCCTGTTCATTATTTTGTTGGCATTTCCCCGGCCTTTGTAAATATCCATTCCCGAATGGCCGCCGGTTAATCCTTTTACATACAATCTATAACCCGCAGAATTTGGCGGAACCGCTTCATGGGTATAGGCTCCGGTAGCGGTAACATCAATGCCACCGGCACATCCAATGGTTAGTTCATTATCGTCTTCAGTATCTAAGTTTAACAAAATTTTACCATCCAATAATCCGCCTTTCAGGTTTAATGCCCCTGTCATTCCAGTTTCTTCATCTATTGTAAATAGGGCTTCAATGGCAGGATGGGCAATGGTTGTGGATGCTAAAACCGTCATTATACTTGCTACACCAATTCCATTATCAGCTCCCAAAGTTGTTCCATTGGCTTTAACATAATCGCCGTCCACCAGCATTTCAATGCCTTGGGTGTCAAAGTCAAAATCGGTGCTTGCATTTTTTTGATGCACCATATCCAAATGACTTTGCAATACAACGGTTTGTTTATTTTCCATGCCTTTGCTGGCCGGTTTTTTAATAATAACGTTTCCTATTTCATCCTGTATGGTGGGTAGCCCAAGTTTGTTTCCAAATTCAACCATAAACGCTATGATGCGTTCTTCTTTTTTTGACGGGCGGGGAACAGCATTTATATCGGCAAAATGATTCCACATTTCTTTAGGCTCTAGTTCACGAACTGTATTTGACATGTTAGTTTGGGTTTTGAAAATTATTAGTGGGGCAAAGGTATTTTATTTTGTGAGAGACTGAAAATGATATTGGTTAGTTTAACCTCAAAATTTCATTTTAAAAATACTATGTTTACTAAAATTAGGGGCTTTCGGCCCCTATAACCCGGACTAACTTTTTTTCTTGATAAAAAAAGTTAGCAAAAAAATGCTCACCCGTTTATGTTTATTTTTCAAAGGCGTTCGCTAATGCTTTGCATTTCAAGCCAAAAATATACTCCAACCGCACCAACTAGTACACGCCCGTATTTTTGTCTCATTTATTTATATCTTTTTTTATTGGCATTCGCGAACTTCGTTCCTCAGTTTGGCAACCCAACGCTCCTTAACCCGAAACGTCCATGATATTTGGTCATATTTCAAAAATATATTAGATTTATTATATCTAGCATCTTCTAAAATAGCGAAATATAAAATCACAAGATTTTCGTAAAAAACCTTCCAAAATTTAAAATAGACATTGGGTTAGGGTGCGGTGGGTTGGCAAAACGGCGGGGGTGAGATGGACTTAGCTCTGGAGCATCGTTTTGCCTTGATTTTTTGTTTCTTTTTCATCTAAGGAAAAAGAAAATATAAAAAATAAATGCTTTTAAAATTTTAAAATTACTTTTTGAGGCTCGAATTTTTGAAAAACAAATTTATTTCACATCAAAAAGTGATTTGATGATTAACGAATTTTTGAAGTCTGAATTTTTAGGGTTTTCGTTCAGGTAAATTATTTTTTCTTCTCCTGGTAAAAGGTCAAAATAATTATCACTGAGATTAGTATGAATTGTGAGTGATACATTTTTGGCTAAGACATTTGATTTTATTTTGAACGAATTGGTGCTAAGATTAGTAACGGTATAGGTTGGTTTTAGTAGCTCTAGATTCTTAGGTTTTTCGAAATAAAATAAAGAATGGATAGCTTCATTTTGAGAATCTTCAATAAATTGGACGGAAAGAAAATGGTCTTTAAATAAGGTAGTATCCAAATTGTTTTTGTTGATAGAAAAAAACATTTTACTGCTATTGGAAAGAAGGGTTATGTCGAGGGTTTTATTCCAACTTACTGTTCCATTAAAATCCATAAATTGAATTTTTAGAGTTCCATTTTTATTTTTTAAAGCATCATTAATACCATAAATTTCTACTGTTGAATCTGTTTTGTTGAATGAAATTATCGATTCACCATAACTTCTTTTGGTCATATAATGGGCTGCTTTCCAGTTGTTGAAATAATCAACACTGCTCCATGAGGTAACGGGCCAACAATCATTTAACTGCCAATACAAGGTGCCCATGCAATAGGGTTTTGCTCTTCGATGGGCTTCGATGGCTGTCTTCATTCCATCGGCTTGCAGGCATTGCGAAACGTAAATATAATCTTCAAATTTCTTAGGGATTTTATAGTCTTGCGCCATATAGGTTTCAATGGTTTGATAACCTATTGGGTGTTTTTGATGATTTTTTACAGCTGCTGAATTAAAATTCAAATCACTGTCAGTTGCTATTTTTTTAAAGGTTGAATATTCGGGCATTCCTTGAAAACCATATTCGCTAACAAACCGTCCTACTTTTTTATTATAGGTTTCGAAAGGTTCCATACCCCACCAAACGCCCCAATAGTGTAAGTCTCCCTGAGTTAAACTTTCTTTTCTCCCCCAACCGATTGAAGGTGACGATGGCCAATAATTTTTGGCCCGAAGCGGATCAATCTCTTGAATATAACAGGGGAGGAGCTCTTCGTAAAAATGTTTGTAATTGGTATAGATTTCAAGCGAATCCTTTTTTGAATAGTGATATTGTTTTTGCCAACCCCAATTGTTCCATCCTTCATCTATTTCATTATTACCGCACCATAAGGCCAAGCTCGGGTGATTTTGCAACCGTTTAATTTGGTCATTTATTTCAAATTTCACGGTTTCACCTAAAGTGCTTACTAGAGGATATATGGCGCAGGCAAACATAAAATCCTGCCAAACCATAATGCCATTTTTATCACATTCATTATAAAAATCATCATCACCATACACACCGCCGCCCCATACCCGCAGCATATTCATATTGGCATCCACGGCATTTTTTACAATGGATTTGTAATCATTTTTTGTAACCCGGGGCAAAAAATTATCTGGAGGAA
The DNA here is from genome assembly GCA_947468275.1 of Bacteroidota bacterium. Classification (GTDB taxonomy): domain Bacteria; phylum Bacteroidota; class Bacteroidia; order NS11-12g; family UBA9320; genus JABWCE01. The sequence continues at coordinate 32,619 of CANIKO010000003.1, forward strand.
TAACATTGGCTCCTTTAATAAACAAAGGAATGCCGTTCAGTTTAAAAAAGAAACTTTTGCCTATGGAGTCTCTGTTCTGAACGAGTTCAATGGTTCTGATTCCGATATCCAAAAATTTTGAATCCCAAATTGAATAGCCATCTCCCAATTCAAATTTAAAGCGGTACATATTTGGTTCACCCAAACCATTGCACCACCATTTTTTTGGATTTTTTATTAAAAAAGTTGCATCAAAATCACACAACCCGCTTCCTGAGGAAATTTTCAAATAATGGTCATCAATAAAGTTCGGAGTTTCTAGAGTAATATCCAATTCACCATCAATAAGATATTGGTCAATATTTACTTCGCAATTAGCAGTAATTTCAACCAAAGAGTCATTGATGAAATTTTGGGTATAATTGATGTGTTCAATTTTGGCTTTGTTCCAAAAATTGATTTTTATATTTTTCCAAATACCACATGTAACCAATCTCGGCCCCCAATCCCAACCGTATTGGTATTGCGCTTTTCGGGTAAAAATCCGTTCATCACCGGGTAAAGTATAGGCAAGTTTTTTTGCTTCCTCTTTAGCTTTCTTGTTAACGGATTCAAAGAGGATATAAATTTTGTTGTTACCCACTTTGAGGTATTTTTTAATTTCAACTTTCCAAGTTCGAAACATATTATCGGCATTCAGTATGAGTGAATTGTTGATATAAACTTTGGCATACGTATCCAAACCGTCAAATTGCAATTCGAGGTGTTGATTTTTAAATTCCTGAACTGAAACAACAAAATTTGCCATGTATTCCCAATCCTCGTTTTCAATCCATTGCAACAGTTTTTCATTATTGCCAAAATAGGGGTCAGGAATTATTTTATTTTCAAGCAAGTCGGTATGAACTGTTCCGGGAACTTTAGCTTTTAACCATACTTTTTCACCCTTTTTTCTGAATTTCCAATCCAAATTATTAAGGCTTTTTTCAGAAGTTTGAGAAAAAGAGTAAAGGGAATACAGTGAAACTGAAATGAGTAAAAATAACCTTTCAATCCTCATCCTATGCAAATTTTGAAACTTCAAATTTTAAAGCTTTTACTTCATGCTCATCTGCTGCCTCACCTTTATTTACAATAGCTGATGAATGATAAAAAGGAGAATGAGTTTTATTAATAATCTCTGAAATATTTGAAGAACGAACGCCACCTCCGGGCATAATATCAATGCGATTACCTGCAATTTTTACTAATTTATTCAAAATGCTTAAACCTGAAATTGCGTTTTCAGCAAGTCCCGATGTTAGAATCGTTTTAAAGCCACATTTTATAACATTTTCTAAAGCTTTTTTATAATCTTTAGTTCGGTCGAACGCCCTATGAAAAGTGCATGGCAGAGGTGCTGCAAGATTTACCAATTCAGTATTTCTTATTATATCTATTTCGTTTTGATTATCTAAAATTCCAAAAACAAAACCATCAACTTTCAAGGATTTAAATAATGAAATTTCGGTCATCATTTGTTTAAATTCAGAAGTTGAATAATTGAAATTTCCACCTCGTGGTCTAATCATAACAAAAATAGGAATGGATATTTTTTGTCGGGCAATTTTAATAATTTCTACCAAAGGAGTAGTTCCTCCGGCTTCACAATCTGCACAAAGCTCCAATCGGTCGGCACCTGATTTTGCAGCTGTTAAAGCTGATTCTAAATTAAAACAGGCTATTTCTAATTGGGTATCCATCGAATGAATAAGTGGTTTTATTTTACAAAACTATCCGCATCAAATAGCTTATTCCCATCAGAATTGTATTTGGCATAGTTGAATCCTTTTTGAATGGAAAAGGCTCCTGTTTCTCCATTTTTATTTAAGGCCAAAAAACCTACCTGATAATCTTTTAAATCCTTTTTTCTAAGTTTTATAAGTTTAATAATTCTGTTAACAGCTGCTTCGCAGGCTTTTTGCGGTGATTTTCCTTGTCGCATTAGTTCCACGACCAAATGTGACCCAACAATACGAATAACTTCTTCGCCAATGCCGGTGGAAGTAGCGGCTCCAATTTCATTATCAACATATAATCCGGCCCCAATAATTGGCGAATCACCCACACGGCCATGCATTTTATAAGCCAATCCACTTGTGGTGCATGCTCCTGATAAATTACCTTCGGCATCCATTGCTAGCATCCCAATGGTATCATGGTTTTCAATATTAATCACCGGTTTGTATTCTGAATTTTTTAGCCATTCTTTCCATTCTTTTTCGGATGCCTCCGTCAATAAATTTTCTTTCATAAACCCATTATCCAAGGCAAATTGTAAGGCTCCATCGCCAACTAACATTACATGAGGTGTTTTTTCCATAACTAATCTCGCCACCGAAATGGGGTGCATAATATGTTCTATGCAAGCCACCGAACCAATGTTTGAAAATTCATCCATGATACAAGCATCCAAGGTAACCCGTCCATCTCTATCCGGTCTTCCACCGTATCCAACACTTTGATTGGTTGGGTCGGCTTCAGGAATTTTAACTCCAGCTTCAACAGAATCAAGAGCCCGGCCGTTATTTTTTAATACTTGCCACGCGGCCTCATTGGCTTGCAATCCGAAATCCCAAGTGGAAATTACTATTGGTTTTCCGGTGATTTTTTTTGGCTTTACATTTTCAGCTTCGTCTTTAAAGGCGCTTAGCAATAATGCTGCTGAAGCTAAAGTTGCAGTCTTAATGAAATTTTTTCTGTTGGTCATGTTGCGTTTTTTTTAATCAATTAATATTTCATCTACAAAAAGCCATGAATCAGAACCAGCACCAGGATTTCCTTCAAGGATTTTACCTGAATGAACAGCTATAATCTTCACATATTGCGCATTTTGAATGGGAAATTCAATTTCTACTTTTCCTTTCATTGTTTTAATGGCCTCCCCGCTTAAACCCCCAATTGTTTTAAAATTTTTCCCATCTTCAGATGCAAGTATTTCAATGAGTTTTGGATAATGAATCCAATTGGCGGGATCTTTTAAGAAATTTAATTTAACCTTGGAAAATGCAGTTGATTTTTCTAGGTCAATTGTCGCTTCTAAATTATTTACCCTAAATCCAAGCCAGTCACTCTGCCGGCGAATAGAATCTCCGCGAACCCCATTAACCAAAGTGAATGGGTTGCCTGAAGAATATTTTTCACTGGCATTAAATTTTAAACTAATATTTTTTCCAGTTGATTTTGAAATATAAAACGCTTGTTCAATCAATGCACTTTTTTGTTTGCCATTTTCAAAATAGGCTAACTTTATTTGGTTGTTTTTTTGAATGTTTAAAGGTGTTGAATAATTCAAAGAATTCATATCTAATGGTTGATCATCAAAACTATATTTTATATTATTTGAATCAAACGATGTTTCTAAACTTAAGAGAATTCCCGATTTATCCTTATTTGCTGAAACTTTATTTGTGATTTGATAAATAGATTTGCTGTAATTTACTCTTTTATAATCCAATACATCAAAATGTTTGGTTAAACGTTTTTCGAAATCCTTATATGCTTTGACATCGGCTGTTCCCCAAACCACTTCGGCCAAAGCTGCCATTCTTGGCAGGGCCATATATTCTACATTTTCGGGCAAGTTTATATATTCAGTCCACACGTTTCCTTGAGCGCCTAAAATATATTTGGATTCATCTGCTGATAATTCTTTAGGGGTTGGTTGATAGGAATAAACTTTTTCAACCGTTGTGAAACCTCCAATGGCAATGGGTTCATTTTTTGGTTCGCCTTGATAATGGTCGAAATAACAATGTGACCCTGGCGTCATCACCACAAAATGCTTTTGTTTGGCAGCTTCAATTCCTCCTTTGGTTCCTCGCCAGCTCATTACGGCAGCATTTGGAGCCAAACCGCCATCCAGAATTTCATCCCAACCTATAATTTTTCGGCCTTTTGAGTTTACAAATTTTTCGAGTCGTGTTATAAAATAACTTTGGAGTTCATCCTCATCTTTTAATCCTTCACGCTTAATTACTGATTGACAATTTTTGCATGTTTTCCATCTGGTTTTAGGGCATTCATCGCCACCAATATGAATATATTGAGAAGGAAATAATTCTATAACCTCACTCAATACACCTTCTAAAAAAGTAAAGGTTTCTTCCTTAGGGCAAAACACATCATCAAAAACACCCCAAGTTGTGGCCACTTCAAACGGACCTCCAGTGCATGAATATTTTGGATAGGCTGATATTGCTGCCATTGCATGACCCGGAAATTCTATTTCAGGAACCACATTAATATGCCTTTCGGTGGCGTAGGCCACAATTTCTTTAACATCATCTTGCGAATAATAACCCCCGTATTTTATGGTATCAATTCGATTTTCGTTGTAATGTCCTACCATCGAACCGTTTCGCCACCCTCCAATTTCAGTAAGTTTGGGATATTTTGCTATTTCAATTCTCCATCCTTGGTCATCCGTTAAATGCCAATGAAAGGTGTTCATTTTATACAATGCCAAATAGTCAATATATTTTTTTACAAATTCTTTAGGGAAAAAATGGCGGCAAACATCCAAATGCATCCCTCTCCATTTATATTTTGGAGCATCAATAATATTAACACAACCAACTTTTATTTCTTTATTTTTTTCTAATGGCAAGAGTTGCAAAAAAGTTTGAATACCGTAAAATAAACCGTTTGTAGCGGCTGCCGATATTGAAATCCTTTCCGGGCTAATTAAAAGTTGATAGGCTTCTTTATCAAAAACGGTGGTATCTGGAATGGCCAATGACAGACTTATAATTGAAGCATCTTTAACATATTGTTCAGTTATTGATAAATCAAAACCGAAGTAATTTTGAATACATTCCTTTAAATATTTAGCTTCAAAGGAGTTTTTATCAGATAATATTACTGTTAAATTATTTAAAACAAACGCCCCCTTATCAATTTTTATAGTTTTTGGTTTTGGAATTAGTGGCAATATTTTTTCAATGGATTGTGCCCTTAATTCAATAGCTGCAATCGTAATATATAAGACAAGAAAAATACGTTTCATTATTTTTCAATCTTACCATTAATTAGTGAATATTTGAATGGAATTTTTTAAATAAAATTATTAGAGAAATACTACATCTGAATTTAAGGTGGATTATCCTAATCGCCGACTCAATACCCCAAGAATATTTTGATACATATTATTGGCAGTGCCTTTGCGCCAGTTAATGCTGTCTAAATCACCCCCATAATTTACATAATAATCAATTTTGTATTTGGAAAACTCTTCCAATACATGTTCTCTAAAATTGATAAAAGCAATCCAGCCATCTTCCACATCCTGAAACCATTCTTCATAATAATCATCACCCGAAGCATGAAAATTTAAAACATTTTCGCCAATCAAAATAAACTTGGTTATCCCTTCTGCCATAAAAACATCTATCACATCGCGTTTCAAAAACATGATGTCATTATTAATACAATCGTTCCATTCACCTAATAATTCTATAATAACATAGCCTTCATTATAGTCAGCATTCAGAACTTTCAGGTAAAGCGTTTCCGTTCCAAACTCATCCCATTGCGGATGAATGTAATGCCCGTAAATGGTATTGGTAAAATATATTTCGGAGTATTCCCTTTCATAAAAAGGGGATTTTACATCCTCCTCCGATTTGTATAAATGGTGCCAGTGATAGAAAGGTTCTATGGTATGCATGACTTGATTTGGAAATTTGAAGATTTGAAAATTCTATCCTGAAATTAATTTATCATTAACCATTCTCATTCGAAATATTTGTTTCATCCACAATATACAAAGGGCGGTTTCGGATATTGTCATAAATGCGGCTGATATATTCGCCGATTATACCAATTCCTATCAATTGAATGCCGCCAATAAACACAATAGTAATCATCAATGATGACCAACCCGGCTCATAATCCTTAAGAACATAACGGCTATACAACGTATAAATTATTAATAAAAAACCGATGAAGGCACAGGCAAAACCTGAAATGGTGGCTACCCGCAAGGGGAAATTGGAAAACGATGTAATCCCGTCCATAGCTAGTCTAAACATTTTGCGAAATGTATAACCCGTGTCGCCACTCATACGCTCATCCCGGTCATATTCCACAAAGGTTTGCCGAAAACCAACCCAAGCCATCTGTCCTCTTAGAAATTTTTGTTTTTCGGGCATTTTATTTATCTGGTCCACCACTTTGCGGTGAATGATTCTAAAATCACCGGTATCCATTGGTATATCAATAGAAGTAAGTTTGGCCAAAATTTTATAAAACCAGCGGGCTGTTAGTAATTTTAAAGCCGATTCACCTTTACGCGATTTGCGCTTGGCATATACAATTTCAAAGCCCTCATTTAGTTTTTTATAAAGTTCAGGTATCAGTTCCGGTGGATCCTGTCCGTCGGCATCAATAATTACCACTTCAGTTCCTTTGCATAAATCCAATCCTGCTGAGACTGCTATTTGGTGGCCGAAATTGCGGCTGAAGTTGATATATTTTACAAAGTAATTTCCTTTGGCTAATCCTTTAATAACAGATATAGACTGGTCTTTGCTGCCATCGTTCACATAGATTAGTTCAAACGGTTGCGCAGTGGTTTCTAACGCATTTTTTAACCTTTCGAATAATAAAGGAATATTTTTTTCTTCGTTATATATGGGGATGACAACGCTAATCATTGGTGAGGCAAAAGTAATTTGAAAATTTGGAAATTTGGAGATTTGAAAATGTTAAACTGTAGCCATAAAAGTTTGACTTGGCAGAATCAGCCCCCCTTGTGTGAAGACTTTGTGAAATGGCGAAGGGGGTAGGGGGATGACCAGGTTTCCTTTAAAAATCATAATTCCGCATATCCAAATTCATCCGCAGCCCAAGCTGAAACCAATTAGTATTGCTTTGATATTTGGCCAAATCACTTTTTACTGCCCGAATATTAGCTCGTGCATCAATCCAAAAATTATGATACAGCATATACGAGGCGTTAAAGAAAAATATGGAGTAATTGGTTTTTACCCCTTGCCCGATTTTTAAACCTTTTTCATTGGGGCGGTTTTGGTAAGTTGTTAAAATATTTCCTCCAAAATGCTTGGCACTGTTATTACTGTCAAGCCCTTTCATTACATAGATAAAACCTGTTTCTATAAATAATCTATAAGCCGGTTGGTACTTGGCTATAAAAATCCCTTCTTTAAAATTAGCCCCGAAAGGATGCGCCAAAGCCTGATTATAGTTCACATAATTTTGGCTTTGCTTAAAATGGGTGTAGGTATAAGGACGTACGAGATTATACTCCACCTGCAAATCAAGACCATTAACGGTAAAGGCATTGATGTACTTCAGTCCGGTTTGTACCCCAAATTTATTAACCCATGAACCGGTGCGATGAATCATTTCATTTTTTACAAACTCATCTAAAACAAATTGCCCGTAAAACGAAAACCGTTTTTTAAAGTTCCATTTCCAATCCATGCCCACAATCACGTTATCGCTGCTGTTGAGGTTATGTTCAATCGCTCGGTAAAAAATTACAGGGTTTAAATAATTAATATCAAACGAACCTTTGTGAGTGCTGTCGCTTCGGTCGTAAATTACCGATTCAAACAATCCTATGTCCAGAGTTTTAAATAATTTGATTCCCAAATAATGGTTTACAAAATATTTAGGTTTTACACCTTTACCATCTGCAGATTGCCTTGTAAAATCAGTGAGTTGTGTAAACAGATTTTGATAATTGAACCTCCAAATTTTGGTATTAATTTTTAGGAATAAATAAGGATTGCTAAAATTGGAAAGAATAAGGCTGCGGTAGCCATTGCCAATAAAATTTTGGTCGTGGCCAAATTGCATGCCGATGTGTTTGGTAGGTGAAAACGTAATATAGCCACGCGCCATAAAAAAATCATGGGCATTGCTGCCAAAGGGTTTATGAAATCCGTTGCCGGGGATGACTCCAGTTGAATCAATAATTTGGTTGTAATAATTAGGAAACCGAAATTGGTTTTCGGTGAGGTAGGAATAAAAACCAACTTTCCCATCAATTCTACCTCTAACTTCAATGCCCCTTGTATTTTGGAAGGTTGATCTAGAATTTCTATAATCTTTACCACCTGAGAAACCGAGGACTGGGTTGATGATTAGGGTGAGGTCCTTATTTTTTATTGAAAAGAAAGCAGAAGGATAGGCATAAATACTTTTTTTAAATTTATACCACGCAGTATTTGCCGGGTAATACTCTCTTTGGTTCTCCTTATTGCTATCAATACTTTGAAACTCTGGATTATCATAATATATATAGTTATTAATTAGAGTAGGTTTTGTACGATAGATTTTATGAACTTTTGTTCCAAATTTAAACTGACCAACTACTGCTATATAATTTGAAATATAATTTATATCAGTTCGTATAAATGGCTTTAAAGAAGTATTGCTAATTATGGAGTTGCCACTAATATCAAGGTGGTCAGTATAATAATTCGTAAAAGAATTGATAGGCAAATAAGTGCTTTGAGCCTTAGTAAAAGAATTTCCCAAAACTAAAATGACTGAAAGAATTACAAACTTCCTTATGGAATTCATTTGGCAAACATAGTTAAAAAAATATCGCACAGAGGCACGGAGTTATGAGTATTCGATTTCTTAAAATTTCAACCTTCTTGTTGCTCCGTGTCTCTGTGCGAAACTAAAAAGAATTGTATGTTTGAAGTTTTAAACTAATTACTAAAACCGTGGATTTATTTTCGTCCCCACCCAGCCCCAAAGAACAAATAGATGCCCTAACTAGGGAACTCAAAGAACATAATTACAACTACTATGTGCTAGCCGAGCCAACCATAAGCGATCGTGAGTTTGACCGAAAGCTAAAAGAACTAGAAGCTTTGGAAAAAGAATTACCTGAATTGGCTCATCCCGATTCGCCGGTGAAAGTAGTTGGCGGAGCTGTCACCAAAAATTTCATTACAAAAAAACACAGTCGCCCTATGCTGTCGCTGGGCAATACATACAGCGAAGCCGAACTCCGTGAGTTTGACGAACGGGCCAAAAAACTGGCGGGTATGGATTTTGAATATGTGGCTGAACTGAAATTTGACGGTTTTGCTATTGGGCTGACTTATAAAAACGGAAAACTCATCCAAGCCCTTACCCGTGGGGATGGAACCCAAGGCGATGATGTAACCGAGAATGTAAAAACCATCCGCACTATTCCGCATCAGTTGCACGGCAATTATCCCGATGAATTTGAGATACGGGGTGAAATTTTTATGCATCGTAAAGCCTTTGACCGGATGAATGAGGAGCGGGTAAAAAACGGCGAAGCCCCGTTTGCCAATCCACGAAACTCAGCCGCTGGAACCATAAAAATGCAGGAAAGCAGCGAAGTAGCCAAGCGGCCCTTGGATTGTTTTCTCTATCATTTTTTAGGGGATGAAAAACGGTTTTTAACGCACTATGACAGCCTGAAAGAAGCCGAAACCTGGGGCTTGCAAATAAACGATGCCGCAAAAGTTTGTAAATCTATGGACGAAGTTTGGGCTTTTATAAAGCACTGGGACAAGGAACGAAAAAAACTAAGCTTTGAAATAGATGGGGTGGTGGTGAAAGTAAACAGCTACCAATTGCAGCATGAGTTGGGCTTTACTGCCAAAAACCCGCGCTGGGCTATTGCTTATAAATTTGAAACTGAACGGGCTTTTACCAAATTGCTGTCGGTTAGTTTTCAGGTGGGTCGCACAGGGGCAGTTACTCCGGTGGCTAATCTGGAGCCGGTTTTGCTTTTGGGAACCACCGTTAAACGGGCTTCACTGCACAATCAGGATATCATAAATGAATTGGATATTCGAGTAGGGGATACCGTTTTTGTAGAAAAAGGCGGGGAAATAATTCCTAAAATAATAGAAGTGGACATGGACATGCGACCGCTGGATTCAAAACCTTTAGAATTTATAACCCATTGCCCTGAATGCGGCACAGCACTTATTCGCAAAGAAGGGGAAGCTGCCAATTATTGCCCCAATGAGGAAGGCTGCCCGCCGCAGATAAAAGGAAAAATGGTGCATTTTGTAGCCCGCAAAGCTTTGGATATCGACAGCATGGGTGAAGAAACCATCGACTTGCTTTGGGAAAAAGGCCTGATAAAAAACGTGGCCGATTTTTATACCTTGAAATATGAGGATATGCTTGGCTTGATGAAAATTTCAATAGATGAAGAAGCAGGGACAAAGAAGAATGTTCGGCTTTTGGATAAGTCCGTTACCAATATTTTAGCGGGTGTGGAAGCTTCAAAAAATACAACGTTTGAAAGGGTGTTGTTTGGTTTGGGGATAAGATTTGTGGGTGAAACGGTAGCTAAAAAACTGGCGAAATATTTTAAAACCGTGGATGCCATTGCCGCCGCCAGTTTTGAAGAACTGATAGCTGTGGATGAAATTGGTGACCGTATAGCCGAAAGCATTATTCAATGGTTTGCCAATCCGCAGCATTTGGAAATAATAGAAAACCTAAAAGCGGCAGGATTGCATTTGGCCATTGATGAAAGTACCCAACTTGAAATTGACAATAAACTGGAAGGCAAAAGCTTTGTGGTAAGCGGAGTGTTTACCAAATTTAGCCGTGACGAACTGAAAGAGACCATTGAAAAGTTTGGTGGCAAAAACGTGGGAAGCATTTCTTCCAAAACCGATTTTGTATTAGCCGGTGAAAACATGGGCCCTGCCAAACTTCAAAAAGCCACGGATTTGGGGATCAAGATTATTTCGGAAGAGGATTTTTTGGAGATGATTGGGTAGGGAAAAGATGAACTAATGAAAATTAAAACTAACCTTGCAACTAAATCATAATAGTTAACCTCTTTCTTGTATGAAAAAAATAATAATTTTATCCTCTTTTATGCTTTTATCTTTTGTGATAAACGCACAACAAGTTTACTTTAATTGGGCTAAACAAATAGGAGGAGTAGGCAATGATTTTGGTAATTCAATTGTGAAAGATATATATGGAAATACATACTCAACGGGAGCATTTTCAGGAACTGTAGATTTTGACCCAGGAATTGGTGTGGTAAATCTTACATCAAAAGGTGGCAGTGATATTTTTATAACTAAATTAAATGCAAACGGTAATTTTATTTGGGTAAAACAAATAGGAGGAAATTTGGATGATGTAGGTTCATCTATTGTAATTCATAACCAAGATAATCTTTATTTAACAGGATTATTTAGAGATAAAGTTGATTTTGATCTAAAGGCAGGAGTTTCTAATTTAACCTCAAAGGGAGGAGATGACATATTTATTTTGAAATTAAATTTATCAGGAAACTTTATTTGGGTGAAACAGATAGGAGGAAAGGGAACTCAAGAGAGTCATGATATAACTGTTGACAAAAATGGAAGTATATTGACAACAGGTTCTTTTACGAATACAACTGATTTTGATCCTGGATTAGATAGTTTTATCTATACTTCCCAATTTACAAATGCTTTATTTATATCTAAATTAGATTCATCAGGAGGATTTCTTTGGGCTAAAAAATTTGAAAGTTTTGCATGGAACCAAAGTATTTCTATTACAACCGATTTATCTGGAAATGTAATTTTTACTGGAAATTTTGGAGCTGAAATGGATTTCAATCCCGGTTCAAGTGTTTTTAAACTTACAACACTTCCTGATAGTTTTGATGCGTTTGTGTGTAAACTTAATCCCATGGGTGATTTTGTCTGGGCCAAACAATTAGGTGGATCAAAGTTCTCACTGGGAACATCCATAATAACGGATAAACTTCGAAATATTTTTACAACTGGGTTCTTTAGTGGAAAAGTTGATTTTGACCCGAGTATTGGGAAAATATATTATTTAAACGCCAAAAGTCAGGCCTATGGAGCATTCATTTCTAAATTGGATAGCCTAGGCAATTTTGTTTGGTCCAAACAATTAGGTGGAAATTTTGACGCAACAGGTTCATCCCTTAAAATAGATCGACTTGGAAATATTTATTCTTCAGGCCAGTTTATTGGAAAAGAAGATTTTGATCCAGGGACAGGAGTTTTTAATTTACAATCCACCAATGGCTATGATGCTTATGTATCCAAATTAGACCCAAGTGGAAATTTTATATGGGCCAAAAACTTTGGGGGTTCAACCCAAACAGGAATTAATGATTTTGTTCTTGATGATTTTGGAAATATTTATTCTACTGGATATTTTGAAGAAGAATCAGATTTTGATTCTGAATCGGGTATTTTTAAATTAACCTCAAATGGCGGTATAGATATTTTTACTCATAAGTTAGGAATTAATCCTTTAGGAATTAATCCTTTTGAGAATGAGAGTTCCTTAGCTATTTATCCAAATCCAAATAATGGTAATGCAATAATATCTTTTGAGAAGGCTACTAAAAATGGAAGTATAAAAATTATTAATTGTTTTGGTCAAATTGTATTTTCTCAAAATGATGTTAGTGAAAGTAATTATGAAATAAATATTTCAGACAAACCAAATGGGATTTATTTCATTGAACTCATAAATGACAATAATGCTCTACGAGCTAAACTGATAAAGGACTAAATCAAACATAAAATTTCTCAAAAACTCAGGACAAAAATCAAAACCACTAGGCAAGGTGATATAACCATTTTTCCCCAGTGGTGAAAGGATTGGCGAAGCGGTCCTTGTAACAATCTTCTTTAAACGTCCCCCGCACTCAAACGCCACTACAAAGTAAATCACTCCGTCAAAAAGAGTCCTTCCATTTGCCCCCCTCTTTTTTTAAGCTATCTTTGCTTCCTTGTTGTATTTACTTCCTAAAACGATGAACAATACGGCGTGTTAAAGTGTCTCATAAATACCATGTTCTTGATGTGTATCACCCCCAAAAACGACTAACTGCAAAATGAAAAGTATTCGAAGTGTTATTTATATTCTGGTTTTTATAGCGGCTTTACTGTTGGTAAAGTATTTTTATTTCCCGGCCAATCAGGAAGGGAAAGGCGGCCCACCATCCAAAGCCACTGATAAAGGCGCTAAACCGAGTATGCCGCCATCGTTGGTAAGTGTATTTGTAGCTCAATCGCAGGTTTTGGATAACAACTTATTTGCCAGTGGCAGCATATTAGCCAATGAAACGGTAGACTTAAAACCTGAAATATCTGGAAAAGTAACTGCTCTTTATATTAACGAGGGAGAGCCCGTGAGTAAAGGAAAGCTACTGTTAAAACTGAATGATGACGACCTCCAGGCACAACTTAAAAAAGTGAATGCCGAGCTGAAATTATCCGAAGAAAAACTGAACCGGTATAAGGAATTGTTGGCTGTTCAAGGCGTGAGCCGTGAAGAATATGATATTGCCACCAACCAGCTAATGGCGCTAAAAGCGGATGCCGAAGTGCTGAAAGTACAAATAAGCCGAACCAATATTGTAGCGCCCTTTGCAGGGGTTTTAGGTTTGCGAAATATTAGCGAAGGCAGTTACATTACTCCGCAACAGGTGGTCACCACCATTCAGCAACTTAATCCTGTAAAAATTGATTTTTCAATACCAGAGCGATATGCCAAACTTATAAAAAATGGGAATATTATAAATTTTACAACCGAAGGGTCAAATCAAACCTATCAGGGAACTGTGTATGCTTTTGAACCGGGAATTGATGTTGCTAGCCGGTCGCTTAAAATACGTGCCAAAGCCAATAATCCAGGAAATAAATTACTTCCCGGAGCTTTTGCCAAAATAGAGTTGGTTTTGAATAAAAATGAAAATGCCATAATGATTCCTACCCAGGCCATTGTCCCAATATTAAAAGGCCAGCAGGTTTTTATAAGTCGAAATAACAAGGCCGAAGCTATTCCTGTAGAAACCGGATTGCGAAATGAAAAAACGGTTCAAATCATTTCAGGAATTAATGAAGGTGACAGTGTAATTGTAACCGGTGTGATGGGGCTGAGGCCAGGTGCTGATATAAAAGTAATTAAATAAACCGGCTGTGAGTATATCTACTACCAGTATCAATCGGCCTGTTCTCACCATCGTGATGAACCTGATTATCATTCTTTTTGGAGTGATAGGTTTCAAATATTTAGGAGTTCGTGAATATCCAAGTATTGACCCGCCCGTAATAACAGTTCGTACCAATTATGCAGGGGCCAATGCCGATGTAATAGAAAGCCAAATTACTGAACCTTTAGAAAAAGGGTTAAACGGAATAGCCGGTATTAAATCCATTTCATCTAGCAGTAATCAAGGGTCAAGTGTTATTACTGTTGAATTTGACATTAGTACCAATATGGAAGCGGCGGCTAACGATGTTCGAGATAAAGTTTCGCAATCGGTAAGGCAACTTCCGCTTGATATTGATGCTTTGCCTACGGTCACAAAATCAGATGCCAATGCGGATGCCATTATTTCCATGACTTTGCAAAGCAAAACCTTAAGCCATTTGCAAGTAAGTGATTATGCTGAAAATGTAATTGCCGAAAGGCTGCAAACTATTCCCGGGGTAAGTACTCTTCAGATTTGGGGCCAGAAAAAATTTGCAATGCGTGTGTGGTTCGATCCGGCCAAACTTTCCGCTTTTGGATTAACGCCAATGGATGTGAAGCAAGCGCTTGATAAAGAAAATGTAGAATTACCCAGTGGAAAAATAGCAGGAGATAACACTGAACTTATCTTAAATACCAAAGGTAAATTGACCAATGAAGAAAGCTTTAATAATCTTATCATAAAAAATGACAAGGGAAATATTATAAGACTTAGGGATATTGGGAAGGCTACTTTAGGTTCAGAAAACGAAGAAACTATTTTAAAAGAATCAGGTATTCCTATGATAGGATTGGCTCTAGTGCCTCAACCGGGAGCTAATTACATTGACATTTCTAATGAATTTTATAAACGCTTCGAAAAGTTAAAGAAAGAGTTACCCAAGGATTTTACAATTAATATTGCCCTTGATAATACCAAATTTGTAAGACGTTCAGTAACCGAAGTAACCGAAACACTGATGATAGCCATACTCTTGGTTATTATTATAATTTACTTGTTTTTCCGTGATTGGATTGTAGCATTCAGGCCGTTAATTGATATTCCGGTTTCATTGATTGGTGCTTTTTTTATAATGTACATAATGGGTTATTCTATCAATGTGCTCACACTTTTGGCTATAGTGCTGGCCACAGGATTGGTGGTGGATGACGGAATTGTGGTAACTGAAAATATCTTTAAAAAGATAGAAGGAGGCATGTCGCCGATGGAGGCAGCCAAAAAGGGGGCTAATGAAATTATGTTTGCCATTATTTCAACATCTGTTACTTTGGCTTCTGTTTTTTTACCTGTAATTTTTATGCAGGGATTTGTAGGTCGCTTGTTTCAGGAATTTGGAGTAGTGCTGGCGGGTTCGGTGCTTATATCAGCGTTTGTATCTTTAACCCTTACGCCAATGCTTAACGCTAAATTGGTGCGTAAGGCTAACACCAAAAGCAAATTTTATCAACTTACTGAGCCTTATTTTGAAAGGTTAAATTTAAGTTATCAAAATGCTTTAAATAATTTTCTAAACTATCGTTGGTTGGCATTTGTGCTTATCATTTTTTGCTTTGGAATAATCTGGTATTTTGGTAAAAACTTAAAATCAGAATTGGCACCTTTAGAAGACCGAAGTTGGATGCGAATTTCATTATCCACACCCGAAGGTGCTACCTTTGAATATACCGATGCTTTTGTAGATAAGATGTCTCGATTTATTCAGGATTCAGTTCCTGAAAAAAAGGTATGTCTTACCGTTACATCACCCAATTTTACAGGGGCAGGTTCAGCCAATACAGGATTTGTAAGGTTGGCCTTAACAGACCCCGATTTACGAAAACGAAGCCAGAAAGAAATTGCACAATACATCACTCAAAAATCTAAAGCATTTCCCGAAGCAAAAGTTTTTGTTATTGAACAACAAACCATTTCAACGGGTGGATTTGGTGGCTTACCAGTTCAGTTTGTTTTGCAGGCTCCTGATTTTGAAAGGCTTAAACAAAAACTTCCAAAATTTTTGGAAGAAGCTAATAAAGACAAAACATTTCAAGTGGTAGATGTAAATTTAAAATTTAATAAACCTGAAATAAATATTACAGTCGACCGTGAAAAAGCTAAAGACCTTGGAATTTCAGTTTTAGAAATAGCCCAAACTTTGCAATTGGCCTTTAGTCCGCAGCGAATGGCTTATTTTAATATGAACGGAAAACAATATCAGGTGATAGGCCAGTTTGAACGAAAATCACGTGATAAACCAATTGACCTGAAATCCATTTATGTTCGAAACAGCAACGGTCAATTGGTTCAATTGGATAATATTGTTTCAATAAATGAAAGTAGCAGCCCACCGCAATTGTATCATTTCAATCGCTATATGTCGGCCACTGTAAGTGCAGGCCTTGCTCCGGGAAAAACCATTGGTGACGGTATTTCAGCTATGAACAAAATTGCAAAAAGCACCCTTGACGATTCATTTACTACCGCATTAACCGGTGCTTCCCGCGATTTTGCTGAAAGTTCCTCCAGTTTGCTTTTTGCATTTGGTTTAGCGTTGTTATTGGTTTTCTTGATTCTTTCCGCTCAGTTTGAAAGTTTCAGAGACCCATTAATCATTATGATTACCGTTCCGCTTGCCATAGCCGGAGCCGTATTTTTCCTTTGGTATTTCAATCAAACGCTAAATATTTTTAGTGAAATAGGAATAATAATGCTCATTGGATTGGTAACAAAAAATGGAATTTTGATTGTTGAATTTGCTAATAAACTACAAGAAAAAGGGGTCTTAAAGGCTCAAGCCATTCGTGAAGCCTCCGTGGGTCGTTTGCGTCCCATATTAATGACTAGTTTGGCTACTTCATTGGGTGCTTTACCTATAGCCGTTTCCTTGGGAGCAGCTTCACAAAGCCGAATGGGAATGGGTATTGTAGTTATTGGAGGGTTAATGTTTTCGCTTATCCTAACCTTGTTCGTTATTCCGGCCATGTACACTTATATTTCAAAACAGAAAATGCCACATGATGAAACGTCAAATTAAAATAGGATTAGTTATACTTTTTGGTAGTTTTCAAACCGCTTATTCACAGCAGTTAATTACGTTACAAGCTGCTATCGACAGTGCTTTATATAATAATTTAGGTTTAATAATAGTTCGCAATGAAGCTGCTATTGCCGATAATAATGCCACGAGAGCAAGTGCCGGAATGTTACCACGAGTTGATTTGAATGCCGGAACAAACTATGGAAATAATAACCTACATCAAAAATTTAATACAGGTGCGGAAATAAATAAAAGCGGGGTTTCTAATAAAGCTTTTAACGGTCAACTGGCAGTAAGTTGGACTCTGTTTGACGGTACAAAGATGTTTGCAACCTACCAAAAACAGCAAGTCCTGAAAGATATGGGGGATCTGAATGTTCAAATAAAAACGGAAGAGATTATTTCAGATGTTAGTATTGCTTACAGTGAAATAGTTCGGCAAGGTATTGTGCTAAAAGGAACCATTAAAAATATAAGTTTATATGAGGAACGGGTAAAACTTGCGGAGATGAAATTAAAAATAGGTAAATCTTCGCGGTCAGAATTTTTGCAGGCATCATTGGATTTAAACCTTCAAAAAAGCAATTTGGTAAAGCAAACAACTTTGCTCAAAAATGCAAAACTCAACCTTAGCCGATTGATGATGAGACCCTTGAATTCGGGGTTTGAAACCACAGACAGTTTTGTGATCAACAAAACCATTCTCTTATCTCAAGTTTTAAACGATTTGGAAAACGGAAATAAACAACTTCAAATTTTGCACATGGACGAATTAAAACGAACTCAGGAAATAAAGGAGCAGGAATCGTATTACTACCCTAAAGTTAACTTGAATGCGGGGTATAATTTTGTAAGTAGTTCATCCTCTCAAGGTTTGTTTTTAGTAAATCAAAGCCGAGGTCCATTGGTTGGATTGACTTTTAATTGGAATTTATACAATGGCACCCAACGCAAGCTAGTTGAAAATGTAAAGCTACTTCGTGAAAATACTAAACTGGTTTATGACGATACAAAAATTGCCTTGCAAAGCATGGTAATTGCTGCTTGGCAAAACTATCAGGATGCCATTGAGCTTGCTAAAACCGAGGAGGAAAGTTTTACTATGGCAAATGAAAACCTTTCTATTATGTCGCAACGATTTAAACTTGGTGAAGCTACTATTCTTGAATTAAAAGATGCTCAGCAGGTAAATGAGGCATCTACTAGCAGGTTAGCCAATACCTTATATGATACCAAAACAGCTGAAACCAATTTGCTTTTTTTATCGGGAAAGCTTATTAAATAAATCATTCACAACTGAATTGTCGTAGGCAAAAGCTTTAAAAATCCTTTAAATCTTGACCCCCTCTTTTTTTTAGACTAATTTTGAACCCTCGATTCGGGTGCGAGATTTGGTTCACCTTCATTTGATAATTTGAAACGATGAAAAATATAGGAAGGCGGGTAGCTGAAAAATATATATTGACTCAAGCAAGAGCGAATAAACATTCGCGAAAAATCACCTCGTTTAATGAAATCAAAACCATCGGCATATTATATGATGCTACTTTGGATGAAACTATAGCCGAAGTAAAACACATATCAAAAAAGTTAAGGGCTATGGGGAAAGAAATTTACACATTGGGTTTTATTAATAAAAAAATATTGCCCCCAAATATTGAACCTAATACCAAAGAAGATTTTTATTGCCGTAATGATTTACATTGGTATAAATTACCTATAAAGGAACGTATTATCCGATTTGCTAATGAACCTTTCGATTATTTATTAAATGTATTTACTGCAGATGAATTGCCTTTAGTTGGAGTCTCTGCATTAAGCAGAGCTAGCTGCCGATTAGGAACATTTCATAAAAAATATACGGGGTGTTATGATTTTATGTTGAATGAACAAGGCACAAAAACAGCAGCCGAACTTTTGGATGCCTACATACTATATTTGTACAAATTAAAAAATGCATAGAATACAATTTAAAGGGTTGGGTGTAGCTATGGTTACACCTTTTACGGATGATTTTGCAGTAGATTTTGAAGCATTGGCCAAACTTACTGAATCGCTTATTACAGGTGGGGTAAATTATTTGGTAGTTCTTGGTACAACTGGCGAAACAGCCACTTTGAGTAAAGACGAAAAGAAGCAAGTATATGCCAAAATAAAGGCAGTAGCTGCGGGAAGAGTTCCTTTGGTGGCAGGAATTGGTGGGAATAATACAAGGGAGGTGATTGAAACAATTTTAGCCTTTGATTTTAACGGATATGATGCCGTTTTAAGTGTTAGCCCTTATTACAATAAACCCAATCAGGAAGGAATATTTCAGCATTATAAAGCAATATCAGAAGCAAGTCCGAAACCTGTAATAATTTATAATGTACCTGGAAGAACGGGAAGTAATATTGCTTCAGCCACGCAATTGAGAATAGCTGAATTGCCAAATATTATTGCAACTAAAGAAGCCTCCGGAAATTTTAGCCAGGTAATGGAAATACTAGCCAACCGACCAAAAAATATGATGGTGATAAGCGGCGATGATGCTTTTACTTTCCCCTTAATGGCCTTAGGAATGGAAGGAGTAATTTCTGTTATCGGAAATGCGTATCCAAAAGAATTTTCGACAATGGTGAAACTGTGTATGGAAGGGAAATGGGATGAGGCAAGAATTTTACATTACAAACTTTTAGCTTTGATGGAAACCATTTTTGAAGATGGTAGCCCAGGAGGAATAAAGGTATTGTTAAAGAAAAAAGGAATTTGCGGCGATAAAGTGCGATTGCCACTAGCTAATGTTGGCAAAGCGACGGAGGAGAAATTATTAAAGCTGGATGAAGATTTGAAGATTTGAAAATTTGGAAATGCTTTCAGGTGACTAATTCTCAATGTGCATTTACTCGTGTGCTAGCTGTCCCCCTTTGAAGGGGGTAGGGGGATGTAATAGAAATATTAATCAATTTTTAATCCTAAAGTCTCACTTCTATGTACTCATAATCTTTATACTTAAAAAAAATGCAAATCGGCGATAAAGTAAAGTTCGTAAACGAATCATTAAGTGGGACAATAACCCGGCTGATTGATGATAAAACCATTGGTGTAAGTATTGAAGATGGTTTTGAAATTCCGGTATTAAAACGGGAAATAATGATTGTAACCCCAATTAATTTAGTGGAGCAACATGATAAAGCAGAAATTCCAAATGCTAATAAAATAGCCATAGGTGACTCTGAAATTTCGTTGTGGTTTGAGCAAAGTTCTCAAACTTGGTATAGAGCTAGTTTGCTAAACAACAGTAGAAGCGATATCTTATTAAGCGTTATGGTAAAGCAAGGAAAGGTATTCAAACCACTATCCGCAGGTCGTGTCGAAAAACACACTGCTTACCTTATTAATACCCTAAATCTTGCGGAATTGGAACTTTGGGGGACTTATTGTTTTAGAATTATTTTTCATGAGCAGGAAGCTGAACAACCAAGAGCGCCCTGGTATTTGGAATATAAGTTTAGATCAAAGGATTTTATGAGTGCCAAAGAAGTGAACGGGAAACCGACCTTCCTGATTTCTTTAAAACCGGATAAAATAGAACAGTTGACTATTGCGGCTGATTCTATTAAAATTGAGCCTAAACTCCATGCAGATGTTCTCAACATTACCCGTCCTGAAGAAGTAGTGGATATTCACATTCATCAATTGGTAAAAAATTATAACCAAATTTCAGCCGATGAAGCCATCAGCATTCAAATGAATCATTTCAAAAATATGTTTGAAAAAGCGTTGGCTCTCAACTATTATAAAATCACCATCATTCATGGGGTGGGAACGAATACCTTAAAACAAAGAATATGGAAAGAAATTAGTGGACATTCTGCCGTAAAAACTTTTTACGAGGCTCAAAAAGAAAAGTTTGGATATGGAGCTACCGAGATAGTTTTTAAATAAGATACACCTTATACCACCACATTCACTATCCTTCCTTTCACCAAAATAAATTTCTTAACGGGTTTGCCTTCTATCCATTTTATGACGGTAGCATCAGCCAATACCGTTTTTTCTATTTCGGCAGCATCGGCATCCAATGCAAAAGGTAAAATGATACGGGTTTTACCATTGATGGAAATGGGGTAGTTAAAGGTATCATCGGTTAAATATTTTACGTCAACTGCTGGGTAGGTTGCATCTAAAATGGTAGCGGTATTTCCAATTTTGTGCCATAATTCTTCAGCAGTATGCGGGGCAAAGGGGCTTAACATTATCAGGAATTTTTCAAACACCTCGCGGTTGCGGCACTTTTGGGTTTGCAGTTCATTCAGGCAAATCATAAACGAACTGACGCACGTATTGAACGAATATTTTTCAATATCCTCCGCTATTTTTTTAAGGGTTCGGTTTATGATTTTTAGAGACGCTTCGTTGGCCGGTTCGTTATTTAAAAGAATGGTTCCATTGTCATCAATACAATAAGCCCAAAAGCGTTTTATAAATCGGCTCACACCGTCAATTCCTTTGGTATTCCAAGGTTTGTCCTGGTCTATTGGCCCTAAAAACATTTCATACATGCGGAAGGTATCAGCTCCGTATTTTGCAATTACCTCATCGGGGTTTACCACGTTTCTCAAGCGTTTGCTCATTTTGGTAATGGCTTTTGCAAAAGTAAAAGTGCTATTATCCATCACAAATTCAAAGTCTTTAAACTGAGTAAACTCATTACAAAACCCTTCCATTCCTCCCTTTGAAAACGTTTCATCGTCAGTTACATATTCATTTGGTACTTTAAATTGAAGTAAAACACTTCTGTCTATTTTAAAGCTATCGCTGTATATTTTTTTTGCAATTTGGTCGTAATAGAAATGATACACCACACCACCAATCATTCCTTGGTTTACCAGTTTTTTGTATGGTTCATCAAAATTTATATACCCCAAATCGTGCAATACTTTGCACCACATACGGGAATATAACAAATGCCCAACTGCATGCTCGGCACCACCAATATATAAATCCACTTGTTGCCAGTAATCCGATTTTTGTTTATCGCAAAACGCATCCGGATTTTGAGGATCCATATACCGTAGATAATACCAACTGCTACCGGCATAACCCGGCATGGTATCGGTTTCACGGATATTTTTATTAGGCATATTTACCCATTCAGGAATAGTAGAAAGTGGGGATTTCCCATCACCCGAAGGTTTATAGCTTTTTACCTCAGGTAATGTAATAGGTAGATTTTCTAACGTATCAGCTACTGCGATTTCATTTTTATAGGATATTGGAAATGGCTCTCCCCAATAACGTTGGCGACTGAAACCGGCATCCCGCATCCGGTAATTAATTTGTTTGGTACCGATTTTTAAATCTTCCAATTTTTCCAACACTTTTTGTTTCGCTTCCGAAACCGTTAACCCATCAATTGAAAACCAATCACAACTTGAATTGGCAATTTTTCCCGTCTTTTCTTCGTATGCTTTCTCGCTTACATCTATTCCTTCAAAAATATTAGGAATCGGAATTCCAAATTTCAAGGCAAAAGCATGGTCGCGGCTATCACCGCAAGGCACCGCCATTATTGCTCCGGTTCCATAACCCATCAATACATATTCGGCGATGTAAATTGGAATGTTTTTTCCGGTAAAAGGATGTTGAACGTAAGCTCCTGTAAAGGCTCCTGTTATTTCTTTGGTCTCTGATTTTCGCTCCAGTTCCGAACGTGATTTGCAATAATTAACGTAATCGGCTACTGTAGTTTTTTGTTCATTGGAAGTTATTTGCGCTACTAAAGGATGTTCAGGAGCAAGAACCATAAAGGAAACTCCAAAAATTGTATCGGGACGGGTAGTGAAAACAACCACATTATCGGGATGCTCTACAAGTTTAAAGTGGACGGAAGCACCTTCACTTCTGCCAATCCAATTCTTTTGCATTTCCTTCAAACTATCTGGATAATCTACTGTTTCAAGTCCTTCTAATAATCTGTCGGCATACTTTGTTATTCTCAAAAACCACTGGCTCATGAGTTTTCGCTCTACAGGATGCCCACCTCTTTCTGACACTCCGTTTACTACCTCATCATTTGCTAAAACAGTTCCCAATACCTCACACCAATTAATGTAGGATTCATCTTTATAGGCCAACCGATGCAGTGTTAATTCCTTTTGTTTTTCTGTTTCAGGAAGGTCATTCCAAGGTTTATTAAATTGATTAGGTCTGCCATCTTCATAATGACGAATCAGATTTTCTAAACTTTCAGCCTTGTTACTTTCGGGATTAAACCAACTATCGTAAAGCTTTAAAAAAATCCATTGGGTCCATTTATAGTAATTAGGGTCGCAGGTTTTTACCTCTCTATCCCAATCGTAGCTAAAGCCAATATTTTTAAGTTGCTCTTTATATCGTTCTATGTTTTTATCTGTTGTTACTGCAGGGTGTTGACCAGTTTCAATGGCATATTGTTCAGCCGGCAACCCAAAGGCATCAAAACCCATAGGGTGTAAAACATTAAATCCTTGCAATCTCTTAAACCGTGCCACCACATCACTGGCAATATATCCTAATGGATGCCCAACATGCAATCCCGCACCACTTGGGTAAGGAAACATATCCAATACATAATATTTTGGTTTGCTGAATTGCTCGGTAACTTTATAAACCTGATTTGTTTCCCAGGTTTCCCTCCATTTTTTTTCTATTTCTGTAAAATTGTAGGCACTCATAGTATTGCTGCAAAAATAAGCATTACCGATTTGGAAATGTGACGATTTGAAAACAGTTCAATGTGACAATTTGAAAATTTGGAAATTTGAAAATGCTTACGGTGTATAAAAATTTCTATCTCAATAAAACATCTTCAAATTTTCAAATCGTCAAATCTCCAAATTATAATACCAAACAAACGTTTGTTTTATTACATGTATAGTTTTAATTTTGAATGAAATTTTAAAACTTGGCATTAACCAAAATAGATATCATTAAAAAGTCGATTCCTGTATTTAAGGAAAAGGGTTTTGGGGCTACTGCTATGGCTGATATTGCATCAGCATGCGGGTTACTTAAGGGTAGTTTATATCACCATTTTTCTTCAAAAGATGAATTGATGAAAGAGGTTTTAATTTATCTCAAGCAGTATTTTGCCGAGAAAGTATTTTCTATCGCCTACAATAAAGAATGGTCGGTTGAAAAACGATTGGTGCGATTGGCCCGTAAATCTGAAGAGCAATTTTTGGACGGTCCAGGAGGTTGTTTTATGGCAATGATAGGTACCGAAACGGTAATAAGTACTCCGAAATTTAACGATATAATAATGGGTTTTTTTGCGGATTGGAAACTAGCTTTCGTACATTTGTATAGTCAGATTTGTAATGAAAATTTAGCGTCAGAATATTCAGATAAGGCGATAATGCTGATAGAGGGAGCGGTATTAATGATGCGAATTCATAACAATCCTTATTATTTAACCCATGTTCAAGAGAATTTGGTTGAAGATTTTGAGCTAATTAAGAAAAAAAATAAAGAATTTATACCAACTAATAAATAAAGACCGTGACAGCGCGAAAAATTAAAAAAATAGCCATTTTGGGCTCAGGAGTAATGGGGAGCCGATTGGCTTGTCACTTCGCAAATATTGGTGTAAAAACCTATTTGTTGGATATAGTGACACCTGATTTATTGGAGTCAGAACTAGTCAATCCTGCGGCGAGAAACAAATTGGTGAATCAAGCTTTGGAAGCGGCTTTAAAGTCGAATCCTGCACCAATCTATGATAAAGAATTGGCTCGTTTGATAACCACCGGAAACTTTGAAGACAATATGGAATGGCTTAAAGAAGCCGATTGGATACTGGAGGCTGTAGTTGAAAACCTCGATATAAAGCGCCAGTTATTTGAAAAGGTGGAACTGTTCCGCAAACCGGGAACTTTGGTTTCGAGCAATACTAGCGGAATTCCTATTTCGTGGATGGCCAAAGGGAGAAGCGATGATTTCAGAGCTCATTTTTGTGGTACCCATTTTTTTAATCCCCCCCGTTATTTAAGGCTTTTAGAGATAATCCCAACAATAGAAACCAATCCTGAGGTGGTTGATTTTTTAATGAATTATGGAAGCTTGCATTTAGGGAAAACAACTGTAAAATGTAAAGATACTCCAGCATTTATAGCCAATAGGGTTGGGATTTATAGCATTATGGCTGTATTTAAGTTGATGGACGAAATGGGTTTGAGCGTTGAAGAGATTGATTTAATAACAGGGCCAATTACGGGCAAACCAAAATCGGCAACCTTTAGAACAAGTGATTTGGTAGGTTTGGATACTTTGGTAAAAGTGGCCAATGGATTGGAAATGGGATTGACGAATGATAAGGATAAAGATATTTTTAAAGTTCCTGCTTATTTGCAAACCATGTTGCAAAACAAATGGTTGGGAGATAAAACCAGTCAGGGGTTTTACAAAAAGGTAAAAGGAGAAGGTGGCGAAAAACAAATTTTAGCTCTCGACTTGAAAACAATGGAATACCATCCTCAAACCAAGCCGAGGTTTGATTCAGTTGGGAATGCTCGTCAGGTGGATAATTTAAAAGATCGTTTAAAGTTTTTTTCCACTCAAACGGACAAAGCCGGTAAGTTTTTCAATCAATTAAATTACCATGTTTTTCAATATGTAAGCCATCGGATTCCTGAAATTTCAGATAGTTTGTACCAGATAGATGACGCTATGAAAGCTGGATTTGGCTGGGAATTGGGGCCATTTGAAATGTGGGATACATTAGGGATTGAACGTACATTGGAAGCTATGAACCGCGAAGGTATTAAACCTGCTGCATGGGTAACCGAAATGTTGGCTAAGGGCATTCGCAAGTTTTATAAAACCGATAATGGCAAACAGTATTTTTATGATATTAATAAAGGGGAATATGTTTTAACACCCGGTCGTGAAAGCTTCATAATTTTAGAAAACTATAAATCCGTTACTCCAATTTGGCAAAATGCAGGTTGCACTTTACAACATATTGGTGATGGGGTATTAAATCTTGAATTTCACACCAAGATGAATACTTTGGGAAGTGAAGTTTTGGAAGGTATAAATAAATCTATAGAAATAGCCGAGAAGGATTATGTCGGATTGGTTTTAGGAAACAATGCTCCCAATTTTTCAGCAGGAGCCAACCTTGCCATGGTGTTTATGTTGGCCATTGAACAGGAATACGATGAACTGGATTTCGCCATTCGATATTTCCAAAATACTGTAATGCGATTGAGGTATTCATCTATTCCTACGGTTATAACACCGCACGGCTTGACTTTAGGTGGTGGTTGTGAAATGACCCTTCATGCTGATGCTGCCATCGCAGCTGCCGAAACCTATATTGGTTTGGTCGAGTTTGGCGTTGGAGTGATTCCCGGAGGTGGTGGTACCAAGGAATTTGTGGTTCGTGCTTCTGATAGTTATTATGAAGGAGATCCACAATTGCCAACCCTGCAAGAAAGGTTTACAACCATTGCTACGGCTAAAGTTGCCACATCGGCGCATGAAGCTTTTAAATTAGGGTTGCTGCACCGTGATAAAGATAGTCTAGTTATCAACATTGATCGCCAAATTAGTGAAGCAAAACAGAAGGTTTTGGAACTGGCCGAAGCAGGATACACCCAACCTGTTCAAAGGGAAGATATTTTGGTTTTAGGCAAAACAGCTCTAGGTGCTTTATATGCAGGAACCGAAGCCTTTGAACTTAGCAATTATGCAACTGCCCACGATAAAAAAATTGCAAGAAAATTAGCATTTGTAATGGCCGGCGGAGATTTAAGTCAACCAACAAGGGTTTCAGAACAATATTTATTGGATCTGGAACGGGAGGCTTTTTTGAGCCTTTTAGGTGAAAAGAAAACATTGGAGAGGATACAGTCAATATTGAAATCAGGGAAGCCGTTGAGGAATTAAGAGATTGGAAGTTAGAAAATTAAACACGGATTTTGAATCATAGAATAAAGGACTTAAAAATTTGGATAATGGCAAAAAAAATTGCTGTTGATGTTTATTTATTAACCTCGAATTTTCCTTCTGACGAAAAGTTTGGTCTTACAAACCAGATGAGAAGATGTTCTGTATCGGTTGCATCCAATATAGCCGAAGGCTCTGGTAGAAATTCAAATGTTGAATTTAAACAGTTTCTTGGAATTGCAAGAGGTTCACTTTATGAATTAGAAACTCAACTTATAATTTCTCAGGAAGTAGGTTTAATTACCGAACTAAAGTGTAACGATATAATTATTAAAAATTGATGAATTGAACAAAATGATATTTTCATTTAAAGAGAAACTAATTACAAAATCTAATATCTAACTTCTAAAAATCTAATATCCAAAAAATGCAAACAGCATACATAGTAAAAGGCTTTAGGACAGCCGTTACAAAATCAAAACGTGGTGGTTTCAGATTCACTTCTCCAGTAGATTTTGGGGCAGATGTCATCAATCATTTGTTGGCCTCCGTTCCTAATTTGGACCCAAGCCGGGTGGATGATTTAATCGTTGGAAACGCAGTTCCAGAGGCAGAACAAGGCTTGCAAATGTCTCGCTGGCTGGCGGTGAGGAGTAAGTTGCCACTTTCCGTTCCGGGTGTTACAGTTAACAGGTATTGCGGCAGCGGAATTGAAACCATTGCCATGGCTACCGCAAAAATTCAAAGTGGAATGGCCGATTGTATAATAGCCGGTGGAGTTGAAAGCATGAGTTTGGTTCCAACGGTTGGTTATAAAACGGTTCCCAATTACACTATCGCCAGCGAACATCCTGATTATTTTATTGGCATGGGTTTAACGGCTGAAGAGGTTTCTTTAAAATACAATGTGAACCGAGAAGATCAAGATGAATTCTCTCATAATTCGCATCAGAAAGCTTTTGCAGCTATTAAATCCGGTAAATTTAAATCAGAGATAATCCCAATAACAATTGAAGAAATCTATTATGATTCCGGCAAACGGAAAACCAGAAGTTTTGTAGTTGATACCGATGAAGGTCCACGAAAAGATACATCAAGAGAAGCTTTATCCGGATTAAAACCCGCTTTTAAAATGGGTGGAATTGTAACAGCCGGGAACTCTTCTCAAACCAGTGATGGAGCAGGTTTTGTAATTGTAATGAGTGAAAAAATGATGAAGGAATTAGGTTTGGAACCCGAAGCCCGAATTGTAACATGTGTAAGTGCTGGAGTAAATCCACGGTATATGGGAATTGGCCCTTGCGAAGCCATTCCAAAAGCATTAACCAGAACGGGTTTAACATTAAATGATATTGATTTGGTGGAATTAAACGAAGCGTTTGCAGCCCAATCTTTGGCTGTAATAAGAACGTTAAATTTAGACCCTGCCAAAGTAAATCCAAACGGTGGAGCTATTGCTTTAGGGCATCCCTTAGGTTGCACAGGAGCGAGGTTGGCAATAACAATTTCAAGAGAACTGCATGAACGAAAAAAAAGATATGGATTAGTAACGGCATGTATTGGTGGAGGGCAAGGGATTGCAGCGGTAATTGAAAGGCTTTAGTACAGAGATTATTCTTAGTACAGAGATTTTGAGTACAGAGTACAGAGAAATGTGACTGAGAGAATAGTACAGAGAATAAAAATATAGAGCACAGAGAAAATGACAGAGAGAAATTTTATATGTAAATAAAACAGATATGCATAAATTTAAAGAATTAACATCTTGGCAAAAAAGCCGAATATTTGTGAAGGATATTTACAATTTAACTAAATCATTTCCTAAAGAAGAAATTTATGGTTTGACTTCTCAAATTAGAAGAGCTACAGTTTCGATACCTACTAATATTGCAGAAGGTGCAGGTAGAAGAACGAATCCTCAATTTGCAAACTTTTTGGATATTGCTTTGGGGTCGGCAATTGAAGTAGAAAACTTATTAATTTTAAGCAATGACTTAAAATTTATCTCGGATGAAAATCTAAAGTCCAATGAAACAAAATGTGTTGAAATCCAAAAAATGATTTACGGTCTAATATCAAAATTATCATAGAAAAAAAATGAAAATAACTCTCAATACTCAAAAGAACATTTCTCAATACTCTGTACTCAATACTATCAATCTAAAAAAATGAAAATAACTCTCAAAGGCGGCGAATTCCTTATAAAAGACGAACTTGCCAATTCCGTATTTATACCCGAAGAATTTTCGGAAGAACAAAAAATGTTTAGCGATATGGCCAACGATTTTTTAAAAAGCCGTGTATGGCCAAACGTTGTAAAACTGGATAAACACGAAGAACCCGGACTGATGGTAAAACTGTTGGAAGAAGCCGGTGAACTTGGCTTATTGGGTGCCGGACTGCCAGAAGAATACGGCGGTATGGGTGTAGATTTCAACACCGAAACCATCTTATCGGAACACCTAGGTCCCAGTCATTCCTTTGGGGTGGCAGCTGCTGCCCATAGCGGAATAGGAACCTTGCCGTTGTTGTATTTTGGAACTGAAGCACAAAAGCAAAAGTATCTACCTGATTTGGCCTTAGGTAAAATTAAGGCTGCATATTGCCTTACCGAACCTGGAAGTGGAAGCGATGCTTTAGCCGCCAAAACTAGAGCCGACCTAACAGAGGATGGTACACATTATTTAATAAATGGCCAAAAAATGTGGATTACCAATGCCGGATTTGCCGACTTGTTGACCGTGTTTGCTAAAATTAGTGGCGAGCATTTTACAGCATTTTTAATTGATGCCAAAACCCCTGGAATCTCTTTGGGCGAAGAAGAAGAAAAGCTTGGAATTAAAGGGTCTTCTACCCGGCAGATATTTTTTGAGAATGTAAAAATACCGGTTGAAAACCTTTTGGGAGAAGCTGGAAAAGGACATAAAATTGCCTTCAATGTATTGAACATCGGGAGATATAAATTGTGCGCTATGGTAATGGGCGGAGCTAAGGAAGCTACAACTACAGCAGTGAAATACGCCAATGAACGCCATCAGTTTGGCGCACCCATTTCCAGTTTTGGAGCTATTAAACATAAAATTGGTGAAATGGCGGTTCGGGTTTTTGCAGCCGAATCGGCTACTTACCGCACTTCAGCTTTGATAAATACTAAAATTCTTGATTTGGTATCTGAGGGAAAAGACAAGGTTTCAGCTAAGTTGGAAGCTGCCGAAGAATATGGGATTGAATGTGCCATTTTAAAAATATTAGGTTCTGAAGTTTTGGATTATGTGGTGGACGAAGCCTTACAGATATTTGGCGGTTACGGATACAGTGAGGATTACCCCATAGCCCGTTATTACCGCGACAGCCGTATAAACAGGATTTTTGAAGGAACCAATGAAATTAATAGAATGCTGACTGTGGGGATGATGTTGAAACGCACCATGAAAGGCCAATTGGATTTGATGGGTCCAGCTCTAGCCATTACGAAGGAGCTTACTAGTATTCCTGATTTTGGTGATGAACCAGAAGGTTATTTGGCCAAAGAAAAGAAAGCCTTAGCGCAATCTAAAAAAGCAATACTGATGGTGGCAGGAGCGGCCGTTCAAAAATTTATGATGGACTTTGAAAAGGAACAAGAAATAATGATGAACCTAGCGGATATGCTTATAGACTTATATGCTGCTGAAAGCACCATCCTACGTGTAGAAAAACTCCACAACTTGAAACCTGAAAGTTCCGAGTTGTTTGAAAATATTGCTAAATGCTTTATGAGCGATGCACTTGAACGCATTAATCTGAGTGGAAAACATGCAGTTACCGCATTTGCTGAAGGGGATGAATTGCGCATGATGCTTTTAGGATTGAAACGCTTTACAAAATATGAACCGATTAATACCACTGCCGTTCGCAGGGATGTAGCAAATTATATTATAGCTGCGGGTGGGTATAATTTGTAATTGTTTGGTTTGGAGATTTAAAAATTTGGAGATTTGGGAATGTCTCGGTCGAAAAGTCCCCCTTGTGTGGTAGGTTGAGAAATAGGTTAGAGGATGTTTTTGAGAATGATTTGTCACTAGGACCCGCTAATCCATGCGCTATTACGAGGGGAGCGATATCGTTTGAGGTAGCTTTTCAATTACCTGGCGATGATTATTTTCTTATCATAAACTGTTTGATTACCCGAAGTCATTCGAATAAAATATATTCCTTCACTAAAATGTGAAATGTCAAGTGTCGATGTCCTATTATTTTTAAAGGTTTCCTGTTCAAAAACTTGCTGACCAAAAGTGTTAAATATTTTAAAATCAATCTGTTTGCCATTGTTTTCATCAATTGTAATCGTCAGTTTTTCACTGGATGGATTTGGAGAAATACGTATACCATTTTCATTTTTGTAGTCAAAAACACTCGTTTTAAGTGGTTGTGATTTGAAATGCATTTCATCAATTTTTAAACTTGAACCTTTAAATGACAACAAACTATCCTGCCAAATGGAAGATTGTGCACTTACAATTACGGTATCAGGAATTTGCCCAATATTGAAAGGGATTTCCTTATATTGATAGTTTGGTGAAGCAAGAAGATTTATACCTGTTCCCCAAATATTATTACCGTTCTTTTTGAAACTTAAATTTACCTCAGCCTTATCGCTACTTGAGGGAGCATACTTATACCAAAACGCAAGTGTATCCACCTGATTGGAAAAAGGATAACCGCCTTGTTCACAATTATTATTGCAATTATTTTTATACCAACCAGTTGAAATTCGTCCACCTTGTGCCTTAGGATTATTATAGCGTTCTCCAATATAGGTTATTAATTCTATGGCATTATTGCCCCCTTTTGCATCGGTTGTTTTATAAGCTCCTCCTGTTGCATTTCTGTTATCTCCTTCAGTATACCAATTACTTGGGTTGTCAATTGTTGTGCTTTTCCATGTTTCAAAATCACCATTGAACAATGTAGGTTGGCTAGTTACGCCTGTAAATGAAATACTGTCTAACTTCAACATACTGCCATTTCGCATTCGGCTATTAAAGTTGCTAGATCCCGCCCCAAATATTATCGAATCTGGGATCTGCGCAAGTGAAGGACTAAATAGGACTAAAAATGGGGTGTAAGTGCTGTGCGTACCATAAAAGTAAAATCCATATTGTCCAATCATAATACCTGATTTGTAGAAAAACGCAAGAATGAAACCCGTATCAGGAGCAGCAATGGCTGATTTATAATATCCGCGCATACCGCTTGGCTTTTGGTTATAAGCAAAACCCCCGTGCCAAGTTGCAGGATTACTACCCGTCAAATCTACGTTTAC
This sequence comes from Bacteroidota bacterium, assembly GCA_947468275.1. Classification (GTDB taxonomy): domain Bacteria; phylum Bacteroidota; class Bacteroidia; order NS11-12g; family UBA9320; genus JABWCE01. The sequence continues at coordinate 64,875 of CANIKO010000003.1, forward strand.
AAAGATTCCAGGCATGCTGTCACCATTGGATATTTGAGTGGTCATTTGAACTGCATAGTTTCCGTGATAGGCATCGGTTGACTTAATTACATTAAAAGGTAATTTTTTTCTAAGTGCATCTGTATTTGAACAATAAGCATAATTCTGAGGAATTTCATAAGTTTTGAAGGTCCATATTTCAAAATTTCCGTTTGGAAGGGATGGAGTTTGTGCATTACTATTTAAGGCCATTGTGCCAGCTAATGCAAGATTTAAAAGTAATTTATTAGGTTTCATTTTCTTTTGTTAGTGTTTATAGTGCCTACCATGCACTTTTTATATAGTCAATTGAGTTAAAAAGCTGCGACCATTATTTTTGAAAATATCACATCATTTTAACTTAGCAATACAACATTCAAACATTCTAAGTTTTAACCGTTGCTATTCTGTAATACTTTTATGTTTACTAGGTTTACATTTTGTAATTCTATGGTGCAAACTTGATGAAAAAAAAACCTACGGTTTTGACAGAAGTCACTAAAAGAGATGATGTTAGTCATTTCGGAAGTATGCGTTAGGTTGGCTCCGGCAATCGCATTTTTTATCGGTTGGTGTCCCACCAAACAAAAGTAAAATCTGTTTCTATGGGTGCAACCTCGGCCGAGAACTCCATCAACAAAAAAGGCTTCCAACAATTGTTGAAAGCCTTTTATTATAAATTAGATATTAGTTTATTGTGCTTCGAGTTTTACAAATTTCTGAACTACTACTTGATCACCAAAAATGAAATGGAGGTAATATACTCCGGCTGGCATGGTGTGTTTTAAACCCCCTATTTCACCACTGTGAAAACCTTCGGATTGTGGTTGGTTTTTGGCTATCTGCTCAGTGTATTTACCTGTAATATCATAAAGCGAGATAGTAACAGGCATATCGTTTTTCAGGAAATAGGTATAGTTGATTTTTTCACTGAAAGGATTTGGGAATAAATTAACAGATACATTATTATTAACAGTTTGCTTAATAGTAGTGCCTGAATTTTCTGGACCTGTATTTTTTGTAGTAATATTTAACTGCGGAGTAAACACAAGTGCAGTTTTAATAACTTCCGTTGTATTACTATTAAGGTAAGTATTTTCAACAATACTAATAGTTAAAACGGGGTATCTGTAGCCATTAGCATACCAGGCATATTTAACAATATTTACATTTACCTCACCGCATCGGTTAATTTGAATTCCTTTTTTTACCGATTTAATCCGCATCACATTATCAAAAATCAGGTTTGGCAGAATGAGGGTTCCGTATGCATCAGCTGTTACAGTGTTATCTCCTGTAAATTCAATTTTATAATCATTATTGAAAAGTGCAACTCCTTGAAAATGATCGGTAAACTGATCGCCATAAGAAAATGGATATTTCATTTTTAACACAGGATTAGAATATACCATTGACATATTTTTTATTGTGTTTACATAACCCAACTCTTCTAATGTATTGTCTTTAGAGCTCATAAGGTAATTGTAGCCATCATCTAAAATAGACAGATTAGAGTTTTCAATACCTTCAGGCTTTTGAGCTAAAGCATACTGATAGGATGTTTCAGGATTTTTGTTAGTAAATTGGAGGTTTGTAAAATTCCAAACTTGATTTGGTCCATTAGTACCTGGTTCTACAAATTGAATTTCGTGGTAGGTGCACGATTCACCCATAATAAGGGCGTTGTTCTGGTGAGTCAAAGTGGCTTGTGCATATACACCCATTGACACAAGGGATAAAATTGTTGTAGAAAATAAATTTCGCATCATTATTTAGTTATCAGATGCAATAATAAACTATAATCAAAGGATTTTATTGACTACAAATATAAAAATTGAAAAAGAAATCCCCATGTTTTCCAAAGTTTGTTTTGTGCTTGATACATCCCTTGTAAAGAGTATACTAAAATAATCTCACTGAAATAGCCTATCTTCGCAGAATAAATACCATTTTTATTCTTTACATTAATTATACTTCTCCTTTTTTGCTACCGCTCTTTCAGGATTTTAGTTTCACTTACAGCGGTAACAAAACAAACAATTAACAATACATGTCATTTCAAAATTTAAAGCTTATTGAGCCCATATTAAATGCGCTTAAAACCGAAGGTTACACCACCCCAACTCCTATTCAGCAGCAATCCATTCCAATTATATTAGATGGAAATGACTTACTTGGATGTGCCCAAACTGGTACGGGGAAAACAGCGGCATTTGCTATTCCTATTTTACAATTACTAAAATCCCGTCAAGACCTTCATGGTCCTCGAAAAATTAAATCATTAATTCTTACCCCAACGCGGGAACTGGCAATTCAAATTGATGAAAGTTTTGCAGCCTATGGCAAGCATTGCGGATTGAATCATCTCGTGGTTTTTGGTGGGGTTTCACAATTACCTCAAACTAATGCATTGAGACGAGGTATTGAAATATTAGTTGCTACTCCAGGTCGTTTGCTCGATTTGATGAATCAGGGATTTATTGATTTACGAAATCTTGAAATTTTAGTATTGGATGAAGCTGACCGAATGTTGGACATGGGCTTTATCAATGATGTAAAAAAAATCATTGCAAAAATTCCATCCAAACGTCAAACACTTTTCTTTTCTGCCACCATGCCGGCAGAAATTCAGAAGTTGGCTAATACTATATTACAAAATCCTCAAAAAGTAGAAGTTTCCCCAGTTTCATCCACCGCTAATACTGTGGAACAAGGGGTATATTTGGTTGAAAAAAGCGATAAAAAAGCATTGCTTAATCATTTGTTGCAAGATAAAGCCATAAAGTCTGCCTTGGTTTTTACACGGACCAAGCACGGTGCCGATAAAGTGGTAAAAGATTTGGCCAAAGCAGGAATTCAAGCTGAAGCCATTCATGGAAACAAATCGCAAAACGCTAGACAGCGGGCATTAACCAATTTTAAAAGTGGTGCCACACGCGTTTTGATAGCCACGGATATTGCAGCTCGTGGAATTGATGTGGAAGATTTGTCGCACGTTATTAATTACGAATTGCCGAATATTCCTGAAACATATGTTCACCGAATTGGCCGTACTGGCCGTGCGGGTGCAAGTGGAATTGCTCTGTCATTTTGCGATGATGAGGAAAAGGAATATTTAAGAGATATTAATAAATTGATAGGTAAAAATGTACCAATAGTGCCTGAGCATCCTTACCAAATGAGAAATACCTCTATTGAAAAAGTACCAAATCAACCTGGAGATAACAACAAAAAAGGGCACTCAAAACCCAATTCTGACCGTGGTTCTGGCCAATGGAGAAATGGACGAGGAAGAGGTAAAGGATAAATTTAAAATCCCCCTACCCCCTTGTTAACGGAAAATTGGATGGACTTCGAATATTTTTTTTCAGATATTTTTTCGGATTAATAAGTATTACCTGCAATATATCGGGTGAAATTACCCCTTTGTAAAGGGGGCAGGGGGATTAGTTTCTCAAAATACTTATTTTTGCAACATGTTACAAGTAGCCTTTCTACGTGAAAATACACAGGAAGCCATCGATCGATTGGCGATAAGAAATATAGATGCTAAAGCGATTATCAACCAAGTTTTAGTGATTGATGATAAGCGTCGTCAAAACCAATTAGATTTAGAAACCTTATTGGCTGAAGGAAATAGTATTTCAAAAGAAATTGGAGAGCTTTTTAAATCTGGAAAACCAACTGAAGCTACTCCTCTAAAGGTGCGCACTGCCGAAATTAAGGAACAATCTAAAAAACTAGAGGATGCCTTAAGTTTGGATGAAGAAGAATTAAAAAATCTTTTATTAACACTTCCAAATACGCCATCAAATAAAGTTCCAAAAGGTAAAACACCCGAAGATAACGAAGTTGTTTTTAGTCATGGTCAGGAGCCTAACTATACCTTTGAAGCCTTGCCTCATTGGGAGTTGGCCAAGAAATATGACTTAATAGATTTTGAACTAGGAGTTAAAATTACAGGGGCTGGTTTCCCCGTTTACAAAGGCAAAGGAGCTAGATTGCAACGCGCATTAATTAACTTTTTTCTAGATCAAGCTTTGGCAGAAGGTTACATAGAAATTCAACCCCCGATTATGGTTAATGAAGATTCGGCCTATGCCACAGGACAATTGCCAGATAAAGAAGGTCAGATGTATCATGCTAAGGTTGATAATTTCTTTATGATACCAACAGCCGAAGTTCCTATCACCAATATTTATCGCGATGTAATTTTAAAGGATGCCGATTTTCCCGTTAAAAATGTTGGCTACACACCGTGTTTCCGCCGCGAAGCGGGGAGTTATGGAAAGGACGTTCGCGGTTTAAATCGTTTACATCAATTTGATAAAGTTGAAGTTATTCAATTAGCACATCCCGATAAATCATATGATGTACTTGAAGAAATGCAACAATATGTTCAAGGGTTACTTCAGAAATTAGGTTTACAGTACAGGGTATTAAGGCTTTGTGGTGGTGATATGGGGTTTACAAGTGCAATGACCTACGACATGGAGGTATATAGCGCTGCGCAACAAAAATGGTTAGAAGTTAGCTCTGTCTCAAATTTTGAAGGATTTCAAAGTAATCGTTTGAAATTGAGATTTAAAGACGGAACTGGGAAAACTCGTTTGGCTCATACCCTGAATGGGAGCGCTTTGGCCTTGCCAAGAATTGTAGCATCTTTGCTTGAAAACTATCAAACTGCTGACGGAATTGAAATGCCAAAAGTTTTGGTTCCTTATTTAGGATTTGATAGAATAGCTTAGAAGATTCAATATTTTTTTGGATTTAAGAAATTAGAATTTTATGATTTTAAAAAACGAACCTTTAAAAAAATGCCCAATACCTTTGAAGGGAGTTAAAGGACTGTTTTTCATTATCCTAAATTTCTTCTTTTTTTATTCAAATGCCCAGTGGCAGCCGCCTTGTCAGGATACTATGAGGAAGAATACTTATTTTCAGTGCAATGAACCACTTTATGCCCCTGTATGCGGTTGCACAAATAAAACTTATCGTAATCAGTGCGTTTCTTATAATGTTTTTGGAGTGAATACTATTAAAAATAACGGGGTATGCAAAGACCAGCAATTCGATTTTGATTTTTATCCAAACCCTGCCACAGAGCAAATAAATTTTGCACTTGAATTTTTTGATCAGGGAAATATGACCCTACAAATTTTTGATACCTATGGTAAGTTGATGTATTTTTCTCATAAAGCATATGTGCATAGATTTGATGATGTGATAAGTATAGCTGGTTTTAGACCAGGGCTATATTTGGTGACTGTTATAAGTGGAAGTAAATACCTAGCCAAAAAGCTAATTGTAAAATGAACATAAAGTCAATTGATACTGGTTTTTTTAAGTTGGATGGCGGAGCCATGTTCGGGGTTGTTCCTAAAACTATTTGGCAAAACCTGAATCCTGCCGATGAAAATAATATGTGCAATTGGGCCATGAGATGTCTTTTGGCAGAAGATGGTAATCGACGGATTTTAATAGATACTGGAATTGGGCAAAAGCAAAGCGAAAAATTTTATGGATATTATTTTCTTAATGGAAATGACAGTTTAGAAAGATCATTGCATAATTCAGGAGTGGATTTTAAAGATATTACAGATGTACTATTAACTCATCTACACTTTGATCATTGCGGCGGAGCTGCAAAATGGAACAGCAATCGAGATGGATATTTACCGGCTTTTCCAAATGCAACCTATTGGAGCCATGAGGAACATTGGCAGCATGCCCTATGCCCTAATGCTCGAGAAAAGCCCTCTTTTTTGAGGGAAAATATTATACCCATTCAGGAATCTGGGCAATTGAAATTTGTAGGGGATGATTTGAAAATTTCAGAAAATATTTCAGTGATGTTAGCCAATGGACATACCGAAAAAATGATGTGTCCAAAAATTAAAATAGGTGATAAAACTTTGGTTTATATGGCCGATATGATCCCGTCGTTGGCCCATATTCCAGTTAATTACGTGATGGGGTATGATATAAGACCTTTGCAAGTGATGGAAGAAAAGGCTGCATTTTTAAAGGAAGCCGTTGATAATAATTACATCTTATTTTTTGAACATGACAATACCATTGAATGTGCCACACTTGGCGAAACAGACAAAGGGATTAGAGCAATTCAAAAAGGGAAGCTTTCAGATTTTATTTAACAGGATTCATATCACTACATCAAAACTAAATATTAAAGAAATTTCATTTGGTTCTATGGAACAAGTGGAATCTATTGCAATTCGCTATAAAGTTTTGCGTGAGCCTTTGGGGTTGCAATTTGATGAAAATGATTTGGCAAAGGAATACCAAGATTTTCACATTGCGGCATATTCAAATAGCGAAATAGTAGGAATTTTACTTCTAAAACCGACAAAAAATCCTGATATAATAAAAATGCGACAAGTGGCGGTAGCCAATGATTGGCAGCGCAAAGGTGTTGGTAGGGATTTGGTTTTGTTTTCTGAAAAGTTTGCAATAAAAAAGAGCTTTAAAAAAATAGAACTTAATGCGCGGGAGACAGCAATTCCATTTTATTTAAGTTTGGATTATACCATTATTGGCGATCTATTTTATGAAGTGGATATACCACATAAAAAAATGGTTAAAATCTTGTGAATTTTGTCAATGAGTAAATTATTTGGACTGGTAGTTTGCGGCGGACAAAGTTCCCGGATGGGGACCGATAAAAGTATTTTAGAATATCATAATATGCCTCAGCGGTATTATATTTATAGTATTTTGAATTTTTGCGATAATGTGTTTTTATCCTGCAATACTAATCAGGCTGCCAGTATACACGCGTCTTATAATGTGATCATTGATGACTCACAGTATTCTAATATTGGGCCCATGGCAGCCTTGCTAAGTGCTTATTCTAAATTTCCCGAAGCTTCTTTTCTTCTAGTGGGGTGTGATTATCCATTTGTGGACTCAAAAGTTTTAAAAAAGCTTATTCAAAATCGGAGTAATGAAACAGATGCAATTTGCTATTTTAACCCAAAAACCAACTTTGAAGAACCCCTATTGGCTATTTATGAAAATAGTTGCCTATCTAATATTGTTAAAAATTTTGTAGTTGGAAATTATTCATTGCGCCATTTTTTGAAGTCAGTTAATACAAAAAAAATCATTCCTGAATTTTTGGAAAGTTTAACCAGCGTGGATACAATAAAAGACTTTGAAAAAGCATTGATAAAATTAAATGAAAACTCCGGAAAATAATTCAGATAAAAGAAATAGGAATATTTTACTAAGTTTTATCCCTGGGGCTATTTTTTGAATGGTTAGTTTAATCAAAATGAAATTCAATTGCCTATTTAGTGGCAATATTCTGTAATTTTGGCAAATGGAAGGTTCATCCGTTTCGGAAGTAAAAATTATTAAAATCAACTCTCTTGGATTGTCTGAAAAGTTGAATGAAAATGATTTTTTGGCAGTAGAAGAACCGTTGGAAATCCGCCTGGTCTATGGTTTGGAAGGTGCTAGAAAAACAAAAAGTATTTCTATTACCATGCGAACTCCATGCAATGATTTTGAGCTGGCCGAAGGGTTTCTTTATACTGAGGGGATAATTAAAAATCATACGGATATTTTAAACATTAGTTATTTTAATTCGCTGCTCAACCCTGAAAATATAGTGATTGTAGAATTGGTGGAAGATGTGGAATTGGATTTAATTAAATTAGAACGCCATTTTTATACAACGTCCAGTTGCGGCGTATGCGGAAAAGCTTCTATTGATGCGGTAAAAACCACTGGAGAAGTTCACAAAACCATTAGCGCTGAAAAAATAAAGGTGACAACGGAACTGATTTATTCTTTGCCAGATATTCTGAGAAAAAATCAGAATGTTTTTGAATCTACTGGAGGGCTGCATGCCTCCGCTTTGTTTGATTTGGAAGGGGAATTATTAATAACTCGCGAAGATGTGGGACGACATAATGCATTAGACAAATTGATTGGTGTCGCTTTGACTCAGGATTTGTTGCCTTTAAATAAATATATTTTGCTTTTGAGCGGTAGGGCTAGTTTTGAGTTGATACAAAAAGCCGCCATGGTAAATATTAAAATTGTAGCTGCTGTTGGTGCTCCATCCAGTTTGGCAGCGCAAATGGCCAAAGAATTTGGGATTACCTTAATTGGGTTTTTGAGAAATAATAGGTTTAATATCTATTGTGGGGAAGAAAGGGTTTTGAAGCAATAAATGAAAATAAGAATTAAAGGGAATTCAATACGGATGAGACTTTCTAAGTCCGAAGTGGATTATTTTGATACTTCTGGATATTTGGAAGAAAAAACAGAGTTTGGAAATTCGGAATTGGTATACACGTTGAAAAGCAACGCCAATGGTAAAGAATTGTCCGCTAAATTTGAAGGCAATACAATTTCCATATCCATTCCCGAAAGCATAAAAAAATCATGGGTAAAAACCAATCAAATTGGCATTGAGAATAAATTGGACATTGGGATGGGAAAAAAATTATTTTTATTGATAGAAAAAGATTTTGTTTGCCTTGACAATACTATTGAGGACCAAAGTGATAATTATCTAAACCCAAATGCTACTTGTTAAAAAAAAGAATAAGAAATGTCAAAAAATTTAAGTGAATTATCTGGCCGCAAAGGATTAAGAGAAAATCTTTTTGAAGAGCTTGGAATAGCTGCATCTCAAACTGGAACTCCATCAACTGAAAAGATGGATAAATTGGCGGATGAGTTTATCATGGGCAAAGCCAATATTTATGGCACTGCTACCTTCTATGATTTTTTACGACCGGAAAATAAAGGTAAAAAAGTATATGTCTGCAATGGTTCGGCTTGCCTTACAGCAGGAACTCAACCCGAATTATTAAATAAATTAGGGGAACATTTTGAAGCTTCCGAAATTGGTGAAATGTGCTGCCTTGGTCGTTGTCATGAAAATAGTTCGTTTTTTTTAGATGGTAAAAATTATTCAGGAAATGACATAGATAATCTTGAAGCCATCAAAAAAGGGGAAACTGCCAGTCAAGAAAAATACAATGTCAAATCTATTGGAACACCTATCTTAACCAATAAATTTGAAGGAATTGACACCTATTATAAATTACTGGAAACGGTTTTAAAAACCCCAGTTGATGAACTTTTAAATGAGTTGAAGATTTCAGGATTGCGCGGACGAGGTGGTGCCGGTTTTCCAATTGCTTTTAAATTAGAATCTTGCAAAAACACAGCGGGCAATCAAAAATATATCGTTTGCAACGCCGATGAAGGAGATCCAGGAGCCTATAGCGATCGGTATTTATTAGAGTTTCAACCCCACTCAGTATTGTTAGGGATGATGATAGCAGGCTACATAACAGGAGCTAATGCCGGTGTGATGTATATCCGTGGCGAATACCCTGAAGCTATTGAAATTACTGACCAAGCGATTAAAGATTTGTATGCAAAAAATTTGCTAGGCCAAAATATTTTGGGTTCAAAATTCTCTTTTGATTTTAAATTGATAAAGGCCCAAGGAGCTTATATATGCGGGGAAGAAACTGCTTTGCTGTCGTCGATTGAAGGCCAAAGACCAGAAGTAAGAGTAAGACCTCCTTACCCAACTCAGGAAGGATTGTTTAATAAGCCAACGGTTGTAAATAATGTTGAAACACTTGCTTGCATTCCTTATGTGATAAAAAATGGAGGAGCAAAATTTGCTTCCATCGGTGTAGGTAAATCCACCGGAACTAAGCTAGTTTCATTGGACGGATTTTTCAAAACCCCAGGAATTTATGAGGTAGATATGGGGACCCCACTATCTATCGTTTTTAATGAATTGGGCGGTGGTTTTAAATCGTCAGTAAAAGCAATGCACATAGGCGGTCCATTGGGTGGTCTTGTTCCTGTAGAAAAAATAAATGATCTCAACATCGATTTTGAATCATTTTCAAGTAACGGCTTTTTGATGGGGCACGCTTCGGTAGTCTGTATTCCATCTGATTATCCCTTGATAAAATATTTGGAACATTTATTTCAGTTTACCGCACATGAAAGTTGTGGTAAATGTTTCCCATGCCGCTTGGGTTCTACCCGAGGATTTGAATTATTAAACAAGGCTCAAACCGAAGATTATAAAATTGACAAAGAATTATTTACCGATTTAATAACCACTATGGAAATTGGTTCCTTGTGTGCCTTGGGCGGTGGATTGCCGCTTCCTGTGCGAAATGCTTTAAAATATTTTGAAAACGAATTAGCACCTTATTTTAATTAATACTATAAATGAGTTCAGTTGCCTATATAAATAACACACCTTACCCAATTGAGGAAGGTGAAACGATATTAAAATTTATAAAAAGAAATTTTGGTAATAAAGCAGTTCCTACCTTATGCGACGCGCCCAATCTAGACCCATTCGGTTCATGTCGTGTGTGTAGTGTGGATGTGGCCTTATCTCAAAATGGAAATGCCAAAGCTCAGGCTTCATGTCACACTCCTGTGATGGCTAATTCTTATATCTATCCAGATTCTGACAGAATTCAAAAGCTTCGCAAAAATATTGTCGAATTGGTTTTGACCGACCACCCTTTGGATTGCCTTACCTGTGAAGTTAATAACAACTGCGAATTGCAGGAAGTGGCGGCTAAAGTTGGGGTTCGTGATGTAAGGTATCCCGAAGGCAAAAACCATTTGGATCGCAAAAAGGATTTAAGCCACCCCTACATGACTTCGGATATGAGCAAATGCATCAATTGTTTCCGATGTGTTAGAGCCTGTGATGAAGTTCAGGGTCAGTTTGTATTAAGCATGGCCGGACGCGGGTTTGACAGTCATATCGTTAAGGGTCAAGAAACCACTTTCGGGCTGTCGGATTGTGTAAGTTGTGGTGCCTGCGCTCAGGCTTGCCCAACATCAGCTATCTCTGATATTTTTGAATCCAAATCCATTCAAGTAGATAAAAAGGTAGATACTATTTGTACCTATTGCGGTGTGGGTTGCAATTTAGAAGTAGCAGTAAAAGGTGGAAAAATAAAATCTATACAGGCTCCTTATGATGCTGAAGTAAACCAAGGTCACACATGCCTAAAAGGTCGTTATGCCTTCTCTTTTTATAATCACCCTGAACGCCTAAAAACGCCTTTAATAAAACGAAACGGAAAATTTGAAGAAGCCACTTGGGATGAAGCGTATGATTTTATTGCAAAAAAATTAACTGAAATAAAAACTAATTACGGTCCCGACTTTATTGGAGCTATTTCCTCAGCGCGAGGTACCAATGAGGAAAATTATTTGATTCAAAAATTCATGCGGGTTGTTATTGGTAGTAATAATATTGACAGTTGCGCTAGGGTTTGTCATTCGCCAACAGCTTTGGGAATGCAGCGAACCTTTGGAACAGGAGCCGCCACCAATTCAGTTATTGATATTCAATACACCGATTGTATGATGGTAATTGGAGCCAATCCAACCGATGCTCATCCAGTAACCGGAGCCAAAATAAAACAAAGGGCCATGAAGGGTAAAACTCTTATTGTGATTGACCCGCGCAAAACGGAATTGGTAAAATATGCCAACTACCATTTGCAACTTAGGCCCGGAACTAATGTGGCCTTACTTAATATGATGTTGTATTATATTGTAAAAGCAGGGTTAGAAGACAAGGAATTTGTAAATACACGAACTGAAGGTTATGAAGATTTTAAAGCCACGCTTTTAGCTTTGGATATAGATGAATTGGAGGCCATCACAGGCGTTGACAAAAATTTGGTTCATGATGCAGCCATTGCTTACGCCACTGCTCCAAATGCGATGTCGTTTCATGGACTTGGGGTAACAGAGCACTCTCAGGGAACATTTACTGTAATGCTAATTGCCGATTTGGCTATGATTACTGGGAATATTGGTCGTCGAGGTGTTGGGGTAAATCCGCTACGAGGTCAGAACAATGTACAAGGAGCGGCAGATATGGGCTGCCAACCTCATCAAGGAGCGGGTTATTTTGATGTGACCTTACCGGAATATCACCAAAAATACGAACTTTTTTATAAGGCCAAATTGCCGATTCACGTGGGGTATAAAACTCCACAAATGTATGATGCTTCAATTAACGATAAACTAAAGGCCATGTGGGTTATAGGTGAAGATATGGCCCAAACTGATCCGAATACGCATCATGTAAAAGCGGCTTTGGGTAAACTCGATTTATTTATCGTCCAGGAACTCTTTATGACCGAAACTGCTAAGCTTGCCACAGTTATTTTACCCGCCTCATCATTCCTTGAAAAAAGTGGTACTTTTACTAATGGCGAACGCCGAATACAAAGAGTGAACCAAGTTGTTGAACCCATTGAAGGAACAAAATCCGATGGGCAAATAGTAATTGATGTGATGAATCGCATGGGATATCCGCATGAGGATTACAACCCGGATACCTTGTTGCAAGAAATTTCACAAATAGTTCCATTTTTTGCCGGAGTTAAATGGGAAGAATTAGGTGAACAAGGTAAGCAATGGCCAGTGGATTCCGATGGAAAAGGCACTGAAATCTTACATACTGAAAGCTTTAAACGCGGAAAAGGGAAGTTTGTTCACAATTACTGGAAAGAGTCCGAAGAGATAGTGAAAAATGGAAAGGAATATCCTTATATCATAACTACCAACCGTGAGTTAGAGCATTATAACGGAGGAACAATGACCCGCCGAACCAATAATGCTAAAATTTTGAAAGAGGATGTATTGCTTATAAATGCAACGGATGCCGCCAATAATAATATTTCTGATGGGGATATGGTATGTGTAGAAAGTGCAAGAGGCAAGGTAGATGTTAAAGCTAAAATAAGCAATGAAGTGAAGCCTGGAATTTTAAGCACCACCTTTCATTTTCCTGAAGTTGAGATGAATAATATTACATCAAGTGTATCAGATAGTGAGGCTATGTGCCCTGAATACAAAGTGGTAGCATGCAGGATTCGCAAAAGTAAGGGGATTTATAAGGAGAAGGTAATGGTATAGGTTTTCAGAAAATTAGATTTTTATGCTATAAGTTAAGCTGTCTGATCCCTTTCAGCCAGATTAATAAACAGGATAATTTAAAAGATGATAACTACAAATGTGCTTTGACAATTTCGTTTAGTACAGTGCTTTTTTTCATAAAGGTGTATTTTCCTTTTGAAAAATTATTGACTGGCCAACCACCCCATAGAACTATATTTCCCTGACCATCTTTGTAATTATATGCTGCAGTGGTTTCATCATCAAACTCCCAAATCATGGTATTGTGTTCGGTTGAATTATCCGCCTTAGGAAGTGTGACTTTTACATTAATGAATTTGTGATAAATCGTTTGTTGTAAATAACCATTACCCACCCCTAAAATCGAAAGCACATCGGTTAACCCTCCTGCTAGTGCAGTTGCCTGCAATTTTGCCTCCACTGTAAAACGGGTTGGATTTCCAGGTTCTACAAAAAACTCACCGGTATTAAATCTGAAATTTGCATAATCAAACGCTTGTTTTATTTTAGCTGAAGCTGAAACCCATTTACTTCCGCCATAAACGGTATATGTGAACATTGGTCCTTGAGTTCCAACCATTCCATTGTCATCTGTTAATTGAAGAGCCGTCACAGGAAAAGCTACCTTGTTTAAAATATCCATACCTGTATCATTGGTGGCTGCAATTAATTCCCATGTTCCTTGCATCAATGTTTTTGTAGGCGGCACAACCTCCTCTAGTGCACAACTATTGAAGAAAAAAATAGAATAAACGACAGTGATTCCAAGTAAGAGTTTAATTTTTAACATTTTTTTTGGTTAATAGTGACTCAAAAATAAGATAATTAAATGTAAGCGGTATACCATTTTTATTGGCATTTAAGACATTTAATCCTAAACTTGATTCTCATGATTTTCTGAATCATTTTGCTCGGTTTCTACTTTTGATTCTGTTATTTTATTTTTAATAAATTTAATGAGGTAAGGAACGGCTATGATACCTAATAATAATGCAATAGCTATCCCGTAAAGTAATGTTAAGTCATTAATAGCGGGAGTGCCGGCATAGGATAAATTGAAGCATAGCATTAAAATGAATAAGAATTTTGTTTTCATTATTTTTTATTAAGGTTTCCAATTAATATGTCTTTCTTTTTTTGAAGGGTAAATGTCTTCCATGGTTAGCATTATTCCCGTTTCTTCAACATACCCAAAATGATCATTAACGGCGGTTCCAAAAGTTCGCATGGTTGGGCTTAGGTTCATATAGCTGTTAAATAATGGGGGAATATTTTCTCCCAATTCTCTTACCTGTTTATTTAGAAGGTGGTGACCTTCTTTAAATGGCAATCCTTTTATTTTATCTAAAAATTCAGAAGTATCATTTTCTATTTTTAGTGCGTTAGGAATAAAAATTAATTTATCAGGATCGGGAAAATAATAATGAAGGAAAGTTAAAATATAATCACGGGCCAGTTTATTGAAATGAGTGTACATGGTTACTTTTCCGAAGAAATATTTCATGTTTGGATTTAATATTGTTAGTGCACCTAAGCCATCCCATAAATTATCGAGGCTAAATAATCCCTTGCGATTTTCGGCACTTGGTTGGTATTGTGGTTGAACAAAACTTCTGCCTAATTCTATGGTGAATGGAAAAATTTCTTTTTTAAGTTTTTCGCTATACTCTACTATTTCTGAAGTACTAAGATGGTAGTTGCCTTCGCTGTCCATGGCATTTGGAACATTAATATATCGATAGCCACCAATTATTTCTTGGTCTATTGGGTTCCAAACAATAAGCTGATTGTAGGCGTATTTTCCAATATCAAATTCATCAATATCTTTAGATTTTCCGGTGCCACCACCCGCTTTGCGAAACGACACTTCACGCAATCTACTTACTTCTTTCATTAATGCAGGAGCTTCGCTTCCTTTAAAAATATAGATTTCATTATTACCATTATTGGTAAATCGAATGAAACGATTTGGAGTTAGTTCCTTTATTAGTAAATCTCTTTCTATTTTATCAATAATTGGCTCCATACCTATACCACAAACATACATGAATTAGATAATTATAAGGTTAAATTTTAATAAATTCTTCGAACATTAAGTTGGGTTTTTTATCAAGGTTATAAACGAAATTTCTTATTAATGCGGCCCAGCCTTTGGGCGTATGGTGTTTATTAAGTAATTCATTATTAATGGGTTTTCCAATAATAAGTTCAATAGTTTGCCCTTTTTGTTTAAACATTTCATCTGGTAGATAAAACATTTCGACATTAGCTTTAATTCCCAATTTTGTTCTAAAATTTGAAAGGTTATAAAACCATGGGCTATTTCTGCCTTTTATATAAACAGGAATAATCGTGGTTTGGTATTTTAAGGCTTTGGTAACAAAACTTTTTTGCCATTCAAAGTCTTGTATTTTTCCATTATAAATTCTGCTGCACATACCTGCTGGAAAAAGCATCGTTACCATATTTGAAGCATAGATTTCTTCAATTCTAAGAAGATTTGATTTTGGGTTAACTCCAATTTTATTCACAGGAACAAACACTTCGCCAAAATTAGGAAGTTGGGTTAAAATATCATTGACCAAAAATCGGATATCCTTGCGTTTTTTAGCAACGTAACTAATAAGTGCTAATGCATCTAATCCAGCTAAAGGATGATTGGACACAATAATTACGGGTCCTTTGTCTGGTATATTTTCTAAACCAGAACATGAAACATTTACACCCATTTCTTTTAAAACAACTGTGGCAAAATCAACGCCTAGTATCCCTTCTCCGTTTTTAAGGATGAGATTTATTTTATCTTGATGTATGATGCGTTTTATATAACGCATTACAAATCCTGGCAATAATTTATAAAGTTTGGGATTTTTGTCTTTAAATATTTTATCTACGTTTATTACTTGAGGTATCTTTTCTCCACTCATCGTTGGCAAACCTACTATTTTTTAATGACAGAGATAAAAATTCTGGAAGAATGTTTTCTTAAAGGGTATTTTTTTTTAAATAACATTAATGGCCTTGATAAATCGACGTCCATATCCCGGGTCTTTTAGTGTTGAATAGAGAACTTTCATCTCCTTTCCTGATGTGGCATGAATAAATTCGGTTTCCATTCCTTTGGGAGTTGTAACAATTCCAATATGCCCAATTGCATTATGCCGAGTTGGACTTAAAAAAATCAGAATATCCCCTTTTTCGACTTCATCAATGGATATTGTTTTTCCGAAGTCTTTATACTCAGATGAACTGCGGGGAACAGCTAAATTGAAATGCTTAAAAACGAAATAAACAAATCCAGAACAGTCAAATCCGTTTTTATTAGAAGCGCCATAAACATATGGTGCGCCTAAATATTGTATTGCAAAATTTACAATGCTATCTCTATTGGTAGATGCAATAATGGAATCCATTACTAAACCGCTGACTTTAATATTTTTATTGGATTCGGGTTTAACATTACTATGCACTAGAGTGCGCCCTATAAAAAAGAGTAATAGCACAAACCCAAGTTTTAGATATTTCAACAAGCTATTATTTTATTGAAAATTTGAAAAATTTAATTTCTTGCATCCATTCCCCACATCATTTTATTTCTAAGTGCATCCAAGTAATTTTTATTACTCAGGCGAATAAGATTAAATGTGAAGTTTGCTTTTCTTACAGCAATTTGAGTTCCCTTTTTTATGGAGCAACTTCGGCTATCCAAACTAATTAGGTAGCTTTTTACCCGGCCTTCTATTTCAAATGATAATACTGTGTCATCTGGAATTACAACTGGTCTTACACTTAAATTATGCGGGGCAATTGGAGTAATGGCAAAGCTTGAAGATTTAGGGATTAATATTGGACCACCACAACTTAATGAATAGGCCGAAGACCCAGTAGGAGTAGCCACTATTAGCCCATCAGCCCAATAGCTATTCATAAATTCACCGTTCAAATAAGTATGAACGGTAATCATGCTGGTACTGTCTTTTTTATGAATTACAAAATCATTTAAAGCATATGCAAATCCACCAAAAAGTTCCTGGTCGGCTTCCAGTTTAAGTATAGTTCGTTTATCCAAACTATATGATTTTTTAACCAATTCATCTATCACCTTTTCAACATCCTCGGGATTGGAAGTGGCTAAATAGCCCAATCTTCCTGTATTAAAGCCTAAAACCGGGATGCCAGTTTCTCTTACAATATTTAAAGAATCAAGTAATGTCCCATCTCCCCCAATACATAATAAATAATCAATTTTTGCTTGTTTTATTTCATCCGTTGAAAATACCTCATACTTGTTTTCAAATGCCAGTTTAGATTCAATAATATTTTTATGAAGGTCCTCGTGAAAATATATTCCAATTCCATTTTGACCAAGGTAGTTCATAATGTTTTGCAAACATTCAACAGCTAACTTGTTTCTTAGTGCACGGGCATATAATCCTATATTCATTATCTGTTTTTTTATTTAGAACGCCTTGTCAAAATGTAAATTAAAGTTTTTATTACCTAATATGTTTAATGAATACTCAAGCCTGAATATTTTATCATTCATAAATAAAAAGTCGATTCCAGAACCATATCCGACCAAATCTGTTTGAATTAATTTGTTGTTATAAACGGATTTTGCCCACTGATTATTAAATACCTTTCCCCAATCAGAATACAAATTAATATAAACACCTGTAGGCAATTTTACAGGTCGCTTATTTACTTTAATTGGTGTTTTAAGCATATGACGGTGCAATAATGCATATTTTAAATTTACCTTTCCAAGCATAAATCCATGGCCATCAATGACGTATTGTTCATAACCTCTAACATAATCTTTGTACCCAAATGCTTTAAAATTATTGTAAGGTATAAAAGGTTTAGGTTCATTACTTAATCGGGTTTTGAAAAAGCCAGACAAATATAGCTTTTTATGAATTTCCTTATATAAGCCGAGTTCAAGCGTTTCTTTAATAATTTCCAGTGAGGCAGTGTCTCCTTTTATATGTCCTAAAGTTACTTCATTTCTAATATAGAAACCGTTTAATGGATAATACTTATTATCGCGTTTTTCATAATTAAGAATATGCTTTATGTAGGTTTCAGTTTGTTTGTTCCCCGATAATAGAAAGTTTGGATTTAAAGCTATGGATCTAACTGTATCCCGAATCTTTATTTTGTCAAATTCAAGTTCCCAACGTTCCGATAAAAAATTATTGTGCCGGGTGGTGAAGGCTATTTTGTTTTCAAAACGTTGAATTAGGGTATTTAAATAGTTCTTATAAAATTGCAGAGAATCATTTTTGGTTAAATACCAAATCTCCTTATTTTGTTTAAAACTTGAATTGAGGTCAAAACCATATTTTCCGGTTTTATCAAGAAAAGGAACGGTATATTGAATTCCATAATTACGGGTATATCCATTTATAAATGACAGTTTTAAGGTTTCATTTTTGCCTCTAAAATTATAGGTAAATAAATATAAACCATAATTGGTACGGTCTAATTTATACCCCAAATCAGCCCATTGCTTATAATTTCTATCCGCCAGTTCAAAAAAAGGAATAGGCCATATATACCATTTTTCTAAAACCTTTACCGTGACTTTTACATGCTTTGGTCGAGTTTCTTCCCATTGTACTCCGGCAGTTATAAATAAATTAGTATTAAACAATAGATTTTTACTGTTAACCGCCATTTTATCTAAATCAGCTGATTCATAAATCGAATCCTTTTTGAACAAAAGTTCACGTTCGATTACAAATTGTTTAGTTCTAATATTTCCTTCAATTGCTATGCTATCAATAATTATATAATGATTTTTCTGCGCAAATGATTTTGAAGAGAGTAAAAAGAAAAGACAAAAGACAACCTTAAATTTAGTTTTGAAAGCGAAATATTTAATTGGGAATTTAGACACTGATGTTTTTAAAATTCCAAATATTTTAATAATGACTTATATCGGCTTTCAGAGTCAGATACATCATGGTTATTATAAAATGAAGCCGTTATCTCATAACCAAATCGCTGCAATGCTAAAATGATTCGGTCTGTAAAAACGGTGTTTAATTTGATATTTATCATTATCCTTGAACTATCGGGTATATTAAAAATACTAACTCCTAAAATTTTAGCATCTTCATTCTCAATTATACGATTTAATTCATTTAGTGAATAGTTGCGAGCAATCATCTCTATGCAAATAACGCTTCCTTCGGCCGTTAAAGTATAGCTTCGGGCAATAAAATTTAATAATGAAGTTTTTGAAACTATTCCTTTAAATTTATTTTCGGTATCAACAACTGCTAAGCAATCGGCCTTAAATTCAGAAAATCGTTTAAGTGCTTCTGAATAATAGTGTTGTTCATTAATAATCCATCCTGGGTTATTTTTCAGTAGTCCCTTAATTTTTGTTTTGGGTTTTAACTCAATCAGAGAAGAACTTTCAATGAATCCTATTATTTCCTCATTTTCTATTACTGGCAAGGTCGAAATTTGAGACGATAGCATGGTTTCCATAGCAAAATCAACGGAGTCAGATGATTTAAGCGGGAATAAAGAATTCTCAATTATATTTTCTACTATCAAAGTTCTTCTAATTATGCAAAATAAAGGCTTTTAACCAATTATTTAAAATTTCGATGCCACACTGGGTCAAAATAGCTTCGGGATGAAACTGTATGCCCCATATTGGCAGATGTTTGTGGGCAATGGCCATATTTAAGCCATCGTCTTGGCTGGTGGCAGTGGATATTAAAAGACCGCCTTGATCTGTGCCTTCAAGATTTATTTTAAAATCCAATACCAACGAATGGTAGCGGCAAACGTTAAATTTATCAGGCAAATCATTCCACATGGGGTGATGAATAGTGGTTATTGTCGAAACTTTGCCATGCATCGGATATGGAGCTTTAATAAGTTCTATACCAAAATAAGTTCCAATTGCTTGATGGCCTAGGCATATACCTAATATTGGAACCCGATTATGCCAACGGTCAATCAATGCCATCATTAGTCCTGAATTTTGAGGAATGCCAGGTCCTGGCGAAAGAACAATTCCCGAGAAACCAAGTTCTTCAATTTCATCTAAAGTTTTTTCATCGTTTCGGATAACCAATAATTCTTGACCCAATTGCTTAAAATAATCGCAAAGGTTATAAGTAAAAGAATCGTAATTGTCAAAAATGAGGAGCAATGGGTTTTTAATTTAAGTGGCAAAGGTAAATTAATACTATAGAGTCACAATGCAGTGTGTTTCCATATTTTGTTTTTTTATACAAAACATAGTATCGTTCTTTGCAATTGAATTAATACTATGAGTGAGGACGAAAAAAAAGCACATAATGAAAAGATTAAGAAAGCTTTTGAATTGCAACAATGGCCAGTAATAAAAAGTACTGATAGTTGGAATATCTTTAAAGTGATGAGTGAATTTGTGGAGGGGTATGATATTTTAGCTCGGATTGGTCCATGTGTTTCAATATTTGGTTCGGCTCGAACTACAGCTGATAATAAATATTATCAACTGGCTGAAGATATTGCTAAAAAATTGAGTGAAGCTGGTTATGGTGTTATAACTGGAGGCGGCCCTGGTATTATGGAAGCTGCCAATAAAGGCGCAAAAGAAGCCGGGGGGAAATCGGTTGGTCTAAATATAAATCTGCCTTTTGAACAGTTCCCCAATGATTATATTGACTATGATAAGCTGATTCATTTTAAATTTTTCTTTGTTCGTAAAGTTATGTTTATGAAATATGCACAAGGGTTTATTGTACTGCCGGGCGGCTATGGTACTTTAGATGAATTGTTCGAGGCCTTAACCTTGGTTCAAACCATGAAGGTGGGGAAATTTCCCATAATATTGGTAGGTAAAGACTATTGGAGCGGGTTGGTAGATTGGCTAAAAAAAGTAGTTTTAGAGCAAGAGAATAATATCCATGCCGAGGATCTTTTAATTTTTAAAGTTGTCGATACCGCAAGGGAAGCCACAGACGAGATATTTGATTTCTACAGTAAGTATGCTATGAGTCCTAATTTTTAAAAATGCAAGAAACTATTGTAGCATTGGCCACTCCGGTGGGAATTGGCGCTATAGGTGTTATAAGGCTTTCGGGATTTGATGCCATTGATATCGCCCAATCTGTCTTTTCTAAAAAAATAACAAATAAACTTAGCCATACACTCCATTTTGGAAGAATAACTTCACCCCCTGGACCTCTCTCCCAAGGGGCAACGGGTGAAACTAGACTCAGAGTCTTAGATGAGGTTGTGCTTTCACTTTTTAAAGGTCCAAATTCTTATACAGGGGAAGATGTAGTTGAAATTTCGTGTCATGGTTCGCACTTTATTCAACAAAAAATAATTGAATTATTAATTCGTCAAGGAGCTCGAACTGCCAAGGCAGGGGAGTTCACCCTCAGGGCTTTTATGAATGGTAAATTAGATTTGACGCAAGCTGAGGCTGTGGCTGATTTAATTTCGTCAGATAGTGAACTATCCCACCGCATGGCCATTGATCAAATGCGAGGAGGTTTTTCAAGCAAAATAAAAGAGTTGCGCCAACAATTGATTGACTTTGCTTCACTTATTGAACTTGAATTGGATTTTGGCGAAGAGGATGTTGAATTTGCCGACCGCAGTCATCTATTTAACTTAGTACGGGAAATAAGTACTTATATAAATACGTTGAAAGATAGTTTTGCTTTGGGTAATGTGTTGAAAAACGGAATTGCCACCGTAATTGCCGGGAAACCCAATGCTGGAAAAAGTACTGTATTAAATGCTTTGCTCAATGAAGAACGAGCGATAGTAAGCAGTATTGCAGGTACAACCCGTGATACCATTGAAGAAGCTATTTCAATAAACGGTGTTTTGTATCGGTTTATTGATACCGCAGGAATTCGCCAATCGGGAGATGAAATAGAAGGGATGGGTATTGAAAAAACCTTTGAAAAACTGAACAAAGCTGATTTAGTAATCTATATTTTTGATGCCCAAACTACTACTGTAAAAGAATTGAAATTGGAAATTGAAAATTTGAAAGTAACAGGCAAACCTGTAATACCTGTGGCTAACAAAACCGATTTGTGTGATGATAAATCTTTAAAAGAAACCTTTAAAAATTTTCCTAACATCATTTATATATCCGGCAAGCAAGGCGAAATTTTAGAGCTTTTAAACCTTTTGCAATCCAAGGCAGCCGAACTTAACCAATCCTCTCAAACCCTTGTAAATAATAGTCGTCATTATGAAGCGCTTCACAAATCAGGCATTGCTCTAAATGATGTACTGGAAGGATTAACCACCCAACGCACCAGTGATTTAATAGCTTTGGATATCCGCAAAGCACTTTTTCATTTAGGAGAAATAACTGGTGAGATTACAAGCGATGATTTGTTGGCTAATATCTTTAGCAGGTTCTGTATCGGAAAATAAATACCACAAATCAAACAAATACTGCAAAAATCGGAGCCTTTGACCACCTTTCGCCGGCCTCACAAAGACTGGCGATAGGTGGTCAAGTGAACCAGCGTTTGCACTAAATTAGCAAAGTGTTAGAATTGTTGAAAATGATTTAATATTGCTGATATTATAAATACGTGCCTTTTTGGTTTCTCTTAATCCTATAATTTAATAAAAACAGAATTTAAGTTAGTGAAAATGTGCCAAAACCATTTTTAATATTTTTTAGTTTATACTATGTTTTCAAATGAAACTGTCAATTTACCATTACTAAAGCAACGTGCGTATAATTTGAGATGGGCGACAGTAAATAAAGGTGTTATTCCTTTGACAGCTGCTGATCCGGATTTTCCTTTTGCTCCAGAAATTGCGGAGGCGATTTGTTCTTATTCAAAAGACAGGTATTTTTCATATGCTCATCCGGAAGGACTTCCTGAATTTAAAGAAAGTATTGCCAATTATTTTCATCGAAAACGCAATGTTCCTGTTTCTCCAGCCTTTACCTTTCCAATTGATAGTGCGGCATTTGGAATTTATTTGACCTGTAAGGCTTTTTTGAAAAAGGGAGATGAAGCAATTATATTTGATCCTGTTGATTTTCTTTTTAGATATTCAATTGAGAAGGTGGAGGCAACTGCAATTCCATTCTCAACTCCTCCGGGAAGTATACATGTCGATTTTCAGAATTTAGAAAAACTGATTAACAACAATACAAAGATGATTTGTTTGTGCAATCCTTTAAATCCAACGGGGAAAGTATTTACCAAACAAGAATTATTGCAATTAGGGACTATTGCTTGTAAATATAATTTAATAGTGTTGTCTGATGAAATCTGGAGTGATATTGTTTTTGAACCCAATGTTTTTACAAGTATAGCTTCTTTAAATCAGGATATTAGAAATAATACCATCACAATCACTGGATTTAGTAAGTCTTATGGATTAGCAGGATTAAGAATTGGAGCAGTTATTGCCCACAATGAATCTCATTTTCTGAAATTAATGGACGCCTCACTTCATAATTCTACAATACATGGGGCTAATATTTTATCTCAAATTGCAGCAACAGCTGCTTTGACGCAATGCGAGTATTGGTTAGATAATTTTTTGGTTCATTTAACTAGAATGCGAGATATTACGGTAAGGGAATTAAATTCAATTCCAAATTTCGAATGTATTGCACCTGAAGGTTGTTATGTTGCATTTACAAATATTAAGGCCACTCAAAAGACAAGTCAAGAAATTCAAGATATTCTTTTAAAGGAAGCAAAAGTATTAGTTGTTCCGGGATTAAAGCAGTGGTTTGGTGATGGTGCTGAAGGTTATATTAGAATGAGTTTTGCCACATCTGAAGAAATATTGGCGGATGCATTATCAAGAATTAAAAAGGTAATGCTATGAAAGTTGTAATTCTAGGAGGGGGAATAGCAGGGCTTACAGCTGGAATTTTGCTTAAAAATAAAAATTGGGAAGTTGTCATCAACGAAAAAGTGGATGGTGTTTTTAGTAGAGGTCATGCTTTTTTAATGAATTCGCAAGGATTGTCTGTTTTAAATGAATTGTCAGAATCTTCATCGATGGGTTTGAATAAAAAAAGAATTGATATATTCAGTTTAAAACGACCTAACGGCAATGAGTTAATTAAAATTAAATTGGATCCATGGTTTTGTATCAAGCGAATTGATTTGATGTCTTATTTAAAAAATCACTTTCCTCAAGAAAACCTGAAAGGGGGAAGACAATTCTCTCATTTTATTTATGAAAAAAATAAAGCTACTGCGGCTGTTTTTGCAAATGGCGAAGTAGAATACGGCGATCTTTTTATAGGAGCCGATGGAAGTAATTCTGAAGTTCGAAAGACTATTTTTGGGGAAACAAATTATACGCCTATCGAAGTCAAAGAAATTGTTGGAGTTTCTAAAAAAAGGATTGACTCCATTGATGAAATGACCATTTTTCAGAAAATTCAGGATGAAGAAAAAGGATTATCCTTTGGATTCATTCCTACCTTCAATGATGAATCGGTTTGGTTTATACAATATGACTCTAAATTTGTTGAAAAAAATCAGTCAGATAGTAAAGATTTAAAGTCATTCTGCTATTCGATGCTTGAAAAATTTCCAAGAGACGTTAAAGAGGTTCTGGATGAAAATGATTTTAAAAGCACCTATATATGGAACACAAGAGATTTTAATTTATTACCGAGTTTCAGTAGCGATAATGTTGTTTTGATAGGTGATGCAGCTCATTTAGCCTTGCCTTTTACAAGTGCTGGAACGACAAATGCTATTTTAGATGCAAAGATTTTAGTCGATAGTTTAGAAGAATTTAATGATTATTCTAAGGCTTTCAAAAATTACTATGCTTTAAGATCAGAAAGCATACGCGAGCATATTGCTCAAGGAAGGGAAGTAAAAGAACTTTTTCTTTATCCAAAAAATCATAGTGAACGAGATTTTTTATTGCCATTAGTATTTGAAAGCAATAAAATTAAATCACCCATATGCAAGCCTTTAAAAATATTATATTTTACAGATCCTATTTGTTCAACATGTTGGTTAATTCAACCCATATTAAGAAAACTAAAATTGGAATATGATGATTATTTAGATATTGACTATCGAATGGGAGGCTTATTGCCTTCTTGGAAAGATTATAATAAAGGTATTATAAAAGAACCGTCTGATGCTGCCAAACATTGGGAGGATATGAGTTCTTTATACAAGACACCTTTAGACGGTGATGTATGGATTGAAGATCCTTTAGACTCCTCATACCCCCCTTCAATTGCCTTTAAAGCGGCTCAACTACAAAATAAAGACAAGGCGGTTTTGTTTTTGAGAAGAATTAAAGAAATGGTTTTTTTAGAAAAAAAGAATATAACTAAAAGAAAATTTATTGAGAATGCCGCACTTAGTTGTGGACTTGATTCTGCAGTTCTCTTAAAAGATATTCAAACAAATGCCATTGATCTTTTTAAAGAAGATTTAGAACTAGCCCAAACTTATGGAATAACGTCTTTTCCAACTCTTCTGTTTTCAAATGTTTCAGACAAAAAAATAACGTTGAAAGGAATTCAGTCCTATGGTAAGTTTGAAGAAATTATAAAAGAGTTTATCCCAAATGTTGTAAAAAAGAAAATAGACATTGACCCATTATCTCTTTTTAAACTTTATAATATTATGACTGAAGATGAATTTTCTTTTTTAACGGATATAGATATGCAAACCTCTCACAAATTGCTTTTATCGCTTTATAAAAATGGCGAAATAGAAAAGGTTGAAAATAAGAATGGTTTTGTTTGGAAATATATGCCATTGCTGTAAATAGTATTTTTTTTATTTAGCAAGTAACTGTTTAAGGATATTTCTATAATCTTTTAAAGACATACCTTGGTCATGAATTATTGCAATGTCAAAAATTGAATTAAATGAAGAGCGACAAATAGCCGAGGACCGAGCAAGGGTCTTTATAGCGAAGCATACTTGGAAATTTGCAAAAACAATGCCTTGGGTTCCTCACTTTTATTTAGCAAAAGACTATTTGTCTGATTTGGATAAATCAGAATTTCAATGGTTTATTGAACAATCACGAATTTATGGTAAAATGATGGTATGGGAAAATAAACCGCCGAAGCCTTATTGGTTTATTGATGAATGGAAATATTGGACCATGATGGATGATCCGATTGAAATAGAGAATATTTTAAATAGGGCAGAACATCATATTTAAAGATTTAACTTTATCCTTTTAATTTATTAACTGGAAGCTTAATTTATCCCGGTTTAGAAATGTATCTGGCTAGTCGTCGCAACAAGAACACATCATTATTGCATCATCTCAAACCTATTAATTAGGTAAATGGTTAAATGAATTGGAATAAATTTACATATGGTGGAATTCTGCTTTCGATAAACTTATTTTTGTAAAAAAATACGTTTTGAACCGTCAGCAACTTATCGAGCAAATCCAAATAAAACAATCCTACTTATGTGTAGGACTTGATACAGAAATGAGCAAAATTCCACAGCATTTAATGGTGGAGGATGATCCAATTTATAGATTTAATAAAGCTATAATTGAAGCCACGGCCCCTTATTGTGTTGCTTATAAAATTAATCTTGCTTTTTATGAGCAATACGGAATTGCCGGGTGGCAAAGCATGGAAAAAACGTTAGAAGCTATTCCTAAAAACTGTTTTGTAATAGCTGATGCTAAGCGAGGCGATATAGGCAATACAAGTAAAATGTATGCCAAGGCTTTTTTTGAAGCCTATAATTATGATGCTATTACGGTTTCGCCTTATATGGGTCATGATTCGGTAGGCCCTTTTTTAGAATATAAAGATAAATTTACAATCGTTTTGGGGCTTACAAGCAATGCTGGAAGTGCAGATTTTCAAATGTTGGAAACTGCTGAAGGTAAAGTGTATGAATCTGTATTAAAAAAAATAGCTACTTGGGGCACACCCGATAATTTGATGTTTGTGATAGGAGCTACCAAAGCTGAAAAATTTGCGGAAATTCGAAAAATATTGCCCAATCATTTTTTGTTGGTTCCTGGTGTTGGTGCCCAAGGTGGTGACCTTGAAGGGGTGTCAAAGTTCGGCATGAATAAGGATTGTGGCTTATTAGTAAATTCATCCAGAGGCATAATTTACGCCTCCAATGGGTTAAATTTTAAAGAAGCTGCAGCTGAGGAGGCAAGAAAACTGCAGGCAGAAATGAAAGGATATCTGAAAGGATAAAAAGTGTTTTTTTTAAATAAGACTTGTATTTCAAATTTTGTTTTATAAAATTTGAATACCTATATGCAAGAACGACTCATTCATTTTATCTGGCAAAATTTGCTTTTCGATACCAATAATCTAAAAGATTCAGAGAATGAGACCATTCAAATATTGCAAAAAGGGGTAATAAATATGAATGCCGGTCCAGATTTTACAAATGCTAAAATTAAATTAGGCGATACCATTTGGGCTGGAAATATTGAAATACATAATAAATCGGGTGATTGGAAACTGCATGGACATAGCACGGATAACTCTTATGACAATACAATTTTGCACGTTTGCTGGGAAAATGATTTGCCTATCTATCGTACCAATGGGACTATAATTCCATGTCTTTCATTAAAAGATAAGGTTAACAAAAATCTATTGAATAAATTTAGCTATTTGATGGAATCGGCCAATGATATTCCTTGCAGCTCAATGATTCATACTATTGATGAATTTACTTGGAAAATATGGTTGGAGCGGCTTTTAGTAGAGCGTTTAGAACAAAAAACAGAGCGAATCTTTAAAGACCTAGAAAAAACAAAATATGAGTGGCAGGAAGTCTTTTATAAGTCTATGGCTCATACCTTTGGTTTGAAAATAAATTCCCAACCCTTTGAAAATTTAGCAAATAATTTGCCAATAAAAGTGCTTTCAAAGCACAAAAATAATTTTATGCAAATTGAAGCCTTAATATTTGGAGTTGCCGGGTTTTTAAATAAAAATTGCAAAGATGAGTTTACAATTGGTCTTCAAAAGGAATATCAATTTTTGAAGAAAAAATACCAATTGGCTGAAGTTGAAAGAAATAATTGGAAATTTTTAAGACTCATGCCTGCTAATTTCCCTACGATTCGATTGGCTCAATTCGCCGCTTTGCTTTATCAATCCAATAGCTTGTTTTCGAAAATTATTGAGGAAAATGATTTACAAAAAATCACATCATTATTGAAAACAAGCCCTTCTGAATATTGGGATACCCATTATTTATTGGATGAATTATCACCTAAAAGAATTAAAAAACTAGGTTCTAGAACCATCCAAAATATTATAATAAATACGGTAGTTCCTTTTAAATTTGCTTATGGCAAACACAAAAATGACGAATCATTGCAGCAAAATGCTTTTGATTTATTAGAAAAAAGCCCAGCCGAAAATAATTCAATACTGAAAAAATGGAAGTCGTTGGGAATAAATTCAAAAAATTCATTTCAAACACAAGCATTATTGCAATTAAAAAACGAGTTTTGCAATAAGAAATTGTGTCTCAGTTGTACTATTGGTTGTAAACTCTTAAAAAATGAAACGCGTTGATTCTATAAAGTTTTTTGTTGAGCAGCGAGCCTTTGGTGTTTGTACGTGGCTTGGCAAAAAAATGGGTATTAAAACCGAACGGGTAAGAATGTATTTTTTATACGTAACCTTTGGTACGCTAGGGTCTTCAGTAATTATATACTTGATTATAGCTTTTTGGTTAAATATTAAAAACTATCAAAAAGAAGGACGAAAAACTGTTTGGGATCTTTAAAAAAGTATAGAAATAACCCAAATTTCTAATAAAGGCAAACTACTTCTATATGATGTTTATTCGTTAATACTGGTATATGCACATCCGCATCTTTGCCATCTCGGTTAACTACTATTAGTGGTGACTGTTTTTCTGAAGCCATTTCTAATAGATATTTTGGTTTGTCCAATTCATCTGAAATAAAATTAAGCGTGTAAGCTATATTTTTAGTATCCATAGTATTTTTAATAGTATTTACCATTTCGGAAACGGCAAATCCATTATTAGGTTCGGTAAATACAAAATGCAATTGAGCACTATAAAGATTTGCTATTTCTAGAGTTAATGGATGCAAAGCTTCTCCAGGAAATTCATCTATATAAACAAAGACATTTTCATAAGATTTAACAGGGGTTTGCTTTTGGATGACCCAAACTGGCTTATTGGTATTGTTAATTGTTTTCGCTAAAAAACTGCCGGTTAAGTGTTGAACCCCATGAACACCGTGGGTTCCTAAATATAGAATATCTGATTTTGTTTCTTCCAATACCTCGGCTATTAGTCCAAATAAATCACCATCTTTGGTAAGGTAGTTGGCTTTTACCCCTTCTTTGTCTTCTATTTCCTTTACAGCTTCCTGCAACTGACGTTTTATATCACGACTCAAAAAATTGGTAGACATCATTTGTTTGGCATATTCATCTACGTCGGCAATCTCAAAAATATGGAGCAATACAATTTCAGACTCTGTTTTTTTTGCAAGTGCGACAGCACAATCAACTGCTTTTTGTGAAGCATCAGAAAGATCGGTAGCTACTAAAAAACGTTTTAGATTCATAGCTCAAAATTAAGAATTAAATTAATCATATTGTTGCTTAAGATTCTAAGTTTTTAGTATTAATTCTACAATTTTGAAAATAATTTTTAACTTTCTATGGCTATTAATCACTTATACAATTATTCATAATGGTCTTAAAAAAAATAATAAATTCTTATTCAGAACTTAAAATAAAATAAGTTTGTCATTCCAATTTAAAAATACTTGATTTACATCACACGAACGGTTTGGATTTTATCCCTCATTAGCTTGTTTACCGATATGGCTAGCGAAATGTTGTATCCCATTATGCCTGTTTATTTAAAAAGCATTGGTTTTTCGATCGTTTTAATTGGTTTTTTGGAAGGTATTGCTGAAGCTACTGCTGGATTAAGTAAAGGGTATTTCGGAAAATTGTCAGATTTTTCAGGTAAACGGGTTCCTTTTGTACAGGTGGGTTATGCATTAAGCGCCATTTCCAAACCAATGATGGCAGTATTTGTTTACCCAATTTGGATATTCTTTGCACGAAGTATTGATAGGTTTGGAAAGGGGATAAGAACTGGAGCACGGGACGCCATTTTATCAGATGAAGCTACACCCCAAACCAAGGGAAAAGTCTTTGGATTTCATCGTTCTATGGATACTTTGGGAGCAGTAATAGGGCCAATATCTGCCTTGGTTTATCTTTTTTATAATCCCGATGATTACAAAACTTTGTTTTTTATAGCTTTTTTGCCGGGAGTGCTGGCAGTAGTGGCTTCCTTCTATTTAAAAGACAAACCTCAGCCACAGCCCCAATCTCCATCCAAACCCTCCTTTTTTTCGTTTTTAAACTATTGGAAAACCAGTCCGCAGATCTATAGAAAAGTGGTAATAGGTTTATTGGTTTTTACTCTGTTTAATAGCTCAGATATTTTTTTGTTATTAAATTTAAAACAATCAGGACTTACGGATTCCTATGTAATCGGGGCTTATATTTTTTATAATTTAGTGTACGCTGCATTTGCCTTTCCTTTGGGCATTTTGGCAGATAGGATTGGATTAAAAACTATTTTTATCGCCGGATTAGTCTTGTTTTCGGGGGTTTATGCCGGTATGGCTTTTGCCAATAATATTACTATTTATTTAATCTTATTCTTTGGATATGGGCTGTATGCATCAGCCACCGAAGGAATAAGTAAAGCGTGGATTACCAATATTACCGATAAAAAAGATACAGCTACTGCCATCGGCACTTTTTCAGGTTTTCAAAGCATTTGCACCATGTTGGCCAGTTCATTGGCCGGTTTAATCTGGTATAATTATGGTTCTGCAGTTACCTTCATCACCACATCAATTGCAGCCTTATTAGTAGCGGTATATTTTATGTTTTTGGTTAAAAAACATTTTCATAAACGGGTAGAGTTTTAAAACAGAAAGCTTTTAATTTTATAAACCTTCAACAATAATTACAATTTCACCTTTGGGGGCAGTTTTGGTATAATGTGCCGCCAATTCTTCCAAAGTTCCTCTTCGGTTTTCTTCAAATAATTTGGTAATTTCTCTACTTACACAAGCATTTCGGGCATTACCTAAATATTGCCCTAACTCTGTTAAAGTTTTTACCAAGCGAAACGGACTTTCGTAAAAAATCATGGTTCGGGTTTCTATTGCCAATTCTTTAAAGCGAGTTTGCCGTCCTTTTTTTTGGGGTAAAAATCCTTCAAAAACAAAACGTTCTGCAGCCAAACCACTGGCTACCAAAGCGGGTATAAATGCCGTGGCACCAGGAAGTACTTCAAGTGGAATATCATTTCGGTTGCATTCACGCACTATCAAAAAACCGGGGTCAGATATTCCGGGAGTTCCTGCGTCAGAGCAATAGGCTATTTTTTTGCCATCTTCTAAAAGATTTTTTACATAATCCAACCTCCGGTGTTCATTGAATTTATGCATACTCAAGGTTTCTTTTTTTATACCTAACAGAGAAAGTAATTTGCCGGTAACACGTGTGTCTTCGGCAATCACAAGGTCGCAGTTTTTTAACACTTCAATGGCCCGCAATGTGATATCACCCATATTGCCAATAGGCGTGGGCACTATGTATAGCTTTCCTTTTACTTCATCCATTCTTTCACCCATTTACCAATTATATCAAATTCTAAATTTACAAGACTTCCTGTTTTTAAATGCTTTATGGAAGTATGCTCATAAGTGTAAGGAATAATAGCTACTGAAAATCTTCCCGGCTCACTTTCAACAACTGTTAGGCTTGTTCCATTGAGGGTTATTGAGCCTTTAGTTACTGTTCTAAAATTTTCACCATTCTGAAATTCTATTTCATATTTCCAGCTTCCATTTTGATCCGTCACCTTTTTGCAAATCCCTGTAGTATCCACGTGGCCTTGCACCCAATGCCCATCAAGCCGGTCGCCTAATTTAAGACAACGTTCCAGGTTTATTTCATCCCCTGCCGCCCAATTATTTAAAGTTGTTTTTGATAATGTTTCATCAATAGCCGTTACCCAATGGCAGTCATTTTCAATTTTAGTTATCGTTAAACAAACCCCATCATGTGCCACACTTTGATCTATTTTAAGTTCATGACTTATGAAAGAGATGATTTTAAATATTTTATTGGTGCCAGCTTTTGATACGGATTCTATTTTTCCTAAACACTCTATGATTCCTGTAAACATCGGAACAAAAGTAAGTTAAAAGTGAAAAACGAAAAGTGAAAATTTGAAGTAAAATTTAGGGGGGGGGTGGGGTATTTTAAATCTTTTTATTTTTAACTGTTAGTTTTTCACATACTTACACTATATTTGCGGCCTTATTAAAAAGGACTTTTGAGTGTCGGGCTTTACCAATTCCATCTCCACTCTTAGTTCTTATGGCAAAATAAAGAACAAGAGTAATTATAGATGAAGACCCAAAAAGTAGTAACCCTTACCCAATTCATTTCTGAACAACAATCCCTTTTTTATGATGCATCAGGCGATTTGACACGAATTTTTATGGACATTATTCTTGCCGCCAAAATAGTTAATCGCGATGTTCGTAAAGCTGGTTTGGTAGATATTCTTGGTACGCATGGTACCACCAATATACAAGGTGAAGAAGTGAAAAAACTGGACGTAATGGCTAATGAAGAATTTATGTCGGCCTTATCATTAGGTGGCGATTGTTGCGCAATATTATCAGAGGAAGATGATGATATTGTTCGGGTTCATAATCCTAATAATTCCAAACCAAAGTATATCGTAGCTATGGATCCATTGGATGGAAGCAGCAATATTGATGTAAACGCATCCATCGGTACAATTTTCAGTATTTTTAGAAGACGAAGTATGGCCTGGAATGATGTGACAATGGAAGATTGCCTTCAAAAAGGGATAAACCAAATAGCCGCAGGTTATATTATTTATGGCTCTAGTACGATGTTGGTTTATACCACAGGGCAAGGTGTTAATGGATTTACTTTAGATAGTTCAATAGGTGAGTTTTGCCTTAGCCATCCGGATATAAAAATCCCTAAGGATGGTAAAATATTTTCACTCAATGAAGGAAATTATTCTGAATTTCCGCAAGGAGTTAAGGATTATGTTGATTTTTGTAAAGAAAATGATAAGGAGACCGAACGGCCTTATAGCGCAAGATATATTGGTTCTTTAATAGCCGATTTTCACCGTAATTTATTAAAAGGCGGAATATTTATTTATCCTCCAACTGCTAAAACGCCCAAAGGAAAACTAAGATTGATGTATGAATGCAATCCAATGGCTTTTATAATTGAGCAAGCAGGAGGTAAGGCCAGCACAGGAACTAAAAGGATATTAGAAGTAATACCTGAAGAATTGCACCAACGTGTACCATTATTTATTGGTTCCGAAAATATGGTGAATCAGGCAGAAGCTATGTATAACGCAAAATCTCAATTAGGATTGAGTAATTAGGAATTTTATAATCCTAACTACTTAAAACCCTAACAAATCACTAACAAAATAACAATACAATAAAACAAATGACAACATTTTCAGACTTCGGCCTAAAGCCGGAAATTTTACAGGGCATAGCTGAGTTAGGCTATGAAACCCCAACACCTATTCAAGCTAAAGTAATTCCGCAGGTTCTTGACAACCGCAGTGATATCGTTGGCTTGGCTCAAACCGGAACCGGTAAAACGGCAGCCTTCGGTTTACCCTTGCTTCAATGGACTGATACATCCTTAAGAACTCCGTCTTCATTGATTTTGGCACCAACGCGTGAACTTTGTGTTCAGATAGCTAAAGACATTGAAAGCTATTCCAAGTATATGGGAAAATTAAAAGTTTTACCTGTTTACGGTGGAACCAGTATTACCAACCAAATCCGTGATTTAAGAAACGGTGTTCATATTTTAGTAGCAACCCCCGGTCGTTTAATTGATTTGATTGAACGCAAAGCAGCTGATCTTTCAGCAGTAGAAATTGTAGTACTTGATGAAGCAGACGAAATGCTTAACATGGGATTTATTGATGATATCAATATTATACTTTCAAGTTGCCCAAATGACAGAACCACCATGCTTTTCAGTGCTACTATGCCTCGCGAAATTCAGCGATTGGCCAGTAAGTATATGAATAATCCTGTAGAAATTTCTTCAGGAGATAGAAATGCTTCAACCAATCAGGTGGAGCATCATTACTACTACATTCGCGAACGTGATAGATATTTAGCCCTTAAGCGCATTGTAGATTATTATCCGGGCATTTATGGTATTGTGTTTTGCAAAACAAAATTGGATACCCAGCGTGTCGCGGATAAATTGATGGAAGATGGTTATAATGCTGAACCCTTGCATGGTGATTTAAGCCAACAACAACGCGACAGGGTAATGGATAAATTTCGTCATAAAAGTGTAAGCCTTTTGGTAGCAACGGATGTGGCTGCCCGCGGTATTGATGTGGACAGTTTAACCCACGTTATAAATTATAATTTACCTGACGAAACGGAAACTTATACTCACCGTAGTGGAAGAACAGGCCGTGCAGGAAAAACAGGTATTTCATTGGTACTGGTAAATACAAAAGAACGCTCAAAAATCCGTCAAATTGAAAGTATGATCAAAAAGAAATTTGAGAAGAAATTAATTCCTGAAGGTTCTGAAATATGCCGTGTTCAGTTGTTTAATTTAATTGATAAATTAGAAAAAACAGATGCAATGGATAATGATATCGAACCATTTTTACCTGAGATTTTTGCCCGTTTTGAAAACTTCACTCGTGAAGATTTAATCCGCAAAATAGTGGCTGAGGAGTTTCATAGATTTTTAGTTTACTACCAAAATTCAGCCAGTTTAAATGTGCCTGAAGGAAGCGACCGTGAATCAGGAAGAGATAGTGACCGTGGCGGCGATAGAAGAGACCGTGGAAGTCGTGGCCGTGATGGCGACAGAGGTGGTGACCGCGGCGGAGATAGAGGAGGCGACCGTGGTGGTGATAGAGGAGATAGAGGCCCACGTTCAAGTGGATACAAAGGCGGAAACGATAGCGATAATTTTGCCCGTGTATTTATCAATTGCGGTAAAATGGACGAACTAAATCCACAACGCCTTATGGGTATTGTGAACGATGCCGGAAACGGACAACGGGTTCAGTTTGGAAGAATTGAGATTTTAGATAAATTCAGTTTTTTTGAAATTGAAAAATCAGCTGAGCGCAACGTGCTGGATAGCTTGAATAAATTTGAGTGGAAAAACCGACGAATTAAAGCGGAACCTTCTGAGAAAAGAGGAAGAAGGTAGATTAACACGGAGGCACAGAGAAAACTGAGAAACACATAAATAAATAACAAAAGGTCGGTTTTTATAAACCGGCCTTTTTATTTTTCCAAAACTTCCATCAATACCCTGAAACCTATCGTTGGGTTTTCATAGATTTTCTTATTTATATAACCCCGCCCTTATTGCTTCATAACTGCATGTTGTAATATACCTATACCAAAATATGACAATAATCATCTTGCTTATATAAAAGGAATGCCTAACATTTGAATTAATATTCTTGAATTAAAAACTATAAAATTATTTCTAGTAATTACTAAACTTATATGAAACATCTTAAACTCACCCTTATCATTTTTTCGCTGATAGCAATATCTGCACTGCATAGCTGCAAGCCCGAACCACCTGACCCGCAACCAACTGACCTCGGTTTTTTTGGATTGGGCGAAGCCAAAGATTATGTTTACTTTAAAAAGGGAACCTGGTGGGTTTATCAAAATACAAGAACTGGCCAGTTAGATACAATCGTAGTATATAATAGTATTTTAGATACTTCTGAAAGGATAAGTAAAAAGTGGAAATATATAGATGAGGTTTTTGCTGTTGATAGCAGAAGTATTAGTACAGCACATTATTATCATTTGTATGAAAGATATGGACCTGTAGATGTTATAAATCGACCAAGGAATTTAATTATCCCAAATTTTGAAAGACGAGAGCCATTCGAGGGGGACATAAACCCCTTTTATTACCCATTTAATGATCCTATTGCAAATTATTGCATAACAGTAAAAGATACAATGAATATTATGGGCAAGATTTACTCTAAGGTAGCAGTATTCTATATTCAAAGTGACGATAGTGAGCCTATTCCTTTAAAAAATAAACCAGCTAAATATTACTGGGCAAAGAATTATGGATTAGTGCAGAAAGATTTGTTTGATTCAAAATTTATTGGGGATACCTCCTTATTATATCATTCTTGGAAATTATCTTACTCTAATATAATTCAATAAAAGAAAAGTTATGAAACAATTTAAAACAATTACATTATTAATCACATTATTGGTACCTTTTATTTCATTTTCCCAAACGGCAGCCGAAAAGGACAAAGAACCCCTGCTCTCGCTTCTGTGTTTGCTATCGCACCGCCTCTGGCGTGTGATTTAAGAAATGGCATCTTGCCACTCATTCTCCGCCTTTATTCCTTATACTTCGGCCTCTGGCCAATAAACAAAAAAACAGAACATCAATTACCTCCGCCTTGATTCGTATTCCTACGAATCAATAAAAAAAACATCTATTCAGCCTTACACAATCCCACCAACTTATGAAAAAGGTCATGCAATTCTGTTAGTTCATCTTTGATGGCTGCATCTGTAGCTCCGGCTTTTATTTTTTCATTTAATTCTTTCGATTCCTCCACCAATTCTTTAAGGATTTTTTTGGCTTTCTTTTTATCCACACCAGCAGGAACCGTTGATTTTTTCCAAGCTACAGCTTTATCATACATTTCCTGGCTTTTTTCACGTATTGGGTTATAATTTCCTTCCTCCATAGGATGAAACGTGGAGGCCATTACTTTGTGAAAGTCATCTTTTTCTTTCCACTCTGCGGGGGTTTGAGCAAAACTGAAGTTGGCAATAAATAGCGCGATTAGGATTAATATTTTTTTCATTTTTGTTAAGAAATTTATATCACAAAGATGGTAATTCTTTTTTTGTTCACCAATTTCTGTAAAATAAATCCTTGTAAAATAATAGTGTAACCATTTAACTTTTTAAAAAAGAATTAACAATAAATCTAAAATCGTAAATAGGATTATCTTTGCAGATTAATGCGAGTTTTTAGTAAGCATAAGGAATTGATTTATGAAGTAGCTGAGGCAATTGCAAGTCGCAATTACCATACGGTCTATCACGAGAATCCAAAGGAATATGGAGAGGAAGAAAAGGCTGCAGGTTTAGCTGCTTTTCTTGCTAAATTTAATACTGATTTTAGTGAACTAAATACTAAAAGTGAGGTTTGGGTGGGGGAAGAAGTTTCGCCTTACTTGCAAACAGGATTGGGAATTCGTTATCCATATATTGAAGTTGAAAAGCTTATTGAAAATGCACGTCCTGCATGGAAAACTTGGCGAAATGTTGATATTGAAGAAAGAGCAGGACTGCTTGTTGAGGCATTGGAACGAATAAAGTTACGATTTTTTGAATTGGCTTATTCGGCAATGCACACTACTGGGCAAGGTTTTATAATGGCATTTCAATCGGCCGGACCACATGCCTGCGACCGAGCTTTAGAAGCGGTGGCCATGGGATTTAATGAAATGAAACGCTTTCCTGAGCAAGTGAAGTGGGAAAAATGGGTGGGAGGTTCAGCCATATCCATGCGCAAAACGTATAATCCTATTCCAAAGGGAATTAGTTTGGTAATTGGGTGTTCAACTTTTCCAACATGGAATAGTATGCCTGGTGTTTTTGCAAGCCTTGTAACCGGCAATCCTGTAATTGTAAAACCACATCCTAAAGCAGTACTTCCAATGGCGATAGTAATTGCCGAGATAAGAAATGTATTAAAGGAGAACGGACTTAATGTAGATACTATTCAAATGGCGGTGGATACAAACGCCAAACTAATTACAAAAGAGTTGGCCGAACATCCAGAAATAAAGCTTATTGATTATACCGGAAATTCAAAGTTTGGGAATTATTTGGAGGCTTTGCACAAAACGACATTTACCGAAAAGGCGGCGATCAATCCAGTAATAATTGATTCTACAAAGGATATTGAAGGATTGGTTAATAATCTTGCATTCAGTATTTCCTTATATTCACGGCAGATGTGTACTGCTCCGCAAAATATTTATGTTCCTGGGTCAGGGGTAAAAATAACGGGTGGTAATGTTTCTTTTACAGATTTTTGTGATCGGTTAAAAGTAGCTTTAGGTAATATATTAGATACTAAATGGGGGGCTTCTACCTTGGGGTGTGTTCAAAATGATGTTACGTTAAAAAAAGTAAACGAAGTTTCCATGGCCTTGGGCACTCCAGTATTAGAAAGCAAGCCTTTTATTATGCCTGAATTTGAATCGGCCCGAACCCAATCTATCAAGGTATTAGCAGTGGATAGTGGTAAGCAGGAAATATTTCAAAGAGAGGTATTCGGCCCAATGGTTTTTATTGTAAAAACTGAAAGTACCGAACGCAGCATTGAACTTGCTTTGCGTGGCTGTGAATTTTCAGGAGTAATTACCTGTTTGGTACACTGCACTGATTTTGTGCTTTGCAAAGAAATTGAAGAAAAATTTAATCATTCATTTATACCTGTATCTCTTAATTTGACAGGTCAAATTTACGTAAATCAACACGCTGCTTTTTCTGATTTTCATAGTACCGGAGGTAATCCATCAGGAAATTGTTCTTTTGTTGATCCGGGTTTTATAACAAAACGTTTTGTTTGGGTAGGTAACCGTTATATGGCTTAATATACATTTGGCACATTCAGTTTTACATAATCTAGTTTTTGAATTTAATGATAATAGTCTCACGATTATTACCGTAAAAAAGAATCAATTTATTGTTGACTTTCGTTTTTTTGAAGCTTTAGATAACGAAAAATTAGAGACTATTTTGGCTGAGTTACCTGAAATTTATTCTGAGATTACATTATTAATCCGAAACAAAAATTTTATCATATTACCTGAAAGTTTTTACAATGAAGATGTGAATGAAATTTTTAAATTGAGTTATACATTGCCGGAAAATGAGACGGTTTGGGTGGATAAATCGGAGCAAAATATGGGGATAGCATATGCTATAAATACAGGCCTAATTCAATTAATAATAGCAAAATTTCCTCGAGTGAAAATACATCATGAGGCTACAGTTATTATTTCTAAGTTATATAAAGAAGTAAATTTTAAACACCCTCGAATACTGATTACCATCAATAATGAGAGCCTGATTATCTTTGCGATAAATGAAGGTGATTTATTATTATGTAATTCATATTCAGTAAGTTCAAATGACGATATTTTCTATTTTGTAATGCTCGCGGTAGAGCAATTGCATTTTATTCCCTCCGAAATGGAGTTAGTTATTTTAGGCGAACCGCCAGCAAGAAATGAAATATTTGAATTGTTTAAAAATTACATTAATGAAATTAATATATGGATGGAGGAATATCAAACCGACCACCAAATTATAACAACAGAATCTCTTTCACATTCATTTGCATTGCAAACCTTGGTATGCGAATAATTGGAGGCCATTATAAAGGGTTTCGTTTTGACCCGCCATCCAAAATACCCGCACGACCGACTACTGATCGAGCCAAGGAATCCTTGATCAATATATTATTATCCAATTATGGCGTAGAAGGTAAAAATTGCCTCGACCTTTTTAGCGGTACCGGAAATATTGCCTACGAATTAGCTTCGCAAGGGGCGGAGAGTATTATAGCTGTGGATTTAAATTTTAGTTCTGTGGATTATATAAAACAAATTTTTAAAGCTTTGGGTTTCGAAAATTTCAGGGTGATAAAAGCGGATGTTTTTAAATGGATAAAGCAAAATGAAACCTTAAAATTTGATTTAATATTTGCCGACCCGCCCTATGACCATATAGGAATGTCGCAATTACCCGAGTTGATTTTTAGTAATAATTTATTAGCACCTGGAGGGCTTTTGGTTATTGAACACCGATCTTCATTGACTTTTCAAAATGAACACTTGAAAAACCATCGAGATTATGGACAATCGCGGTTTTCATTTTTTGAATACTAGTGGCACAAAGATTACCTTTGAGAAAAAATTTATAACCCATTAATTAGTATAAAGATGAAAAGACATTCAACAGCCGTTTGGCAAGGAAGTGGAAAGGAAGGAAGCGGACACTTAACCACACAAAGTAAGGTATTAGATAAAACGCAATATTCATTTAGCAGCCGGTTTGAGGAAGGCACAGGAACCAATCCTGAGGAATTGGTAGCCGCAGCTCATGCAGGTTGTTTTGCAATGAAAATGACTTTTTTATTAGGTGCAGAAGGATTTATCCCTTCCAATTTAGAAACAAAATGCATTATTAACCTAGTGGAAGGTAAAATCATAAATTCACATTTGGTGTTTAATGCTCAAGTAGAAGGGATCTCAGAGCATAAATTTGCTGAAGTTGTGAAAAATGCAATAGAGAATTGTGTTATTTCAGTTGTTCTTAATACTGAAACTACCATTGAATATACACTTAACAAATAATTATTGCTTAGCCTTTAATAGCCTTATAATATTATGCATAAACAGTCGATACCATAGGCTTTTTATGCATATATTTATTTGAAGTATACATTACAGGGTGTATTTTGTTTCAAGTTCAATTATAATTATTTTCAACATCCCTTAACAATAAGATAACCTTGAGGAA
Source organism: Bacteroidota bacterium (assembly GCA_947468275.1). Classification (GTDB taxonomy): domain Bacteria; phylum Bacteroidota; class Bacteroidia; order NS11-12g; family UBA9320; genus JABWCE01. The sequence goes on from CANIKO010000003.1 coordinate 105,573, forward strand.
AAGTCACAGTAATATTTCATCACCAACTTTGCGGGTGCATGAAAAAAGTAAATACAGTCTTACAAAGTCTTAATTTTAAAACATTTTTAATTGGCTCTGTTCTTTTATTGTCATCGTTTGTTGGGGTAGCTCAAAACAAAATTGTCGGCAAAATAATTGATCAGGCATCAGGAGAGGCCTTGGTAGGAGTAACCGTTTTAATTAAGGGTACCACCAATGCCACTGCCACCGATTTGGATGGCAAATATCAATTACATGTTCAGCCAGGAACCTATGAGGTAAATATTAAATACATTCAATATAAAACTGTTGTCTTAACTGGTGTTGCTGTAAAACTTAACGAAACAGTATATCAAGACATCGTTTTAGAAGAAGTTTCTTCTAATGGTAAAGATTTGTCGGAAGCCACTGTTACGGCTGCCGCCAAAAAAGAAACGATGACTGCTATAAATGTGGAACGCAAAAATGCTGTAACGGTGAGTGATGGTGTATCGAGTGAGCAATTTCGCAAAACACCCGATCGCAATGTTTCAGATGTACTGAAACGAGTATCTGGAACCAGTATCCAGGAAAATAAGTTTGCGATTATACGAGGAATGAATGACCGTTACAATGCCGCCTACCTTAACGGAGCCCCGCTGCCAAGTAGTGAAAGTGACCGTAAGGCATTTGCCTTTAATATTATACCATCTAACCTGATTGATAACTTGATGATTTATAAAGCTCCGGCTCCTGATTTAATGGCTGATTTTGCAGGCGGTATAATTGTCATTAACACTAAAAATATTCCGGAATCAAAATCGTCGGTATTGAATTTTTCGTTGGGATATCATTCTCTTACTACGTTTCAAAATTTTCAACATTTTCGCAATTCAAAAACCGACGTATTAGGGTTTGATAATGGAATTAGAAAAATGCCCGTATCAGAAAGTTTTAAAGAGGGCAAAAAAGCAAGTGAATACGTAGATTTTACAAAGAAATTTAACAATAATTGGAATATTTATAATAAAACTGCCTTGCCAAATGGTAATCTATCTTATAGCTGGGGTCGTAGTTTTATGCATCATAAAAATTCATTTGGCACCATGGCCACCTTCACGTATTCAAATTCAAACAAATTTAGTCAAGTGCAGCAAAAAAAATTCAGATACGATGATAATAATCTTGATCAGGATTTTACAGATAAACAATATACAAATAATGTAGCTTTCGGAGCCTTGTTAAATTTTGGTTATAAGTTTAAAAAGAACCACTCTATTGCAGTAAAAAACCTTTTTAACTTAAATACGGATGATATTACCACTATCAGAACAGGCTTAGCTAGCGGTGAAAATGGACTTTACGCCAAATCGTCAAGTAATATTTACAGTCAAAACCGAATTTTTTCAACCCAAATAACAGGGGATCATATTGTAAATAAAAATAAAAACCGTCTGAATTGGGTGCTTAATGTTGGTGAAATATTCAGAGCCATGCCAGATTATCGCATTGCTACTTATGCAGGAGAGGGTAACAATCCTGAAGCGTATACAATGGCAGTAAATAATAATCAATTTTCGGCTTCTACAGGTCGTTTTTATTCCAACATGACGGAAAAAATACTGAGTGGTTCGGCAAACTATATTGTTCCTTTCAAATTTAAATTTACAAAAAATGAATTTAAATCAGGTATTTTTATTCAGGATAGAAAACGTGAATTCAATTCACGTTACTTTACCTATTACGGTGCAAATGGAACCACTGGAAGTGCCGATAAAAATTTAGGCGAACAAAATATCAGCGAAAAAGGGGTGTATATGGTGGAACAAAGTTCACCGGCTCGCGATAATTACACGGCAAGAGCATCTCTCGCTGCAGGATTTTTGATGATGGACACTCGATTATTTAAAGATTTTAGAGTGGTTTATGGTGTAAGATATGAAAATTATCACCAAAAAATAAATACAGCCAATGGCTCAAACCTGCCAATGGTTATCGACTCAACGTATCGCAATTTCTTCCCTTCAATGAATTTTACGTGGAGCCTAACACCAAAGGCTAATTTAAGATTATCTGCAGGAAAAACTTTGAATCGCCCTGAATACAGAGAATTGGCGGTTTTTCCATTTTATAATTTTAATTTAAACTCTAATATTTCAGGAAATACACGTTTACAACCTGCAAAAATTTGGAATTATGACGTGCGTTGGGAATTGTTTCCTACAATGAAAGAGGTTATTTCATTTGGTGCTTTTTATAAAAAAATTACAAACCCAATTGAAATGGGAATTGATGTAACTCAAGTTGCAATTAGAACTTTTGGTTATGACAATCAAAAAAGTGCTGATAATTATGGCGTGGAATTGGAATACAGAAAATCGTTTGATTTTATAACAAAGGCTACAGGAAAAAAAGTATGGGAGAACCTTTTGTTTTCCACCAACCTTTCCTTAATAAAATCAAATATAGCCTTTAATAAGAATTCGGCAACATTATCAAAAAGACCTTTACAAGGTCAGTCTCCTTATGTTGTTAATTCAGGATTGCAGTACAATGATCCAGCTACAGGCTGGGGTATGAATATAAGTTATAATAAAGTGGGGCGCCGCATTGCTTTTGTAGGTGCACCAAAATTGGCAAAATACGGTTTGGATATTTATGAAAACCCAAGAACTGTAATTGATTTGCAGATTAGTAAATCTTGCAAAAAATGGGACTATAAATTAACCGCCGGCGATTTGTTGGCTCAAAATTTGGTCTTTTACCAAGATCTAAATAATAACAAAAAATACAATTCAGCTGCTGATAATACTATCTTCAATTATAAAATGGGTAGAACCGTAACCGCAGCTATTGCTTACAAGTTTAAATAGATATTACCAATATTGCGATAATCGAAGAATAACATCACAATTAGATAACATGAACGTAACGAGGCCTTAAAATGGCCTCGTTTTCTTTGCAGTAGAAATTAGAAATAAACAAATGAGAAAAATTACAAGATTAAAATTAGCCATTGTATTGGCTTTGATGGGAACGGGTTCTGTGTTTGCACAAAATCCTTACAAGTTTTTAAAAGTTGATTATGTTGGGGCTATGGGTCAATCCGATTGGACCCAAGGTTGGACGAATTGGAATCCAGAACAAACTGATTATCCTTCAGTAACAGAAACTGTTGCACTTAATGCTGCTGCAGTAACTTCAGGAGTAATTACTTTAACTACAGATGTGGTTTTAGATAAAAGCAAAGTTTATTTGTTAACAGGATTGGTATATGTAAAGAGTGGTGTAACCTTAACAATTCCTGCAGGAACCGTTATCCGTTGTGAAGGTAACCCAAGTGCTACACCAGCCAATTGGGCGTCTATAATTGTTCAAAGAGGAGGTAAAATTATTTCTGTAGGAACAAAAGATGCACCTGTGGTATTTACTTCAAATAAAGCCAAAGGTAGTCGTAATAGAGGCGATTGGGGTGGAATAATTCTTTTAGGAAAAGGAACCAACAATCAACCTGGTGGCCAAACAGGTTGCACACAATGTGCCAAAGGTGAATCAATTATTGATGGTCCTTTTGGATTTCCTGATGGGGTGCATGGTGGAAGTAATGATGCTGATAATTCAGGAAGTATTGTTTACACTCGTATTGAATTTCCCGGTTTAGTATTTTCTGCTAACAATGAAATAAACGGATTAACCCTCGGTAGTGTTGGTTATAGCACAGCTTTAAGATATATTCAGGTTTCCTTTTCAAATGATGATTCTTATGAGTGGTTTGGTGGAGCAGCATGTTCTAAATACATTATTGCCTTTAAAGGAACAGATGATGATTTTGACACAGATTATGGATACCATGGTATGAACCAGTTTGGTATTGGAATGAGAGATTCAATTCATTTTGACCTTACTTGGAATGCAACATCAGGTGGAAGTACCTCTGAGGGTTTTGAAAGTGATAATGATGCTACTGGTACTACTAATAATCCAATGACTACTGCTGTATTTTCAAACTTCACTATGGTTGGTCCTTACGCTGCTGGTGAAACATTTGCTCAACATTCAGCTACTGTAAAAGGTGCATATAGAAGAGGTGCAAGAATTCGTCGTAATTCAGGACAATCGGTTGTAAATAGTATCTTTATGGGATACCGTAATGGTATTATGATTGACGGGGTACTTAGTGAAGCAAAGGCTAATGTCGCATCAACTACTACTGAATGTGATACTTTAGAAGTTAGAAATTGCATTTTTCTTGGACTTACATACACTGGTTCGCTTACTGCAAATGGTTTAGCGGAAGTGGCTACAGGACGCGACACGGGTCTTGTTTCTAAATGGCTTAAAACTTCTAATAACAGAATAAACCCTGTAGCTTGGGCAGCTGGTACTTTATTGACCGACCCAAATAACTATACCAATCCTAATTTTATGCCTGTAGCAGGTTCGCCAGCGCTATCAGGTGCCAATTTTACAACTAACTGCAAAGTTTCAAATAATGAAGCAGGAGTTAAAATTCAAAAAAACGTAGGTTCTATAAAAGTATATCCTAATCCTAGTAATGGAACTGCTAATGTAGAAATGAATCTTTTAAACAATGCTAATCTATCAATTTTAGTAATTGCATTAGATGGCAAAGTAATAAGAAATTTAAACGACACCTATCCTGCCGGTAATTCAGTAGTAACTTTTGATGGTCTAAATCAAGGAGTTTACATTGTAAAAGTATCTCATGATGCTTCGTTTAACACCTTTAAACTTATAGTAAAGTAAGTTTTTTTTCATGCAAGAAAAATTAAAGGGAACTGAGAAGTTCCCTTTTTTTGTTATAATATTTTTCAAGTTTAGGAGCTAGCTTTACAATATAAATTATGAATTGTTGCCCCCTTTTTTTATAAAAAATTGTCAAGATTATTTTACCTTATACTCTTTTAACACTCCTTTAATATTCGTTCTTTGATTTGATAACATAGCGGTTTTAGTTTCGCCCACTATGAAATCAATCAAATTAATAAAAGGATTATTAACATTTATCGTATGTTTAACTTTAGGGCAAAAATTATCTGCTCAAAGTTTATTTTCCTCTGGCAATCTCGTGGTGCTGCAAACATCAGGAACAGCCAGCAAAGCCTCATCAGCAGTTACACTCAAAGAAATTACCCCAAGCGGAACACCTGGAATGTCTGTTACAATACCTTCAACAGGGCCTACTCCTTTTCAAAGCGCCGGTATTTTTGGCGGGTCGGAGGGATTTCTTACAACATCTTCCGATGGTAAATACCTAGTCTTGGGAGGCTACCTTACTTCAGCTACCATTTCTGACATTACGGCAACATCATCTGCATCAGTCCCTCGTGTTATGGGCATTGTTTATCCATCCGGATTTTATCTTCAAATTGATTCGAGCAATAAATTTTATTCAGTGAATGATATTCGGGGTGGCATTTCCGACGGCACCAATTTTTGGGCTTCAGGGGCATCCAATGCTACCGATGGAATAAATTATTTTGGACCAGGTTCAAAAGCAGGGCTTGGGGCATCCGCAACTCCACCCAAAGCTTATGGATTGCGAATATTTAACGGCCAAATTTATTATTCAACACAAAAAGCGGGACCCACAAATACCACCTCACAATTAGGGATTTTTGCACTTGGAAGTGGCATGCCAACAAGTGGAACTATATCAGTTAACCAAATTATCAATACTGGCACTGCAATTCCTCAAGATTTTTCTTTTAACCCTAACGGGGATACCTGCTACATTGCCATTAACTTAAATACTGCTTTAGGAGGAATACAAAAATGGGCTAAAAATGGAAGTTCATGGAGCCTGTTGTATACTCTCGGTACAGGCGTTACAAATATTGGAGCCTATGGATTGGTTGTAGATTATTCAGGAGCTAATCCAGTAATTTATGCTACAACATTTGATGCAGCAGGAAATCGTGTAATAAAAATTATTGATAAAGGAAAATTAACAACAGCAATAACCACAACTTTGGTATCAGCCACCACCAATGTATATTATAAAGGAATTGCCTTTGCCCCGGTTGCTTCCGGTTTGCCTTTGGTAAATTTAAGTATAAGTAAAGATACTGCCTCAGAAGCTGGTAAATCTGTAGTAACCATTACTGCAAATGCCTCATCACCTGTTTCTGGCAATCAAACGGTTTCACTTGCAATTTCTGGCACAGGAATTACTTCTGGTGACTATAGTTTAACAAATTCAACTATTACACTATTTGATGGAACTACAAGCGGTTCAGTTACATTTACTGTAAAGGATGACATCTTAGGAGAAGGAAAAGAAGTGGTAGATTTAAAAATAAGTTCCCCTTCATCCGGCATTATATTGGGTAAAAGGGTTGTTCAAAGTATTACTATTAATGATAATGATGGAAATAACCGTCCTACAATAGCAATGAACGTTAATAAAACTACAAATTTTATTGATGGAGAAACAACAACCCCGCCAGCATCTCCTTTTAAACTTAGCGGGGCAGTGAGTGACCCAACGGATCCGGCAAGCAAATTGGGTGTAGACTTTATAATAAACGATCTTGAAACCTTTTCTGGTAATTTATCAATTGCAATAAGTAGCAGTAATACTTCGGTTGTTCCAAACAGCGGCATCAACTTTTCAGGTGCAGATACCTTCAGAAATATTAAAATTACCCCCTCAGGAGTTGGATATTCAAATATTAGAATTCGTGTAAGTGATGGAACAGACAGTACATTTTTTATATTGGCATTTGCATCATCAGCAACTTCCAAAACACCTTCAAATACATTGTGGCATACTGGTATTTCAGATGCTTCAGATGCCATTGCATTGGATGATAATTATTACCTAACCGGAGACGATGAACTTAATTTATTGAATGTTTATTCGCGTTCAGCCTCTGGTTTACCTGTCATTTCTTATAACTATACTTCAAATTTATCATTGCCCGATCCCGGAAAGCCTGAAGTGGATTTGGAAGCCGCAACGCCAAGTATGTTAAAATCTAAAAGAATTTATTGGCTTGGTTCCATGAGCAATGGAAAAGATCCATTTGACGACAAGCCAAATCGCGATCGAATATTTGCAACCACTTATAGCGGAACAGGAAGCAGTACTTCATTTTCTTTTTCGGGTTACGCAACTTTAAGATCGCGTATTTTAAGTTGGGGCGATGCCAATGGATATAGTTTTACAGCCAGTGCAGCCGCGGGTGTTGATTCAAAACTTCCTAATGGTTTTGCGGCAGAAGGCATGGTTTTTGGACCCGATAGTACCACTTTATACATTGGCTTTAGGGCGCCATTGGTTCCTAAAGGTTCAAGAACAAAAGCAGTAATTGCACCTATTAAAAATTTTGAAACTTGGTTCAACAACGGTTCTCCTTCCGGAAATCCATCATTTGGCAATCCAATTGAACTTAATTTAGGTGGACGGGGCATTCGTGACTTAATAAGATTATCAAACGGGACCTATATCATTGTAGCCGGAAACTCAGGTAGCGACCCAATCATCGGTGCTATCTATACTTGGAGTGGATATGCTATTGATGCGCCAATTCCTGTTAAAAGTTCTGCATCAGATTCTTTGAATATGGAAGGTGCAATGCAAGTTAATTCCGGAGGAAAATTATCATTAACCTCATTGCAGGTAATTACTGATAAAGGCGCAGATGTGCTTTATAATGATGGTACGGAAGCAAAAGAATTTGGGGATCTTATTTATAGAAAATTCAGGTCGGATAACTTAACTTCAATTGACCTTTCCAATCCTGAGATTACTTTATGGGGTAATAATATTCTTATTAATGATGGTGATGTAACGCCCAACACTGCTTATAATACAGGCTTTGGAAACGTAAATTTATTGAGTTCAGGAACAAATAAATTTGTAATTCAAAATACTGGCAATGCAACTCTTTCTGTTTCCGGTATAAACTTTTCAGGAACCAATAGCGCAGATTTCAGTTTGGTCAATCCTCCTTCCTTTCCTTTAAGTATTGGTGCAGGAAGTTCCCAAACAATTTCAGTAAAGTTTACACCAACTGCTGCGGGCAGCCGGTTGGCAACTTTTAATATTTCAAGCAATGATTTTGATGAAGCGACCTATGATGTGGCTTTGGCAGGCAATGGGGTTTGCGCCAGTCCATCCATTCCAACACTTAGTGCAAGTTCTCTTTCTAATTGTGGAACTAAAAGTACAAGCTTAAATATATCAGGTGGTTTGATTAACAGTGCCACCAATTGGCAATGGTACAGTGGAAGTTGCGGAGGAACATCAGTTGGCTCCGGTACTACAATAAATGTATCTCCAACAATTACCACAACCTATTTTGCAAGAGGAGAAGGGGGCTGTGTTACGGCAGGAAGCTGTGAAAACATTACAATAACAGTAAATCCAAATCCAGTAGCAGCCTTTACTGTATCAAACCATTGTTTGGGAAATGCAGTTAATTTTTCAAATCAATCAATAGGTGCAACCACAAGCCTTTGGGATTTTGGAGATGGAAAAATAAGTGCTTTAAATTCGCCAACTTATACCTATGCATCGGTTGGAAACTATACTATAAAATTAGGTGTAACTACCGCCAACGGGTGTAAAGATTCAATAATAAATACGGTAACAGTATTTCCAAAACCAACCGTATCGTTTAATGCCACACCAAACTCAATTTGCAGGGGAGGTTTAATGACCTTCACAAACACCACAACCAATGGTTCAACTTACAATTGGAATTTTGGAAATGGCACTGTAAGTACTTCCACCAATCCTACAAATAGTTACAATACTGCCGGAAATTTTAACGTAAAATTAGCCGCTACATCCACCAATGGTTGTAAAGATTCTACGACTAAGTCGGTATCAGTTTTACCAAGACCAAGTGCTGGATTTACCGTTAACAATGGATGTATAAATGATAACCTTTCTTTTGTTTCGAGTTCAATTGGAAGCGTAACCCATGCCTGGACATTTGGCGATGCAACAACTTCTTCGGCTTCAAATCCTTCAAAAGCATACTCTACTGCTGGAACGTTTAATGTGCAACTTATAATTACCTCTTCAAATGGTTGCAGCGATACAGCCATATCATCGATTACAAGCTACCCCCGACCTGCAGCATCATTTACCAGCTCGGGTACTGAATGTGCAGACCATCCTGCAATATTTACCAATACCTCAACCTTATCATCGGGCTATATGACGTACCAATGGAATTTTGGAGATGGCAATAAAAGCGGTGCAACCAGTCCATCCAATACATTTATAGCAGGTGGAACTTATACGGTGGTACTCACCACTACCAGTAATAAAGGATGTTCAGCAAGTGCGGGAAGTAATTTTGTAGTTAATTCTAAACCGCTTGCTAATTTTAATGCACTTAGCGTTTGCCAAGGAGTTAATGTAGTATTTAATAATATCTCAATAGGTGGTAGCTCATACAGTTGGGATTTTGGCGATGCGGTTACATCTAACCTTAGTTCACCAACCCACAGCTATTCAAATGCCGGTATTTTCAATATAAAATTAACAGTAAGTAACGCCACCAATTGCTCTGATGTTGTTACAAAACAGGTTGTTATTTTTGATAATCCTGTTGCAAATTTTACAGCAACCGATCGCTGTTTGGGTCTTCCAATTTCATTTGCCAATAGCTCAACAGGCGTAAATGATTTAATTTGGCAGTTTGGGGATGGAAACAGTTCAGGCTATACCTATCCAAATTATACATATAAAAACTCAGGCACATATACTGTTACTTTGGTAGTAAAATCAATGAATGGATGTTTAAGTTCGGTTGCCAAATCAGTTTCAGTATTTGCCAAACCAAATGTTACCTTTAGTGTAAACAACCGAAACCAGTGTTTAAACGGCAATTCATTCACGTACACTGATAACACCACGATTGCTACAGGTACTTTTAACCGTTTTTGGTCGCTAGGAAATGGTAGCAATTCCACAGTTTCGTCAAATGTAATATCTTACTCAGGTCTAGGTAATTACAATATAAAATTGGTTGCAACCAGTAATAATGGATGTAAAGATTCTTCCAGCGATTTGGTAAAAGTTTATCCTAAACCTATAGCAAATTTTAGTATTAATAATGCAAACCAGTGTTTCAAAAACCATCTGTTTGTATTTACGGATGCTTCTTCAATTGCTTCAGGATCTTTAGGCCGCTCCTGGAATTTAGGAAATACTTTAGAAAGTAATGGCACCATTCAATATAAAAATTATAGCACTGCCGATACTTACACGATCAAACTATTTGTTAATTCTGAATTTGGCTGCATGGATAGTATAATTAAAACAATTACTTTGAACCCAAGTCCAACAGCAGATTTTGCTATAAATAATGATTTCCAATGTGTAAATGGCAACAATTTCATATTTACAAACAATTCATCAGGTGTTATATTTAATAGTGTATGGAAGTTTGGCGATGGTTCTAACAGTATTGCTTCAAACTCATCTAAAACCTATGCATTAGCAGGTATTTATACGGTTGTTTTGAAAGTAAATACTGCATTTGGTTGCTCCGATTCCTCAAATAGCACTGTTAATATTTTGAACAATCCCTCAAGTATTAAGATTACTGGTGCAACAACAGCAACAAGAGGAAGTTCACAGATTTACAGTGTTCCATATACTGCGGGTTCCACTTATAATTGGGTAGCCACAAATGGAAAAGTAGTGTCCAATGGTGCCAATATGATTCAAATTATATGGAATACCGTTGGAACGAATGGTTCTGTTCAGGTAACCGAAACCGCTGCCAATGGTTGTATAGGTAATCCTGCAAATTTGAATGTAGCACTAACATCAAGTGCTGCAGTACAAAGTGTAAATCGCAATACATTTGCAGCCCGCTTGTATCCAAACCCAACAAAAGATAACTTTACAATAACGGTTAGTACTGGTGATATGGTGAACATGCGTATTTATGATCACATTGGCAAAGAAGTAATGGCAGATATTAAATTTAACACATCCATTACGGTTTCTGACCACCATTTAACGGCCGGTATTTATACCATAAGATTAACCGATGCAAAAGGAAACAATACCATCTTAAGACTTGAAGTTAAAGACTAATTCAAATAAATCATCTTCATAAAAAATCCTGGAAGAGTTGATTCTTTTCCGGGATTTTTTTTTGAAATGAGGGTTAATTTCTTAATATTCCCCATTTAAGTTTAACCTTTTCATAAGGCTAACTTTCCTCTTTATTTATGTTGAAGTGTTTTTTTTTGTAATGTGATAAATAACGTATTTCTACAATTCAAATTTAGGGTTATTCAATTTTTTATCAAGTTTCTTTATTAAGGTTTTTTTTAAAGTTTTAAACATTGAAAAATGATAAATAAACGAAAAGTGAAATTAGCCGTTATATCCGATGTTCATTTAGGCACCTATGGCTGTCATGCTAAGGAACTTAAACACTATTTGGAAACCATTTCACCAGAGATATTAATTCTTAATGGTGACATTATTGATATTTGGCAGTTTAGCAAAAACTATTGGCCAAAAAGCCACATGAAGGTTATTCGTCAAATTTTAAAGCTTTCGGAAAATTTGATAATAATTTTTTTATCATATGTTGTTTTTTTAAGAGTTCAAAGCAAGGTTGAAAATATTACCAAATTCATATTTCCAAATTAAGGTTAAGTAGTTAGAAGGTTATGAAAGTCTATAAAAGGTAAAATTTTTTATATTTAATATTGCAATTTGTCAATATGCTTCAGCAAGTGTCAATTTATTTTTTTTATAAACTTAAATGTAAAAATTGTTTATCAAGTCTTTAATTTCATTATTAATATATTTGCCTTCTTAATAAAAAATGATACTTATAAAGGATATTATCGAGGAATTAGAAACCGTTGCACCAAGTGCATTTCAGGAAGAGTATGATAATAGTGGATTATTAACAGGTGATGTTAATACTGAGGTTACCAGTGCCTTGGTTTGCTTGGATTGCACTGAGGAAATAATAGAAGAAGCAATTGCTAAGAAATGCAATCTGGTAATAGCGCACCATCCCATAATTTTCAGAGGTTTAAAAAGGCTAAATGGTAATAATTATGTGGAAAGAACCATTATAAAAGCTATAAGAAATGATATAGCTATTTATGCCATCCATACCAATTTGGATAATGTGTTGAACAATGGAGTGAATACTAAAATAGCTGAAAAAATTAGACTTCAAAACCTTAAAATTTTAGATTCAAAATCGGATAAACTTGCAAAGCTGATAACATTTGTGCCAACAGAAAATGCAGCTTCAGTAAGAGAAACTTTATTTAATGCCGGTGCCGGAAAAATTGAAAATTATGATTCCTGCTCCTTTAATACCGAAGGAAAAGGAACATTTAAAGGCAATGAAAATTCAAAACCTTTTTTAGGAAAAAGAGGTGAACTGCATACCGAAAATGAAACCCGAATCGAGACCGTTTTTCCCCTACATTTAAAAAATAAAATTATTTCATCATTAATTTTGGCTCACCCTTACGAGGAAGTGGCCTACGATATTATTTTGTTAGAAAACAATTGGTCACAGGTTGGGTCAGGTATGGTTGGCGAACTAAAGGAAGAAATGCAAGTAAATGATTTTTTGAAAATGCTTAAAAAAAGCATAAATCTTAATGTTATAAAGCACACAGATTATAATAAAAATATAAAGAAAGTAGCGGTTTGTGGCGGTTCAGGTAGTTTTTTATTAAGTAAAGCTTTGAAAGCCGGAGCGGATGTTTTTATTACTTCAGATTTTAAATACCATGAGTTTTTTGATGCTGAAGGAAAGATAATGATATGCGATGTGGGGCATTATGAATCCGAGCAATTTACTCCCGAATTAATTATTGAAATAATTCAAAAAAAATATGCTAATTTTGCAGCCGTTTTAACGGAAACTAATACCAATCCGGTTAATTATTATTACTAATGGCAGTACAAAAATCCTTTTCAGTAGAAGACAAATTAAAAGCACTTTTTAGCGTTCAGGCACTCGACAGTAAATTAGATAAACTAAGAGCTGTAAGAGGCGAACTTCCAATGGAAGTGTCTGACCTTGAAGATGAACTTGCGGGATTACAAACCCGTATTGTAAATATATCTAGCGAGATAGAAGAGTTAGAAGAGAAAATTAAGGTTAACACCGAAAAAATAAAAGACTCTAATTCGCTTATTAAAAAATATACGGAGCAATTAAATAACGTAAAAAACAATCGTGAGTTTGATGCCTTGAACAAGGAAATTGAATTGCAAGGTTTAGAAATATTGGCTGCCGAAAAAAGAATTAACGATACAGGAAGACAAATTACTGAAAAAAACGACCTCGTAGAGGAAGTTAAAAATGGTCTTGAAGGCAGAATTTCTGATTTAGAGCATAAGAAAAGTGAACTAACCGAAATTGTGGCTGAAACTGAAAAAGAAGAGGCTCATATTTTAGCCGAACGAGTTGAAGTTGAAAAGCATGTTGAAGACAAACTTATAAAAGCTTATGACAGGATTCGTATAAATGTTAAAAATGGAATTGCCGTTGCACCAATTTTACGTTCATCTTGCGGAGGTTGTTTTGCTAAAATGCCACCACAGTTAGAAGCTGATATTAAATCTTACAAAAAGATAGTAATATGCGAACACTGTGGACGTGTTTTGGTTGATGCAAAATTAGCCGGAATAGATGATGAGATAATTGAGGAAGAAGAAAAACCAAAACTTCGACGTCGATTGGGCGCCAAAAAAGAAGGAGAAGAATAATATTCTTATAATTTTATATTAAAGGGATTGGGTAACCAATCCCTTTTTATTTGAAAAATGTTTAAGCTGAAATTTGGTTTTATTCTTTTATTCGGTTTAGCTGCAGCTAACGCCAGAGCAAAAATTGATTTCAATAAAAATTGTAATCAGGCATTCGAAGATATTTTCAGTCTAAAGCTGCCAAAAGCAAACGAAGTTTTAAGTAACGAACTTGAGAAAAACCCTCAAAATGCACTTGCTTATTATTTGAAAGGACTAAGTGAAATAATTTTTGTTTTTATAGATGAGGATGAAAAAAGCTATAAAAAGCTGCAATCTTCAATCCCTCTTAAAATAAAAAATATTGAAAAGTATGGGGGGAAATCAGCCTATACGCAGTTCTTTAAAGGTCAGCTACTTTTTTATTTTGGAATTACACAATCAAAATTTGATAATTTTATTCAGGCTGGTTCTAATATTCGAGATAGCTACATTATTCTAAAAAATAATTCAATAAAATATCCTGCCTTTTTACCTAATAATACAATTATGGGAGTAATTGAAACCTTTTCAGGAACTATTCCTAGTTCTTTTAAATGGATAATTAATATGTTTGGTGTTAAGGCCTCCGTAAATAATGGAATGAAACGACTTGTTAAAATTAGCGAATCTAGTATTACAAAAGGTTCAGAATTAACGTATTTTAAATTGGAAGCCAAAATATTTCAAGGGGGATTAAACCATTTAGTTTTGCATGATGAAAAGAAAGGCTGGGAAATACTTAACACCGCTACAAACGACTGGAGAACCAATCTATTCAGTGCCTATTTGCGATCATCTTTCCTTGTTAAAATTGGGACCAATGAAGAAGCTATAGAAATATTGAGTAATCGCCCTAAAGGAATTGATTTTGTAGATTTTAAGTTTTTAGATTATCTGCTAGGTGTTAGTAAACTTAGCCGACTTGATTCCGATGCTGATACATATTTACTATCTTATATTACAAATTTTAAAGGACGAAATTATTTAAAGAGTGCTGTTCAGAAATTGGCTTGGCATTATTTAATTTTAGGGGATTATAAAAATTACCGTTTTTATATGGCAAAAATTCCTCATATTGGAAATGAATTTACAGATGAAGATAAGCAGGCAGCTAAAAATGCAACCTCTAAGTATATCCCAAATATTTCGCTGTTGCGGGCCAGGTTATTATTTGACGGCGGATATTATGATCGAGCCTTTAAGGAATTGGAAGGAAAATCGACTAATAATTATGCTGAAAAAAGAGATAAAGTGGAGTTCATTTATCGTCTTGCACGTATCTATCAAAAGCAGCAAAATAACACATTGGCTATCGCTTATTTTCAAAAGACAATGTTGGTTGGTAAAAATTTGCCTCACTATTATGCAATGGCCTCTAGTATTGAAATTGCAACAATTTATGAGTTGGAAAATAATTTAGTTAATGCCAAAAAATATTATGAAAAAGCTTTGAGTTTTAGTAAAAATAAAGAGTACGTAAATAGCTTGGAACAAAGAGCTAAAGCTGGATTAAGCCGGATTGAAAAATAGAATCTATTCTGAAATTAAATTTTCCGCACTGTCATCCTTTAAATAGTTGTTTATTAAATGATGAACTAAATACAAAACAGGTATCATTACTATCGCTATTATAAATTTATAGATATAATTTCCAGTTCCAATACTTAACACCTTTTGCAGTGGCCAATTATTTCCAATATAAAAGGCAATAAACAGCACAAGGTAACTGTCGATTAGTTGCGAAATGAGTGTAGATACGGTGGCTCTAAACCAAAGCAGTTTATGACTATAAATCGTTTTTAATTTTTGAAAAATAACTGCATCTAATATTTGGCCTACTAGAAAGGAAATGAGTGATCCAACTATAATCCATAAACCTTGACCAAAAATCGACTTGAATGCCATTTGCATATCTGGCACTCCTTTGTCTATTTGAGAGCCTATCCACCAAGATGCAGGGACTAAACTAATAGCGATGAATACCATAAAAAAAGCATAG
Organism: Bacteroidota bacterium; assembly: GCA_947468275.1. Classification (GTDB taxonomy): domain Bacteria; phylum Bacteroidota; class Bacteroidia; order NS11-12g; family UBA9320; genus JABWCE01. The sequence goes on from CANIKO010000003.1 coordinate 121,325, forward strand.
ACAATTAGCGCCGCCGTAAGCCATGAAAGAAATTTAACACCTTTAACCCCGAAGTGTTCGTTTATAATGTCAGTCATTATAAAGACTACCGGCCACAGCAAAACCCCTGCAGTGAGATTGAAGGAGAATATGGAACCAAAAAGAGGAATATTAAACTGTTGCCAACCTAGGGTTGCCTCCAATGAAAAAATTTTCACCCCAATAAACTCAGCTACTATTGCGTTTATTATAAAAAATCCTCCAAGTACTAAAAATAATTTTTGGCGTTTTGATTTCATGCTATATAAAAAAAATAATGTACAATAATATGTAATTAGATTGTATTGTGTGGAAATAAGACAACACTTCTAAGGCACTAAAGGTTCGTTTCAGTGTTAGCTTTGTTACTTTTAAATTAAGGATTGCTATGTTCAGAAAACTTGTATTTATAACCCTAATTATTTTTCTGGTAAAAACAGGATATTCACAGTCTGCGGCGGAGTGGGTTCAGAGTGGAAATAATAAGATGGAGGAGGGTAATATGCTTGGAGCTATAAAAGATTATACGTCTGCCATTGGTATCGACCCCAATTATGCGGAAGCCTATTTGGGACGTGGATCGGTATATGGCGAATTACTTTCATTTCCTGAAGCTTATAATGATATTAACAGTGCATTAAGCTTGAAACCTACTTTAGTAGATGCCTATTTTAACCGAGGTTTTTTGTACTATTTAACTAGAGATTATAATAATGCACTTAAAGATTTTAATCGTTATTTAAGTGCAAAACCAGAGGATCCTGATGGATATTTAGCAAGAAGCAACACTCTTTTAAAACTTAATTTTTTGGATTTGGCCAATAAGGATCTTGAAACCTATTTAAATTTTAAACCTATAACCTCAACTGATTATGCAACACGCAGTAACGTGAAATTACGAATGCAAGATACTTTGGGGGCAATAAGTGATATAAGCAAAGCCATCGGCCTTGATCCTGATAATATAGAATTATTTTTAACCCGAGGACATTACTACTGCTCAAAAGGAAATTTTAGAAAAGCCATTGAAGATTATAATGTTTATTTGATAAATAATAGAACTAACTATATCGCTTTCTTAAAGAGGGGGGAGGCCTATGCGTCGTTGGAAATATATAGTGCTGCCATTGAAGATTATACGAGTGCAATAAAATTGAATAACCAAGATGCTAGATTGTTTTTTTATCGCGGAGTTTTTTATTTAGAAAATAAAGACTTTGCAAAAGCAAAAGCTGATTTTTCAGTAGCTTTAACAAAAAACTACCCGGATCAAGAACTCGTACATTACAATTTAGGAATTGCAGAAATAAATTTGGGTGATACCGACGAAGCCTGCCGCCAATTCAAACAAAGTGGTGATATCGCGAAAGAATTTTCAAGCAAATATTGTAAGTAATTACGGTCCTATTGTAAAATGCTGATAATAATCAAACAGTTTTTATTGTTTCCATAGTGATGGATTATTGCGCCATTCGGCTAAACTGCTTATTTGATGTTCTGTAACAAATCCGGAGTTTAAAGCTTCTTTAATTAAAGTAGAGTATTCGCTTAATGTAAAATATGGACAATTGGCCTTTTTAAAGCTTTCATCAGCTACAGCAAATCCATAACTGAAAATGGCCGCCATCCCTAAAACATTGTAACCATTTTCTCTTAAATAATCTACCACCTTAAGACTGCTTCCGCCTGTTGAAATCAAATCTTCAATCACAACAATTTTTTGTCCAGACTCAATTTTGCCTTCAATTTGATTTTTTAACCCATGTTCTTTTGGCTTTGGTCGGGCATAGGCATATGGCAGATTAAGTTCATCTGCCGCTAATGCTCCAATGGCAATTCCTGCAGTGGCAACACCTACCAAAATTTGGGCATCCGGAAAATGTTCTTTAATTCCTGCCGCTAACGATTCTTTTATAAAACTGCGGATATGGGGAAAGGAAAGGGTAACTCTATTATCGCAATAAATAGGTGATTTCCAGCCTGAAGCCCATGTGAAAGGGGCCTCAGGACTTAATTTTACAGCTTTGGCTTCCAATAAATATTGGGCTATTTTTGAAGATATTTGCAGATTCATAGTGTGAACCGCAAACTTACAGAGATAATCGAATGAAAACCATTTTTTACGAACAAAACCAGCTTAATATTTCAAAAAAAATGGAGTCTGGTTATTTGCATGTTTATACCGACCCCACTCCAATGCAACTCAAGTTTATTATCGATCTTTTTTTAAACTCAAAAAATTATAACGGATTAATAGTAGGAGAGGAGTCCACTATTTTAAAGCAAATTAAAAAACAGTTTATTCATATTAAAGCAGCCGGTGGATTGGTTTTTAATAAGAAGGGAGAATTGCTTTTGATTAAGAGGTTGGGCAAATGGGATTTACCAAAAGGCAAGCTTGAACCTGAAGAAACCAAACAAATTGGTGCCATCCGCGAAGTGGAAGAGGAATGCGGAATACATGGTGTAAGTATCCTTAAAAAGTTGAAATCATCCTATCATGTTTATCCTTTTGCAAATGCTTGGGCACTAAAAACTTCCTATTGGTATAGTATGAAATATGAAGGGGATGAAAAATTAATTCCTCAGGTGGAAGAAAATATTACTGAAGCTGTTTGGGTGGATTTTAAAACTTTGGACCTCGATAAATTAGAAACCTATTCAGCTATAGCAAAGGTTCTACGTCAATCACAATCTCTTTTGGAATAAAACTCTTGTAATCGCCATTGTAAATAATCAAATCGCGAACGATGGTGCTACTGACTGAACTCACACTTTCGTCACTTATCAAAAAAACATTGAGCATGCCCTCATTCAGGTGTTCATTCACACGTGCGATTTGCTTTTCATATTCAAAATCATAAATAGTGCGGAGGCCTCGAACAATAAAATCTACATTATTATCCTTACAAAAAGCACTAGTTAATCCAGAATAGCAATCCACTTTCACTCTAGGTTCATGGGCAAATATTTTTTTGATCCATTCCAATCGTTTTTCTAGCGGGAAAAGGTGTTTTTTATTGGCATTATGTCCAATAGCTACTATAACCACATCAAATAGTTTGAGGGCTTTTATAACAATATCCAAATGCCCGTTGGTAAAGGGATCAAACGTTCCTGGGAAAACTGCTATGCGATTAGACATCGTGACAAAAGTAGTATTTTTTTATTTTAGTTTAGTAAATTGAACTGCGATACTATTTATAGCCATTATCCATTTCCGTTGGCTTTAGCCAACGGAAGAAATGAATTCTTTTCAAATTTGCTTTAGTAACATAATATTTGGCTAAAGCCTATTGCCATTTATCTATTTGCAGTTCACTAAAGTGAACTGCAATAGTGCAATAAATTTGCTATCAAAAAGCAGCAGCAATCTATTGCCGTTGGCTTTAGCCAAAGGATAGAAAGATAAAAAAATCATTTTGATTTAGCATCATCCTACAAAATCCGGTTACATTAATTAACCACTAACCATTCATCATTAACCATTAATTAATCTTTCCTACCACCGGCATTTGTCGCCCTATACCAAAAGCCTTATCAGAAACCCTTAGAATGGGTGGAACTTGGAATCGTTTGTATTCATTGCGATCTACCATTTTTATGATTTTATTTACAGTAGTCGCATCAAAGCCTTTGGCAATAATGGCTTCAGGTCCCAAAAGATTTTCGATATAGAGGTATAAGATTTTATCAAGTAAATCATAATCGGGCAAGCTATCGCTGTCTTTTTGCCCCGGACTTAGTTCGGCACTTGGGGGTTTTTTAAATATATTTTGAGGGATAATTTCGCCATTGCGATTGATGTATTGGGCCAACTTGTATACTTGGGTTTTATACACATCCCCCAAAATCGAAATGCCCCCGCAGATATCGCCATAAAGTGTTCCATAACCTACCGCTGCCTCGCTTTTGTTGGTGGTATTTAAAAGTATATGACCAAACTTATTACTTATAGCCATCAGAATATTGCCACGGGTTCGAGCCTGTATGTTTTCTTCGGCCACGCCACGTTGGGTTTCTTTAAACAAAGGATCTAAAAGCGATTCAAAGGAATGAACAGTGTCTTGAATAGCAATTGTTTCATAATGCATCCCAAGGTTTTGACACAATGCCACCGAATCATTAATGGAATGGTCGGATGAAAATTTGGAAGGTAATAACACTGGTAAAACATTTTCAACACCAAGGGCATCCGCAGTAATGGCAGTAACTACGGCTGAATCTAACCCACCTGATAAACCAAGAATTGCTTTTTTGAAACCAGATTTACCAAAATAATCAACCACACCCATTCTAAGAGCATTGTAAATTAAAGCAATGTCATCATTTTTGTAATTGTGACTATGGCTTTGATAAATTAAATGGGGTTGCCAGTCCACCAACTTATAATCCTCTTTAAAATATTCTAGCTCTTCAGCAATAACTCCATCGCGGTTTATAAACATGGAACCACCATCAAAAAGTATATCCGTATTGCCTCCCACTTGATTTACATAGAATAATGGAATATCAAATTTTAAGGCATTTTTTCGCATAAGATCGCCTCTGTTTTCAATGTGTTTATAGCTAAAAGGCGAACCTGAGATATTAATAAGTAAATCTGGTCCTAATGGTTGTAAATGTTCCATGGGACTCACTTTATATAATTTAGGCTCATTCAAATCCCAAAGGTCTTCGCAAATGGTGATGGCTATTTTTATACCATTAAATTCTAAAAGTTTAAATTCATCATTAGGCTCAAAATAGCGGTATTCATCAAAAATGTTGTAGGTGGGAAGCAAAGTTTTTGAAAACACTTCCTGAATTTTACCATGCCTTAAAACCACAGCTGAATTAAATAATTTTTTCCCCATCTCTAGTTTACTATAAACCGGACAGCCAACAATCATAGCGGTATCTTTGGTTATTTCGGCAAGCTGAAACAGTGCCTGCCGGCATTTTTCAATAAAGTGAGGATAATCTAATAAATCCTGTGGCGGATAGCCGCAAATAGATAATTCTGAAAAGATGGCTAAGTCCGCGCCATCCGCTGCTGACCTATTATAAGCCTCCGAAATTTTTAGAGTATTTCCTTCAATATCACCAATCTTATAATTGAGTTGGCAAATGGCTATCTTCATTTATCTGTTTAAAAAAATAATCCAACAGATAAAGCTATATTTTTACTATACACTATAGTTTCGGTTCGGGTCAATCCCCTTTCGTTTTTTGATTTTAGAATATTATTAAATCCATTTTCAAAACGAATATTTCCATATAGAGAAGTATTGCCAGTTAAATTATATTCAGCGCCAGCACCAATTAATAAAGGTAAATTTATAAACTTCACATCGTCATCAAATTCAGCAGGTTCGTATGAATCATCCGACCCTTTATTCGTTTTAATATTAGCCCGTTCATCTTCGCCCCAAGGCATGCCATTCCCATTTATTTGAACTTTTGAGGAAATTCTTATACCTGGAGCTATGCCAAACTGAGCAAAATATTTCATTGATCCTATTTCTTTGGTTCTAAATTTAAAGGATATTGGTATTTGAACATACTTAACCGTGTATTCGTATTCCACATTTGGCACTTTTTTGGAAATATTATTTTTGGAGTAGGTCAACGTATCTTTAAATTTTATTTTTCCATTAATTCCACTCACTAAAAATTCGGCTGAAATAGCATAATTCTGTTGAAAAATGTAATCGGCCATTAATCCATAACTGTATCCTAATTTTAAACCTCCATTAGATAAATTACGGCTATCAGGCTTATACCATGAAAAGTTGGCTCCGGTTTTTAAACCAAAAATATACTTTCGCTTATCCGTATCTTTTTTATCTTGCGAAAAAGAAATACTTGTAGTTGCGATTAATAAGACCAGTGCAAGAAGATTTTTTTTTGTCATAGTTGTAAAAGTTTATAATTGAGGTAGTACATTAGAAGTTAATTTTGCATTTAATACTACAAAAATGATAAAAATTTTTAACAAAGCAGTCGGCATTCTTTATTTATTCTCATTACCAATTATGTTTTCACAATGTACAAGTGAAACAGACAACCAATCGCAAGAAATAAATACGGACAATATTAACGTAACTCTCACTATTCAACGTTTTGATGATGATATTTTTAAAGCAAAAAATGCTTTAGAAATTGTAGCTCTCGAAAAAAAATACCCCAATTTTTATTCAGTGTATATGTATCAAATAATGGGGGATATTACTCAAACTAATCAATCAGCTTTGGAAGCTGCGGCCAATTTGATGCGAAATTTTACCACAATTCCTGATTTTGGGCTGGGATTAAAACAAAGAGCTGATTCGGTTTACCCTACTTTTGAACCTTTTAAAGTTGAACTTACTAGCGCTATGAAACGCTATAAGTATTATTTTCCTAAAGATACCATTCCTGATTTTGTTACCTTTATTTCACCGTTGCGAATTAATTTTCCGGTTATTGAGGGTAAACACATTATTGGAATTGGTTTAGATCTTTATTTAGGTAGCGATTATAAACCTTATCATAGTTTTAATTTGGCCGACCAATTTCCAGGATATAGAATCCGTAAAATGCGAAAAGAATATTTGCTTCGCGACTTGATAACAGCCATGTGTCAAAACAAATTGAAACCTTTAGGAAACGGCAGTCGCCTTATTGATGAAATGATTTATGAAGGTAAAATTTTGTACATGGTAAATTCATTGATTCCCACTACTGAAGATAGTATTAAAATGGGGTATACCCCTTCTCAGCTAAAATGGGCATTGCAAAATGAGAGTGATATTTGGGCCGCGTTGGTTGATTCAAAAGTTTTGTATGTAACTGAACCGGATGAAATTCGACATTTTATTAACGATGGTCCTTTTACTACAGCCAAAGGTTTTGGAGCCGGAACAGCGCCAAGAATCGGCGCCTTTACTGGTTGGCAAATAATTAAAAAGTATATGTCAAAAAATCCCGATATTAATTTGGAACAATTATTGGCGGAAACAGATTCGGATGATATTTTGAATAAATCAAAATATAAACCTTAGTATATAATTAATCTTTTTCCTCTTCAACTGGAGATGATGTTTCCAACACATCCTTTAATTCAGGAAATTGTTTTATTAATTCTTTCACTTGTTCGTCAAAATAGCTACTAAGTCTTTGGTAATCAGGTTCTAGTTGACTTATTCGTCCACCAAAGGTTTCTGCATTTTTTAGATTAACCTCAACATTTTCCCTTTCCTTACTCATAGCCAGTTTAAAATTTGAGCCGCTAATTTGGTTATCTATTAATGAATTTTTAAGGTTCGATAATTGTTTTTCATTCAGGCGAACCCGATTAAAAATTACATCGTAATTTTCAATAAAAAGGTTATATACCTTATAAATACCTTTGTATTTTTCGAAATTAATGGCAAATTCAAGTCCTGAGCTATCAGGTTTTACTTTTTGCAACACGGCAATTTGACTTTTCATCTCGTTTCGTCGTTCATTAATCGTAATTAAATCAATCTGTATGTAGTTCATTGTTTTTTTGTTCTTTGTAATCAAAGAATCAATTATAGCAGCCTCTACAGCATGTTTTTTTTGACAACTTTGCATGATAAAAATCATACCAATCATAGAAATAAATATAAAAACCGTTGTTTTCAGAATTCGCATAAAATGTTAATATTGCTTGGGTAATTTGATGGGGTCAAAAATAAAGAAATTCAGGCATTGGCTATTCCTAAGTGAAATATTTAAAATTGCCATTTCAGCATTTGGTGGTCCTGAAATGCATTTGGCCCTTTTTAGTAAACGACTTGTGCATGAAAAAAAATTTTTTACCCAAAATGAACTTCTCGAAACCTACTCGATTTGCCAATTGCTTCCGGGGCCTTCTTCAACTCAAATGCTAACAACCTTAGGTTATAAATACGGTGGTTCATTCCTAGGTTTCCTTACCTTATTAGTTTGGATTTTACCCTCATTTATTATCATGACGGCCTTATCTTTTTTATATGCCGGTTTACCTTCTGAGGCTTTGCATACACTAAGGTTTATAAGACCCATGGCAGTATCATTTATTATAGTAGCGGCTATCCGCATGATTAGGCCTCTGCTTAATAATAGACTTTCGCTGTGGCTGGCATTTTACGCATTTTTTGTGTGTGCATTGTTGCGTCATCCTCTCGAAAGTTATATACGAACTCCGCTTATGTTCCCTTTTGTATTAATTACCGGTGCTTTAATTGCATTTTTTGTAAATAAGGATGCTGTCTTTTTTGCCGAAAAGAGATTAAAATTTAACTGGAATTACCTAATTATTTTTGGCCTTGTATTTATTACTTCTGCTGTTATAGCTCGATTAACACTTAATCCTTTTATTACTTTATTTGAAAATAATTTCCGTTTTGGTACCCTGGTTTTTGGCGGAGGAAATGTACTGATTCCTATGATGTTTGAGCAGTTTGTTCAATTTAAGAATTTACTTTCAGCTGATGAATTTATAACGGGTGTGGGATTAGTGCAGGCTACCCCTGGGCCAGTTTTTTCTATAGCTACCTTTACCACGGGGCTTGCATTGCAATATGAAGGAGTTTGGGGGCAACTCCTTGGATGTGTTATTGGAACTGCTGGTATTTTTTTACCTGGAAGTTTATTAGCCTTTTGGTTATTTCCAGTTTGGAAAAATCTTAAAAAATTTAAATTTTTTCAACGTTCATTTCCAGGAATAATTGCTACGGCTGCAGGACTTGTAGCGGCATCAGCCTATCTTATTTTTTTACCCATTGGGTTTAGATGGAAAGAAGAGAATAATTTTTTTTACACAAACCTTGTACAGCAAAATCCTATTAATTGGTTAAATGTGGTAACTATTGCTGTCCTTTGTGTGTTATTATATAAAACCAAAATTCCATCGCCCTATTGGGTTATTATGGCTATAATTTTAGGAATAATTTTGAGATGAACATAAAAAAAATACTGCAAATATCAATTTTAGGGATTTTATTATTCCCAGTCACATCAGCTTTGGCTCAGACTCCTAAAAAAGATGAAGGTTATATACAGTTTACCGGAATGGTATTAAGTGCTGATAGTTTGCAGCCTCTTTCGTATACAGTAATCGTAATTCCAGGTACACGGCGTGGGACGGTTACCGATTATAATGGTTATTTTACTATTGTGGCCAAACGGGGCGAAAAATTGGTTTTTGAATTATTGGGTTATATGCGGTCTGAATTTTTAATTCCAGATAGTATTACAGGTTATAAATATTCAATGGTTAAACTTTTAGCTCCGGATACAATGTTTTTACCTGAAATTGTCATTAGTCCGTTGCCCGACCGACAATTATTTGATCAATATTTTGTGAAAACTGATATTGCAGATAGCGATCTGGATAGAGCCCGTGATAACTTAGAACGACAGGCATTGCGTGATGAATTACTAAGTATGGATGGACAGGAAAATCAACATTATTATATGCAAAAACAGGTTCAAAAGTTTTATTATGCTGGACAGATGCAACCAATGAATCTGCTTAGTCCCATAGCCTGGAGTGAATTTATTAAGGCTTGGAAACGCGGTGATTTTAAAAAGAAAAACTAATCTTCCTTTGCAATTGCTTTGAAGCAATGGCAAGAAATGAATGAAAAGAATCCTTGCATTTATAATATTCTTAGGTTGGGGCTTAATGGCTGTTTATGCCATACTCCATCATGAAATTTGGCGTGATGAAATGCGAGCATTATCCATCGCTATTCAAACACCAAGTTTTTTTCAATTACCAAATTATTTAGTAAACGAAGGCCATCCAATACTTTGGTACTTTTTATTAAAGCTAGGGTATTCTATTTTTCACACTACTTCTATTTTGCCCACTTTAAGTTTACTTTTTGCTGTAGGTGTTGCGAGTTTGCTTTTATTCCGTTCCCCCTTTCCATTGATTTTTTCGGGCTTAATTATTTTTGGTAATTGGGGATTATATGAATATGGGATTAACTGCCGCAACTATGGAGTTGCTGCTTATTTTATGTTGCTATTTGCTGATTTTTATACCCGAAAACCGGATAAAGTTATTCTCCATTTTATATTGCTTGCCATTGCAGCCCAAGCTAATGTGTATGCCGCTATGATGGCAATGTTACTGGCTTCATGGATGGTTTTTGATACTTATTTTAAAGGTGGAAACCTTAAAAAATCTTTACTTGGCTTTGCCATAATGATAGTCTCATTTTTGTTTGTGGTGTATGTTACCTTGCCTAGCAGTGATAGTTTAGTAATAACCAATGACCATCAAAATTATGGGCACTTTTTATTCAATCTTTTGGAGGTTGGTAATGGTTTTCCTGAACTTATTTATGGATGGTTTCCGGGCAATTATAATTTTATATCCATCATTTTATGGCTAAGTCTTTTGGTTTTTATTCCCAAACCTAAAGTTCTTATTTTATTAATAATTTCTTTAGAAGTGATGAGTTTCTTCTCGCTCTATTTTAGAATGAATTTTTTGCAGCATCAGGGAATGTGGATTTATACATACATCACTTTGCTGTGGATAAATTATAAAGATATTAGTGGTTTTTGGGTTTCAAAAATTTGGTTTAAATATATAAGTTATTCAGGAGTGTTGGCGTTTTCCTTCATTTTATATACCAATTTTATCAAGGGAAAAGATTCCTATAATTATGATTTGAATGGATTGCGAAGCGATAGTAAAGATGCCGGAAAATGGTTTGCCTCAAATATTAAGCCGAAGGATGTAGTGATTTCGGAACCCGATTACATGATGGAATCTGCGGTATATTATCATTACCAACCGTTTTATCTGCCCCGCGAAAAAGTGTTTAATACCTATACCCATTTTACAAATGCCAATGCTGAAGTAATGAGTCTGAAAACCTTGAATCATATAGCTGACAGTTTTAGTGCCACAGGTAAAACAACCTATTTGGTATTGGGTAAAAATTTTACCCGCGATACTATTTACCGCTATTCCTACCATAAGCAATACATTGTAGATTCAGCTTCTTTGGCTGGTTTAAAAACCAATTATCAGTTGATGGATTCGTTTAACAATAATTGGTTTTGCGATGAGCATTATTTTATTTTTAAAAGAAAACCTATAATTGCCACAAAAGCACCAAGTCACGAAAAGCAATAAACAAATGCCACAAAAGCATCTCTATTCCAATATAAAATCTATTAATGGAATCACAACCAACCGCCCCAAGTTTAAGGCAGGTAAGGATATGGCTGATTTTAAAAGCATAGATAATGCCTGGCTTTTAGTGGCTGAAAACGGAACCATTGAAAACTTTGGAGAAATGCAAGCAGTGCCTGAATTTTCAGGGCCTGTGACCAATTGTTCAGGAAAATTAATTCTTCCTTGCTTTGTGGATAGCCACACCCACTTAATCCATGCAGGTAGCCGCGAAAATGAATTTGTTGACCGCATCAAAGGATTAACCTATGAACAAATAGCCCAGCGTGGCGGCGGAATTTTAAACTCAGCAGCCAAGCTAAATCAGGCTACGGAAAACGAATTGTTCGAATCTGCTTTTGAAAGATTGAACCAAGCTATAGCCTTGGGAACAGGAGCCATAGAAGTGAAAAGCGGTTATGGATTATCGCTTGAAAACGAATTGAAAATGTTGCGAGTAGCTAATCGCCTGAAATCGGTTTCACCCATTCCTGTTAAGATTACGTTTTTGGGAGCTCATGCTTTGCCTATAGAATATAAAAAAGAGCCTGAAAAATATATCGACCTAATTGTAAACGAAATGATTCCGGCTATAGGAGCTGAAAAGCTAGCGGATTATATGGATGTTTTTTGCGAAACCAATTATTTTTCGGTAGCTCAAATGGAACGCCTGTTGGATGCCGGTTGGAAACATAATTTAAAGCCCAAAGTGCATGTCAACCAGTTTAATAGCATAGGTGCGGTGCAATCTGCTATTGATAAAAATGCCATTTCGGTAGACCATTTGGAAGTGATGACAGACGACGATTTTAAAGCGTTGAAAAATTTAGAAACATTTCCTGTGGCGGTTCCGGCCTGTTCGTTTTTTATAAAAATACCTTATGCTCCGGTTCGTAAAATGATAGATTTGGGATTGCCGGTAACTCTTGCCACCGATTACAATCCTGGCAGCAGCCCGTGTTTGAGCATGCCGTTTGTAGTTTCATTGGCGTGTATTAAAATGAACCTATTGCCCGAAGAAGCTTTTAATGCAGCCACCCTTAACGGTGCCGCTGCTCTTGAACTTCAGGCCGATTACGGAAGTATTGAAATTGGTAAAAAAGCCCATTTCATCATCACCAAACCAGTTTCAGGTTTAAACTTTTTGCCTTATAGTTTTGCGGAGAATTGGGTGGAGAAGGTGGTGGTTTAGATAATTGTTAATTTATGTCTGCGAAAAAAAAATTACTTCCCATCTTTTCATAATTAATTCATCAAACCATTGGTTTTTTTTAAATATTTAGTAAATCTAATTTACCAACCCATTTAATTCCTCTTCCCTCCCTTCTATTATCTACCTTTGCCACATGGTTGGCATAAACAAGGATGAAAAAGCTATTTTAAATAAGTTAGGTATAACAGCATTAAACCCCATGCAGGAAAGTGCCCATAAAGCTATCACATCCTATGCGGAGGTGGTATTGCTTTCGCCTACTGGTACCGGTAAAACTCTGGCTTTTTTACTCCCCATTATTGCCCAACTAAATCCCGACTTGAAAGGTATTCAGTTGTTGATACTCGTTCCTTCCCGTGAGCTTGCTATTCAAATAGAACAAGTGGTAAGAGAAATGGGCAGCGGATATAAAGCCAACGCCGTTTACGGTGGCAAAGCAGGTTCTAAAGATCGTGAAGATTTAAAACACCCGCCGACTATATTAATTGGTACCCCCGGTCGGGTGGCCGATCATATACGAAGAGAAACCATTGATGTGAGTGAGATTAAAACCTTGGTATTGGATGAGTATGACAAATCACTGGAAATAGGTTTTGCGGCTGAGATGGAAGAAGTTTTACATGCATTACCTAATGTGAAAAAGAAGGTATTGACTTCTGCCACCCAAAAGGTAAAGATTCCACCGTTTGTAGGACTGAGCAATATAAAACATCTCAACTTTATCAAGGACATTGAAATACCGCTAGTATTGAAAACTGTGGTTTCACCGAACGAGGATAAACTGGAAACCTTGGTTCAATTGCTGAAACACATTGGTAAAAAAAGCGGTATTGTATTTTGTAATTTAAAAGATACTATACAAAAGGTAAGTGATTATTTAACCGAAAATAAAATTGATTCCGTAAGTTTTTATGGCGGCTTGGAACAAATAGACAGGGAACGGGCGCTTATTAAATTCAGAAATGGAACTAGCCGGTTATTAATTGCTACCGATTTGGCTGCCAGAGGCATTGACGTTCCCGAAATGGATTTTATCATCCATTTTGAGCTACCAATAAGACCGGATGAGTTTGTGCACCGAAACGGGCGAACGGCTAGAATGAACAGTGCAGGAACGGCCTATATACTTAAATGGGAAAACGAAGAGTTGCCTGTTTTTATAAAAGGGGCAGATGTTCTTAAGTTAAAGAACACCAAGGACGATTTAACAAACGATTGGCAAACCCTCTATATATCTGCCGGCAGGAAGGATAAAATATCAAAAGGAGACATTGCTGGTTTGTTTATAAAGCAAGGTAATTTAAAAATGGATGAACTAGGTATGATTGAATTAAAACAGGATTGCACCTATGTATCGGTGCCCCGTTCAAAATCAAAATTTCTTATTTTTCAATTGAACAACACTCGATTAAAAAAGGTAAAAGTAAGAATTAGTCTTTTGGTTTAATTTTGATTTGTACTTCTCCCGATAGGAGGAATCTGTTTTTATGAGATCCCTCTTGCCTCGACATGACAAATTATAATAGCAAACCCATGGAGCGAATTATCATTCCGACGATAGGAGGAATCTTAATTCAGATCAAAGAGACACCTTTTCACTCGGCATGACTACCTATGCACTCTTTTCCTAATAAAATCTTACCTCTAAACAAAAGTTCAAAAAACTTATTTTTGCCGAATGATAAATGGCAAAAAGGTAGTGGTGGTTTTACCAGCATATAATGCTGCTCTTACCCTAAAACAAACTTATGACGAAATTCCTTTTGATATAGTAGATGATGTAGTGTTGGTAGATGATGCCAGTAAAGATAATACAGTGGAAATGGCCAATCAAATTGGCATCCAACATGTCATTAAACATGAAAAAAATAGAGGTTATGGCGGAAATCAAAAATCTTGCTACACCAAGGCCCTGGAATTAGGAGCTGATATTATTATTATGCTTCATCCCGATTATCAATACACTCCTAAACTTATTGCCCCCATTGCAGGGATTTTAGCTAACGATTTATATCCAGCAGTTTATGGTTCTCGTATTTTGGGTAAAGGGGCCTTGAAAGGCGGCATGCCAATTTATAAATACATTGCCAACAGATGCCTTACATTGTTTCAAAATGTTTTAATCAATCAAAAGCTTTCGGAGTATCACACAGGATATAGGGCGTTTAGCAAAGAAATTTTTAGCAAAATAGATATTGAATCAAATTCAGACGATTTTATTTTTGATAATCAAATGACAGCTCAGGTGTTTATGGCTGGATTTGAAATAGGCGAGGTAACTTGCCCAACGAAATATTTTGAAGAAGCATCTTCTATAAATTTCAAACGCAGTTCCATATATGGATTAGGTGTGTTATGGGTTTCTATTCAATACCGTTTGCAAAAATGGGGCTTAGGAAAGTTTAAAATATTTCAATCCATCTAGATATTTACAAACTCAACTATCAATTAATGGAACAACATCAAACAGGTTCAGAATCGATACAAGATATGGTAATTGGCATGAGCGACGGTTTAACCGTTCCTTTTGCCTTAGCCGCAGGACTAAGCGGCGCTGTGGCGTCTTCTGGCATTATACTAACTGCGGGAGTAGCCGAAATAATTGCCGGCAGTATAGCTATGGGTTTGGGAGGGTATTTGGCCGGAACGGCTGAAGTAAACCATTACAACGCTGAACTAAAACGTGAATTTGAAGAAGTGGAATTATATCCTGAAAAGGAAAAACAAGAGGTAAGGGATGTTTTCAAAGATTATGGATTAAGTGCGCATTTGCAAAATGAAATTGCGGATGAACTGGCCAAGGATAAAAAGAAATGGGTTGAGTTTATGATGCGGTTTGAACTCGATTTAAATACTCCCGACCCTAGAAGACCTTTAAAAAGTGGTGCAACAATAGCGATAGCATATATTGTTGGTGGAGCTATTCCGATGTTACCTTACGTCTTTACCGAAGACTCTCAAACGGGACTTAAATTTTCTGCACTTTTAACCCTAATTGCATTATTTGTTTTTGGGATTTTTAAAAGCAAAGTTACAGGTCAACCTATTTTTACAGGTGCGCTTAAAGTTATGTTTATTGGTGCCTTAGCAGCAACTGCTGCCTATAGTATTGCAAAAATGATGGGGGTTTAGATATAAATAAAAAGTGTATTTAAAACTTATTTGTCTTTTTTGATAAAAGTTTTTTTAAACCCAAATGACAACGTAAAATAGGAATCTTTCTTTCCTGAATTGCCTCTTTTACCGCCGTTTACATGTTTATCGCCAATAGTTCTATCTGCTAATGCGGCTGATTCTTGACCGTAATTTGCAGCCAAAGATGCATTGTCATAATATACAGTACTTACGTCATCCAAGTAATCCGTAAAACATTTTCGGTTAGTTAATTCAAAAAACATAGCCATCTTTTCATTAATATCCTTGCTGGCTCCTATTCCATAGGGTATAACTAATGATATTTTAGAATATTCTTTGGCCCCGTTGCTTAATCCTTGTCCTTCAGTTGACAATTTTTTAAGAGAATAATTTTTGCCGTTATACTCAGCTTTGGGGTTAAAGTAAATAAAACCTGTCCCTAATGTTAGGTAAAATCTAATATTTTTCTTTCCAGACAATTTCTGTATAATGATTTTTTTATTGCTCGTGAAATTGTACTTGATGGTAGGGGCAAATTCAATAATACTTGAATTGACTGATAAGTTCCTTAACCTTCTGTATTTTTCGTTGGTGAACTGGTCGTTAGCATTTAAGTAAATGTAACTAAGGTTTGTGCGGTATTCAAAATGCTCGGTACCTATCCAGTCCAAAGAAAGTGAACCCGAACCGCGAATGGATTTATAATCAAAATCCTTGATAAAATTAGTGCCTTTACCATCGGCACCTCCCAAATCTCCTAACATTGAACTACTACCTAATCCAACTTGATAAGAACCCATATTTAAGAATGATTGAGCATTAGTTTGTGCTCCTGAAATTATTACCCAAAGTAAGAGTGTTTTTATTGTTAATAAGCGCATTATGTAAAATAACGTAATTTCCGCAAAATTACTATTATTATTTTTTATTTGCAAGGTAGAGTTGATAATTAGGGCCTGTGAATTTTAATTAGCGTCGCTATATGATGCTAAAAAAAACAGGCAGCCATATTATGACTGCCTGTTTTTTGAAAAGTTATATTGAAAATTAATATCTGTACATATCAGATTTGTAAGGTCCATTAACATCTACACCAATATAATTGGCTTGCTCTGTTGTTAAGGTTGTTAGCTCTACACCAACATGTGCAAGATGCAATCTCGCTACTTTTTCATCTAGATGCTTAGGTAAGACATACACGTTATTTTCATAATTTGTATGATTGTTCCAAAGTTCTAATTGCGCCAAAACTTGATTTGTGAATGAATTTGACATCACAAAAGATGGATGCCCCATAGCCACACCTAAGTTTACCAAACGACCTTCGGCTAACACCATGATGTCTTTTCCATCTATATTATAAACATCTACTTGCGGTTTTACTGTATACATTGTATTGCCATAGTTTGAATTTAACCAAGCCATGTCTATCTCATTGTCAAAATGCCCAATATTACAAACAACCGCTTTGTCGCGCATCATTTTAAAATGTTCAGGTCTTACGATATTGCAATTACCCGTGGCAGTAACAATAATATTGCATTCAGGTATTGCGTTTTCAAGTGTTTTAACTTCATATCCATCCATTGAGGCTTGTAAAGCACAAATCGGGTCAATTTCAGTTACCATAACACGAACTCCGTTATTACGCATACTGTCAGCACTTCCTTTCCCAACATCGCCATAACCGCAAACTACACCAACTTTACCTGCAAGCATTAAGTCGGTTCCACGACGTATAGCGTCCACCAATGATTCTTTACAACCATATTTATTATCAAATTTAGATTTGGTTACTGAATCATTTACGTTGATAGCCGGCATTACTAATGTGCCGTTCTTCATTCTTTCATATAACCTGTGAACACCAGTAGTTGTTTCTTCGCTAAGTCCTTTAATTCCTGCTGTCATTTCAGGGTATTTGTCGAAAACTAAATTGGTAAGGTCGCCGCCATCATCCAAAATCATATTTAATGGTTGGCCATTTTTAAAAGCAAATAAAGTTTGCTCAATACACCAATCAAATTCTTCATTATTCATTCCTTTCCAAGCAAACACAGGGATACCTTCAGCTGCAATTGCGGCGGCGGCATGGTCTTGGGTGGAAAAAATATTACAAGAAGACCAGGTAACATCAGCACCTAATTCTTTTAGTGTTTCAATAAGAACAGCTGTTTGGATGGTCATGTGAAGACAGCCTGCAATGTTCGCTCCTTTTAATGGTTTTTGAGTGCCATATTCTTTACGAAGACTCATTAAACCCGGCATTTCAGCTTCCGCTAGTTTAATTTCTTTACGGCCCCATTCGGCCAAATTGATGTCTTTTACTTTGTACTTCAAGGTTGTTGTTTGTGTTGTCATTTTAATTGGGTGCAAAAATAAGTTTTTAAATTTTATTTATAATTAATTGAATCAGACTATTGTAAATACAAACCTTTTAAAGTTTATTTTGTTTTAATCTTTGTAAATTTGCAATAAAAAAAATAGATATTATGCCATACCCAGAAATGTTAGTGTCCCCAATGAGGGCTGAATTATCAAATAATGGTTTTGAAGAACTAAAGAGTAGTGAAGAAGTAGCCAATGCATTCGGAAATACTGAAGGAACAATGTTGTTGGTGGTTAATTCTGTTTGTGGATGTGCCGCAGGATCCTGCCGTCCAGGAGTTGTTCATTCTTTGAATAGTGAAAAAAAGCCAGGAAAATTAGTAACAGTTTTTGCCGGTCAGGATTTAGAGGCTGTGGCCAAAGCTAGAGAAAATATGGCTCCATACCCTCCTTCAAGTCCAGCCATCGCCTTATTTAAGGACGGTAAATTGGTTCACATGATTGAGCGCCACAATATTGAAGGAAGAACTGCCGAAATGATTGCTGATAATTTAAAAATGGCATACGAGCAATTTTGCTAAACCATCAAAATAACCCATAAAAAAAAAGGCTGATTGGATTTCCAATCAGCCTTTTTTTTTATGGGTTATAAAATTGAATTATCTTTTATTTTGCTAATGGATTGGCAATGACCTCAAATTCTATTTTAAGTTTAAGTTTAATTGGTTCGAGAACTGGTCCGCTTGTGACCAACTTTCCAGCAACAGTTAATTGTGGTTTACGAGCAAAATCCATTAAATTAACATCCAACGGAATAATTTCAAACTGTTTAACGGCACCAGGTGCTAACGTGATTTCTGCAACATGAACTAACTCAATTCCAGGGGCCTCAATTGAAATAAAGCCACTTTGAATTAAACTAAAATCGGCAGTAGCTGGGCTTTCAATTATTGCAGTAATTTTTTTAGCTTTTACAGATTTTATTTTACTAATATCAGCTCCATTAGCTGAGGCCAAACTGTCCAAATTTAATGATTGAGTGGCCGGGTCTAAAATAATATCACCAGCAACAGAAGTAGCAGGAATAGTAAAGGTTACATCTTTGGTATTTAAACCAAATTTAATATCGAACAATTCTTCACCACACCCCGAAAAAGAAAAAGCGATAAGACTAAAAACGAATAATTTGATTGTTTTCATTGTGATATATTTTAAATTTTAAACAAATTTAAAATAATAATATTGATTTACAAATTTCAACGTTTAGTTTATTGAATATTTACTTTATCGTTGTTAATGGTATTAATGTTTATGAAATACTAATTACTCAACCCGTATAAAAATTTATTGTTATGAAAAAATTTAGAATTATTTTCAGCATAGGATTGATTACTATTTCATTCATGTCTTTTTCGCAAGCAGTGGCTTGGCAATATTTTAAAATGAATGGAAACGAATGTCAAATTTTTATCACCAAAGGAAATTCTAGGATTATAGTGCCTGCCAATTGTTTTTGGTTGGATGAAAAACCATATTCAGGATCTTTGACTATAGCTTTTAAAGAATATAAAGACCAAGCTGATTTTATATTGGGCGGTTTGACTTTAAGGTACGAGGTAAATGGAAAACTAAACACGCTGCAAAGTGGAGGTATGTTTGAAATTGATATTAAAACTGAATCGGCCAAAACTTTAAGTTTTGCTCCTAAAAAAACAGTAGTTGTAAAATTTGCCATCGACCCTCGATTTGATGTGGCCGGTTTAGAGCCATTTTATTTTGACCCGGCTACCAAGCGTTGGATAAAAAATACCCGCTTTGGAAAAATAACAGAAAGTAATCAAGCTATTTCAGATAATCAAACAGATCTGTGGCAGGATGACCCTTTGGTGGCTCAATTTAACCGCGACCCTGAAATGGATGGTGATAATCAGGATGGTGGATGCTATATCATTCAGGTGCCTGACCCTAAAAATCCTGATAAAATGGTAGATACTTTAATTTGTCCGGTGCTATACAGTCCTTTGGATAGCCGTTACAATAGCTACCTTTCTGATCAGGCGTTTAAAACCATGCAAATAGATAAAATGGGACTGTTTAATTATGACAAAATTTTTAAGGATGAAAACAACGTGCCCATGTTTGTGAAACTAAAAACAAAAGATGGAAAACCGTTTGAATTGACCGATAGATTGTATGTGGTTTATAAAGTGAGTAATTCTGTGATTTATTATTCAAAAGATGAGTTGGCTGAAAAATTTTCATTGTTGCCACGAAATGATATTAAAATATTTGTTTACAATTCAGATGGCACAATATCAAGGGTTCCAGATAGTTTTTGGAAAAATTTTGATGCCAGGCTCATGCGAGGCAAAACTATCGAATTGCCTTTTGAAACCTTAAAATTAGCACGACTAACTAAAGAAGAGTTTGCTAAATATGCCGGACTTTAAATCTCAAAAAATCATGAACAAAGTAATTATTTTTATAGCATTTATAGTTTCATTTTATAAAGTTCAGGCTCAATCTCCGGCCTTGGCTTTGGATGATTTGAAACACTACCGAATACAATTAGACAATCGCAGCAACCGACATTTAATGGGAGTTCCCAAACAATTGTTGGATGGATATTGCAAAGGAATTTATAAAGCGTATTATCCAAAAGCCATTTTTAATGAAGTTAATTTCGGAGATTTTTTAGCACATTTTCGCTGGGGTGAACCTGTGCTTAACGAAACCGTATTATGCGGCGATGATTATTGCTCCAATGCAGCCTATACAGAATTGTTCAGCCGATTTACAATGTATCTCGATTATTATGAATACAATTATTTCAACACTCAAACATCACTTACAGAGCGTAAAGTTCCTTTTGTTCAATTGGTATATAGCGTGGAGGTGGCCGGGAAAACCTATGCCTTTAAAGGTCCGCTTTTTAGAATGGATGAAATAGAAAAAACCATTCTCATAAAAAATGAAGCCAACAATGCCGAGCCGCAAAGTATTAAATACACCTTTGAATTAGGGCGTTTTTATTCGGTAGAAATGACAGACAACGATATTAAAACGAAAGAAAGAAGGACGAATCAAGAGGATGATCATCAGGAGCATTGAGTCGTGAAACTAAGAATTGGCAACTTTGTAAAACTTGTCAATTCTTAATCTTATTTTTGCCCTGTGAGAAAATCACTGAGGCTAAAATCATTTACTTTATTGCTATTGTTGGCCGTAAGTGTTTTTCCTTTCAAAGTTTTTTGTCACACGGGAAATTCTAAGCACTTTGAAACTCTTTCTATAAGTAAAGAATCATCTCACCACGATTGCCCGTTTTGTTCGTTTCAGTTTTGCCACGAGTTTGAGAAATCACAAAATGTGTTTGTTTCAGCTCAGGAATTTATACTGCAATCTATTGCATTTAATTTTAAAACACAAGCCGATTCTTTTTCAAAGGCTTCAAAAAATAAAGGCCCTCCAATACAATTTTTGTAAACACATTTTTTAGGTTCACTCCTAAAAAAGCTTTAAAATTTTTAGCACTTGCACCGCAGTGCTTGTTTAATTTTTTTTACATGAATTGCTTTTGAAAACAAAAATTTTATCCGTCTGGTTCATGATGTTATTTGGTTTAGCCAAGGCATACTGCCAAAACTATGAACTAAAAGGAGTACTAAAAGACAGCATAACCAAAGAGGGTTTGGCCTATGCCACAGTGTATAATGTTACCTTAAAAAAAGGAACTCAAACCAATTCTGACGGGAGTTTTATACTGGAAACTTCCCGTGGGAAAAACCTTATAAAAATTGTGCATATAGGGTGTGATACCAAATTTTTAATCTTTGAGATTTATAAAAATACCGATACCATTATTTATATGGCCCATCATCAGCATGAGCTGGAAGATGTGATAATAGTGGCTGAAAAAAACAAACTTATTCAGCTAGAAAAAGATCGGCTGAAATACGATGATATAGTAGTTTCAGGTTCCAAACCTATAGCCTCCATTTTGGACAAAATGCCGGGAGTGAGCAGTTTGAAAACAGGCTTTACCATTGCAAAACCAATGATACAAGGAATGTATGGAAGTCGTGTAATCGTATTGAATAACGGGCTGAAACAGGAAGGCCAGCAATGGGGGCAGGAACACGGGCTTGAAATAGACCCTTACAATACCGGCCAAATTACCTTGGTAAAAGGAGCCGAAGCTTTGCGCTACACAGGCGATGCCATTGGAGGGATATTGTTAATTGAACCCTTATATAATGCCAATGATACTTTAAAAATGTCATTGACTACAGCCTTTACAGACAATGGGCGACAAGGAAATATAAGTGCTTCGGCTGAAAAATTATTGACCAAAACACTTGGTTTGCGATTGCAGGGAACCTATAAAAAAGCAGGAAACCTGAACACACCCGATTACTATTTGCTCAACACAGGTTTTGAGGAACTGAACGGAAGCCTGACGATGAAATGGCAACCATCCAAGCATAGTAGTTTTGAGGTTTTTTCAAGCATTTATAATAACAAACCAGGTATTCTTTCTACATCTCATATAGGAAATCTGACCGATTTGCAAAAAATAATTAATAATGAAACCGTGCCTGAAAAAGGAAGTTTTACCTACACCATAGCACGACCGTATCAGCAAATAAATCACTTTCTAAATAAGGCCAAATGGAAGTGCGAACTATCTCCTTCCCTTAATCTTGAAGCGGTTTATGGGTTTCAAATAAACAAGCGAAAAGAGTTTGACAGCCATAATTATTTTAATAAAACCACCCCGAGTTTAGATTTTAGTTTGCTCACGCATCAGTTGGATTTTGTGTTAAATAAAACTTTTAAAAAAGGATTGTTTTTGAAAACCGGATTGAACGCATATTACCAAACCAATACCTATATCGGACGTTTCTTTATTCCTAATTATAAAAAATCAGAGGTATATCAGTTTGCATTATTACGATATAAAAAAAATAGGCATGAATTAGAACTTGGCTATAGGGCTGGTGTAATTAATTTGGATGCCTATAAATGGGTTAACAATACAATTGTTCATTATCCATTCAATTACAAAGGAATTTCATGGCAAGCCGGGTGGTTGTTTAAAATAAATACCGATTGGCAAACGGCTTTGCAAATTGGCAAAGTTTGGCGGAACCCAAATATAAGTGAGCAGTTTAGCGAAGGATTGCACCATGGTGCCGCAGCTATTGAATATGGCAACAAAAATTTAAAACCTGAAAATGCTATTTCAGTAAATGGAACCTTAAAATACCGTCATAACAAAACTCTTCTTGAGACGGAAGTCTTTGCGAAGCAAGTTGAAAACTATATTTATTTACGGCCAAAATTTCCACCTGAGTTAACTATTCGTGGGGCATTTCCTGCTTTTGAATATGTGCAGACGAATGCCTTGTTTACAGGTGTCGACATATTATTAAATTACCTTTTGCCTCATAAATTTGTATTTATTGAAAAAGTAAGTCTACTAAATGTGTACGATCAAAAGTACCCAACCTATATAAATGGAATACCTCCTTATAGGTTCAATCATTCATTACAATATAAAATTTCACAATTTAAATGGCTCTCAAATTCGTCAATAAATTTAACGGTATTACAAGTTTTAAAACAAACTCGATATACGAATGGTTCTGATTATATGCCACCACCCAAAGGATACGTCTTGTTAAATGCAGCTTTAACCACAAACTTTTCGCGATACAAAAATTTACTTGTATTTTTATCGGCTGATAATATTTTGAATATTAGCTTTCGCGATTACCTGAATAGATTTAGATATTATGCTGATGAAACAGGGCGAATGATAAATGCAGGAATAAATATAAAAATTTAAACATTAAATAATGAGAAAAATACTAATAAAATCAATTTTAATCTTTAGTTCTTTGATAGCAATTACTAATAGTTTTGAAAGTTGTACTGACCCAGCAATTCCGCCAGCTCCAACTAATGAAAGTGAACTAATAACTACCTTAAAGGTGGAATTGACGGATACTTTAACCGGCCAAAAGTTAAATTACTACTTTCGTGATATAGATGGCGAAGGAGGAAATGCACCTAGCCAATGGGATACAATTAAATTATCAGATAGTAGTTTTTATAATGTTTCTTTAAAATTTTTAAACGAATCAAATCCCAATTCAATTAAAAATATAACATTAGAGATTGATGCTGAAAAAAACAATCACATTATTTGCTTTACTCCATCAGTTGTAAATGCTATAATTTTAAGAACCGATACAGATGGAACTTATCAAATTGGTATTGCATCAACTTGGAAGACCGGAAAAACTTCCGCAGGCAATATTACAATAGTCCTAAAACATCAACCAGGTTTAAAAAACGGAGGTTGTGATGCAGGAGAAACCGATGTGCAGGTAGTTTTTCCTGCCATTATTAATTAGACAAATCACACTTTAAACTGTCTCAGGTTTTTGTTTTTTACCGCCTTTCTGATATTTATTTTATCCTGAAATTTCATGGAAAATAAATAGATAGGGTTTCTAACTTTGTAAAAAGCAATAAAATCTTAATAAAATATTCATCTTTTAAACTGATGAATATCATAAAAAAATTTGCCCCAAACATTTTATTTTTAATTTATCACGATGCTAATTTTGTGTTAAATTCTATAGATTTTTTTTAAATATATACGTTATGAAAAAAAAATTACTCTTTTCTTCTTTGTTTTTTTTATTAATTTTTTTTGTTTTTTCTACTAAGTCCTATGCTCAGGTTAAAGACACTGTCACCTTTGATTATGATGCATATACCGGCTGCGATGCTTGCGGAGATAAAATTTCATATCTTACTCAGTCAAAGGATAGTTTGACTGATGCGGTAAAGTCAGGTCTGTTTATCAATAAAATTAAGGTAAAGGTTAAATTATTTACATGCTATTCGGGTGATTTATACTTATACATCAATGGGCAGAAAGCTGCTACTTCAACGGTTAGCAGTATTTGTTCGTGCAATGCTTGTGATTCTGTGACTTTTATCCTTTCGGCAACAGATGTAAATACTTTTTATAAAAATAATCAAAAAAATATCATAGAGGTAAAATCCTATAATTCTAACGATTTGTATTTGGATAGGGTGATTTTTATGAGAGAATACGAAAGGCGTTACAATTTTGATGCTGGTATTTTGTCTATTGACTCTCCTGCGGTTTATGTTTGTGCCGGTTCTAAAAATATTAAAATAAGAGTTTATAATAATGGTAAAAAACCATTTTCTGCTGTAAGCCTTAATTGGAAATGGAATAATGTCAGCCAATCTACAGTTAATTATTCTAGCACTACATTGGATACTTTTAACGGCAGTGGCAGCAATACAGCCTTGGTTAATTTAGGTAGCAAAACATTTAGTAAGGCCAAAAAAGATACATTAATTGTATGGACCAAAAATCCTGGCGGTGTAGCTGATTCTGCTAATTTTAATGATACAATGCGCTATGTTTTTAATGGTAGCTATAGTGATACTATTACCGTAGGCGGTACTTCGCCAATGTTTAGTACAATTCAAAATGCTGTGAATGCCTTAATGAGCTATGGAATATGTGGCCCGGTATATATTAAAATAAGACCAGGAACCTATAATGAACAAGTAAATATTGGCACAATATCCGGAACAAGTTCAAGCAATTCAATTACTTTCCTTTCATCAAATAATGACAGTTCGAGCGTAAAAATTTATTTTACAGGAAGTGCCTCAGATAATTATGCAGTGAAGTTGAATAATGTTTCTAATATTAAATTTCAAAAAATAACAATTCAGGCACCAAGTTCATATTATACAGCAATTTTAATGATTGGTTTCCTTGAAAATATTTCATTTACCAATTGTGAAATAATGGGTACAAGTGTTAGTAGTACAAGCACTTCAAGGTCAGTAATATATCGTTATAATAACTATGATTATGAAAAGACAATCAATATTACATTTAATCAAACCACGATTAGAAATGGTTCATACGGTATGTATTTTAGTAATTCATACGCCAATTATTTAAATGGATTTTATATTAAAAATTGTGTTTTTAAAGATCAATATTATGATAATCTGTATTGCTATTATGCTAGAAACATAGGTATAAGAGGTAATTTGTTTGAAAGAAATAGTTCAAGTGTTTATTATGGATATGGGATAAGACTAAGCAATACCAATGATAGTTTGAGTATATTGGAAAACAGGATTATTCAAAAAAATGCTGGTTATGGAATTTATTTAAGTGATATATATGGAACAAGTTATAAAAGTAATGTTATTGCTAATAATTTCATTTCATGCTATTCAGGTTCAGGTGGTGGTTATGATGCTATTAGCCTTAATTATTGTACTTATACCGATTTCGTGTTTAATAATGTATATCGGTCATGCGATTACTCGAATTATGCTTTGAGAGTAAATGAAGGTTCAAATAACAAAATATTAAATAACAATTTTTATAACAAATATTCCGGAAACACATTTTTAATCACATCGGGTAGTAATAATAGTATTGAAAAATCTGATAAAAACAATTTTTATAATGAAGGAAATAGCTTGGGAACTTGGTTTGGCAAAGGAATAAATACCATATCAGATTTAAAAGCCCTTGGTACCGATTCGAATTCAGTAAGCGTCAATCCTAATTATAATTCGGCCACTGATTTACATACCTATCATGTGGATTTGGATGGGAATGCCAAACCTTATGCAAACATTGCAAAGGACATTGATGGCCAAACTCGAAATGCAACAAAACCTGATATTGGTGCTGATGAATTTAATTTGGTAACACTTGACGCAAGTATTACTGAGGTTAGACCAACGCTTCCAGGAACAAGTTGTTTGAAAGTGGTTTTGCGAAATATGGGAACTACAACCATTAGTTCAGCCAAAATAGATTGGAAACTTAATGGTGTAGCTAAATCTCAAGTAAGTTGGTCAGGATCACTAGCCAAAGGGGATACTGATATTGTGTGTTTAGGTAATATAACATTTCATAAAGATACATTATATAAATTATTGGTTTGGTCATCAGCCCCTAATACCGGAACAGATTTAATGGCCTCGAACGACACCTTATATAATGAATTTTATTCCTTGATGAATGGGGAATATACTATTGGTGGTTCAAGTCCTGATTTTACAACATTCACCGATGCTGTAAATGCTGTTGAAATGCACGGAATACAAGACTCTGTATTATTTAAAGTAAGGAATGGAACGTATACCGAACAGATAGAAATAAATTCAATTTATGGTGCAACACATAAAAACTCAATAATTTTTCAATCTGAAAATAAAGATAGTTCAAAAGTGATTTTGGAGTATGGTTCTGCTAGCTACGATTATAATTATTTGGTGTGGTTAAATGGTGCTAATGGCATAACATTTAGGGAAATAACATTTCATAATACTAACTCATCTTATGGTAGAAATGTTTTTATATCCAATTATTCAAAATATCCAAGATTTGAAAATAATGTATTTGAAAATTATGATTCAACCTCATCAAATTCTTATAATTACTTGGTTTACATAGAAAACAATATGGGCGAAGATATTTATTTCTTAAGAAATATATTTAATAGAGGTTCAATGGGATTATATATTAATGGGGATTACTCTAATCGTGAAAAAAATATAGTAATAAAAGGAAACCGTTTTGAAAAACAAGGTTATATACCGGTTTATCTTTATGCATTAAATACTCTGTATTTTTCTGAAAATAATATCCTTGCCGTTGGCAATAACATTGAATATGGATTATTCTTAGAGTACCTTAAGGGGGAATCATCTATTGATAACAATATAATAATTGCCAGTAGTAATAATTTGCAAGCAGGCATTTATTTGTACGAAAATTACCCTTATCCCGCCAATGATAGTTTAAATATTTATAATAATTTTTTAACTGTAGGTGGTAATCAGGCAGCTTATGGATTGAGAACATACTACCTAAATAATACCAATATATATTTTAATAATATACTGAACGAATGTACTGATTCTTCTGGAAGTTCAGCGGCATTTTATTGCCAATCTGGAGGAATGAATATAGCCAATAATAACTTTGTACACCTGAAAAACGGATATGCTTACTATAGTTATTATTCTGACCTTACTTCAAACTATAATAACATTTATAGTAGTGGCACTAAATATGTATATTGGAATGGTAACAACTATAACAGTTTAAATAGTTATCGCAGTGCTTCGAATTTAGATACCCTGTCAATTGAAGCAGATCCAACCTATACAGCATCTTTTGATTTACATACATCTTCAGCTGCTATTAATGCAAAAGCAAAAAATATAGGTGCCATTACTAAAGATATTGATGGACAAACAAGAAATGCAACTACACCTGATATAGGTGCTGACGAATTTACACCTTCAGCTTTAGATGCGGGAGTTACTAAGTTTTTAAATCCCGGAACTACCTTTAAAACAGGAACATCCAATGTAGAAGTTGTAGTTTTAAATTATGGCACTGATACTCTTAAAAATATTACTGTTCAGGTAAAAATAAATAAAGACACACTTACTCGTAAAAAAATTACACGTAATATAAAATCAGGTGATACAATCCATGTGAAACTTGGTGCTTATCTTTTTAAAGCAGACAGCGTGTATAATTTTACAGCGTATACTTTTTTACCAAATGGAGCCACTGACCAAAAAAAATCTAATGATACTTTAAAAGTTCTAAATAAGGTTCCTGCAATGAGCGGTGTATACACCATAGGAGGTACCACTCCTGATTTTCCTACATTTACGGCAGCAGTAAATGCTTTGAAAAAAGTGGGGATAGCCGATAGTGTTCGATTTAGGGTAAGGTCAGGTACCTACTACGAACAATTCATAATTTCATCAATAAATGGGGCAGGTGCACGAAATAGTATTATTTTTGAGTCACAAGATCAAGATACAACCAAAGTCTTTTTAGAATATAGTTCAGTCAAATCAGATAGTAATTATGTAGTTAGGTTAGATGGTGCTGATGGAATTACTTTTAGGTACATGACAATTAGTGCTACCTCATCCTCCAATTATAATCATGTTTTTGATATTAGAGGCAAAGCTAATTACAATAGCATTTATAAAAATATAATTGAAGGTCCAAATACAAGTTACGGAAGTTCTGATAATGCTTTAATTTTTTCTGGACAAGATGCCGATGATTACATCCAAATAAAGGACAACCATTTTAAAAACGGAGATTATGCCATTTATTTATATGGTTATGCATCTAGTTCACCATATATTAATGAACGTAATTTAGAAATTTCAGGTAATAAAATTTTAAATCCATATTATTATGGTATTAACCTTGAATATGGAGATTCGGTTAATATTTCGGGTAATTATATTTATGCAGATAAAAACAGTTCATTCTATGGTATGAGATTTTATTATTTAAATTCAAACCTAAAAATAAATAAGAATAAAATGGATTTACAGCAGGGATATATGGGGATTTATATGTATTCATGTGGTAATTCGAATAAACGAAGTTTAATATCTAATAATGCTTTATCTCTAAAAAATCCTTCCAATTATAGTTATGGTATTTATGCATACTATACTTATTATATCGATTATTTTCATAATAGCATTAACGTCGATAATCCATATACTTCAAGTATGGCCATGAGAACTTATTATGGAGACTATAATAAAGTATACAATAATATTTTTGTAAACGTAGGAACGGGATATTCCTTCTATAATTATTACTCTGGGTCATTAACTAGTAATTACAACGATTTGTATTCAAAAGGCACAAACCTTGGTTATTGGAATGGCTCTAATGTTACTAATCTTGCCAATTGGAAATCGGCGAGCAACATGGATACTAACAGTATTTCCATTGATCCGATATTTAAAGCTGCTAATAATTTACATGTTAAAGAAGTATCCCTTAATGGTGCAGCCAAATATTTCAAATCTGTTGCTTATGATTTTGAAGGAGAAAAGAGAGATTCAATAAAACCTGATATAGGTGCCGATGAATTTAGCCTACCAACTAATGATGCAGGAATTGTTAAACTTTTACAATTTGCAACTGATTCACAATATATAAAGGTAGTAATGAAGAACTATGGAGGAAATGCCCTCACTTCTGCTACTCTAAGATGGAAGTTTAACGGTGTTACTCAGTCTCCGGTTTCTTGGTCAAACTCACTTTTATCTGGTGATACTGTAAGTGTAAAACTAGCAAAGAAATTTTTTAAACTTGATTCAGCATATAATATTAAAGTTTGGACATCTAGCCCCAATGGTGCCAGCGACCCAACCCCAGAAAATGATACATTAAATAGTATAAATCAATATCCATCATTAAATGGTGAATATACAATTGGTGGTACAAGTCCAAATTTTGCAACCTTTACCGCTGCGGTCGATGCAATTAAGAAAGGTGGGATAATTGACTCAGTTTTATTTAAAGTGAGAAACGGTACATATACAGAACAAATAGAAATTCCTAACATATTAGGTGCGACACATAAAAACTCTGTAATTTTTCAATCTGAAAACAAGGATAGTTCAAAGGTAATTCTACAATATGGTTCCTCTAACTATAGCAATAATTATGTAGTATTACTTAACGGCGCAAATGGTGTCAACTTTAGAAAAATGACACTTCAAAATACCAGTTCATCGTATCGACGAGTTGTTAATATTATTAACGGAAGCAAGTATCCGGCCTTTGCAAACAATATATTTCAAAATTATGATTCTACTTCCTCAAGTGACTATTCAAGTTTGGTTTATATCTACCAAAATCAAGGCGAAGATGTTAGTTTTATCCAAAATGTATTTAACCGAGGAGCCTATGGTTTATATATTTATGGAAATTCATCGATATATGAAAAAAATGTATTTATAAAAGGGAATGTATTTAAGAAACAAGGTTATACAACATTGTATTTATTATATATAAATAAGCTTACTGCGGCTGAAAATAATATTGATGCCACCAGTAATAATATTTATTATGGTGCATTACTTGAGTACATAAAAGGAAACTCTCTTATAAATAATAATAAAATACAAGTAGGAGGTAATAATGCTCAATATGGAATTTATTTATATAGTTTTCCTAACTCTCCTGCCAGCGATAGCTTATATATTTATAATAATTTTATTAGTATGAGTGGTAGCAGACCTGGTTATACATTATATGCAGATAACCTTAACAATACCAATTTATATTATAACAATATATTAAATACATCTACCGATTCTTCTAGTTCAATGGCTTTGTATTGTTATTCGGGTAGCATAAATAGTTATAACAATAATTTTGTTAACTTAAAAAATGGTTATGCCATTTACAGGTATTATACCAATCTAAGATCCGATTTTAACAATATTTATACTAATGGAACTAAATATATTTATTGGAACGGTGCAACATATAATAATTTAACAAATTTTAGATCCGGCACTTCCTTGGATGCTAAATCAGTTCAGTTAAATCCTGGTTTTGTATCCTCAATTGATTTACATACTGTTGCTATAGGAATAAATGGCAAAGCTAAAAGAATATCCTTTGTAACAAAAGATATTGATGGCGAAACCAGAAACTCGACCACGCCAGACATTGGTGCGGATGAATTTACCCCGCCAACGTTGGATGTTGGTGTTACAAAATTAATTTCGCCTGGCACTTTATTCAAAGCATCTACACTTGATATTATTGCTGTAGTTTCTAATTTAGGGATTGATACTGTAAAGTCGGTAACTGTTCAAGTTAAAATAAATAAAGATACTCTTGTTCGTAAAATATTTGCCAGAACCTTTAAATCAGGTGATACCATTCATGTAAAATTAGGTCAATATACATTTAAGGCGGACAGTATTTATAATTTCACTGTATATACATTTTTACCAAACGGTTCCACAGACCAGAGAAAATCAAATGATACCTTAAAAATACTTAACTGCAGACCAGCGATGACAGGGATATATACAATTGGAGGTACAACGCCAAATTTCCCAACGTTTAAAGCAGCCATCAATGCCTTAAAGCTTGCAGGAATGATTGATAGTGTAAGGTTCAGGGTAAGGACAGGCACTTACACAGAGCAATTATCTATACCTCATATAAATGGAGCAGATATAAGAAACAGCATTATTTTTGAGTCACAGGATCAGGATACCACGAAGGTAACACTGCAATATAATTCAAACTACTATGATACCAATTGGGTTGTTCAGCTGAATGGAGCCGACGGAATTACATTCCGTTATATGAGAATAAAATCTAACTCATCATCGAATTATTGTCACGTTTTTGATATAAGGGGTAAAGCACAGTATAACAGTATTTATAAAAATATTATTGAAGGGCCCAATACAACGTCTGGATCTACAGCTAATGCCTTAATCTTTTCAGGGCAGGACGCAGATGATTACCTTTTAATAAAGGATAATCAAATCAAAAAAGGTGATTATGGCATTTACATCTATGGTTACCCTCCAAGTTCACCTTACATTCTGGAAAAAGGACTTGAAATCTCCGGAAACAAAATTCTTAATCCCTTCTATGCGGGAATACTAATCCAGTATGGGGACACAGTAAATATCTCATCCAATTATATTTATTCTGATAAATATAATTCATTCTATGGAATGCAGCTTCAGTATTTGTATACAAATATTGCTATCAACAGAAATACAATGGATTTAAGACAAGGCAATTACGGGCTTTATCTTTATTACTGTGGAAACAGTTATAAGAGAACCTTAATATCCAACAATGCGTTTACTTTATTAAATCCTTCGAATTACAGTTATGGTGTGTATGCTTACAATTGCAGTTACCTCGATTATATTCATAATAGTATCAGTGTTGACAATCCTTACACTTCAAGCACTGCATTTTTGTCCCAATACGGAAGTAATAACATTGTTTACAATAACATTTTTGCAAATAAAGGAGTAGGTTATTCAATTTATTTCTACAGTTCATCCAGTTTAAAATGCAATTACAATGACTTATATACCAAAGGTTCCAACTTGGGATACTGGAGCGGAACAAATGTTAGTAATCTTGCTAGCTGGAAATCTACTAGTGCGATGGATACAAACAGCATATCTGTCGATCCTTTATTTAAGGGGTCTAATAATCTGCATGTTAAGGAACTTACTATAAATGCAGCAGCCAAATATTACAAGTCTGTTCGATATGATTTCGATGGTGAAAAACGGGATTCAATAAAACCTGATATTGGCGCAGATGAGTTCACCCTTCCTTCTAATGATGCCGGGATATCAAGTATTTTAATTCCCAAAAAACCTTTCCCTGCCGATACTCAATTTGTTAAAGTTGCCATAAAAAATTATGGTGGTAATAATTTATATGTAGCTTCTATAGGATGGAAATTTAACGGTGTACTTCAAACCCCAGTTTCGTGGGCCGATACATTACTGTCAGGTGATACAATACATATAAAACTTGCAAAGAAATATTTTGAATCTGATAGCAGTTATGCATTAAAGGTGTGGACTTCCCAGCCCAATGGAACTGGAGACAGTATCTCGGCCAATGATACCTTGCAAATTTTAAATCAAACCCCCGCCTTATCCGGTATTTATACCATTGGCGGTGCAACCCCTGATTTTAACACATTTACAGAGGCAGTAAATGCTATGAAAAAAGGAGGAATTATTGATTCAGTGAGATTTGATGTAAGGAATGGCACCTACTATGAACAGATTAAAATTCCTTATATTTATGGAGCCAATAAAGCAAACGCAATTATTTTCCAAAGCGAAGCCAGAGATAGTAGCAAAGTATTTCTGATTGGTTCACCAACGTACGGTAATAACTATACAATTGGTCTCGACAGTGTTACCGGTGTAACCTTAAGATATATGACGTTACAAACCACCCTGCCATACTATTATAATACAGTTATTGGAATCCTTGGCGCCTCTAAAAATATTAATGTGCATGACTGCAATATTATTGGCGATCCGGGGACACCTACTGGATCGGATCAGGCATTGGTATTTATTTATAACAATAACACAGACCAGCCTTCTTATAATACGATTAATTTTTACAAAAATCGTTTTGAATATGGCTCATTTGGATTCTACGTCTATAGCTATTCAAGTTTGGGACACGGTTCCAACTTAAATATTTATCAAAACAATTTTGAAAACCAGTATTATATGGGACTATATGCGAACTATGGAAGGGATTTGGTTTTCGATAAAAATTTGGTTTACAGAAACAATAGCGGTTACTACAATGGGTATGGTGTCTATGGTGCCTATTTAAGCGATGGCTATACAATTACGAATAATCAAATTTACAATCAGGAATACGCAGGAATATACATGTATGGATGCAATGGGAAAACTAGTGATACTTCATTGATAGCCAATAATTTTGTACATGTTCGTTCAAATGTGGGAGTTTTTGGAGTTTATTTTGACAGTCCAAGTTATTTAAATTTCTTTAACAACAATATTCATATTTCAAGTTCCAACACATCATCATATGCCGCGTACTTTAATTATCCTGACAGGACAACCTGTTATAATAATAATTTTGTGAGCACTGGTGCGGGTTATACCATTTACTGTTATGGTGGTTCATTTATTAAGTGCAATTTCAATAACTACTTCACAAATGGTTCAAATTTGGCAAATCGTTCAGGAACGAACTATACCACTTTTAGTGCTTGGAAATCAGCAACAGGCTATGATGCGGGTTCAGTTAATTCAAATCCTGATTACGTCAGTAACAGCGATCTTCACGTTAGGGCTGCCGACCTAGATGGAAAAGGAAGAAACCATAAATATATTATTTCAAAAGATATTGATGGTCAGGCACGTGATGTCAACAAACCGGATATTGGTGCAGATGAGTTTGTAATTCCATCAGCGAATGACGCAGGAATCCTAAGTTATATGGAACCGGTTGCTTTATTCGCTTCTGGGTCAAAAAGTGTTAAAGTTATTATTAAAAACTTTGGATCTGACTCATTAAAATCTGCTACAATTAAATGGCGCGTTAATGGAACATTACAAAGTAGCTATAGTTGGACCGGGGCATTAAAAACAAGCCAAACACAGACTGTAACTATTGGAACCTATAGCTTTGTTTCAGGTAAAAAACATGATTTGCAATTCTGGACCACCTTGCCAAATGGTGCAACAGATACTACAAATTACAACGACACTTTGAAAAAACTGGATGTATATCCTGCTTTAAAGGGTGTTTATACAGTAGGTGGATCAGCACCTGATTATCCAACTTTAACTGAAGCATTTACCGCATTAAATTTAGCTGGGGTTTTAGATACTGTATGGTTTAAAATAAGAGAAGGAACTTATTCCCATGACCTTACTATAAATCCTTACTTAGGCTCCAGCCCAAGCAGGCCGATATATATTGAATCAGCAACAGGTGACAGTTCTGATGTTGTTTTGACCAACGCGTCCTCAAGTGGGCAGATTATACACATTAATGGTGCCGATTATTTAAAATTCAGAAAACTAAGTTTTGTGCCGGTCTCTTATTATAATTGTAATGGTATTACTTATGACAATAATTCAAATGGGCTAAGTTTTGAAAATTGTCGTTTTGATTTGACCAATTCTGCAACATACTATTATTACTACTACTATAGTAGTTTTGGTATCTATTCTCCTTCAAGTAAAGACGACAGTTTAAACGTTAAGAATTGCAGATTTGACAGAGGTACCTATGGTATCTATACCTATTCGAATTCAGGAAATGAAAAAGGAATAAACATTTACAATAACTCATTTAACAATCAGAGCGGTAGTGCAATCTATATGCAATACGCCGATGGATTTAAAATAAGATATAACAAATTCGGTAATTCTATGTATGCTGCTACAGCTCTAAATTTGAACTATACCGGGCTTGAACTTACAATCTCACATAACCAAATTCATCATTCGCAGGCAGGTGCAAATGGTATTTATTTAAATTCTCATAGCGGAACAGGTGGGTCAAAAGCTAATATTTTCAATAATTTTATTGCTTTGAATGGTTCAAATAACAGTGAACGGGGCCTAAATATCAACAATTCGAGTCATGTGAACATTTACCATAACAGTATTAATCTTTATGGCTCAAATTCGTCATCCTATGCACTATACATTCAATCAGGTGGTAGCAGTTATGATATAAGAAACAATGTTTTTGGCAATATGGGAGGCGGTTATGCAATTGGTTATTCTGGAAGTCCAAGCATTTCACAATCAAATTACAACGATTTATATACCAGCGGAACTAATATCGGTAATTATAACGGAACAAATCAAACTAACCTTGCAGCATGGAAATCAGCCTCTGGAAAAGATGCAAATTCAGTGTCATTAAATCCAACGTTTAACTCTGACTATGATTTACATACAAATTTATCATCACTCGATAGTGCCTGTACTCCAATTGCATTAGTTACAGATGATATTGATTTTGAAACCAGAAATACATATAAAGCCGATATTGGTGCAGATGAGTTCCAAAGTCTGCCTGAAAATCTGGGTATTTCAGCTATTCTTTACCCTGTAAACAGTTGTGGTTTAGATTCAAGCGCTATTAAAATAAAAGTATTTAACTACGGTAATAAACCACAGGTTAATTACCTCGTCCGTTACAGGATTGATGGAGGTTCAATAAAGAGTGCTACACTTACTGATACTTTAAAACCCGGAAAAGAGTTTGACTATCAATTTTCTGCAAAAGTTCCTTTATCATTAAATACAACATATAAATTGTTGGCCTGGACCGATTTAGCAGCAGAAAAATTCAGAGCGAATGATAGTTTACGATTAACATTTACAAATTATCAGAAACCAGATTCCATTAAAAATATGGTTCCTTCTAATGGAAGTACAGGAATTGACTTCCCGTTCACCCTATCATGGGCCCCATCATCTGGAGCCACTCGGTATGACTTGTATGTATGGCCATACGCGTCTTCAAGGCCGGGCACTCCCACACTATCTAACTCTACACAAATCAGCTATCAGATTACAAGTGGTCTAACATATGGCGATAAATACAACTGGCAAGTTGAAGCCAGAAATCCGATATGTTCAACTTTTGGAAAGGTACAAACCTTTACAATGCGGCATTTGCCTGATTTAATAATGGAGGAAGTAAATGCGCCCAATACCGCCTTCTCATCCAATTCCATAAGTGTAAGTTGGAAAGTTAAAAATACAGGACAAGGATCAGCATCTGGCAGCTGGTACGATGCACTTTACTTATCCAGTGATAAAGTACTCGATGTAACGGATTTGTATTTAGGAGCATTCCTGAACCCATCAGCACTGAATGCATCACAGAACTATACCTCATCGGCCAATGTTATGCTTCCTGATGGAATTAGTGGAAATTACTATATTTTCATCAGAACCGACCAGTATAGTTCAGTTAGCGAAACAGACAATAATAATAACTCCGCAAATGATACAGGTAAAATGGTGGTTAGTTTAACACCTCCTCCTGATCTTGTAGTGACGAATGTAACACGTCCAAGTACCGCATTTTCAGGTTCAACCGCCAATCTTAACTTTACTGTTAAAAATAGTGGAACTGGGGCAACCCGCTCAGGTGGTTGGACCGATAAGATTTATTTATCAACGGAAAAGGTATTAAATGGTACATCCTACCTTTTAGGATCCAAATACCATAGTGGAAATCTGAATGTTGACAGTACTTATGGAGTAAGTGCTTCCGTTACAATACCTAATTTTATCTCCGGTAAATATTTCTTTGTTGTCTATACCGATAATAATAATAATGAATATGAACATGCATCGGAATCAAATAATACCAAAGGAAGTGATACTATAAAAGTTATCCTAACCCCACCACCAGATTTGATCGTCAAAAATCTGATTGCAACAGACACTGCCAGTAATTCAGAAAATATCCTGATAAAATATACAGTTATCAATGATGGAGGAACCGCAACTGGAGGAGGATTTTATGATGGAGTTTTCATTAGCCCAACTTCAACCTTTAATCCTTTGACTGCCACATTACTAAATTATGTATCGCATGCTTCAATTGCTAGTAAAGATAGCAGCAGGGTATCTCAGTATTTTACAATTCCAAAGACTATGAATGGTCCTTTCTACTTATTTGCTTATGCTGATTACTATACCTATATCAATGAAGTAAGCAATGAAGGTAACAATAATTCCGCAGCACATAAAATAACAATAAAAAGTCCTGACTTAAGAGTAATTCGTGTTGTTGTCTCATCAACCGATACAACGGGAAGCATGACACCCATAATCTGGACTGTGAAAAATTTCGGTCCGGGGAATGATTATCAAGGGCTAAGAATTGACAGTATTTACATCTCAAAATTTGCAACATGGAATAGAAATAATTCAACACAGGTTGGAAGCTACAGATATTCAGCTACTATATTGAAAAACGATTCACTCCTTCGTTCAACGAATGTTACTATTCCGGACGGATTCGATGGAAACCGATATTTCTTTGTTGTGGCAGATGCGTCCAAAGAAGTATTTGAAACAAAAGATACAAATAATTATAAGCGCAGCAATCTAATGAATGTAATATTAGCTCCTTATCCAGACCTTAAACCTAAATTTACATCCTTCCCTGATTCAGCTAAAGCAGGTGCATTAATTGGTTTAGGTTATGAAGTAAAAAACCAGGGCAAATCAAAAGCAAATCCAATCTGGAAGGACCGATACTATTTCTCAAAAGATTCTGTATTTAACTTAACGAAAGTTACTGGTATTGGGGAAAATGCTAGAACTACGGCTTTGGATACCCAGGCCTTGTACAGTAAAACAGCATACATGACTTTGCCGGCTTCGATGGCAAAGGGTAATTATTATTACTTCCTATTTACTGATGCGGATAAGACTGTTTACGAACATTTTAATGATTCAAATAATATTATCAGAACAAAGAAAATATTTATAGATGGTTACCCACCGGTGGATTTAAAAGTAAATTGTCCTGCAGTAAAAGATACAATGGGCTCCGGAAGTTCATATACCCTGACTTACTCAGTTAAAAATATCGGTCAGGCCAAGACCGCAATAGGTTCGTGGAATGATGCTGTATATCTATCAACAGATTCAATTCTGAATACGGGAGATGTTTTAGTTGCAACAATCCCTATCAGCAAGGCTTTGGATAAAGACAGCACCTATTATATTTCAAAATCAATTACCATTCCTGACGGATTGGACGGAAACTATTATATGCTGGTAAAAGTAGATATAGGCCGTTTGATTAAAGATATTGATACAACAAACAATAATAAGGCTGTTTGTAAATCTACAGGAGGTGCTAAAAAATTAAGAATTAATTTAACACCTCCTCCTGATCTTCGAATTACATCTTGGGATATTCCATCGACGGGAACATCCGGCCAACCAATGAAAATTAAATGGAAAGTGGAGAATAAGGGAAGCGGATCAACGCGTTCCGGCGCCTGGAAGGATCAATTCTTCTTATCGACTGACTATTTAATTGATAATTCGGATTATTTCTTAGGCGAAAAGACCCACACAGGTAACATTGCCGTTAATGCCGATTACAATGATTCAGGTAACTTTTCTATACCACTAAGTTCAGTGGGAAATTATATTATCATTATAAAAACAGACGGAGCCAATGTAGAATATGAATATACAAATGAAGGAAACAATGTGGTTTCATCTTTAACTAGTTTGAGTAAAGCCCCACCTGCCGATCTGATAGTTTCCCAGGTTACAAGTCCGGATAGTGTTATTAGTGGAAAGAGCATTAACATGATTTGGAAAGTTAAAAACAAAGGAAGTAATCCTGCGAGTGGCACGATGACGGATAACGTTTACCTTTCAGCCGACACCAAACAGGATGCCTCCGACTTATTGCTCAAATCGGAATCTTATTATTTCTCATTGGCACCTGGAGTTGAAACCTCTCACAGCAAAACACTTCTAGTTAGCGGTGTGAGCATTGGTAATTATTATGTACTTGTTTCTACAGATGTATTGAACAATATCAATGAAAGCAATGATACAAATAATACAAATACTGCCGCTAACCTTCTAAATGTCAATGTTCCAATCCTGCCTTTGGCAGTTAAAACAAAAGATACACTTACAAACGGGGAGAAAATATATTACAGAATTGAAATTCCTTCAAGTTTGATAGGAGAATCGTTACTGATAACTTTAAAAGCCGATTCAGTAAAAGGGAATAACGAAATTTTTGTAAGACATGGTTCCATGGTAAGTGGTTCAGAGTTCGATTACAAATACCGCGAACCATTCAAAGGCAACCAGGAGATAATAATCCCTGAATTAAAAGAAGGTACATATTACCTTTTAACCGCTGGACAAAAAACGGGTCCACCAACCTGGCAGCCGATAATTTTATTTGCCCGTATAATGCCTTTCGAAATAAGGAAGGTTACCCCATCAGTCGGAGGTAATACAGGACAAGTTACTGTCTTAGTTGAAGGTTCAAAATTAGATGTTGGTATGACTTTTTCTCTTTCAAGAAATGGTGCAGGCTATCCGGTTTCAGTCGGAGACACAATGGCAAATTACAATTATAGAAGTATTAGTCCAACAAGTATTATTAGCATTGATCCTACTGAAGTTTATGTTACATTTAAACTTACAGGTTATGATACAGGATATTATGATGTTAACGGTATAAAGTCTTTTGAAAGAACAACACTTAAAAAGGGCTTTAAAGTTGTACCCGGCAACGAAGGCGATTTGAATATCAGTGTGTCCCGTCCGGGTAATATGAGAACCAATAATATTACATCCATGAAAGTTCTGTTTAATAATAATGGCAATGTAGATATTATTGATAAAAAGATAATCATAAGCAGTGAAGGAGGTGCTCCAATATCACTTACACAGGAAGGACTGAGCAAAGGATTAACCAGTCTGGAAATAGTGGTACAAGAAAGCGGAGGTCCTTCAGGCCGGCTAAGGCCCGGCGGAAATGGTTCGGTCGATGTTTATACAAAAGCTTCAAATGCACTAGGATTCACCATAATTAAATAAAAACTCATGAAAAAGATAATAAATACAGGGAAAATATTTACACTGGTATTTGGGTTTTTTGCATCTAATGTGTATGCCCAAACAGGTAATGTTCAGACATTAGAAAAGGAGTATAATAACTTAGGTCAGTTATTTTATTTGGAACCCCACCCTTCTTGGAATAAAACTACCTTAAATGAAATGCCTAATGTATTGGGTGAAATTTATGGTATATCAAAAAATTTCACTTTTAAAGTAAAAAGTGAGGATATAAAGGAGAAATTCACCTTAACAAAAGTGGATCAAATAATTGGAAATTTTCCAGTAGTCGGAGGCGATATGATTTTTAAAAGGGATAAATCAGGAAGTATTATTTGTATTATTGGAATTCCTCGCGACCCGGCTGAAGTTGCTGTTCCGGCAAAGACCAAAGAAGAAGCCTTAAAATTTGCTCTTGAGTCAGTAGATCGAACTGAAAAAGACTATTTTTTCGGTGATGAAGGTAGAGTGCAGCCCCAAATTGATTTAAAATATGCTTCGATAAAGGGAATCAACACAAACAAAGTGACCCTTTGTTATGAAGTTAAAATCTCCACACTACAACCTGAATACTGGTTTGTATATATAAATGCCGTTAGCGGTCAAGTTGAATACAAGTATAATGGGTTGCAACATGCAGATGGGAGGGGTACAACCATACATTCCGGGCAAAAAAATATCAATACAAAAAAAATAACCGGCGGATATAGTTTAGAGGATACTGTTAGAAAAATTAGAACATTTAATTACAGAAATGTTACTCAAGGTGATGTTACAGCTACTTATGTTCCTATAGGTGGAGGAATAGTTACAGACCCTGACAACAATTTTGATTCTACCGAACAAAAGTATTGTATTGACATCCATTGGGGAATGGCAGTAGTTTATGATTATTACCTAAATACCCTCGGGCGAAAGTCTTATGATGGTAATGGTGGAGCGCTAAAAATGAACGTAAGATGGAATAAGGATTATAATAATGCATTTTTTAGTCCGGCTACGAATCAAATGTATTTTGGAAAACAAGATGGAGTTAGAGGTTCAGATAATATTTCACTGGATGTGGTTGGTCATGAGTTTTCGCATTCATTAATTAATGCAACCGCAAATCTTACCTACCGGGGCGAATCCGGTGCACTTAATGAATCATTCGCCGATATTTTCGGACACTGTGCTTCCGCATCAGGTAAGGCAGCTAATTGGGAATTATTTGAAGAAACTTTTACTCCCTCACCCGGTCCTGCTGGAGATGCTGAAAGAAATATGGATAATCCAAATAAATCAGGTAATACCGGCCAAAGTGCTCCCTACGACTTTTCATGGTTGCATTGCCCTGATACCTACAAGGGAACATATTGGAAAACCACAACTGATGCCTATGATGAAGGTGGGGTTCATTTTAACTCCGGAGTACAAAATTATTGGTTTTATCTTATAACAGATGGTGGAAGCGGTACGAATGATGCACCTTTGAATCATGCTTTTGATGTTAAACAAATCGGGCAAACCAAGAGTGAACAAATCGCTTATCTGGCACTTACTGGTTATCTGACAGCTTCTTCTGATTTTATTGCAAGTCGCAAGGCAACTCTTTTAGCTGCCGCGGATTTACATGGTAAAAATTCATTTGAATATAAGCAGGTTTGTGAAGCCTGGTATGCTGTAGGTGTGGGTGAGAAATGTTGCAAAGGCGATGATAGTTTAATGTTTACTTTTGATATAAAAGATACAAAATGTATTGATTCAAGAGAAGGCGAAATTAAACTTACGGTAAAGAATAGATTAGGTAACTCAATAACAAAATGTGAATACTATTGGCACAAAGGAGATACAACTGCCTCCATCTTAGCAAGAAGTAAGGATATTTCTAATCTTGACACCGGAAGATACATTATAAGGGTTAAAGATACTGTAAACCATTGTGAAGCTATAGACAAAGCAAAGGTGAATGGACCGGAAAAAGTTAGAGTGACAGTTTCGGGAGGCGGTTTGGTAATTGGAGCTTGTCAAAGAAGTTTTACAATTACTTTAACAGCATCTGCAAGTGGCGGTACCCCTCCATATACATATAATTGGCCAAATGCCATTCAACAAGTAGTATGTTCCGGATCCAGCAGTTTTTATCGTTCTTTCACAGCAATTGCAACTGATAAAAACGGGTGTCAGGGACAGATTAATGCCTGGGTAATGTATGTCCCGATTGTTTGTTCCTATGACCCTAATGAAATTATCGGGCCGCCGAGTTATAGCGACAGCAAGTGGGTATCAATCAACGCAACGTTGCCTTATAAAATTCGTTTTGAAAATGACCCGAAGTTTGCCACAGGCCCGGCTCAAAAGGTAACTATTAACCACAAACTCGATTCAAATACTGACCTTACCTCGTTCAGGTTATCAAGTTTTGGATTTTATAAATACTCATTTGATGTACCTGACAATAGTACTACTTACAGTAAACGTCTGGATTTAAGAGATTCCT
The DNA here is from genome assembly GCA_947468275.1 of Bacteroidota bacterium. Classification (GTDB taxonomy): domain Bacteria; phylum Bacteroidota; class Bacteroidia; order NS11-12g; family UBA9320; genus JABWCE01. The sequence goes on from CANIKO010000003.1 coordinate 164,753, forward strand.
TTGGAATATTTTTGGATGTTACTGCCGGATTAGACCAAAGCAGTAGGGAGGCCTTCTGGATATTTGAAAGCATTGATCCTTCTACCGGATTGCCACCGGCAAGCGGTACAAAAGGTTTTCTGGGTATTAATGATACAATGACACATAAGGGTGAGGGTTTCGTTAATTATACAATAAAAGCGAGAACAACAGCAAAAACTGGTGACAGCATTCGAGCAAAAGCCATCATTGTTTTTGATGACAATCCTGCTGTACCTACACCCAGGATATTTAACCTGATCGATGCAAAAGCACCAAGCAGTTATATAAAAAGCGTTGCCAGTATCATTGATTCTACAATAGTACCTATGATATTGAGAGGAAATGACGATACAGGTGGCTCAGGTATGAATAATTTTGATGTGTATGTTTCGGAAAACGGAGGGGCTTATAATTTGTTTGCTAAGGCAATTTCCGATACCTTTATCAATTTTAGAGGAAATTATGGCTCAAGCTATTCCGCTTTCTCTATTGCTTTTGACAATGTTGATAACCGTGAAAATACTAAAACTACTCCTGATATTAATTTTAGCATTGCTTCTAAAGATTTTTTTAAACCATTTCCTACAGGCACAAGTCTTTGCACAGGTGATACCTTAAAAATTCGTTGGTTACGCTCTTTTATTAGTTCGGTAAATCTTAAGTATTCGGCCGATTCAGGCAAAACATTCACAACTTTCGCAACTGGTCTGGCCGGAACAGATACCTTATACCGCTGGAAAATACCCGGAAATATAACCGGTATTAAGAAATATATAATTTTAGCGGTTAACGCCAATAACTCATCTATAATGGATACTTCTGACTTCTTCCAATTGAAGCAGGGCCCGGTAATTACTTTAGGAACAGATACTGCTTTTTGTACAGGAACTACCTTTAGTCTGGTATTAAATCCTGGAAGCGGCTACAGCTCCTACAAATGGTCAGATAGTGCTACAACTTCAACAAAAACTGTATCGGTATATGGTACATATTGGGTAAAAGTTACAGCTACCACGGGATGTAAAGCTACTGATGAAATTATAATCTCTAAAAACCTATTGCCGCAAGTGTCCTCTATTACTATCACCCAGCCTCTGTGCTTTGGTAATAATGATGGTGCTATTGATATAGTTGTGGTAGCAGGTCATGCACCATATACCTATTTATGGAACAATTCAGCCACGACTCAGGATTTAATAAATATTGGCGCAGGAACATATTCCGTAACCGTTAAGGATGCAAAGGGATGTGTAAATTCTGAGTCAGCAGGTGTTGGGCAACCTTCGAAACTTGCAAAATCACATGTCATCACAAATGTAAAATGTTTTGGAGGCAATGATGGAGCAATAAATGAAACTATTACTGGAGGAACTACTCCATATACCTATTCATGGAGTAATTCTAGTACAGCTGAAGATATTAATTCTCTAACTGCAGCAACATATTATCTTACAGTAACCGACAAAAACAGTTGTTTAATTCGAGATACATCCAGTGTTACCCAGCCGGCAAAACTCTCTCAATCCTATAATCAAGTAAACATAAAATGTTATGGTAATTCCACAGGGTCGATAGATTTAACAGTAACCGGCGGAACAACAGGATATACTTATGCATGGACAGCGACAAGCGGTGGCGTGGTTCCATCGGGACAGTCCACTAATCAGGATTTGACAGGATTGGTGTCCGGTGTTTATAATGTAACTGTAACAGATGCCAATAGTTGTACCACAACTAATAGTGCTACCATTACTCAACCATCGGCGGCATTAGCGAGCAGCAAAACACAGGTGGATGTAAAATGTTATGGTAATTCCACAGGGTCGATAGATTTAACAGTAACCGGCGGAACAACAGGATATACTTATGCATGGACAGCGACAAGCGGTGGCGTGGTTCCATCGGGACAGTCCACTAATCAGGATTTGACAGGATTGGTAATAGGCACTTATCGAGTAACTGTGACTGATGCCAACGGATGTAGTTTAAAAGATAGTGTTAAAATAACAGAACCAACCAAGCTCGTTATTTCTAATATTGTTACCGATGTTAAATGTTTTGGTCAAAGTAATGGAGGTATAAATGTTACTATTTCAGGTGGCGTTAATTCATATAGTTTTATTTGGACAAATGGTAGAACTACTAAAGATTTAATTAATGTAGTTTCTGGTAATTATACCTTAACAGTAACTGATAAAAATGGTTGTACTATTCAAACTACGGGCATGGTTAATCAACCCACATTGTTAGTTGCATCACATATAATAAACAAAGTGAAATGTTATAATGGTTCAAGTGGTGCTGTTGATTTAAGTATTTCAGGGGGATTAACTCCTTATGTATACAGTTGGAACAGCGGTGATATAACAGAAGATATTTCCCTAAAACCAACCGGGACTTATAAAGTCACAGTAACCGATAAAAATTTATGTACTGTGTCTGACATCGCCTTTATTTCAGAACCAGCGGCTCCTGTATCATCTTCAATTATTCAGACTCCTGTAAATTGTTTTGGAGGTTCCGATGGTTTAGCTAATCTATCAGTGGTTGGAGGAACATCACCATATACTTTTATATGGTCTAATGGCAAAACAACTGAAGATATTTCAGGCCTTGTATTAGGAACTTATTACGTAACTATTTTAGATTCTAATAATTGCCAATTAAAAGATACAATAGATGTTTTACAGCCTGCTGCACCTTTGTCAACTGGAATTACTAAATTGGATGTAAAATGTTTTGGAGGCAATGATGGTTCAGCTAATTTAACTGTAAACGGTGGTACAATTCCTTATACTTATGTTTGGAGTAATTCAATTAACACAGAAGATATTTTAAATTTAATTTTAGGGAAATATATAGTACTGGTTACTGATAAAAACCTTTGTACTATAAAAGACTCAGTAACTATTTGGCAACCGGCCTCACCATTATCTAGTGTAATTATTTCTTCGGCAGTTAATTGTTTTGGTGGTAATGACGGAGGATTAACCTTGACTGTTTCTGGAGGGACTTTAGGATATAAGTATTCATGGTCAAACGGAGCAACTGCGAAAGATATTACTAATCTTGTAACCGGTAAATATAAAGTAACCGTTACTGATGGCAATAATTGTATACTTAAGGATTCAGCTATTGTGGCTCAGCCAACAGCACCTCTTGCCGCTATCCATCTTGTATCAAATGCCAAGTGTAAAAATTTATCGAATGGCAGTATTAATTTAACCGTTACAGGTGGAACTTCACCATATACTTTTGTTTGGAGTAATACTCAAACCACTGAAGATGCTATAAACCTAAAAGCCGGACATTATGTGGTAACTATTACCGACAAAAACGGCTGCACTCGCAATGATAGTGCCGATGTAAGCGAACCAGATAGTCTTAAAGTTTTTGCTGATGGTACAACCGCCACTTTTGGAGAATCCAACGGATTTGTATTTGTAAAAGTTAATGGTGGTACTTTGCCTTACACTTATCGATGGAATGGGAATTCTGCAAATAATAATGATACTTTATTAAAGGTACCGGTGGGTATTTATACCATTAGTGTTGCCGACGGTAATGGATGCACTCAGGCAGATACATTCCAGGTATTAGAAGCTCCTTCTACTTCATTAATTCGATTAGGTCCAAATCCAACTGACGGAATTCTTACCGTATTTGATTTAGAAGCCTTCGGTTTAGATTTACCAATTCATTTTGAATTATGGGATATGAATGGAAAACTTCGAATGAAATTTGAAATTCAGGGATTGGATCTTTATTCCTTTAATTTAAATGATTCATTATATGACAACGCTTATATGCTCAGAATTTATAATGACAGATATGAAGAAACCAGAAAGATATATCTGTTAAGGTAAAGTCTAATATTGCTTTAACAAAAAGAGGCACCCATTGTTGGGTGCCTCTTTTTGTTAACATTGGACACCATATTTTTAACCATAACTTAAGACTAAGGTTTTATTGCTTTTAATTTCAGATAGTTATTTAGCGGCGTGATAAATGACTTTTTTCAAAGATTAAAATTCGGAGTTATTCAATTTCTTATTCGATTTATTTTTAATGATTTCTATTCAGGATTAAAGCATTAAAAAGATGATGAAACGAAAAGTAAGGTTAGCCGTAGTCTCAGATGTTCATTTGGGTACCTATGGATGTCATGCTAAAGAATTAAAACATTATTTAGAATCTATTGCCCCTGAAATATTGATTCTAAATGGCGATATTATTGACATTTGGCAATTTAGTAAAAGCTATTGGCCCAAAAGCCACATGAAAGTGATAAGGCAAATTTTAAAGCTTTCAGAAAATGGGACGAAAGTTTATTACATACCTGGCAACCATGATGAAATGCTTCGAAAATTTGAAGGATTACAATTAGGAAATATTGCTGTTTGTAATAAAGTAATATTAGAACTAAATGGTAAAAAAGCCTGGTTTTTTCACGGTGATGTGTTCGACGTTTGCATGCAGCATAGTAAATGGCTTGCTAAATTGGGAGCGAAGGGTTATGACCTATTGATCTTAATAAACCGATTTGTAAATTTTTTACTTAGAAAAATGGGTCGACGCAAAATATCATTATCAAAACGGGTAAAAAATAGTGTGAAGAGTGCCGTAAAATTTATCAATAATTTTGAAATAACCTGCGCCAATATTGCCATTGAAAATAAGTATGATTATGTGGTTTGTGGTCATATCCATCAACCTGAAATACGTGAAATTGAAACCAAAGAAGGTAAAGTTACCTACCTTAATTCAGGGGATTGGATAGAAAATTTAACTGCCTTAGAGTATAATAAAGGTAAATGGGAGCTCATTAAAATGGATGAATTAATTACAGACACGGAAGAAGAACATCATACGGATAAAAATAATAAACAACTCTACAACGAATTGTTAAAAGAATTTAACATAGCCTCTTAACCATGAAAATATTATATGCTATACAAGGAACCGGAAACGGCCACATTACTAGAAGTATTAGTATAATTAATGAACTCCAAAAACGAGCCGATGTTGATGTTTTGGTTAGTGGCATACATAATGAATTAAAATTACCAATTGAAGTTAAGTATAATTTTAAGGGACTTGGATTTGTATTTGGACAAAAAGGTGGAATTAATTATAAGCAAACGTTCAAGCAAAACAATCTTTCCACCTTTTTTAAAGAAATAAAACAATTACCCGTTGAGAATTACAATTTTGTAGTGAGTGATTTTGAACCTGTTTCGGTTTGGGCAGCTTCCAAAGTTGGTATCCCAACTATTGGTATCAGTAATCAGGTTTCAGTATTGCACCCAAAAATAAAAAAGCCATGGCCTCCAATTTCTGTTAGTAGGGTTTTTATGGAAAATTATGCTCAATGCCAATACAATATCGGATTTCATTTTGAGGCTGTGGATGAGCACATAGTAACTCCAGTAATTCGAGATGAAATACGATTGGGTTTGAATACAAATGAAGGCCACGGATTGGTTTATCTGCCTTTTTATAGCGATGAAATAATTTATAAAGCTTTAAAAAAAGTTGGTAATTTTAAATGGATAGTCTTTTCTAAGCACTCAAAAAAAGCTTATAAAAAAGGCGATGTTCAATTTGAGCCTGTAAATGGGCATCTGTTTAATGAGAAACTTTTGAGTAGCCATATTGTTTTGACTGCTGCTGGATTCGGAACCACTTCTGAAGCGTTACATTTAGGGAAAAAGATGATTGTTATCCCAATGAAAGGACAATATGAGCAAAAATTTAACGCTTATACCCTTCAGAAATTTGGGGTTAAAGTTCTTAAATCATTGGAATCAAATGATGCACCAATTTTAATTAATAAAGTTTTAAATAGCACTGCTTCTTTCAAAATGAATTACCCAGATAACGCCAAAATAATTTCGGATAAGGTTATTGATTTATACAATGGTCCAATATTAGAAAGTTTTGCTTCCAAATTATATAGTAAAAATGAACCATTGGATTATTATTTTAACTCGCCCAATATAAATCGTGATAATTCAGGAACGCTTTCCTTCTGATTTTATATGGGGCACCGCCACTTCGGCTGCGCAAACTGAAGGTTTCCCGCAAGCCGATGGGTCAGGGCTTTCTATTTGGGATGATTTTTCTTTACGTAAAGGCAAAATAAAAAATAATCATAACAATCAAATAGGTTGTAATTTTTATACCCATTACAATGATGATATTGAGATAATAAAGAAACTGGAAATTCCGAATTTTAGATTTTCAATTGCCTGGCCAAGAGTATATCCTATGGGTTATGGTCATGTCAATCACCCAGGTTTGGATTTTTACAAGAGGCTTATTGATAAATGCCTTGAAAATAATATTCGCCCTTGGGCTACAATTTACCATTGGGATTTACCTGCAGCCCTTGAAAGTAAGGGTGGATGGACTAATCGAAATATTATAAATTGGTTTAAGGATTACGTTTTGACAATTGCTATGCACTTGGGAGATAGAGTGAAAGACTGGATAGTGCTTAATGAGCCCATGGCTTTTACTGGTGCAGGCTATTTTTTAGGTTTGCATGCTCCGGGCCGAATGGGTATGGGGAATTTTATTCCAGCTATGCATCATGCGACAATTTGCCAGGCCGAAGGTGCAAGAATCTTGAGAACCGAAGTTAGTAATGCCAATATTGGTACCTCATTTTCCATGTCTCAGGTGGAACCATTAACTCAAAATCCGGCTGATATCATTGCATCCGAAAAAATACATGCTTTGCTAAATCGGCTTTTTTTAGAGCCGGCCTTGGGCTATGGTTATCCAATAAAAGAACTTCCATTTTTACAAAAAGTGGAACGTTATATGCGCCAGGGCGATGAAAAACGAATGCAGTTTGACTTTGATTTTATAGGAGTTCAAAATTATACCCGTGAAATTGTGGCTGCGAATTGGTATACGCCGTATTTACATGCTCGCATTGTTCCGGCCAAATTGCGCAATGTAGCACTTACAGCCATGGATTGGGAAATTCACCCTCCAGCGTTACATCACGTTTTAAAATTTGCCGCCAGTTATGATAAAGTAAAAAGCATAATTGTATCAGAAAACGGCGCAGCATTTCATGAACCTCAACCTTACCAAGGCGAACCAGATACCAACCGAATTGAATTTTTGAAGCAAAATGTATATCAGTTACAAAAAGCACTTTCAGAAACGGACAAGATTAAGGGGTATTTTGTATGGAGTTTATTGGATAACTTTGAGTGGGCCGAGGGTTTTAACCCACGTTTTGGTTTGGTTCATGTAGATTTTGAAACCCAAAAGAGAACCATAAAGCACAGCGGTTATTGGTACCGTAAGTTTATAATGGAACAAATGGCGCATAATCAGGCATTGGCTATATAAATCCAGCTTTAATTATATTACTTTTTGTTTATATCGTTAAAACGGTTGCTTGTGAAAGTGACCGTTTTTTTGTGTTTATTACATTTGAGTTTTCACCAAGATAATAGGTGATTATATTTTAAAGTTGAAGGTAATTTCAGGGAAACAATTTAAATCATTTTTACCTTGATTGTCTCAATTTATTCAAATAATGCTGAGTTCTAATTTATATGGGAATCTTCTTGGCGGCCTTCGCTAAACCATTTTTGAAAATAACAAGCATAAAAAAACCCGCCATTTACATAGCGGGCTTTAAATTTATAATATTGAGTAGTTATTGAATGATAAATTTCTTTGTTTCTCCATCGGAGGTTTTTAATAAATAAATTCCCTTAACCATATCAGAAACATTTATTTCATTTACCATGGCTCCAGTTTTTATAAGCTTTCCAGTATAATCAAATATTTCAAGCGAAATAGTTGTGCTGAAGTTAAGGGTACCCGTGTTATTTGGATTCGGATAAACCATCAGTTTGTTTTTTTTGCCATCAATATTGGCTATTGATGTATTCACCACTCCAAACCCTTGCAATACATAATCAAATTCGGGTAGGTCAAAATCATTATTTAAAATCATTATGGAAGCTACTTTGCCGCCTAAAGATTTTGGTTCAAATTGGACGCTAATAGTTTGAGACGCATTTACAGGTATATTAATAGGAAAGGAACTAGGGCTAATTAATGAAAATTCAAGTTCATTTTCACCTGTAAATCTAATGGCGTTAACCTTTAATGTTCCAGGTCCTGCATTTTTTATTTCAAAATTTTGAAGTTTTGATTTGCCTTTTTCCACACTTCCAAAATCCGTATTATCAATATAAATTGGAGACGCATCTCCTTTGGCTATGTATACATTATTGCCAACTACTGCTATTTTCGGGTTGGCTAATTTGGTATCCGGATTAAATAACGCAAGTAATTGACCGCCTTCAACCAATTCAGTTGACATTGTATAATGTGCTTGATCAACAAATAAGAACATTCCAGCGCCTAAGATATCCTGAACATCAATAATTCCGGAAGTTTCCTCATCCACATTATATGGGGTAGTTGGAGCAATACCAATATCTCCGAAACGACTAACATCGTGTTTAGCTAAAAGGGTCAATTTATCCGTGGCAATGGTATATTCCCAAACTTTTCCATTGTGGGCAGCATTCCCCACGTCTTCGTTGAGCAATATGTGACCAAAATGGTCGATAGCCATATTGTCCAACATATTTTGACCCTCTGTTCCATCTAAAACAGCTTCTATACTTCCACCTAATTCCGGTCTGTTAATATCATCAAAGCGTAAACGCCAAACACGACTTCGGCCAATAAGTGTTCCAACTCCGTCTGTAACCTGATCAAGCTGATCTGTTGTGTTAAAATAAAAATCCCTTAAATTGGATGGATCCCAGGCCCCATCTTCCGGTCTTGAAAATTTTGTAACTCCTGCTGTGTTACTGGCTAAATTAAATGCAATACCTGTCATATTTTGAACGAATCCTAAATCAACTAAACTAAAGCGTGTTCCAGGGATTGGTAATGCAATATTCGAAGTTGAACTAGTTCTTTCTGCCGCGAAACCTGAAACTTGAACTCCATAAGGTTTACCGCTTGTTAAACCGGCCTTTTCTATTTCCGTTCCAGTATTAGTTTTGGTTCCAATATAAAAGTAAACTTGACCGTCAGTACCGTCGTTGGTTAATGCTACAACAGTTTTATTTCCTGTATTAGGAGCAGCAACTGCGTTTTCCCAAGCGGCTTTTCCAAGGGCCGGTAGTTCATATGTTGTTCCAGCATTTGCCCCTGTAACAATATGAGCCAATGCACGGCTTTCGTCATTAGTTTCTTCGCCATTCATAAAAATTCTTTCCTGTGTTCCAAGTTTTGTGATGCTATTGTAAAAGGCCGAAACAGGAGGTAAATCTGCTGAACAGAATCTTCCGAAAGCAGCTAATGCGGAAGTATTTGAAGAGTTGTATGTTTTATAGGATTTAGTTGTGGTATCCCAAAGGTTTACATTTTTGATCAAATCTCCTCCACTAATTACACTTAGGTCGTTTTTATTGATTACCCATTTTGAAATAAATGAACCTTTTGATCCATGGGCACGAGAAACGCCCATATTATTTAGGAATTCATGATTCATTAACAGTGTAAAAGTTCCGTTTCCATTGTCAAAAGTGCCTAATCCATCAGGAGTGCCAGCCATCTTATAGTTACCAATTGAATCTCCGGCACTAATTATCGATTTAACGGTAACGCCTGCAGCAATAGGTACAATAAATGGTGATTGTGAACTAAATGGAGTTGCACCTAAAAATGAATTTAAGGTATTAGGATTAAACAGGGTCAGCAACTGACCGCCTTCAACCAATTCAGTTGACATAGTATAATGAGCTTGATCAACGGTTAAGAACATACCCGCGCCTAAGATATCCTGAACATCAATAATTCCTGAACTTTCTTCATCTACGTTAAATGGAGCAGTTGCAGCAATACCAACATCTCCAAAACGAGATGCATCGTGTTTTGCGATTTTTGTTATTTTATCAGTTTTAATATTGTATTCCCAAATTTTACCATTGTGAACAGAATTCCCAACATCTTCTTGCAAGAGTATATGACTGAATTTATCTATGGTCATGTTATCCAACATATTTTGACCTTCAGTACCATCTAACACTGCTTCAATAGTTCCTCCTTGCTCGGGCTTTGATATATCGTCAAAATGTAAACGCCAAACACGGCTGCGGCCGATTAGAGTGCCAACACCGTCCATTACCTGGTCAATCTGGTCGGTAGTGTTGAAGTAAAAATCATTTGGAACTGAAGGGTCCCATGCACCGTCCTCTGGGCGAGAGAACTTGGTAATTCCTAAGGTGTTGCTAGTTGCATTAAATGCAGCTCCTGACATGTTTGTAACCACTCCTAAATCAACTACACTGAAGCGTGTTCCGGCAGCAGGCAAGGCGACATTAGAAGTTGTACTTGTTCTTTCAGCGGCAAAGCCTACTACTTTAACACCCCAAGGTCTTCCATTGGTCAAGCCAGCTTTTTCAATTTCAGTTCCTGCATTAGTTTTGGTCCCAATATAGAAATAAACTTGTCCATCGGTTCCGTCATTAGTTAATCCAACAACTGTTTTATCTCCTGAATATGGACTTGCAATTGCATTTTCCCAGGCAGCCTTTCCTAAGGCAGGTAGCTCGTAACTATTGCCGGCGTTGGTACCTGTAACGATATGAGCCAAGGCGCGGCTCTCGTCGTTAGTTTCTTCACCGTTCATAAAGATCCTTTCTTGAGTGCCAAGGCTTGTTTTAGCATTATAGAAAGCTGAGACTGCAGGTAAATCTGCCGAGCAGAATCTTCCAAATGCAGCCAAAGTTGAAGGATTTGCAGAATTATAAGTCTTATATGATTTGCTAATAGTGTCCCATAGATTAATGTTTTTCATCAGATCGCTCCCACTAACAATACTAAGGTTGTTTTTATTAATTACCCATTTTGAAATAAAAGACCCTTTTGATCCATGAGCTCGGGCAATTCCAAGAGTGTTTATGAATTCATGGTTCATTAATACTGTAAATGTTCCGTTTCCATTATCAAAAGCACCCAATCCATCAGGAGTACCTGCCATTTTATAATTACCGATTGAATCACCGGTGCTTAGTATCGAAGTTGTTTTTACACCAGGAGCTATTGGTTCAAGATAAGGAGATCTTGAACTATTCGGGCCAGTTTGTGTTAATGGCCCATAACTGAAGTTTGAATATTTATTAGAAGCACCTAAGGAATATATTTTAAAACCTGAGATGTCATTTGCTTGAATGTTATATGAAATAACTCCATAAGAAGTTTGGGCAGGAATAAGAAATGTGTAAGTATTTCCTGAAATAGTAGGAATGATAGCGGTTCTAACAACACCATTCACATTATAGTTTAACTGTGCGGATGTTACTGCTATATTGTCTTTAATGGTTGCTATAAGTGTAAATGGGCCTACCGAAGTAGAATTAGAATACTGAGTATGGTTAATTGTAGGGTTCACATTGATATTGTAAGAAGTTCTAAGCGTTGTAGGATTGCTTGGAGTGGCAGCTGTATAAGATGCAGCAGTCATTACTGCATCACGTCCCATATTTTTAACATCCACTGAATCATTGGACCAAACATTTACAACCACATACCCAAAATAAGCATTTGGAGCAGAAGCAAACAATGGCTCAACAAGACTTCCTCCATTTCCTGCAATTATTTGCCAGGTTTTAGAGGAATGTGGCTGAATAGAATCTGAAGCATGAATATGAGCAGAAAAATATGCGTCAGCTTGATATTTCTCCATATTTGTCCAAAAACTATCGCGTTGCACTAAATTATTCTCCAACCCGTCAGCAGTTGTTTTAAAATGACCTGTATAGGCTGGTTTATGACCAATCCCAAATATATGACGAGCGCCTTTTAACCGTGCATTTTTTATATCATTTGCTATCCATTTATAAGATGCCTTACCATCTCTTCCCACCGGGTCAGTATTAACAATAACAAAATGGTCATTATTAAAATCAAAAGAATAAGTAAGTTTACTTTGGTCGGTAATTAAACTGTCGGTACCGGCAATCAGACCGGTTGCAACAGGACCATTACTGCCTATAATGTACTTTCCCATTACTCTGATAAAAGTTCTTTCTGCAGCAACAAATGAAACTTTACCTGCGGCCTTGTCTTGGGTTTCATGATTTCCTTGAATGGCTACAAGTTGAACGGAAGTATTAAATAGGGGGGAAGCTTTATATAGGCTCAACCAATTTGTTAATTGTTTTTCAAGTTTTAAAGTGTCCTTTTCGTATCCTAAAACCATGTCACCTGCAAAAAATAAGTATTTTGGGAGTGGATTCATCTGAGACACTTCCTGAAACATTCTGTTCAACTGATACACATTTGCTGTAGAAGGATTGCCTAATGTGTCTGCTGGATCTACCCGATTGCATCCACTAACAATAAATTTGTAATCAAGTTTCGTTTGGGCCTTTAATTCTGTAAGTGAAAAAACTAGAATTAAACATTTTAGAATAATTGGTAATAATTTTTTTATCATAGTTGTTTTTTTAAGAGTACAAAAAGAGACATTCGATGTTACCAAATTCATTTATTCAAATTATGGTTTGGTGATTAGAATGTTAAAAATGTTATCTTAAATTTAACAAGTGATTTAAAAGTTACTGATAATTTAAAATGAAATAGCAAGCGAAGTGGTTATAAAATAGTTCTTGTTAGAATTGGAATTGAAATTTTTTTCTTTACTGGATAATATTCTTCCTTCTATTCGGAATAGGCTATTTTCAGAGAGTACATAATCAAAGTTAGAGGAGTAGCCGAAGGTTTGAAATCCTTTTACACTAGAAATAATGACTCCATTTTTATCTGAATAATACTCGGCTCGTGCCGCTATGCTGGTTTTTGATGTTGGTGCATATTTTATAATTAAAACTGGCGAATACCATTTATCAAAACCTGAAATCGTGTTTAAAATTCCCCTGTGCTGTTGAATCCCAATATCAAAACCTGCAATTAATCCTAGCTTTTTTGTAAGTTGAAATTGACCATAAAAATTATTAAAATAGCGCCATTTTGTAAGACTATTTGGTTGTTCATTTCCAATATATGTGCTCCAGTTTAATAAAGTATTTGTGCTAGGTTTATATGTAATTTGAGTTCCAAAAGCCGGTGTGTGATTATTCTTTATTTTTTGTATTCGTTGCCATCCATTAAGATAATAAATAGCTAAGTATAGTTTCTCATTATTTGAAGTATAATTAAGTCTAACTCCATTTTCATAAAATGGAGTGGTTTCAGAAAGAAGGCTACGTGTTAAATTCCAACAATCTTTCCCAATTGCACTCTCAAATCCAATATGTGATGGCATAATTCCGGCATCTATCCAAAGATTATTTTTATTAGAAATTTTTACACCTGCATTCGCTTCAAAAATATTGCGCAAAAGTCGTTGTTCATTTGCCATATTATATTGAGGGTATGTTCCGGCCATAAATGCTAAGTTAGTCCTTACTTTTTTACTTGTATAATTAACCTTAACCATACCAATGTCTAAATTCACTTCATTGTGTTTATTGAAATTATAAAAATACGGCTCTCGCAAATGGTTAGCTGGCTTACTGAAATCATAACAATAATAGGTTTCTAAATAACCTGATAAATGTAGGTTGTTTTTTTTTATTGTATCAGCATCTTGGGCTATAGCATGCTTGCATACCATAGTTAGTAGTATGTAAATGGCGGATTTTGAAATTGGGCTCACTTAGTTTTGAAAATATTATTCAAGATTAATACTTTAGAATAATATTTTACAGAGAAAGAAAATTGGAATTTATTTAATGTAAAAGATTTTAATTGTTTTGGTCCTCTAGTTTATAACCAACTCCTTTTATAGTTGAAATTAGTTTTTCGCCAATCTTTTCTCTTATTTTTCTTATATGCACATCTATGGTTCTATCAACAACATACACGTCATCGCCCCATACTTCAGAAAGGATTTTTTCTCTTGTAAAAACTTTTCCAGGCTTAGTTGCTAATAAAAATAAAAGATCAAATTCTTTTTTAGGTAAAATTAACTTTTTCTCTCCAATAGAAATGGAATATGACGAGCGGTCAATTATTAAATCACCAACCGTTAGAATTGTTTGCTCGTAATCAGGGTTTTTACCACGCTTCAGCATTGCTTTTATTCGGCTTAAAAGTACACGTGGCTTTATTGGTTTATTGATATAATCATCCGCCCCTGCTTCAAATCCTGCTATTTCAGAATATTCTTCGGAACGAGCGGTTAAAAAAATTATAAAGATATTTTTGGTGTCCGGTTGTAATTTTATTTGACGACATGCCTCTATGCCATCCATTACCGGCATCATTACATCCATCAAAATAAGTTCCGGTTTAAAAGATTTTGCCTTTTGAATCGCTTCTATACCATTAGCAGCAGTTTCCACTTGGTAGTCTTCACGATCGAGCAAATATTTAATGAATTCAAGAATATCAGGTTCATCATCAACAATCAGTATTTTAGGGGGCATATTATTTTTTAAACCTTTCATCAAAATTCGCCTCCTAAAATTAACTGTACGTTATGAACATATTACTACAATATTACTTTAATAATTCCGATAATTTAGCTTCCAATTCCTCACCTCTTAAACCTTTTGCAACTATTCTACCGCTTTTGTCAAGTAATACCGTGAATGGAATAGAACTAACTTGGTAAGTTTTGGCAGCTGAATTTTGCCACCCCCCTAAGTCGCTAACGTGTTTCCAAGTAAGGCCATCTTTTGCAATTGCAGCTCTCCATTTATCAGCATTATCATCTAATGAAACACCTAATATTTCAAATCCTTTACTTTTGTATATATTATAAAGTCTTACAACATTAGGGTTTTCTTTTCGACATGGCCCGCACCAGGATGCCCAAAAATCAATTAATACCACTTTGCCTCGCAATGATGATAATTTAATTTCGGTGCCTTCCAAGCTTTTTAAAGCTATTTCAGGAGCCATTCCACCTATTTCCAAAGGAGCAATAGATTCAATAGTGGTTTTTAATTCTTGGGTATATTTTGATAAAGGAATTGTAGCTTTCATTTTATTATAAGCTACTTGCATCAAACTAATATTAGGCTCTTGAAACAAAAATGTTACAGCATAGTAGGAGGCCGGGCTTCCTTCTTTAGTATTTAAAAAATTAGTAATATCATCCGTTCGGGTTTTTTGCATGGATTGAAACTTATTACCCACTGCAACTCTTAAGCTATCCGTAACTGTAGTTGGGTCAATGGCTGATATTTCGCGGTTAAAATCTTGTAATTTTTTATCATTATTTGTATAAATATTATACAATTCGTTAAGTAACTGATTTTGCTTATCCCCAATTAAGGTGTAGGTTACCCAACCTGAAATTTTAATAGCCAATGATAATTTTGAACTACTACCAAGTATTACAGGAACGCCAGGAGGTTTGTCTGAATTGAAAGAAATAAAGCAAATCGTAGGTTCAGTAATAGACGAAACTGTGAAACTGAAATTTCCTTTGGCATCAACTAATGCGCTATCGATAAGTTTAAATTCTTCTTTGGTTAACTCCTGAAGATATACAGACCGAATTGGCGTGCCCTCAATAGTTCCTTTTACAATGGTTTGAGTGGAAGCTTTTTCTGCACTGGTAAATTCAGGTGCAGATATGGATGGCGCAGCTAAAACTTCATTAAAGTCTTTATCTAATACTGCTTGTATCTTTGCTTCTGCGGGTGTAAGTAATTTTTCACTCTGGTTTTCAGGGCCTTTATTAGCACATGAAAGAACTAATACATTTAATAATGTGAATACCAGAAAAAATGGGTTTTTCATACTACAAACCACGCTAAAAAATTAATAGTATACAAATTTCTTACTCCACATTACTGACATCTTAATTGTTCAAATTGTTTTTAGGCCAAAACTATAGGCTGTAAAAACTGTTTTATAACAGTTGTTTTTTGTAAAGTTGAATGGTGTTGTGAAGCCCTAAATAAAGGCTGTCGCAAATAAGAGCATGGCCAATTGAAACCTCTAAAAGGCTTGGAATATTGTGTTTGAAATAATGTAGGTTATCAAGGCTAAGATCGTGACCGGCATTTATTCCAAGTCCAAGTTCATTAGCAATTTTTGAAGCTTTTACATAATCAGCAATAGCGGCTTCAGGGTTGATTGGATAATTTACTGCATAATGCTCGGTATAAAATTCAATTCTGTCGGTTCCTGTATCTTTTGCTCCGTATACTTGCTCGGCTATTGGGTCTAAAAAAATAGAAGTCCGTATTCCTTTGGAATGAAATTGGGCTATTACTTCTTTTAAAAAAACGTTATGTTTAATGGTATCCCAGCCAGCGTTGCTAGTAATAGCATCGGGTGCATCGGGCACTAAAGTCACCTGTTCCGGTTTTACTTTTAGCACTAAATCAATAAAATCCTGTGTTGGATTTCCTTCAATGTTAAACTCGGTATAAACCACATACCTCAACTTTACAACATCATCATATCTAATATGTCGCTCATCGGGCCGGGGGTGAACCGTTATTCCTTCGGCTCCAAAATTTTGACAATCGATGGCTACCTTTATAATGTCGGGATTATTGCCTCCGCGAGCATTGCGAATGGTGGCTATTTTATTGATATTTACGCTGAGTTTGGTCATTATTTTTGCTGCACAAAATTAACGAAACCCATAGCTTATCAATAGATTAATTTCGTGTAAATTATTGGAGTTGACGGTGGAATATGCGCTGCCAATAGTTTTTCGGTCGTAGTAGGTTGTAAAAGCATATCGACATTGGATAAACATGTTTTTGTATTTATACTTTGCTAGGGCATAAATTTTTGAGCCTGAGCCGCTGAAACCTGGCACCGACCAACTGTATAAAACGTCATTCTCCACGGCATAAATTCGTGCATTAAAATTGTTAACATTAAAAAAAGCAACCCGTGATGTGAAAGAAAAAGGGGAGTTAAATTGGCGGTAAATAAAATCCAGATACATTAAATTTCCGGTATGCTTGATTTTTTCAGGAGTTATATATTTCGAAAATTCTAAACGCATTTTTAAGGATACTGTTGATGATATTTTAAACTCGGAATGAAACCGTAAATTGGTTTTTTCATACCAGTTCAAGCCATTATAATTTGCTAAATCAGAATTCATTAATTCTTGCTTAGTCCTTAGTCGCACATAGAACATGGATGATTTATTGGGTTTAAAATTTAGCTCTGTTAAATAGTCAATTCCTTTGCCGCGGCCATCGGCATAAAAACTATACCACGGCAGTTTATAGCTATCAACAAATCCTGAAATTAAAAGTTTTTTTGAAGGGTTTATATTAAATCCAATATAGGTTCCTTGCTCGTTATTAGGATTACTGTTTTCGGAAAATGCGTTCGTGTTATACCAAATAAACGTTTTTGAATAATACCGGTTGGCAATGACTAAATCGATGGTGTTGGCAAGGCTTATAAATGCTCCGGCAATATACCCGTTGGCGTGGTTGCTGCCAGTGGTTGCTTCGCCAAAAAAGTTGATATTTTTAAAGTAATAATCCCAATTAAAGCCGGTTTTAAAATATTGCTTTCCCGAATAATAATACCGGTTATAAATTTTATCATCAAGTGTTAGCGGTTTATCAAAAGCATTGAAAACGCCAGTTAATCCTAGTATCAGGCTTTTTCCTTTGTAGGTTATGTTTTGCCCGGCAAGGGTTTTTATCACGCTTTTTTCCTTACCTATTTCTGAAGTGGAACGATGGTAGCCATCAGTTATAAATGATTTAGAAATTGTTTCCAACCCATTTGAGGAGCTAATCGTATCTGTCGAGGCATCAATTTTATGGCGCGAAATAAATGAAGTAGATTCAAGATTTTTGTAACCATACGTCACCCCCGCACCTCTTAAAAATTCATTTTCGTTAAACGAACGATACGGTCTCAATCCTGAATTGAATCGTTTTATATTCATTACTAACGCTGATTTTCCAAATCCTAAACCGCTTGATAACGTTAAGCCTTGACCAAAAGAAGCCTGAAAATCACCCAATGCAATTTTTTGCAAAAAACCTTGTTTAGAAATATAAAAATGAGCAGAATAGTAATCAAATCCCATTCGATTACTTCCAATAAAAAAATCTTCTCCTTCGTCCTTTTCAGCATTAAAGCCATATTGAACTGAATTCTTGTAATTGGCTCTAAATCTCATTTGATAACGATAGGGTGAACCCGGATAATAGAGCGAAGAATCCTTTGTGAAAGTTTCATAACCCTTCGCCAATGGGCGTGAAGTTGATGTTAATCCTATCGCATCCTTTTTGGCATTTTTTATTTGTTGCCTTAGTTTTGTTAAATCTAAATGAGTGTCTTCAATAGTTAAAATTGGTAGTAGTTTTATCACGGTCTCTGGATGGATTTCATCAATTGTTTGAATTTCCAAAACGGAAATAAACGCTCCGAATTCTAATCTGTGTTTTATTATAGCCCTAACCTGTGTTGGAGTTAAAATATTTAATGAAAGCAATTCAAAAGTTGTGGCTTTATTTAGATTCAATTTTTTGTTTATTCCATAATTTAATTGATCTACCAAGTCGTTATAATCTCCGGCTTGGTCAGTATTTTCAATATATTTTTCAAGCTTTTTTAGCTGTTCGTCGTCAGACTGAGCGTTAGCCAAGAATGGAATTTGCGAAAGCAATGCCAGAGCAAAAAAACGTTTAAAGTTTTTCATTTCTTTGTGTTATTTGGACAAAAAGTTATTGCACCGGCTGAAATTGCATTTAAATAAGGATGCATCGCAAAAGCCAAATGGATGCAGATATCTTTTGAGGCATAACTAATTCCAAAACATGGATTTGCAGGTTTATTATACATTCCTGCTCTTATATTTAATTTTTTTGATACCTGATAATTAATACCAACTTTTAGACTTCCATAGCTATTCATTATTTGGTTCCACTCAGTCATTACAGATATTTTAGGAGTGGACTTATAAATAAGCGTGGTATTAGTTATAAATGGCAATCGTTCATCATTATAACTTGCAAGAGGCACTCGGGCAGGATTTATAACTTGCATTGCAAAATCAAAATTTTTATTAAACGTAGTGTAGATTCCTGCCTCAAATGTCAATAAATTTTTTACGGGAAAGCTTTCCTTAGGTAATTGCAATCGTAAATAATCTAAACTTACTCCTCCACCAAAATGGGAAGAAAATTTTTTAGCCAACGATATTTTTAGTAAACCTTCATTATAGTATTGATTGCCTAAAAAGCTGTAGCCAATTCCCAAAATTAGATTTTGGTTGATTTTGTAATTTGCTGCGAGGCAGGCAGTGTTCAACCCTTCCACAAAATAGTTAGATTGAAAACCGAATGAAACCGAATTGTTTTTTATAAAAGCTAACCCACCTTGATGATTGTATGCAGCAAACGGGTCATCTTTTACCGTTGATATTGCTCCCACCCCTAGTGAAACCGGTCCTTGCGAGGAAGGGAAAATCGTTGCTTTAGCAGAAAAAGCAAATGAAACCAAAAGCAAAATAACTTTGTATCCTTGCATGGCATATGCAATTTACAAAAAAAATAAAATAACAACTACAATTAATTTTTACTTTTTTTTAGCACTTTAAAATACCATAAAAAAGGGGGCAGATACTGCAGGATTGTAAATTTTACAATTCCTCCCTGATTTCTACCAAAAATTGCCTAACTTTATTAAGCGATTCAAGAATAATCATGTTTTTTTCGGCAGGTACACGCTCTGATTTGATTTTTTCTTTGGCTCCCTGCAAGGTGAAGCCTTTTTCTTTGGTTAAAAAATAAATGAGCCTAATGGTTTCAATATCCGCCTTGGTATAGAGGCGATTGCCTTTTTTGTTTTTTTTAGGAGTTAGAACATCAAATTCTTTTTCCCAAAACCGCAATAATGAAGGTGCCAAATTAAGCAGGGTGGTAACTTCGCCCATACTATAATATAATTTACTCGCTGATTCTTCCTCCTCCATTAGTCAAACGACTGATTGTGGGCATTTGATAATTTAAGAATTGCCTCATACTGCTCAGGACTTAAATCGCTGTAATAATAATTAGCAGGATTTACAGGGTCATTATTTTTCAATACTTCGTAATGAAGATGAGGGCCAGTGCTTTTACCTGTACTTCCAACATATCCAATTAGCTGACCGCGAGTTACTTTTTGGCCTCGCTTCACTTTAAATCTACTAAGGTGAGCATAGCGTGTTTTATAACCATATCCATGATTTATAATAATGCAATTTCCATAACCCCATTGTTTTGACTCTACCAATTCAACAACGCCATCACCCGTAGTTGTAACAGGGGTTCCTATTGGTGAAGTAAAATCCATACCGGCATGAAATTTCCCGGTTCTGTATATAGGGTCTATCCTAAATCCAAACCCTGAAGCCACACGCTTTAGATCCTTATTGGAAACAGGCTGAATTGCTGGAATGCTCGTTAGCATGGCGTTTTTGGCCTTTGCTAATTTAGTTAATTCATCATAGGATTTGCTCTGGATATACATCCGTCGGTTTATTTGATCGAAGGATTCATGAAGCTCAACTAGATTTTTTGAATTGTCGAAATTTTTAAGGGCTTGATAGCGGTCGTTTCCACCGATACCAGCTTTACGAACTGCCTGATCAATAGGTGCCGCGCCAAATATTTCACGGTATATTTTATCATCCCGTTCTTCAAGGCTTGCTATCACAAGTTCTACCTTTTTTGATTTTTCATCCAATAAGTCGATTTGCATCTTATATTGTGCAATTTCGCGTTTCAATAATTTTTCTTTTGGTGAATCTAAAAAACTATACGCCAAAGAGAGAAATAGGAAGCCAGCTACCATAGATGCTGATATAAAGCCAAATACCCGCAACAATTTTACCCAAGCACTCGTTTTAACGTGCACATATTGGAGATTGGTAGGGTCAAATCTATACTTGATTTTCTTCAACTATATTGGGTTTTGGTGTAATTTTGCGCTTTAGAAGAAAAAGCTTGGCGAAAATAAGTTTTTTAGCTAAAAAGAAAAAATATTAATTGATGAAATGCCCAAAAATGGCAGGTTCAAACTTATAAATAGTCCAATGGGCATTCCATATGGACTTAAAATAAAAGATAGAAAATTACATATGAATTCCACCGAAATAAGACAAAAATTTTTAGATTTTTTTGAATCGAAAGGCCATAGAATAGTTTCTTCAGCACCCATTGTTGTCAAAAATGACCCTACGCTAATGTTCACTAATGCTGGAATGAACCAGTTTAAAGATTATTTTTTGGGCAATAAAACTGCCACCGAAAAACGAGTAGCGAATACTCAAAAATGCCTGCGAGTTTCGGGCAAACACAATGATTTGGAAGAGGTAGGAGTTGATACCTATCACCACACCATGTTCGAAATGCTAGGAAACTGGAGTTTCGGAGATTATTTTAAAAAAGAAGCTATTGAATGGGCCTGGGAATTATTAACGGAGGTTTATAATTTGGATAAAAATCGCTTGTATGTTACAGTTTTTGAAGGTAGTAAGGAGGATGATTTGGAATACGATTATGAATCCTACAAATATTGGGAACAATTCCTAGATAAAGACCGAATTTTAAATGGAAATAAAAAAGATAACTTTTGGGAAATGGGCGATACAGGCCCATGCGGTCCATGTAGTGAAATACACTATGATCTAAGAACCGATATGGAGCGTTTTGAAATTGATGGAAAAGCTTTGGTAAACAATGATCATCCGCAGGTAATTGAGATTTGGAACAATGTGTTTATGCAATATAACCGCAAAAGTGATGGAAGTTTAGAAAATTTACCAGATAAACATGTAGATACGGGAATGGGTTTTGAGCGTTTGGTAAGAGCCATACATAGTAAAAACTCCAATTACGATACGGATATTTTTTTGGATACCATCAATGAACTGGAGCGTATTTCAGGCAAAAATTATGGAGAAACGGAGAAGACAGATATTGCCTTTAGGGTAATTGCCGACCATATTCGGGCCATCAGTTTTACCATAGCCGACGGGCAATTGCCTTCCAATAACGGAGCTGGTTATGTCATTCGCCGTATTTTAAGACGAGCCATCCGTTATGGATACAGTACGCTAGGATTCAAACAGGCAGAGATTTATAAATTAGTCATGCCATTGGCCAATAAATTTGAAACTGTTTTCCCTGAATTGTATGAGCAGCGGGAATTTGTGAGCAAAGTGATTTTGGAGGAGGAGAAAACGTTTTTAAGCACTTTATCCAAAGGTTTGGAAATATTACACGGACTTTTTGCAAAAGAAGAAAGTAAAGTTATAGTAGGATCGCATGCTTTCGAACTTTACGATACCTTTGGTTTTCCAATAGATTTAACAAAATTAATAGCTTCTGAAAATGGATTTACTGTGGATGAAAAAGGGTTTGAAGAAGAACTTTTAAAGCAGAAAACCCGCAGCCGAAAGGATGCTGAAAAAACTACAGGGGACTGGAACATAATAGTGGAAGATGAAGACCAAGAATTTATTGGTTATGATTTTACCGAAGCTACCTTAAAAATTTGCAGATACCGAACGGTAAATGCCAAAGGGAAAAACAGTTTTCAGGCGGTCTTTACTGTTACTCCATTTTATGCCGAAAGTGGCGGACAGGTGGGGGATTCGGGTATATTAATTGGTTTGGAAAACGAAGAAAAAATTACGGTGTTGGATACTACCAAAGAAAACAATTTGATTATCCATACACTTGAAAAATTACCAACCAATCTAGCCCAAATATTTCAGGCCAAAATTAATATCACTCGTCGGCAAGATATTACAAAAAATCACTCGGCGACTCACCTACTTCATGCTGCTTTAAAAGAAGTTTTGGGTAATCATATTGCCCAAAAAGGGTCACTGGTGGAGCCGGAACGATTGCGTTTTGATTTTTCACATTTTGCCAAAATAGGAGACAATGAATTATTGAAAATATCAACCATTGTAAAGCAAAAGATTGTTGAAAATATTGCCCTTGATGAAAAACGCGATGTGCCTATTGAAATTGCCAAAGGAATGGGAGCAACGGCTTTGTTTGGTGAAAAATATGGTGATACAGTTCGGGTTATTATATTCGACCAAAACTACTCTATGGAATTGTGTGGAGGTACCCATGTGAAAAATACTGGTGAAATTGGAAGTATGGTTATTACTGCTGAAACTGCAGTGGCTGCAGGTGTTCGACGCATTGAAGCCATTACAGGAGTAAAAGCAGACGAATATATTGCGCAAAAATTGGAAGTTTTGGAGCAAGTTAAATTTGCACTCTCCAATCCAGCTGATGTTTTAAAAACCATTAACCAATTAATAGCTGAAAACTACAGTTTAAAAAAGCAACTGGAAACCTATGAGTTGGAAAAAACTGCCGGTTTAAAAACTACTTTAAAGCAAAATATTACTTCAGCCAATGGTATCAATTATTTGATACAAACTATTGATATTGCCAATGCCGATAGATTAAAAGATTTATGTTTTCAACTAAAAAATGAAACCGAAAACTTGTTTGCAGTATTGGGTTGTGTTATTAATGATAAGCCTTTGCTTTCTATCACCATCAGTGAAAATTTAGTAACCGAAAAAGGCTGGAATGCCGGACAACTTATCCGTGACTGGGCCAAGGAAATAGATGGAGGAGGAGGTGGTCAGCCATTTTTTGCGACTGCAGGTGGTAAGAAAAAAGAAGGGTTGAATAGTGCTTTGGAATTGGCAAAAAAGTTTGTTTTGGATTAGCCCCCTCAGGTTATGGAAAAACGACTTGTCCGTTTTTTTTTATTTTGTCAGAACACTAATTTGATCCCCTAAAATATCATTAGTTTAATATACAGAAATGACGCATTGACAAAGCCAAATCACGCTTTTGTAAAATTATATTTGGTAATTTCTGAAAATCTATTACTTTCGAGGTTAAATTAATAGATTATATGGACTATAAATTTAAGAAAATCCTGATTGGTTATGACGATTCTCGTGCTTCTCAAGTGGCCTTAGATAAGGCTCTTCAAACTTGTAAAGCCTTTGGCTCAGACCTTTATGTTGTAAATGTAAAAACAGCAAAATCAACCCAAGGCGAGTTTAGTGCTATTGTAAATGAAAAAGCTCTTCAATATAGAGTTAAGGCTCATTACATAGAACGGCGAGGAACGGTGAGCAAAGAAATAGCAGGAGCCGAACGTGATCTTGGAGCCGATCTTATTTTTATGGGAGCCCATGGTAAGAAAGGCTTTCAGCCGTATTGGATAGGAAGCAATGCTGGACGAGTAGTAAGTGCTTCATCTTGTCCCGTAATAACAGTTCATGAAGATGCTGCTAGCATGAGTTTTTTAAATTTAATACTTCCTTTGGATGATAGTATCGAAACCCGTCAAAAGGTGCCATACGCAGTGGTCATGGCTAAAGGATTCAATGCTACCATACATATTTTAGCCGTTAGTAAGGATAAGAGCGAGGAAACTAAACGTCTTATTACTGCCTACCTGCGCCAAACAGAAATATATTTTGATGAACGAAATGTAAGATATACAGTCGAATTGCGGCAAGGAAATAATGTTCCTCAGGCATGCATCGATTATGCATTGGAAAAAAAAGCCGGAATGATAATGATGATGACTGGAACTGAAAGTTCCAATTGGTTTATGGGTACATATGCTCAACAATTAATAAATCATTCTCCTATTCCAATTTGTTCGATTCACAGTCGGGATATGCTTTTGGCTGGAGCTGCAGGGTATTAATAAAACCTGCGCTAAATTCTTTTTAACTTGGAATTTACCGCAATTATTTGCTCATAGGAACTTCCGCATTTCCTCTGATGATCAATCCCGCTGCTGGCTGAGCAGTTGGCATTATTACGAGATCATTAATGTTAACATTTGGATTACGGCTAATACACCATAATATAGCCTCAGCAATATCATCCGCCACTAAGTTTTCAAATCCTTCATACACCTTTGCCGCCTTGTTTTCATCTCCTTTAAATCGTACCAATGAGAACTCAGTTTCCACAGCGCCAGGATGAATACCCGTTACTCGAATATTATTTTCTGCCAATTCGCGACGCATTGATTTGGTAAGTGCATCCACAGCGTGTTTGGTGCCGCAATAAACGTTTCCGTTAGGATATATTTCTTTAGCAGCGATACTGCCAATATTAATTATATGCCCTGTTTTTCGAGCCACCATTAATGGCATCACCATTCGTGAAACATACAAAAGGCCTTTAATGTTGGTGTCGACCATTTCGTCCCAGTCATCTAAGTTGCCTTCAGCAAAGTTATTTAATCCTGCCGCAAGTCCGGCGTTATTTACCAAAACATCAATATTTTTCCATTCTGCTGGTAATGAATTTACAAAAGATTCAACTTCCCCTCTGTTCCTTACATCCACAACTTTAGCCACAACTTTAACTCCCAAAGCGGAAAGTTCGTCACTTACATCAATTAATTTATCAGCCCGACGGCCACAAATTATTAAATTATAACCCGAATGTGCTAATTGTTTGGCAGTGGCTCTTCCTATTCCAGCCGTTGCTCCTGTTACCATTGCTATTTTTGATGTCATTGAATATTATTTATTTTTATTGGTGATAATCATTTTTGGGATTGCGAAATTAAAGATTAAAATTTGCATTGGTAAAAATCTTATGGCATATCACACCACACACAACGAACATTATATTCTTTTAGAACCCGAACACGAGTATTTAGAAATTGAAGACCTTGATGATATTATCAGTCAAATTTTAGGTGATTTTTCGGAAGTTGGTTATGTTATATTTTATCTTGGAACCTTGGATTATTTTAATCAAGACGATATGGAACAAATGATATTTTTAAATGAAGAATTAGATGCTAAAGGTGGATATTTATTGATAGTAAGCGGTTCTGAAAATATTGCAGAACAAATGAAAGATAAGATTAATATAAGTGCTTCAATCGACGAAGCGATTGATACCATTGAATCAGAATGGTTAGATAGTGATTTGTTTTCAGAAGAAAGTTAGACGTTGGAAAGCAGGCTTACCATATTGGGTTGTGGCTCGGCGGCTCCATCGCTGTTGAGGGCTAATACTGCCCAAATTTTGGAGATGGCGGGTAAAGTGATTTTGATTGATTGTGGTGAAGGTACTCAATGGCAAATGCTGAAACGAAAAATCAGCGCATTTAGAATTGATATTATTTTTATAAGTCATTTGCACGGTGATCATTATCTCGGATTGCCAGGATTACTTAATACATTATCGCTCTATAGTCGAGAAAAGCCTTTAAAGATTTTTGGCCCAAAGGGTATTAAAAGTTTGTTGTTTCATAATTTTAAACAAGCGGAAATTTTTCCGAATTATGAAGTAACGGTAGTCGAGATAAATTCAAAAAAGAAGCAAAAGGTTTATAAAGAAGATGAATTGTCTGTAACCGCAATACCTCTGCAACACAGGGTTCCTTGCTATGGATATCATTTTGAGCAAAATCACTATTCGTTAAAAATTAACAAGGAGAAATGTGATAGTGCTTACTTAAGTTTTGATGCAATAAAGGCGTTTAAAAATGCAAATGATTTTATTACTGACGATAAAAAGTATTTTTATAAGGATTTTACTTCGCCTTATCGGTTCAAAAAAGCCTATACCTTTATTACAGATACTTTGTTCTTGCCTCAATTAGCTTCCCTTTTTCCTGAAACCGATATACTTTACCACGAATCTACTTATTTGAACAATCTTTTGGACAAGGCCATTACTACCTTTCACAGCACGGCCTTGCAAGCTGCGGAAATGGCCAAATTGTGCAATGCTAAGTTGCTAATTTTAGGTCACTTTTCTTCACGTTATGCTCACACCGATGAACTGTTGGCCGAAGCTAGAACAATATTCCCTAATACTGAACTTGCCGAAGATGGTAAATTGTTTATAATAAAATAAACGGTTATCCACAAACGTTCTTCTAATTACCCACTCATTTATAACTAAAGGTAAGTTTATATTTGGTGGTTATAGATGACCAAATACGATAAAGACATGAGAAGCCCTGGTAAGGTATTGGATGATTTTGAAAATGAATTGAAACCTGCATCAAGAACCAAACCGAGAGTTTCAAAGACCCCAAAGTCCAAAACAAAATCAGAGCCTTCGTTTACCAGCAAAGATTTTAGTGATATAGTTTTGTTAAAAGACGATACCACTCGAAAAATAATTGGTATTCTGTTGATTTGTTTTTCATTGTTTTCGGCTGGAGCATTGCTCTCATTTGCTCTTTATTGGAAAACCGACCTAAGCCTTTTGCAGGGGGAGGTTTCAGACCCGTTTCAAATTGGAAATAATTTTGATATAAAAAATTGGATGGGCGTGTTGGGTGCTAAATTCGGATACATATTTATGTATAAAGGATTTGGTTTATTATCATTACTTGTTCCCGTATTTGCTATGCATTTTGGTCTCATTTTATTAGTTGACAAAAAAATAATTAACCCTGTAAATTGGTTGAAATACATAGCCACTTTAGGTGTTTGGTTTATGCTAGCCACCGGTTCGTTGTTTCATGGTTTTAGTCCCATTTTGGGAGGTGGTGTTGGTTTTTGGATGTTTGATTCTATTCGTGAAATGATTGGTTTATTTGGTGCTATACTTATTTTGTTGGTTTCAGCCTATGCAATTATGTGGTTAATTTTCAACTATGAACCCATTGGTATTAAAAATTATGCTCAAAAATTAATACCTGGAATGGTAAAACCTGTTTCTGCACATTATGAAGATGACGGTGATACTCAAATATATTCAGGGGATACATTGTTTGAAAAAGATAGAATTGAATTGGATAATTTTGAGGATGAAGATGAGAAGGAAGCTCCTGAATTTAGTTTTACAATTGTTGATGATAAAGGTAAAAAGAAAGATACTGTCGAACCGGAATTGTCATTAGTAGTAAATGATATAGCTGCCGAACCCGAACCTCCGGTAATAATTGAAGAAAAGAAAGAAATCATATCCGATGAACATTATGGCATTGATACACCTTTTGATCCAAGACTTGATTTAAGAGATTATCAGTTTCCAGAAATTGATTTTTTAAATGATTATGGCGGAGAAGGGCAAAGAGAGGTGACAATGGAGGAACTGGAAAAAAGCAAAAATATGATTGTTGAAACCCTTAAAAATTACAACATAAGTATTTCTAGCATTAAAGCTACCACAGGGCCTACCGTTACTTTATTTGAAATTGTTCCATCGGCGGGAGTTAAAATTTCAAGAATTAAAAATTTAGAAGATGATATTGCCTTAAGTCTTGCTGCGTTAGGCATTCGGATAATTGCGCCAATACCCGGAAAGGGAACAATAGGTATTGAAGTGCCTAATAAAAACCCGAAAATAGTTTCGATGAAATCAATGCTTATGAGCCCTAAATTTCAAAAAGCAGAAATGGATTTGCCAGTCTGTTTGGGAAAAACAATTTCAAACGAAGTGTTTGTTTCTGATTTGACAAAAATGCCCCATCTATTAATGGCAGGTGCCACAGGACAAGGAAAGTCAGTTGGTTTAAATGCTTTATTAGTTTCACTTTTATACAAAAAACATCCGGCTGAATTGAAATTTATTTTGGTGGATCCTAAAAAAGTAGAACTCACACTTTTTAGAACTATTGAACGGCACTACTTAGCTAAACTTCCTGGAGATGGTGAAGCAGTAATTACAGATAATAAACAAGTTATTACTACCTTAAAATCACTTTGCCTAGAAATGGACAACCGATATGAATTGTTGCAATGGGCGATGGTTAGAAATATTAAAGAATACAATGCTAAATTTATAAGTCGAAAACTTAACCCGACGGAAGGCCATCGATTTTTGCCATATATTGTTGTAATTATTGATGAGGTAGCTGATTTAATAATGACAGCTGGAAAAGAAGTGGAACATCCTATTAGCCGACTTGCTCAGTTAGCAAGAGCTATTGGAATACACCTAGTCCTCGCCACTCAGCGACCGTCTGTAAATATTATTACGGGAACCATTAAAGCGAATTTTCCTGCCAGAATTGCATTTCGAGTGACATCAAAAATTGACAGTCGCACTATTTTAGATGCCAACGGCGCTGATCAATTGGTAGGCCGAGGCGATATGTTATTTTCAAATGGAAATGATTTAATACGTTTACAATGTCCATTTGTTGATACTCCTGAAGTCGAAAAAATTACGTCTTTTATCGGTTCGCAGCGCGGATATTCTCAAGCCTATGTTTTGCCAAAAGTAGCTGATGAAGATGGTGAAACGGATATTGATGATATGGCTCCTGACGACTGGGACAGTTTGTTTGAAGATGCTGCAAGGGTAATTGTAAATAGCCAGCAAGGAAGTACCTCCTTGCTCCAGCGAAAAATGAAAATTGGATATAATCGTGCAGGACGCTTGATAGATCAAATGGAAATTGCTAATATTGTGGGCCCTTTTAAGGGTAGTCAGGCAAGGGAAGTCTTGATAAAAGACGAAGCCAGTCTGGAATACATATTGCAAGAGATATTAAAGAAATGAACATGAAAGCCTCTGAAAAAAAATTATCATTTCGTTCAATAATGCACGTCGCATTAATTGTAACGATTGTTCTGACTTCAGCCTTTGTTTTATCAAATGACAAAGAGGCAAGTCAGATTTTAGATAAAGTAAGCAAAAATTATAGGTCTTACAAAACGATTAAAGCATCATTTAAAATTAAAATTTTTAATAAACAGGAGAAAAGTTCACAATCTGAAAAGGGAACCTTGTTTGTAAAAGGGAAAAAATTTAGAGTGGAAATGGATGGACAGGAAATTTATTGTGATGGGAAAACGATGTGGACTTATTTGAAAGATGCCAATGAAGTTCAAATAAGCAATTATAATCCTAAAAGTTCTGACATTAACCCAAGTGAAATTTTTACCGTATATGAAAAAGGGTTTTTATCTAAATTTATTGGTGAAGGTAAAAAAGGAACTGTAATTACAGAGCAAATAGAACTTACGCCAACGGATAAAAAGAAGCCATTTTTTAAAGTAAAACTTACCATAGATAAAGTAGCTAAAAAAATACTTGATATGACTGTAATGAATAAAAATGGGGTTGAATCATTATATGAAATTACTGGGTTTAGTCCAAATATTAATTTGGAAGATTCGTATTTTAAATTTGATAAAAAGTTAAAACCAGGTGTGGTTGAAATAGATCTGCGATAAAAATATTTAATCATAATTTGGTAAAACCTCATCTTGTCAAGATGGGGTTTTATTTTTTTACGAATTCAAAAAAATATTTGGCTTGATAATCCGTTAAATTCCCTTTACGTTTGAAGAAAAATAAAGATATGTTTAAAAGATTAATTTTTGCTGCGGTTATTATTGGTAGTGTTACGTTACAAAATTGTAAATCTGGAGAAGGAGATCCTACGCCTTTGCCCATCACGGCTCCTGTTGTTACATTTCCTGACGCCATTAAGAATGTTGACGGGGTGTTAGCTGCTATTATTACATTGACCAAGGAAAGTGGAACAGATTTGAAAATTGGAAGCGCCTATGCTGTTTTCTATAAAGGTAAAAATCCATCAATGAAATTGGATGCTGGAACGGTTAAGATAAATACAAAAACTACAACAAAAAGTGATGATAATGTTTATTTCTACACTACATCGGCAACTGAACCTAATGGATTAGTATATCAAAGTCAGGTGTTTTGGCAAGCTACCGGAAGCATAGCCAATGACGTGCCTTCAATAAACAATAACGATGGTGTAGGTTTGCCTAATGTTCCTAATGTCCCGGAATATATGACCATGAACGTGGCCCAAGATAAACTTATTACATGGACTTCAAGTTTTGGGTCTGATTCAGTGGTATTAATATTAAAGGGACCATCAGCGACTTATAAGCGAGTTTTTGCATCTACCGTCAGTAGCCATACCATTGCCAAGGCAGATATTGTTAAGTTGGGAATTGGAACCGGAAATCTTCAGGTTATTAATTATAAGTTAGATATTAGAACCGTTGGTACAAAAAATTATGCATTTTTAAAACAATGTATAGGGGTATGTAGTAAGGTTGGGATTACATTATAATATATATATAATAGAAACGTAAAACCGCAGATTTCTGCGGTTTTACGTTTCTATTATATACTTTCTGAGATTTTAAGATAATTTTTTTTATTTGGATTTAGCTAAAAGTTTTTTCCAACTCAAAATACCAAGTATTCCTATACCAAAAATAAGAACAGCGTATATAGATGTTATATAAAGTTCCTTTTTTGCATATACAATTATCATTATTAAATCAGCAATCAACCACCAATACCAATTTTCAATTTTGCGAAGCGCAGTAAGGCATTGTGCGAAAATACTGACAGTTAGTATAGTCGCTTCAGCAATTGGGTAGCTACAATCAGTGTATTTTTTAAGGTAATAAGTAGTAAAAGGAGTAGTTAGTATTGTTAGGGTTATCCAGATTGCTCTCTTTTGGTTGGTTAATTTGTCTGGGATTTTCAAAGTGCTCTTATTCCAATTAGCCCAGCCCCAAATTCCTGTGGTTAGAAAAATTAATTGAACGATAAAATCCCCATAGAGTTTTTGTTTCCAAAACATCCACATAAAGCAAACTATATTGATAAACCCGACCGGCCAAGTATTAATATTGTTTTTGTATAATAAATAAACAGCTGCAATGCCAGTTACAACACCTAAAATCTCAATTGTATTCATTTTTGAAGGCGCAAATTAAATAATAGAAACTCTATAAAAGAATCCATTTTAAATAGAATCCAAATCGTTTACCTTTGCACAAAAATACAGAAGTAACTACTTTGCATCGTGAAAAATAAATACATTGACCTGATTCAGCAAACATTTAATTTCCCTCAGGAAGAGTTTCAGTTGGAAGATAACTCACTTACTTTCCATGACATATATCTGCTCGATTTAATAAAACAATATGGTACGCCTTTGAAATTTCATTATCTTCCAAAGATATCCGAAAATATAAAGAAGGCTAAAATGTGGTTTAATGTAGCTATGGCCAAATGTGATTATCAGGCTAAGTACCATTATTGCTACTGTACCAAAAGTAGTCATTTTCAGTTTGTATTGGAAGAAGCTTTAAAAAATGATATTCATATTGAAACGTCGTCCGCATTTGATATTGATATTATTGAAGCCCTCTATCTGGAAGGTAAAATTACCAAGCAACAATTTATTATTTCCAATGGTTTTAAAACGGATACCTATATTGAAAACATAGCCCGAATAATTAATGATGGATTTGAAAATGCATTGCCCATTTTGGATAATAAAAGTGAGTTGGATCGGCTAACCGCATTAACCGATAAACCTTTTAAAATTGGTATTCGACTGGCGGCAGAAGAGGAGCCAAAGTTTGAGTTTTATACCAGTCGTTTGGGAATTGGATATAAAGATATAGTGCCCTTTTATCTAGATCAGATTAAAGATAAACCCAATGTAGAAGTAAAGATGCTACATTTCTTTATTAATACTGGTATTGCTGATACTGCTTATTATTGGAATGAGTTGCACAAGTGTTTGAAGGTGTATTGTGCTCTTAAAAAGAGTTGCCCGACTTTAGATTCTTTAAACATTGGTGGCGGTTTCCCTATCAAAAATTCATTATCCTTCGAGTACGATTATGCGTATATGGCCGAAGAAATAGTTGCCCAGGTAAAACAGGTTTGCCACGAAAATCATATTCCAGAGCCTAATATTTTTACTGAGTTTGGTTCTTTTACAGTTGGTGAAAGTGGAGGTGCAATCTATCAAGTGCTTTATCAAAAGCAACAAAACGACCGTGAAAAATGGAACATGATTGATAGCAGTTTTATGACCACATTGCCCGATGCATGGGCTATTAACAAAAAATTTCTGATGTTGCCCATCAATCGTTGGGACAGAACTTACGAACGGGTGTTATTAGGCGGATTAACCTGTGATAGTGATGATTATTACAATTCGGAGCAACATGTAAACGCTATTTATTTACCTCGATTTAATAACGATGACCCACTTTATTTAGGTTTTTTCAATACAGGGGCCTATCAGGAAAGTGTGGGTGGCTATGGTGGAATTCAGCATTGTCTTGTGCCGGCACCTAAGCATGTAATTATTGATAAAGATGCGGATGGTGTAATTTCAACCCGAATATTTTCAAAAGAACAGAGCTATAAAAGCATGTTGAAAATTTTGGGGTATTAAAGCCCCCTGCCCCGGAAGTAGGTGTCTCTTAGAAGGTTATAAATTTTTTATTTAGCATTCTTATACAAGGTCTTTTATTACCTTTACATATTATGAACGAAATAATCGGTACCCAAAAAGAACTTATCGGTAAGAATTGGGTTAAAGTTATCAGAATAAGCCTTTTTATACTAATGGCTTTCACTTTTTATTGCTTGTATACTTATTTTGATGGTTTAAAAGTAAATGAATTCCGATTCAAAAATTTACTGATAGCAATTTCTACCGCAGTATTGATTATGTTTTTGCCACCATTTCTTGGATACAAAAAATATTTAATAAAAAAGAATCCGTCTTCTGAAATTTAGGTGTTTCTACTGTTATTCCTAAAAATCGTAAATCTAAAATCGTAAATAGAATTATCTTTGCGCCCGATGTCGCAATCCGTTGCTTTTTATACATTAGGTTGTAAACTTAATTTTTCTGAAACTTCTACCATCACCCGGCAGATGGAAGGCTATGGATTTGTGAAAAAGGATTTCCAACAAGGAGCCGATATTTATGTGATAAATACCTGTTCCGTTACCGACCATGCCGACAAAAAATGTCGCAAGGTGGTAAAGGAAGCTTTAAAATATAATGCCGCCGCCAAGGTGGTGGTAATAGGTTGTTATGCTCAACTTAAACCACAAGAAATTGCCAGTATCCCCGGGGTGAATATGGTTTTGGGAGCTGCCGAAAAATTTAATTTGGTAGAGAATTTGGCCAAATTGAGGGACGATGAAAGTCCTTTAGTTTTAAATCAAAATATTAAAGAAACCAATGTGTTTGTTCCCGGATTTTCGTTTGGCGAACGAACCCGTTCGTTTATGAAAGTGCAGGACGGTTGCGATTATTTTTGTTCGTTTTGCACCATACCGTTAGCTCGCGGAAAAAGTCGCAGCCAAACCGTGGCCGAAACTATTAAAGTAGCCAATGAAGTAGCCACCACTGGAATTAAAGAAATTGTGCTAACTGGTGTAAATCTTGGAGATTTTGGGGTGGGGCATGGCGAAACTTTTTATGATTTGGTAAAGGAACTGGATAAGGTAGTAGGAATTGAACGCTTCCGAATTTCAAGCATTGAACCTAATTTACTAACCGATGATATTATTCGATTTGTAGCCCAAAGCAAAAAATTTGTTCCCCATTTTCATATTCCGTTGCAAAGCGGCTCTAACGCTATTTTAAAATTAATGCGAAGGAAATACGAACGTGATTTATATGTCAATCGGGTTAAAACCATCAAATCATTGATGCCTCATTGTTGCATTGGTGTGGATGTGATTGTAGGATTTCCTCAGGAAACAGAAGAAGCGTTTTTAGAAACCTATAATTTTTTGAACGAACTGGATATTAGTTACCTTCATGTGTTTCCATACAGTGAACGTCCTAATACCACAGCCCGAAAATTAGAAGGTTCAGTGCCAGTTAAAACAAGAATGGAACGGGCAAAAATGCTTCGAATTTTGAGCGAGAAAAAACGCCTTAAATTTTACACCGAAAATATTGGTAAAACATTTACCGTACTTTATGAAGCCGAGGAAAACCACGGAACTATGTATGGTTTTACGGAAAATTATATTAAAATTGAAACATCTTACGATCCATTGTTGGTAAACGAATTGGTTCAAGTTCAACTCATCGAAATCAATGAAAATATGAATGTAATTCCCTTGGAACTTTCCACCTGCTTGCATACTTAAAAATATCTTAACCTCTTATTTCATAACATACTAAACTTAATAAATAATGTACCCCACCATTTACGACGCCATAAAAGACCTTTTCGGATTCAATATTCCTTTTCTTCAAATAGCCAATACTTTTGGCTTTTTTGTTGCTATTGCATTTTTGGTAGCAAATTATATTATGTCCATAGAACTTCAGAGAAAGGAAGTGGAAGGGATTTTATTGCCAACTACAAAAATGGAGAAAATAGGCTATCCTTTATCTCCCGCAGATTATGTTGTAAATGCAATGATAGGGTTTGTTTTAGGTTATAAAATATTGCCTTTGCTTTTCGATAGTTCTTTGCTTGTTGGAGGTGCACCACATTACCTTTTTTCATCTGATGGCAATTGGATAGCAGGAATCCTAATGGCTGGTTTGCTGCTTTTTTTAAAATGGAGAGAAGATAAAAAACAGAGATTGTTAGAACCGAAAACATTGCAAGTAGTTGTTCACCCATGGCAACATATGGGTTATATTACTTTAGTAGCGGCAGTCACAGGGATTTTTGGAGCCAAAATATTTCATCAGCTGGAGTATTGGGACGATTTTATTGCCGACCCAATAGGCGGAATTTTTTCAGCAAGTGGACTTACTTTTTTTGGAGGTTTAATTTGCGGAGGAGCTGGTGTGCTTTGGGTTGCAAAAAAGAATGGTATAGGAGTGAGGCACATGTTAGATGTAGGTGGCCCGGCTATGATGTTGGCCTACGGAATCGGAAGATTGGGTTGTCATTTTAGTGGAGATGGTGATTGGGGAATAGTAAATAATACCCATAAACCATCTTGGTTTTCATTTGTTCCAGATTGGTTTTGGGCTTATAATTATCCCAACAATGTAGCCCATGAGTGTGACCCAACTGGAGGCAGTATGCCTTGTAATTTTGAATCAACTCCATATTTGCAATTGCCGGTTTTTCCAACACCATTTTATGAAGCCTTGGCCGCCATAGCTCTTTTTGGAATATTATGGTTGATTCGTAAACAAATAAAACCTGCCGGTGGTTTATTTGGTATTTACCTCATGATGGTAGGTGCTGAAAGGTTTTTAGTTGAAAAAATTAGAGTGAATAGTACTTATAATTTATTTGGGTTTCATCCTACTCAAGCTGAAATTATTTCTGTGGTATTGTTCATAGCAGGATTAGTCTTGTGGGTTTATGCTTCGAAAAAACAAAAGAATATCAATTCATCAGTTCAAAACGATGGCAATATTTAATCTGCTAAAAATCCAATAGTTGATTTTTTTACTGACTAAATAAATAATATTTTCAACTATTTTTACAACATGCAAAGACTCGCCTTTCTTTTATTAATTGCTTTTATTTTTATCTCGAATTTAACCAAAGCACAATCTGATACGATACAAACCTTTAGTTTTAAGGATTCAACCAAGCGCAATGGAATGTTTAAATTTCCGGCTACTACCGAAAAATATAGAAAGGTTTTGATGTATTATACGCTTAAATGTTACGCTAAAGTTTCAAAGTATGACAACAAATATGCGTGTGGTGAATGGGATTATTTAACCTATACTTTTGTGACAGACAAATTAGGAGTAACTTATGAAATAGCCCGATATATTACCCCTTACGGAATAAATCTTTCTCTTGGCCCTAATGGATTTACGTGGGTCTATGATGTTACTGATTACAAATCTTTGCTAACTGATTCTGTCAAACTTTCAGCAGGAAATACTCAGGAATTATTAGATCTTAAATTTGTATTTATTAAAGGAACACCTCCAGCAGAGGTTATAAAAATAAATCAGATTTGGAATACAGGTGCGGCTTCGTATAGTTATAAGAGTCTAGATTCAAATTTTGTTTTAAAAGCCAAATCCATTTATGTAGAACCTAGCGCTTCGGTATTGAAATTCAGAAGTCGCATTACTGGACATGGCCATAATAGTAATGATGGTAGTTACCCGCATTGCTGCGAATGGAAAAATAATGTTCATTCTCTATATTCAGGAAATCAATTAATAAAAGATTGGCATATTTGGCAAACTTTGGATTGTGCTGATAATCCAGTATTTCCTCAAGGAGGTACATGGCCTTATGCCCGTGAGGGATGGTGCCCAGGCGATAAAGTAAAAGATACTGAGTTTGACGTTACGCAATATAAAACCGGCGATAGCCTACAAATGGACTATAGAATAACTCCAGTTCCATTAGATAATTTAGGAATGGGTGGCGGTAATTATGTGGTGGCCATGCATATTATTCAATATTCCAAGCCTTCCTTTACAAATGATGCTGAAGTATATGATATTATTTCGCCAAGTGGTGTGCAAATTAATAGCAAATTTAGCCCATCGTGCGCTGAACCTAAAATTGTGATTCGCAATAATTCTGCCGATACTATGAGTTCATTAAATTTAGAATATTCCATTTCTGGAGGTTATAAAATGATCTATAAATGGACCGGGCGACTTGGATTTTTGCAAACCCAAACCATTCAATTGCCAATATATGATGCTGGATTTTTTCGTGGCGATGGAAAAAATATTTTTACTTGCAGCATAATCAAACGCAATGGTAAAGCGGATAGCTATATGGATAATAACAGTATGGCTGCACCGTTTAAAATGCCCGATATTTATAAAGATAAATTGTATGTGGAGTTTAAGACCAATACCTTTTCAAGCGAAAATCGCTACACTATTAAGGATTCACGCGATAGCATAATTATTAGTAAAGATAATTTGGCAGCCAATAAGATTTATCGCGATACCTTAAAAAATTTGAAACCTGGCTGCTATACATTTGAATTATTGGATGATGCAACCGATGGTATTACTTTTTGGGCCAATCCTGATCAGGGAGGCGGTTATATTAGGTTTAGAAAAGCCACGGGAAATACAGTACTTAAAAATTTTGGAGTGGATTTTGGATATAGAATCTACTATGCTTTTATTGTAGATAGTTTACAAAAAGGCCAACAACCGGTTTATACAAATGAACCTGCCGACGGGGAAGTTATACTGCAGCCCAACCCAACTAAGGGTAGTTTTACGCTCATTACAGCAGGTCTTAGCGGAATTTATGAATTAGAAATTATGGATGCCATTGGTCATATTATTTACAAACGAAGTGTGGATACCGAAACCGAACAAGATATTGATGTTAAAGATTTAAAAGTATCGTCAGGCATATACTTTGTAAGGCTTTCCAATGGCAGCCATAGAATTGTGAAGAGGTTGTTGGTGGATTAGAAGCATATCTGAAACTGAAATATTCTGTAAAGATATTTTTTGAAGACAACTCTTTTATTAATTAAATCATCTTTATAAATATGCTATCAATATTAAAATGAAAAATAATACTATTATTTCTTCATTAGTAAGGATGAGTCTTTTATTAATTTTATTTTCCTACTCAAGGTTATGTCAGAGTCAATCCTGTGATCCAAAATGGAACCGAACAAAAAGTATAAATTGTGTAGGTTCACCTATTCAATTTGAATCAAATTCTCCGGGACGAACCACTTATGAATGGATATTTGAAAATGGAATGAGCACAGGACAAGGTACAACTACTGCTCTGCGTGACCCGGTGCATGCCTTTTCTAGAGCTGGTAATTACATTGTAATATTCAAAGGTTCAGGAGGGGCAGGTCCTTGCACCGACACAGTAATGATTACAATCTATTGTTGTAATTCGGAGGAAAGCCCTAAGATAGTAACCAAACCTTTGAATAATAAATACCAGTATTTTACAGGAAACAAGTTTTGTTTTATTGATAGCACCTTGCCTACCCAAAACAATAATATTTGTAATGTAAGTTACCAGTTTGGCGATGGGGCTGTTTATTCAAATGACAACCCGAAAGTTGGAGATACTATTTGCCATAGTTTTAATAATCATAAAGGCGGATATTTTGATTTAACCGTAGAAATAAGAAATTGTACAGGTTGTCGCAGTTTTGTAAAGTATGATACTTTTATGAGGGTATATCCAAAATCAATGCTTAACACCAGCATAAGTATAGGGGAGAAGATTAATTTTTATCCCAATCCTACTAATGATTATTTAAACATAAACTTAAAGGAACCTTCTGTTATTAGGATTTATTCAATAGTAGGTGAGATTTTATTCTTACAAAATTTCAAAGTAGGTTTGGCCACCATCGATTTAAAAAACCTTACAAAATCTAACTATTTTATAGAAGTGTTTGACGGTACAAATTATTATCGACAAATAGTTCAAAAGCAATAATATTTAATTGTAGATGGATTGATTTAATTATACATGGAGTAATAAATTTTCCATTCCCCTTTTGTTTTTTTCATAACCATAAATAAGGAATTTTCTTCCGGAGCTTTATGATTGTCAATTATAAAAATACGTTCGCCAATTAAATTTCCTCTGACAAAAGCAAAATCATTAGAGAGTTCTGTGGCTTCAACTGAAATCATTAGATTTAGTTGGTTTGTTTTAAATAATTGTTTGTAATAATCATTTATCTGTATTGCACCGCCGACAGTGATTTTTTGCTTAGGCATAAATATAGCATTGGTATCAAATACAGTCATTATTTTTAAGGAATCTGATGCATTGAGTGCTTCTTCGAAATGCTTAAGCACTAAGGCTATACTTGTTTTTTCATGTTTAGAAATAGAATCAGCTGCAACCACAGCTTTATCTTTTTTTTCAACCAAAGTTTTCTTTTCATCTTTTTTTACCTCTGCGTCTTTGGTCTTTTTTATAGCTTCTTCTTTTGGGTCCTTTTTTTCTTCTACTATTACTTTGGGCTTTTCTTTATTGCCTCCCCGGTCAAAAGTTCTCGCATAATTCACAATAGCCCAAATATCCTCTACATCCGTTATTTTCTTTTTAAAGGAGGGCATATCCTTTCTTCCTTCATTTATTTTATAAAAGATTGAGCCATCACTTTGTTCTTGAAAATCACTTGATGTAAAATCTCCACAAGGTGTATCCAGTTCTTTTGATTTAGACCCATCACCCTTGCCTCCCGCTCCATGGCATGATTTGCAATGCTTGGCATAAAGTGCTTTCCCTGATTTTACACTTTCATCAGAGGTTTTAACAGGATTCTTTATTTTTTTTGCCGATTCAGAAACCACCCAATCCTTTTTAGACTGCAAATAGGTTGAAACTGAAAATGAACAGGCTATTAGTGCAAAGGCACTAA
Source organism: Bacteroidota bacterium (assembly GCA_947468275.1). Lineage (GTDB taxonomy): Bacteria > Bacteroidota > Bacteroidia > NS11-12g > UBA9320 > JABWCE01. Next base: position 204,916 of record CANIKO010000003.1, read on the forward strand.
TAGAAACCAATACTTTATTTTTATTTTTCATACCAAAATAGTTTAAAATTGTGTTGGCATAAGGGTTAGGTTATCTTCATATTGCTAAACAGCCATGGAATATGAAATTATTTATTTCAAATTTATATTCTTTTGCGTAGGCTAAATATTTTTTAGAGATGACTTAAATCAGTAAAATTGAAGAAACAAAAATTAAGATAGGATGTTTTAGGTATATATTTAAATTTGCAACGATGCGTTTTATTCATAAAGATATAATTTCAGGCCTTGCTGTGTTTTTGGTAGCCATGCCATTGTGCCTCGGTATAGCTTTGGCTTCGGGTGCCCCTATGGGTGCAGGGTTGTTGGGTGGTATTATCGGGGGTTTAATAATCGGTGCCATTAGTGGATCGGGCAACAGTGTTAGTGGTCCGGCTGCAGGTTTATCAGCCATTGTGCTTTCATCCATTACTGAAATAGGAGCATTTAATGCTTTTTTGGTTTCTATAATTATAGCCGGAGTGTTACAAATAATTTTAGCGCTGATAAAAGCCGGCGGTATCGCCAGTTTTTTCCCGTCTACCGTTATCAAAGGATTGTTAACGTCTATTGGTATTATTCTTATTTTTAAACAAATTCCGCATGCTTTAGGATATGATTTAGATACGGAAGGAGATTTTAGTTTCTCACAATCATCAGACAAGGAAAATACTTTTTCAGGACTTCTTGAGGGATTGGAACATATACAAATGGGGGCTATGATTATTGCTGCTGTATCACTAGTTATAATGATTTATTGGGGTAAACTAATTCCCAAAAAAGTTTCAGATGTTATTCCTGCATCGTTGGTTGCAGTGGCCATTGGAATCCTTTTGAATGAATTGTTTCTAAACCAATTTTCACAATTTTACATTGAAAATAACCATTTGGTAAAATTGCCTGAAGGTATTTCGTTGCGCAATGCCGATAAACTATTCACTTCTCCTGATTATTCAGCCATTAGTAATCCTCTCGTTTGGAAAACAGGATTAACTCTTGCTATTGTTGCTTCCCTCGAAACCTTACTTAATATTGAAGCCACCGATAAGATTGATCCTGAAGGAAGAACAACTCCTACCAATCGCGAATTATTAGCACAAGGCGTTGGTAATATTTTTTCGGGTGTTTTGGGCGGACTGCCGCTAACATCAGTAATTGTGAGAAGCAGCGTAAATATAAGTTCAGGAGCTAAAACCAAATTATCAGCTATTTTTCATGGTGCCTTTCTTTTTCTTTTTATTCTGTTGTTTCCTCAAATATTAACCAAGATACCGCTTTCAGCTTTGGCAGCTATTTTGATTGTATCAGGTTTTAAACTAGTTTCCATTAAGGACTTTAAAGTCTTTTATAACAAAGGTTTGGATCAATTCATTGCCTTTACTGTTACCGTTTTAGCTATCGTATTTACCGATTTATTATTTGGGGTAATCATAGGTTTGGTTGTTGCTGTATTTTTTATTTTACGAAGTAATTTTAAAAATCCATTTTCTTTTGTAAGGGAAGAATATCAAAACCGAAAAATATTGAAACTCGAGCTTTCACAGCAGGTTTCATTCTTTCATAAAGCAGCACTTGAATATACAATTAGCAAGGTCAAAGAAAATTCACATATATTGATTGATGGCACCCGAACTGATTTTTTGGATACAGATATTAAAGAAAAACTACAATCCTATCGCGAGTTTGGAGTTCCTGAAAAACATGTCAATTTTAGCTTTACAGGGTTTCATAAAAAACACCATATTAAAGATGCTATTAATTTCCCCTATGTGCTAACTAAGGAATTACTTGAAAAATTAACTCCTGATGATGTAATTGAAATATTGAAAAAAGGAAATTCTCGATTTGTGAATGGCAAAAGTCAGAAGAAGGATTTATTGCGACAAGTGCGAGAATCTTCTACAGCTCAATTTCCCATGTCGGTTATACTAGCTTGTATTGATTCACGTTCTGCCACCGAACTGATTTTTGATCAGGGTTTTGGAGATATTGTGAGCATTCGAATTGCAGGTAATGTCGTAAATGAAGATATATTGGGAAGCATTGAGTTTGCTTGTCACGTGCTTGGAGCTAAATTGATAATGGTATTAGGTCATTCACATTGTGGTGCTGTAAAAGCAGCGCTAGGTGCCAATCCCCCTGGTAATATTGGCCCCCTCGTTGATAAAATTAAAAAGTCAATTGAGGTGTGTGAACATCATGAATCCAAAGATGAAAAAGTGCAGGCTTTGGCAACCCAAAATATTTATAATTCTATACAAGAAATAAAACGCGACAGCAATTTGAACGACCTATTAGTCAATGGGGAAATAAAAATAATAGGCGCACTGTATGACATTGAAACAGGAGTTGTTGATTTTTTAACATAAAAATATTAAAGCTTTGTTCAAAGACTATTATTGAGCAAGTCGAGTTTTAATAATTCTTGGTATTCGTTGCTTCTTTTATATTTCGTTAAGGTTTCGGTATGCCGTATTTTATGAATATCAGATCCTATCAAATCAATTAATTTCTTTTTTAAGAGGTACTGCGCTGCACTTTTAATCTGTGGGGAATAATAGCCGGTAAACGATAATAAATTACACTGAAATAAAACTCCCGAATCATGGAGGGTATGAAACGATTGATAATCATGAATTAAGTAATTGTAGCGTTCGGGGTGGGCTAATATTACTTTATAGCCTGAGGTTTGAAGCTCAAAAATTATTTGTTCCAAAAAGTGTGGACGTTCCATATAATTAGTTTCTACCAAAATGTAATTTCCTGGCATAGTTAGCAATTCCATAGATTGATAATTGTTGCAAAACCACTCATCGAGATAGTATTCAGCGGTAGCTTCTATTTCTATATTAATATTATTTTCAATTAAAGCATTTTTTAGCAATTCTAATTTTTCACGAATGATGTCTGGATTATTAGGATAAAGTTCGTTGAAAATATGCGGAGTGGTAATGAGTCGTTTTACACCTTGATATTGAAGTTCACGGATATTTTCAAGCGAATTTTCAATGGTTTTGCAACCATCATCAATGCCTGGTAATAAGTGTGAATGAAAGTCGACCCAAATGGAACGGTCGGGTTCGGCAGCAAATTTTGGTTTGCTCCTAAAAAAGTTAAACAACCGCAGATTCATCAACGGTTTGAATTAGAAATAAAATTAATAATCTCACTATTCTTCCTCCTCGGTTTCATCGATTAATTCAAAATCGGCCAAATACTCCTTCAAATCCATGATGTTTTTTATTTTCATTGGGTCAAAACCATGTTCGTCTCCTAAAAATAATGAAACCCAATCCAATCGATACGTAATATCAAAAATACTAAAGATTGAATATTCTGGAATTAGCATGTTCAAAACCTTATTATTTTCTAATTCAAGGTGAGATGTAATAAAATCAAACCTAGCAGTAACCCTTGGATTATTATCACAATAAATAAATACAAAATTAGTATTCAACCTTCCATAGTAGGATTCAATTACGTTGTGATTAGCCTCTGGCAATATGTTTACAAAGGCTTCAAGTTTTGCATTTTCATTAAGTTGCTGGCAAAAACGAGTGGCTACTGGTGCAAAATATTTATCAGCTACCACTACAAATTTGTGTTTAATTGACGCTTTGAAAAATTGAAATATATTTTGTGCAGAGTCTACCTGATAATCGTGCAGTTCTTTAAATTTTTCAATGACTTCTTCTAGTTCAGGTCGGGTGTCGATTGCCGCTAATTCGCCCAAAATTAAAAATAAGAGTGAAAGCCCGTATCCAATAGTCATGCGGGGTTGAAACCCTTCTTCCAATTGGTAAAAAGTTGAGTTATTTTCTTTGGCTAATTCAGCTAATTGTCCGCCAGAGGCGATACATAGCATTGTGCATCCCTTATCTTTGGCTTCGCCAAAAAGACTTAATGTTTCTTCCGTGTTGCCTGAGTAGGAATTTAAAATTACTAAGGTTTTAACGTTGCAATAGGCCGGTAAATTATAATCAGCAATAGTTTCTAAAGGAATCGGCATCTTATCAAAAAACCAAGCTTTTGTGATTTGCGCACCTATTCCGCTGCCGCCAAGTCCACCTATCACTATGTTTGAGAAATTATTGGCATTAAGGGAATGATTATAATATGTGTTTAAAACAAATTTAATTTGTGAAGTAAAATCGTTTAATGAAGAATGATGTGTAATCATGTCGATGTTTAAGAGTAATTTTGCTTGCAAAAATACAATTTTTCTGTGCTTATAACTCCTATAGACTATACAAACGAAGACACCGATTCGGATGAATCCATAACACCTGAAGTTTATTTACTACATCGTTTTGTGGTAGACAAGGGTCAGGAATTGTTAAGGATTGATAAATTTTTGATGGACCGGATTGAAAATGTGACCCGGGTGAAAATTCAGGAGGCCATTGACTCTTTCAAAGTTTTGGTAAATGAAAAACCTACCAAATCCAGTTATAAAGTAAAGCCCGGTGATGAAATAGTAATCATAGCCTTTGAAGCCCCGCGTGATGTTGAAATAATTCCTGAAAATATTCCTTTAAATATTGTTTATGAAGATGAACATTTAGCGATTATTAACAAAAAACCCGGAATGGTAGCCCATCCTGGTTATGGTAATTATTCAGGAACACTGGTAAATGCTTTGGCGTGGCATTTTCAAAAAGGAGCACCCGATGGCACTATTCGCCCTTGGTTGGTTCATCGTATTGATAAAGATACCAGCGGCTTATTGATAGTAGCCAAAACTGAAATGGCCATGAATAAGTTGGCTATACAGTTTAGAGAACACACCATTGATCGAGTTTATAATGCCATCGTTTGGGGCGTTTTTAAAGCCACAGAAGGCACTATAATAGGTAACATAGCTCGAAGTGAAAGAGACCGAAAAATTTTTAAAGTGTATGACGATCCTGAAATAGGAAAATATGCGGTAACGCATTATAAAGTTTTGCAACATCTTACCTATGTGTCATTAGTGGAATGTAAATTGGAAACAGGAAGAACCCATCAAATAAGGGTTCACCTGAAACATATCGGACATACACTATTTAATGATACGCATTATGGTGGTAATAAAATCTTGAAAGGTGTGGTGTTTAGTAAATACAAACAGTTTGTAGAAAATTGTTTTTCACAAATGCCTCGTCAGGCATTGCATGCCAAAACCCTTGGATTTGAACATCCTGCAACCGGTGAACGCATGTTTTTTGAATCTGAATTGCCATCGGATTTTAAATCCGTACTTGAAAAATGGCAGAAAGTGAATGAGACGTATGACTTGGGAGAGGAATTGAAATAAATAGTTAAAAAATTTATAATGAAACTTTCAATAATAGCCGCCATAGGCAAAAACAATGAACTGGGAGGAAACAATGGCCTGCTTTGGCACTTAAGCGATGATTTAAAATTATTTAAACAACTCACGTTGGGTCATTGTATAATTATGGGTCGCAAAACCTTTGACTCCATCGGTAAGGCATTGCCAGGAAGAATTAACATTGTAGTGACCACCAGCCGAATCGAAATAGAAGGAATTTCATTGGCCGTTGATTTGAATCATGCGGTAGAAATGGCCAGAGAATCGGGAGACGATGAAGCTTTTATAATTGGTGGAGGACAAATTTATGGCTATGCCATCGACCTTGCTGATAAATTATACATTACTCATGTAGATGCTGAATTTCCGGAAGCAGATATTTTTTTACCACCTATTAATTATGAGGATTGGGAATTAATAGAATCAAAATCATTTGAAAAAAGCGAAAAAAATGAATTTGATTTTGAATACAAAGCATACTTGAGAAAATAGAAAATATTATTTTTAGCCCTATAAAAAGTCGAATATGAGTTCGGCTTTTTTTATGAAATTTTATTTCAATGGAGTTTACTAATGGCATGACGTTAATCATATTTTAAGACTCAATTAAAAAATAATTTTGCTCAAATTGAATTATGGCATATTATTTTAAAAACAGAGAGATTACAAAAATATCAGTTGTTGGAGCAGGTCAAATAGGGCCTGATATTGCATTGCATTTTGCCAAATCACTTTCATCTTTTGGCGTCAATGTAATTGTTGTAGATATATCGCCCGAAGCACTTTTAAAGGCCGAAGCAAAAGTTTATAAAAAAATTCAGAAAGGATTAGAAACAGGAGCTTTCAAACCTGAACAGGCTGAGAGAATAAAAAATGCAATACTTTTTTCTTCCGACTATGATAATGTTAAAGGTTCGCAAATTGTAATAGAAGCTGCTACTGAAGATGAAAATATAAAGGACAAAATATTTCGTAACGTGGAGTTAATTACGGATGAGCAATGTATTTATTTGTCCAATTCATCACACATGCAGCCGGAAGTAATATTCCGAAATATTAAAAATAAATCTCGCTGTTTGGTGGCGCATTATTTTTTTCCTGCCGAAATAAATCCTGTGGTTGAATTAGTTCCTGGCAAAGAAACCAATAAGGGCCTAACTAATCTTATGCTTGAATTTTATGAGTCAATTGGAAAGGTTCCAATAAAAGTAAAAAGTTCATATGGCTATGCCATCGACCCGATTTTTGAAGGTATTTGCCAAATAGCAATAATGTGTTTAGAAAAAGGTTGGGGCAATGAAAAGGAAATAGATGCAGCAGCAGTAAAGGCACTGGGTTTAGGTATAGGTCCATTTACAGCATTGAATTTAACCGGAGGTAATCCCATTACAGCGCATGGTTTGGATGAAATGGGTAAATTAGTGATGCCGTGGTTTAAAACGCCTGAAACATTAAGAAATAAAGCGCAAAATAAAGAGGCATGGAATACTGCTCAGCGCGGCGAAATAGTAAAGCTCACATCTGAAAATGAATTAAGGCTTGTTAGTGAATTTCAAGGTGGTTTTTTTGCGTTGGCCTCATATATTTTGGATATTGGAATAGTAGATATTAATGATTTAAATATGGCTTGCGAAATGTCATTGGTTATAAAAACGCCTTTTGCCTTCATGAATAAAATCGGAATAACTAAGTCTTATGATCTTGTAAAAGATTTTTGTAGCAATCATTCGCAATTTCCATTTCCAAAGGTTTTGGAAAATGCAAAAAATAACGGAGGCTGGAAACTAAAGGATTTAGTAATTACCCAGCACGATGAGGTTTTGGTGATAACTATTCGTCGCCCCAAAGTGCTTAATGCATTAAATCTTGAGGTGCTTGAGCAAATTAAAAGTGATTTGGAAATTGCCATCAAGGATTTTACAATCAAAGGCATTGTGATAACAGGATTTGGAACTAAAGCCTTTGTATCAGGAGCCGATTTAAATATGCTTGCTTCATTAAAAACACCAGAAGAAGGGTATGATAATTCACATACTTTCCAAATGGTATTAAACTACATTGACGAATATTCAAAACCTGTAGTTTGTGCCATGAATGGATTTGCATTTGGAGGTGGAAATGAATTGGCAATGGCTTGCAGTGCCCGTATATGCAAAAAAGGATTGCCTGTGTTGGTGTGTCAGCCTGAAGTTAATTTAGGTTTCATACCTGGCGGGGGAGGAACACAACGTTTGCCTCGTTTAGTTGGGGTAGAAAAAGCATCGGAAATACTGCGAACAGCAAGAAATATTTCCTCAAAAGAAGCTGCAGAGATAGGATTAGTCTATAAAGAAGTGGAAGGCGATTTAATAGATGAAGCCGTAAAACTTATAATGCAAATAGCATCGGGGGAGGTAAAATTAAAAAGGGTTACAAAAGATCCGATTAGTAGTAATGGGCAACCTGCTGAAATTGAGATTGGTCATCTGAGTAAAAAAATTGATGCTATATTGGTCAAGGCAATTTATGATGGTTCACGATTGACATTGAAAGAGGGATTGGATTTGGAATCTAGAATGTTTGGTGAATGTTTGAAAACTGAGGATATGAAAATAGGATTGGAAAATTTTAAAACCAATGGGCCAAAGGCTAAAGCCAATTTTATTCATAAATAAAGGTTGTTAGATTAAAAAAAATAAATAAATGAGACCATCAGATACCGTAGGTAATACTCCTCTTTTAAAAATAAGCGATAAACTGTATGCTAAATTTGAAGTATTTAACCCAACGGGAAGTATTAAAGATCGGCTTGCCGCTTATATAATAAATGATGCTGAAAAGAGAAATTTAATAAAAAAAGGAGATACAATAATCGAAGCCACTAGCGGAAACACTGGAATTGCCTTGTCATTTGTAGGAGCCGAAAGAGGATATAAAGTGAAAATCGTAATGCCACGCAATATGAGTGAAGAAAGGCGACAAATGATGCGATTGTTTGGTGCTGAAATTATTGATGTGGAAGATGGTGATTTTGATAGAGCTATTGAATTAAGAGATGAATTGGCCGAAAAAAATGGTTGGTTTAATTCTAATCAGTTTTTTAATCCCTTGAATATAGAATGTCATGAAAAAACTACTGGAGTTGAAATTTCAGAACAAACAAAAAATATCGGAAAAATATCTGCATTGGTTCTGGGAACAGGTACTGGAGGGACATTAATGGGGATCCGAAGGGCATTAATAAATGAATATCCTGAGCTAAAAGTAATTGCCTGTGAACCTGCTGAGTCGCCTGTAATGAGTGGAGGAGAGCACGGGGTGCATGGTATTCAAGGAATAGGAGATGGTAGCCGGTTTCTAGTCGATTTGAAAATATTAGATGAGGTTTTACTTGTAAAAACCGAAGAGGCAAAGGAAAGAGCAAGACAATTGATAAAAGAAAATGGAGTTTTTGTTGGATTCAGTTCAGGTGCCAATGTTTTGGCGGCAGAAAGATGGATTCAGAAAAATAATCCCGATGGAATAGTTGTGACCATACTTTGTGATAGGGCCGAGAGGTATTTAAGTCTTTTTTAAGCTTTATTTTTTTTAAAAAATAAAATTATAAGTACTTGATTCATAGGTGGTATTCAAAATACTGATTTTTAAACTTAAAATAACCTAAACTAATAAATCTTATGGCTTGGAATTCTAAAAAAAGATTAGTTCATCATGAACATACCTCAAATCCGCAGGATGTCATTGAAGTAGAACGTGAACACCTAAAATTAAATGAACAAAAAACAGTATCGGGCCTTGCTATTTCAGGAGGTGGGATTCGTTCTGCTTCATTTGGCATGGGTGTCATGCAGTCTTTGGTGGCCAATAATCAGCTTAGTAAAATGGATTATATGTCTACAGTTTCAGGAGGTGGTTACCTAGGAGCGGCCTTGACATGGGCCCTTAAACAAGGAGGAAAAGAGGTAGGTACCTCACCTGAAAATTTCCCATTAGGAAAACGAGGAAAGTGTCGTGTTAAAGATTCTAATTTAAGGGGGAATAATGAAGATAATAATAAGTTACTTGATTTTATAAGACAACACGGTTCCTATCTTGCCCCAACTTCAAGTTTGGATATGGTTTCATTTATTGGTGTTGTTATCAGAAGTATGATTATGTCATTGTTTGTTTATATAAGTTTTATTACACTCGCTTTAACAGGTGGAATATGGTTAATGTACTATATTTTAATCGACTTGTTGCAAGTAGTGAAGGATAAAAATATAAATCTAGAGGGTGCCATAAATAAAGACACTAAAACTGGCGGAGTCATGCTTGGAATTGGCATTTTTATACTATTAATTATTGTTATAAAAGGTTTTTTTTATTCATTAGGTACCTCATTCAGCGGGGATACGGTAACAAGGTTTAGGTATAAAAATTTTATTACAGGACAAAAGTGGATAGGTAGAATGCTTAAGCTAAGTTTAACATGTTTAGTTCTGGGTTCGTTACCTAACCTCACTAATTGGATAGATGAAATTTCCTATTATGTGGCCGGAGGTTCCACCTTTTTTGGAACTGTGGTAGGTTTATGGCAATATAAAAAAGCGCATAATAAAGAGAAAAGTATTGGAGTTTCATCCGATTTATTAATCTATGGCGGAGCTTTTGCTTTATTTTATGGGGTATTGTTTTTTGCTTATTTGGCTGCGTACAATATTTTTTTAGATAGCAATCATAATATGGATTCACCCTTTTTGTTTTTATTTTTGGCTATTTTGACACTTATTTTTGGGGTGTTTGTGAATTTAAATTTTATTGGACCTCACCACATTTGGCGTAACCGATTAATGGAAGCATTTATGCCAAACAAAGCTGCTGTAGAAACCAATGCCTGGCAACCTGCCACTGAAGCAGATGGTGCCTTAATGGAAAATATGTGCGATAAGCACAATCCTAAACCATATCATATTGTAAATACTAATGTTATTTTAGCTAACTCACCAAAGGTAGACTTCAGTGGACGTGGGGGGGATAATTTCATCATTTCACCGCTTTATTGCGGAAGCGATGCCACAGGATGGAAACAAACTAAACTATTTCAAAAAAATAAAACTAGAGGTATAACCTTAGCGACAGCTATGGCCACATCAGCAGCTGCTTTAAATCCTAGCGCTGGCGTTTCAGGGGAAGGTGTTACTAGAAATGTAGTGGTTTCCATGTTACTATCCATGCTAAACTTACGATTAGGGTATTGGACAAGCAATCCAAGTAAAAAAAACAATTTAGGTTCTCCAAATTTCTTTGTTCCAGGCCTTCTTAGTGAAATTTTGAGATTTGGTTTATCCGAAGAAAGCCGAAATATTCAGCTTTCTGATGGTGGACATTATGAAAACTTAGCATTTTATGAATTAATTCGCCGCAAGCTAGATCTAATTATAGTTTCTGATGGAGGTGCGGATCCTAATTTTAATTTTGATGATTTAGCGAATGGTATCGAAAAATCTCGAGTGGATTTTGGTGTTAAAATATCTTTTATGGAAGAATATAAGGTGGATCAAATTTTGCCTGGTACAGCAGGGGAGAGTAGTTACCAACAGAAATATGATATTGCAAAACGAGGTTTTGCAATTGCTGATATTAATTATCCCGATGGAACAAAAGGAATATTGGTGTATTTAAAACTAGCCATCATAGAGGACTTACCTACAGATGTTTTTAGTTATAAAGGGATGAATCCTTCGTTTCCACATCAATCTACTTCAGATCAATTTTTTGATGAGAAACAATTTGAAGCTTATCGGGAATTAGGTTACTATGTAGGTTGGCAAATGATGGAATCACAAAAAGGTCAGGAGATTTTTGGGAAACTAGATTTGAAATTGTCCTAAATTTTTATAAGAATTTCTTTTCTGAAATAATGCCTTCATTAGTTGAAATCACAATATAGTAAATTCCATGATTAAGATTGGATAAATTGGTGTCTTCAGCCTTAGATTGTGATGATACCAGTTGCCCATTGGTATTGTATATACTTATATGATTTACAACCACTGAAGATGGTAGCGATATTTTATTATTAATCACTATTATTTTTGCAAATGGTTCATTTATTCCTGTATTTGTTGAGGGGGTAAATTTATACACAGTCCCATTTATTGGCATCCCTGTAACCGATTTTACATTACTTGCTTGAGTCGTGTTTAATGTCGGATTTAATGGGTCACCTTCCACTGATATAAATTTTGTTAAATCAGAATTATAAATGGATATATAGGCGCCATTATCTAGCCATGTAGTTGTTTGCACTCGGTTCGGGCCATATCTGTATTCTAAAATATTTGAGGTTTCGTACAACCAACACTGAACGCTTGCTGAATCATTTAGATTTGGAATATTTCCATCAAAACCAATATTTTTATATTCGAATTTTAAAATACGGTTGGGTGATGAACCAGATACTATATAATTAATAGATGATTTACCAATTCCACGGCTCTCCATGTCCTCCCCCAAAAAGGTTATTTCTTCTCCAAAAGTTTTATCAAGGCTAAGGCTTCCCCAATCATCCAAAAATATCGAATCGCCAAGATTAACTCCCCAGTATTTAAAAGTGAAAGGAGTTTTAATCCTTTTTTCAAATGTGGCCCAATTACCGCTAACTAAATTAGTGGCTCCTGAAAGGCTGAAATAAGCTTCATTACTTTTTGAAAACGAGTAGGTCTGAGCATTTACACCTAGAGCAAAACCGGCGGCTATTAAGAATATTAGTTTTTTCATGATTGTTTATGGACATCGAAAGTAAGTAAAATTAAAAGACTGGCAAAACTCTGCTTATCAAAATGATTATACCCTTGAATCTACAGAGTATCGCAAATAGCGTTTTAATATATCTTGAGCGAGTTCTATCTGTCTATTCGTTTCTTGAGATCGATGACCTTTATGTATCAAGATTTTATTTATAATTTCTAATTCAATGAATTTGCTAAACTCATTAAAAATAAGTTGATAGGAAGACGAAATATAAAGGTTAAATAAAAAATGGACACAATTTACTGTTCCCTATGGCATCAATCGCCCATACATCCTAGGAAATGGAATGCTTTCCCTTACATGTTTCAGTTTGCACACCCAAGTAACCAAACGTTCAAGCCCAAGGCCAAAACCGGCATGTGGCACAGAGCCATAGCGGCGTAAGTCTAGGTACCATTCAAATTCCTTCATCGGCAAGTCGTGTTCTTTTATTTTTTCGGTTAATAATGCTTCGTCGGTTTCACGCTCGCCGCCACCTACTATTTCGCCGTAGCCTTCAGGGGCCAATACATCCACACCACGGGCAAAGCGGCTGTCGTTTGGGTTTCGTTTCAGGTAAAACGCCTTAACTGCATGTGGCCAGTCGTAAACCATAATCGGGGTTTTAAACAAGCGGGTAATTACTGTTTCATCACTACCGCCAAAGTCGTTACCATATTCAAAGTTTTTGGCTGAGCTTATCCATTGAGGTATGTTGCGCAAGTCTTCTTCCACATCTTTGGCTTCATTTTTTAGTTGTCCAATTTTATTTTGGTTAAAGTTGATTTCCCCTTTTTTCATGCCGGGGGTTTTTAGTTTTTGATCGCGGTCGGCTATTTCGGCATTTATTTCTATAAGTCGGTTTTCTGTAGTCGATAATAAATCTTCTAAGGATTTAATGCTGTTTTGTCCATCTACATCCTCTTCGCCTTTAATAATCCTAACAGCTTCATCGTATGTTAATCTTGGGAAGGTACCCAAGCTGCTTTCTAATAAAGCGGTATCGCGGTCAATGAGTTTTAGTTCATTTTGGCAATTGGCCAAAACATCTTTTAACACATGTTGTAGGAATTTTTCGATCAAATCCATGTTATCAAAAATATCATGGAAAGCCATTTCAGGCTCTATCATCCAAAACTCTGATAAATGGCGTCGGGTTTTTGATTTTTCTGCCCTAAAGGTTGGTCCAAAGGTGTAAATTTTCCCCATCGCCATGGCCATCGCTTCGCCATATAATTGCCCCGATTGTGAAAGGTAAGCTGGCTCGCCGTAATAATCGGTTTCAAAAAGATTGCTGGTTCCTTCACACGCATTTCCTGTGAAAATAGGAGCATCCATTTGCACAAAATCTTCGTTTTGAAAAAAGGTATGAATCGAAAAAATAATTTGGTTTCTAATTTTCATTATAGCCCATTGGCGACTACTCCTTAACCATAGGTGCCTTTGATCCATCAAAAATTCAATACCGTGTTCTTTTTTTGCAATAGGGTAATCTTTTACATTTTGCAAAACTTCAATATCTGAAATATGAAGTTCATAGCCACCAATTTGGCGTTCATCAGCTACCACTTTTCCAGTCACAATAAGCGAACTTTCCAATCCTAAACTAACTGCTTCATTAAATTTTTCTTCTCCTATGAGGTTAAAATCTCCAATGCACTGGCATTGACCGGTTCCATCCCTTAAAATAATAAAAACCAAGCCTTTTCCATCTCTGCGGTTGGCTACCCAGCCTTTAAGTGTTACATTTTTGTCAACAAAGTTTGATAAATCTTTAATCAGCATTTTTAGTTATGTTGTAATAGTATAATTTTGGGCAAAATTAATTCAATTTTCCTTGATTGACGTAGCCACAAGATGTTAAAGCAAAACCTAAGTCAAAAATTATTACAAAAACTATCTCCGCAGCAACTTATGTATGTAAAGTTGTTGGAACTGAACACCCTTAATTTTGAGCAGCGGCTAGAAGAAGAGTTGATAGAAAACCCTGCCTTGGAGTCGGGCAAGGATGATGATGATTTTGTATCTGAATTTACAGAGGATAGCTATACTGATATAGATGCTGATTTGGGAGTCGACAATACTCCTGAATTTGAAGACAGTGAAATAGAGGCCGTAGACAAAGCCATTGAGCATGCCGAAATAAGCGATGATTATTTAGAAGAAGATGGTGGTGATTTCAGGTTGAATGAAGATTACAATCCTGAGGTTGAAGAAAAAAGTTTTCCAATAGTTACTGTTAATACAAGTTTTAGAGATAGCCTGATGGAGCAAGTTTATGCAGTCTTAAACAGTGAAACTGATGGAAAAATAGCTGAGCAAATAATAGGTTCTTTGGATGACGACGGTTATTTGCGCAGGGAGTTGCGTTCCATCTCCAACGATTTTTTGTTTCAATACAACCTTAAAACCACTGAGGAAGATTTAGAACGGATTTTAAAAATAATTCAGCGATTTGACCCCCCGGGAGTTGGTGCCAGAACCTTGCAGGAGTGCTTATTGATTCAAATAAAACGTAAAGAAGAGAAAGGCCGGAATCCTATTATGGAATTGGCAAAAATGGTAATTACTGAATGCATGGATGATTTTTCGAAACGCCATTTTGAAAAAATTGCCAATAAACTAGATGTTGAAGTTGAATATTTAAAAGAAGCCGTTCATTTTATTACGCGGCTTAATCCAAAGCCAGCATCATCTGATGAGGAAACCAAAAATGAAACTATTCTGCCTGACTTTATGGTTATAGAAAGTTATGGCGAATTGGATGTTTCTCTAAATCAAGGAAATCAGCCTGACCTAAGGGTGAGTCGCGGGTTTATTGAAACACTTCAACAATACGACAAACAAAATTCGAAAAATGGGCATGTTAAGGAAGCTGTGCAATTTGTTAAACAAAAAATTGATGGAGCCAAGTGGTTTATAGATGCCGTTAAGCAACGCCAAAATACCTTACTTAACACTATGAGTGTGATTGTTGAAATTCAAAAGGAATTTTTCAAAACAGGGGATAGTTCCAAAATTCGACCAATGAAATTAAAGGATGTGGCGGAGCGCATGCAAATGGATATTTCTACCGTGTCGCGAGTTGCCGCGAGTAAATATGTGCAAACCGATTATGGAATATTTCTATTAAAGTATTTCTTTTCGGAAGGTATAACTAACGAGGAAGGCGAGGAAGTTACCACCAAAGAAGTGAAGCGAATTATGGGAGCAGCCATAAACGAAGAGGATAAAAATAATCCTATGAACGATGACGAATTAACCGAGTTGCTGAAAACAAAAGGATATACAATGGCTCGACGAACTGTAGCAAAATATCGTGAACAATTAAATATACCTGTAGCAAGGTTAAGAAAAGCCTTTTAGCTTTGCAACAATGATAAAAGTAGCAAAATTCTTTTCAGTTTTCTTTCACCCCCTGTTTCTTACATTCTATAATTTCCTTTATTTTATATTTCTGAGCGATGCCAAAGGGGCAGGTTTAGGTTTTATAATTACACTGTTTTTTTTAGCTTGTGTGATGATTCCGATTTTTTACACTGTGCTGGTTATTTATAAAGAAAATAGAGATGTTGAATGGGAACAGTTTTCTGATATGTCGATGCTTTCAAGAAAGAAACTACTGGCCTACACCATTATTTATAACGTAATTTTCTTGCTGTTTGTAATTAGTTTAAGCCCTGCTTTTCTTGGCGATTTTAAACCCATGTTTGCATCTGTTCTAATGGGATTTGTTTTTGCAATGATGCTTTCGTTTGCATTGCATTTGCTTAATATTAAAAATAGTTTACATGCACTTAATGCTTCCTTTTTTCTCGTTTATTGCCTTGTTTTTTCGTGGAAAATACCTGGCATTGAAAGTTTGGAAAATACTAGAACAAGTTTATTCTTAATTTTTGGAGGTGTTAATTTTATAGCACTTATAGGGGTTATTTGGGCGAGGCTTTATTCTAAGGCTCATACCATTAAGGAAATAGCCTACGGATTATTCGTTGGGATTATAAGTCCTGTTATACTTACTTTGCTCACTTATGGAATTTAAAACAGTTCTTTATCAAAAAGAAGGAACAATACTTCGAATTACCTTAAATCGTCCTGAGGTTTACAATGCTTTTGACGACACATTAAGCTATGAATTGCAAGATGCATTGAAGGAAGCTGCCAAAGACCCTGACGTACGTGTTATTATTTTGTCAGGTTCAGGTAAAGCCTTTTGTTCAGGTCAGGATTTAAAAGCTATATCAGGTATTGAAAAACGATCATTTATTGATTCTATAAACAAGCGCTACAACCCAATAATACGGGCTATGCGCAATATGCCTAAACCAATTATTTGTCGCCTAAATGGAGTGGCGGCTGGTGCGGGTTGCTCTTTAGCTTTGGCATGCGATTTGATAATTGCTTCTGAAACAGCAGTTTTGGTAGAAGCGTTTGTAAATATTGGTTTAGTTTTGGATTCGGGTTCATCCTACTTTTTGCCACGCTTGGTTGGAAGTACAAGAGCTTTTGAAATTGCCACTATGGCACCAAAAATTACTGGTCAGCAAGCTTTTGATTGGGGAATAGCCAATAGGGTAACTACACCAGAAAATCTTGACAATGTGGTGAATGAAATTGCGAATTATTATTCCAATGCTCCTACCAAGGCGATTGGTTTAATGAAAAAAATGTTGAACAAATCCACTTCCTCCGATATGGAAACTATTTTAGAATATGAAGCCTACTGTCAGGAAATAGCCGGAAATTCAGAAGACAATAAGGAGGGAGTAGCCGCATTTATAGGAAAAAGAAAAGCCGAATTTAAAGGTAAATAAAATAAATCGTGAAAAAAACATTACATCCAATAGTTTTAACCTTATTATGGTTAATTATAGCTCAATCAGGTTTTTCTCAAAAATGTGGAACCTTTGAGTATGAAAATTATCTCAATACAAAATTTCCAGGGTACGCCAATGCATTGAGCCAAACTCGACAACAGGGCATAGTAGGTATGGAGAAATTGAGTAAAGCAGGGAATGATACTATCTATCGTGTTCCAGTAGTTTTCCATATTGTATGGAACACAAAAGTCCAAAATATTCCAGATTCATTAATATATTCTCAACTCGATGCTTTAAATGAGTCGTATAGGCATGTTCATAAAGACACAGGAAAGGTGAGGTCTATATTTAAACCAGTAGTTGGTGATTCAAGAATAGAATTTTATTTAGCTACTATTGGTCCTGATGGAAAACCTACCAATGGTATTGATAGATTTAAGACAACGGCCTCAGATTTCGGCGATTCTAGAGGTATGGGTGAATCTGTAAAATCTTCATTTGAATATGGGGTGGATGCTTGGAATCCTGATAAATATTTAAATATCTGGGTTTGTAAATTCACCTATAATGGAACACTTGCTATTACAGCATATGCATTCCCACCTACAAACGCAAAATTTTGGACATCAGCAAGTTATGTTTCTACTGATTTGCAAGGAGTCGTTATTAATTATCAATATGTGGGGAAAAATAATCCAAATACTCAAGACCCATCGTCTTTGAAGGAAAGAACTTTGGTGCATGAGGTTGGTCATTTTTTTGGATTGCGACATATTTGGGCTGATAAAAATAATACATGCATAGGAGAGGATGACGGAATTAAAGACACACCTCTTTGCAAGGCAGCCAACAGAACTTGTGGAACCAACTATAATTCGTGCATTGAAGGAACTGGCGACAAACCTGATATGACTGAAAATTATATGGATTATGCAGCTTTTCCTTGCACTGTTATGTTTACTCAGCAGCAGGTTCAACTGATGCGCTTCAACTTAATTACCCTTCGTCCTCAATTATATAGTTTAAAAACGAGCCTACCACCGCCACCAATTTATTCGAAAATTACTGTTTCGCCCAATCCCGCCAAGGGCGATATTAGGATAATTTTTGACCTACAGGGCAATTATAAAATGAGTTTAACCGATATCATTGGGCAGCCTGTGGCTTCTGAAGAATTTAGCGTTGGTTATAAATTAGAGCACACATGTTCCACTGCCTTGTCCGCAGGTATTTATTACATTACTGTTACTGATAGTAATAATTTAATAACGAAGCAGCGTATATTGGTGAAGTAGTTATCCGTTTATTATACACTCCTTTAAGTTGGAGTGTTCACCAATTTGTACATTTTATCTTGATTATTAATGTGCTGTAAGTCAATTGGTAGTGTATTTTATTTCTAGGAATATTACCAGCCATTTGTTTATGTACTGCTTAGTCTTTTGTAATTAACATTTAAAGTAGATTTTCTTATTTTCTTATGCTTTAATAATACTATAGTTTTGACTTAGTTACTTCTTGTAAATTAACATGAAGTGTAATTTATTTTGAATTATGAAATTATTTAAAGGTGCTTTTCTTCTGTTTTTATCGGCTCTATCTGCCTATAGTTTTGCTCAGCAGTTGCCATTATTAAGCAATTATTACATCAATCCATACTTATCTAATCCGGCATTGGCGGGTTCAAAAGGAAGCAATGTGTTTTTATTGCACCGCAACCCATTTAGCGGCAGTCAGTCAAATTCTGAAACTTTTTTAGGTACAGTGGATGGATTGATTCAAAACGGTACAGGTGGATATGGCGTGATGGTTTATAATGATAAAGTAAACCTCATTAATAAAACCGGAGTTTTAGGTACATATAGTTATAAATTGGCGTTTACCAACAAAAGTATTTTTTCGTTGGGTGTTTCGTTTGGTTGGGAACAAAATCGAATACTTTTTGACAGGGTAAAAGAACCAATAACCGCCGAACTTTTCCTTGCTAATAATGCAACTCAATCCACTGTGTTTGATGCCAATTTAGGTGTTGCATACCAAATCAAAGGGTTAAATATTGGGGTAGCAACTTACCAATTGTTCAATAATAATTCCGTTGAAGTAAAAGATGGATATGCGAATAAATACGATTATCGATACAGTCGACATTTAATGGGCACGGCATCTTACCGCATTGCGGTAAAACCTGAAACCTTTTTTATTGATCCAGTTTTACAAATAAAAGCAGGTAAAGGATTAGAGCCCCAAGTCGCATTTTCTGCCCTAGGTAATTTTAAAAATAAGGTTTGGGCCGGCGCGGGCTATCGTCAACATTACGGAGTTGATTTTATGGCTGGAGTGCTATTAGCCAATAAACTTACCCTAGGTTATTCCTATGGCATGGCCACTGGTAATGTCGCAAATAATACCCCTACTGCTCATGAAATAATTGTTGGTCTAAAACTAATTAACGGTAAGGGCAATAAAGATAGCGACAAAGATGGAGTGCCGGATATTTATGATCGCGAACCCAATACTATTATGGGTTGCATGGTAGATAAACAAGGAGTATCCTTCGATTCAGATCAGGACCGCATTCCCGATTGCAGTGATAAACAGATCAACACCCCATTTGGTGCTCCTGTTGATGCTGAAGGAGTAGCTTTAGATACTGATAAAGATGGGGTAATTGATATTTACGACCGTCAACCAAATACTTTAGATGGGTGCGTTGTAGATGATTTTGGTGTAGCAGCCGATGGCGATAAAGACGAGGTGCCCGATTGCGTAGATAAAGAATTAGACACCCATTGGGCCGCCAAAGTTGATGCTGATGGCATATCTATAGATACCGATAAAGATGGGGTGCCTGATATATTGGATAATGAACCTGAAACTCCTCATTGGAAGCATAGCGGCGAACAGCCCAATGCTAATGCTTCTAAATGCATTGTTGATGCCAACGGTATTGCCAAAGATACTGATGGCGATGGCGTGCCCGATTGCATCGATGCTGAACTTTCAAGCCCTAAAGGAGCCAAAGTTAATCGAAAAGGTGTGAGCCTTAAAAAACAAGAGGAAGTATTACCAGAAAAAAGCAGCGATAGCGATGGCGATGGTATAGCCGATGAATTGGATTTAGAGCCAAATACAGCCATTGGTGCAAGTGTTGACCAATGGGGGCGAAGTCCATTGGTAAATGCCGACCCTGCAACCGTTCATCGCATAGAAATTGAAGAAATACAAGATAACTCCAAAGAATGGGACTATTATGTAATTGTTGGCGTATTCCGTTATTACAACAATCTTAAAAACTACCAGAAATATTTGCTCAAAACCTATGACGAATCCACCCAAGTATTGGTAACCGACCAAAGTTATTATTATGTATGGACCCGTCAAATAACTAATAAAGCGGATGCCGCCGCCGAAGTAAGCCGCCTCACCACTGCCCGCCTAAAAGATTACATAGTAGGTAATCCTTGGCTATGGCGTGAACCTAAGAAAAAGTAATTTTCAGATAAGTTACTTAATAATAATCCGCACCGGATTTAATCCGTTGATGCGACACAGATAACTACCAGGACTAAGGAATGATAGATTGATTTCAATACTATTTACGAAATTTATTGCTAATAATACAATACCATTTAACTCTATAATATCTATTACATTATTATCCCCTCCCTGATTCGATACATATAGGGTTTTGTCAATAATCTTAATATTTGGTAATTCGGGTACTTTACTAATTGTAATTGGAGAATATTCGCATTTTCCATTAAAATCAATCTGTTTAATTCTATAATAAGAAATACCAGGATTTGGGTGATGGTCGATGAAAATATAATTTATTAATTGATTACTGAGTCCACCTTTGGCTTTTGAATAAACAAAATCAAGATAAGTAAAATCTTTTCCATTTACTGATTTTTCGATTTCAAAACTTTTAGAATTTATTTCACTAACTGTAGACCAAAATAAATTCACTTCTGGATTGCTAAATTCAGAGGTGAATTTAATAAGTTTAACCGGAAGTAAATTAGTATTAGTTGCCGCATTTGCTAAAATAAACGTTCCAAATGAAGCTGCGGCAGAGTTAGTTGTTACAGAACCTAGAATTGAATCGCCAGTGCCCGTGGCTGATTCGTTTACCCAATTACCACCCGCAAATCTTGATAATGTTAATTCCCCAACGTTTTTTGTATTAACGCCGCTATTACTGCCCCATGCCATTTCAATTATGGCATCAGAAGGAGCACCTGTTGTGGAACGGCTTAATACAAAATAGTCAACAGTGCTTACTCGTGTTATAGGAGAAGTAAATGAGGTGGTGTTGCTGTAAGTTGAATTGAAATACTCTGCAGTATATGATGTATTATTGCTATTGGAAGGTGTTACAGATATTGACCTTAATAAATTTCCTTTTCCAGTGGGAAATGTAAATGCCGAGGTATTGTTGGTATTCTTTTGTATCGGACCATTTACAAAACTAGAATTTGAATAGCCACTTGTGCTACCTGAGGTTTCAATGGTTAGTAAATTACTGGATGTTGTGGTTAGTTGTCCATTTGTAAAAGTAAGAGTTCCATTTACGGTTGTTGAAGCCGTTAAAATAACTCCATTGCTATTATTTATGGTTAAATTATACAAAACTGAAGTGCTGGCTGGTATTTCATTGCCAGTAGAGATAGAATTTCCATTTTGATTATAAATAATACTTACGGATGACCCAAAGTTAGGTGCGGAGTTTAGTAAACCTCCTGTTCTAATAATTGTTGCCCCATTGCCAATTGTAAGATTTGAACCATTTGTAAAAGTACCTAATGTTAATGTCAAAATGCCATTTATGGTTCTGGTCAATCCACCAATTGATAAACCTAAAGAATTATTGACTGTTAAGTTTTGAAAATTGGAAAGCCATTCCGAAGATGTGGCGGTTTGGGTTGATGAACCTGAATAAATAAGTGAAGTTCCTGTGGAGCTAACAGTAAAATTGCCACTAGTACCTAAAGCGAAGGCACCTCCTCCCATAGTAAGAGAGCCGTTGGCTGCTAAGGTTGTATTGCGCGAAGGAAGCGTTGTTTTAGTTCCGCTTCCCGATAGTACAATGTTATAGTAATCTAAGAGGCTATCTGAATTTGCAAATGAATGTGAAATGAAATTTTGATTTCCGGAACGATTGAATTCAATAATACTATTGCTGCCAATATTTATATCTGCGCACTGCAGATGAGGGGATAATCCTCCTAATTTTAAAGTGCCATTTACGGTAATAGCTCCGCATATGGCAGATGTGGTTCTCGATATCACAGGGGTTGTGCCACTGCCACTTTCTGTGGAACTAAATGTTGCCCCAGTATTTATAGTGAAATTTCCTTGACCCGTTGTATTATTATCCACTGATATTCGTTGTGACGTTTCTAAGGTGCCTGAAGAAATTAACCAATTAGCTGCCTTAACAACTGTATAAAGAGTGCCAACTTGGCCAGTGTTCAAGGAAATTTCAATGTCAAACAACGTTGGGGAACCTGTAGCATTTCCACTCCATTCTCCTGTGACAGTTAAATCTCTCGTATTTCCAATAAATTTCAATAATCCACCAGTTGATTTTGAAATTGGTAATGTTGGTGTCGTATTTTCTGGGGTTATAGATAATGGTGTTGTCGAATTTACCGTAATATCAATATTGCCGAAATAGCAACTAAGTTTTCCACTTAGATTTAATGTATATGATTGTAAAACCACCTTTCCGTCACCTCCATTAGTCGCATCGGTTGTTCCTGTGCTAATAAAAATCGAATTACAACTTTGATTTCCAGTTAATGTTGCTGTATGACCAGCTTGAATATATACATCATTTCCAGAACCGGGAGCAGATGACGCTGTAACCCAATTACTCCCATTCCAAGTTTGCCAATCATTGGCATTGCTCCATGTTATTGATGTTGCAGTGCTCCTGTAATCACCGGTGGTTTGGGCTAAAAGGTCGTTAATTATAATAATGTAACTAACCAAACTATAAATAATGCAGTTAATTATTTTCATCTCAATACAAATAAAATAAAAATAAATACGATTTAAAAATTATTTATTTCAGTTTTTTAACTTTTTGTAAGGTCTAAAATAAAAAAAATGCAGCAGAAAAACGCTAAAATTAGCCTGTGCGATATTGCAGTGTTTTAGATTTAATCCTTCCCTGATTAATTGTTTTCTACCTCGAAAATGCAAAAGGTAGCCAGTGAGGGATATTATTGTAGGGGATAACTCAGAAGAAAAAAATAATTTTATTCGGGGTTCATTCTATTGAAGGTGGCTTTTATACCCTCTGGATTTGCCTTTGAAATAATTTCGCTTAATCCAAATGTTAATTCGGACTTGCCTTCTTTTATTTGTTGAAATATAGCATCAATAAAATCAGAAACCGGAGGAAATTCGTTATGTATACCAATGCCCCCCAAGTCGGTATTTAATGCAGGAGGAATCATTTCAATTACCTCTATATTTCTTGATTTTAACAGGTGTCTCAATGAAAGAGTGTAAGAATGGAAAAAGGCTTTTGTTGCGCAATATACCGGAACCTTTGTAAGAGGGACAAAAGCTAATGCAGAGGTTAAGTTAATAATGACGTTTAACGATTTTAAATTTAGAAACAACGTCGTCAAATGTATTGGAGCCAATATATTTGTATTAATTTCATGGATTGTTTTTTGGTAAAATTCACTATCAGAAATATTTATCCAATTTTGAATGCCCGCATTATTTATGAGTACATTCAAATCGCTGTGGTTTTCCGCTATCCAATTATAGAGTTCTATACGGTCTGATTCTATTGATAGATCGCATACTCGAGTGATTACATTTGGATGTTTTTCGGCAACAACTTTTAGCACGGCCTCTCTTCTTCCGCAAACAATAATGGTATTGTTTTCTTTAATAAATCTTTCAGTAAGCCCTAATCCTATTCCACTTGCTCCACCCGTAATTAAAATTTTGTTGTTTGTTAAATTCATGGTAATTGTTTCTTGTATATACTTAATTTGTTTTAAAAATGTTCGTTAACTGATAGTCGGGATGTTTGCTTTATCCTTTTAGCATGATTTTATTTAGAAAAGGATGAGTTTTCTGATTTTTTACAAATCTATAACGTTTTGTTATTGGTTTTAGTTCTAACTCAAGCTTTATTATGCAGAATTATATCCTAAAGACTGCTGCCCAAAAGAATGTAATTGGCATTATTTATGGGCCATATGTTCTCCGTGGGTAAGGCCTCAATTGTAATTTTAGAGTTGTATGGTTCTGATTATTCAGAAAGGTTAATTTTGATGTTTAGGATAGTATAATTACAAAGCTTATAAAATTTGCTCGGTAATTTGTAGTTTAGATAAATCAAATCCCTTTTCCTTAAGTCGGTTACAAATAGCTTGATAATCTGTTTTTGTCATTTGTGGGGTACGTGAAAGTATCCATAGATATTTTTTATTTGGATGACTAACTACTGCAAAACGATAATCATCGGCTAAATCAATTATCCAATATTTACCCTTGAAAGGCCAAAAAAATTGAACTTTCAATTTAGCGTTGCCTGAGTTTTTGTCAACAAAAGCTTTGCCCTTTATGTAGGATACTTTTCCTTTAGTGCTGTCTTTATTGCATCGGTTTTCTACAATTACATATCCTTTATCCGATAATGTATATTCAGCCGTGGTGCAATGACATCCTTTTTGAAATCGTTGAGGATAAGAGGCTATCTCATACCACTTGCCAGTGTATTTTGTTAAATCAACATAAGGTACAGTTTGCAAAGTTTGCGAACATGAAGATAGACCCGTCATAATAATTAATAATTTAAGAAAGGAAGTGATAGAAGGACGTGATGCTTTAATTTTTATATAAACAAATTTAGAGTAATTAGGCCTATTAGTTACACTCATTCTTCAACAAATTTAGCCAATTATTTTCCTATGGCATTCATTTTATTAAGTGAAATTAATCGGTACAATAAAAGTGACTTCTCCGCGAATAGGTTAATACTTAAAACAAGTAATCATTGATATGGGATACAATCTTATTTTAACTTAAGAATACCTTATCTAAAAGCGTATTTGATAGTAAAAACTTTATTCTACTTTAATCTGTTATTCAAATGTAAATTTGTGCCTAATTATTTTTTCCTTACAAAACGAGTGATTGAAACCGATATATTAATAATAGGAGCTGGGCCATGTGGATTGTTCACCGTGTTTCAGGCTGGTCTTGTTCAACTTCATTGCCATCTTATAGATTCATTACCTACAGCAGGAGGGCAGCTTGCCGAGATTTATCCTAAAAAACCAATCTATGATATTCCAGGATTTCCAATAGTGTTGGCCGGAGATTTGGTAAATAATCTTACAAAACAGGCCGAACCTTTTAAACCGGGATATACATTGGGCGAACGGGCCGAGTATCTTGAAAAAATGGAAGATGGACGTTGGAAACTTACTACCAATAAAGGTACTGAGCATGCAGCACCTGTTATAGCGATAGCTGCAGGTTTGGGGTGTTTTGAACCTCGAAAACCTGAAATTTATAACTTATCCGATTTTGAAGATAGTGGAGTGGATTATATTATAAAAGACCCTGAAAAATACAGAGGAAAAAATGTAGTTATCTCGGGTGGTGGAGATTCAGCTTTGGATTGGACAATTTTTTTGGCTGATGTAGCTAAAAGTGTCACCTTAATTCATCGCAGGACTATTTTTCGCGGGCATTTAGATTCAGTAAAAAAAGTAAACGATTTGGCAGGCAATGGTAAAATCAGTTTAGTTCTTAATTCGGAAGTAACGGCTATTAACGGAGTCGGAAAGCTTGAAAATTTAGAGATTACAAATTTTGATAACGATCAAATTACTAAGGTTTCTGCCGATTATTTTATACCTTTATTTGGTCTTTCACCCAAACTTGGGCCGCTTAAGCATTGGAATTTAAGTCTTCATAAGGAATCCATAAAAGTAAATCCGCAAGATTACAGTACCAATATTCCCGGCATATATGCAATTGGTGATATCAACGATTATCCCGGAAAGTTGAGGTTGATTTTGTGCGGATTTCATGAAGCTACACTTATGGTGCAATCGGCTTATAAATATATTTATCCTGACAAAAACCTTGTATTGCGATATACAACCGTTAGTGGTGTAAAAGCTTTTTAGAATTATAATGGAAAATTTGATTCACATTAATGTTACCGACCTTTTAGGGAAAAAGCATAAAATACAAGCTCCTTCTGATATGGGCTTAAATTTAATGGAAGCCATCCGTGCCAACGATATGCAAATAAAAGCAACCTGCGGTGGTATGGCTATGTGTGCTTCATGCCATGTGGTGGTTTGCAACAGCAGGGCTTTGCCCGCCATGTCGGAAGACGAAGAAGCCATGTTGGATGATGCCTTTTTATTAGATATTCCTCACAGCCGTCTCAGTTGCCAACTAAAACTTACCCCCGAATTGGATGGGTTGGAAGTGAGGTTGGGTGAGGGAACGGGGGAGTAGGAATAGTTAAAGCAATATATTTAAAGCCCTTAACTTTAGAAGCTATATTAAATTATACAAAATTTGCTACTTTAAAATCTTTACATAATTTTGTTAAAGCTTTTTGCTTAAAAGATTTTGAAAAATGTCCTGTTTATAATTGCATTGATAATTTTAACTTGTGCAGGAGCAACAGCTTTTTTTGTTAGTGGAGGTAAAGTGGAGAAGAATAAAATTATTAAAACGTCTAATCTAAGGAAATTGTCATTACAATCTGTTTATCCCTACCAAGCATTAGATGAACCAGCAGATACATTAACGCCAAGCAAAAATTCTAATAACTACACCTATAGTCAAGCTTATCTGCAGTGCCTTGAAATGCTAGAAGGGAAAAGGCCTTTAGATTTTAAGCGGGCTGTCTTTATTTATGAAAACACTTATCTCAAAGGAACTCTAAATTATATTGAGTTTTCAAATCATTTCACCAAAGTAGCTCAGGATTTAAAAGATTTTATAAATAAAAAGGGAATTGCATCATACAAAACTTCTGGGCAGTACGCTATTTTTAGTTATATGTTTGAACCATCTTATCTAAATAATCAACAAATATTTAAATACGATTTCAACGATTTTATGGGTAATAAAGATTGGACAAATATGTTTGTTTCCAAAGTGATGAAAACTAAAACAGGTAATTGTCATGGACTCCCTTATTATTATAAAATTCTTTCAAATGAATTAAAAGCGGAGTCTTTTTTGGCTATGGCTCCAAACCACATGTATATAAAACATATTGACGAAAAGGGTAAATGGGTAAATATTGAACTTACAAATGGGCATCTTTCAAGTGATGCTTGGATGATTTCTTCTATGGGCATTTCTGCTGAAGCAATAAAGAAAGGAATTTATATGGATGCCTTGTCAGAAAAGCAGTCAATAGCCCTTTGTTTATGGGACTTGGCTGAAGGATACCAAAAGGAGAATGGATATGATGATTTTGTTCTTAAATGTTGCAATACTGTAATTAAGTATTATCCAACATGCATTACAGCTATTCTTTCAAAACGTAATTGTATCCAATTTATGGGAAAGAAACTGCAAGCCGATGCTAAGAAAAAGGGGATAAAAAAGGACACCCCGGAAATGATGGCTACCTTTAAAGAATTTAAAGCATTAGAAAAACAAATAGAACAACTTGGCTACAGGGAAATGCCACAAGATCTTTACGAAGATTGGATAAAATCAGTTAAGGAAGACAAAAACAAAAACTAACAATTTAAGAGTATGAAAAAAATAGTATTTATTTTTATGGCTTTATTTTTTGTCTCAATTTATTCTCGAGGTCAAAATGAAAATCCATATTCACAATTTGGTTATATTGGCAAAGTTCTAAAAACAAATGAAGAGGAAACAGGAAAGCAATTTCTATTTCTAAATACGAATGATACAGCACAAATTCTAAAATCTATTGTATTTAATACAAAAACTCATCAAGTCGAATATATAAACCATAATGATATAGTTTATAAAACAGATAGCTTATTGTCGACAGTTGTTTTAAGGTTTGTTAGTCCTGACCCACATGCTTCTGTAAGCTTCCCCAAAAATAGTACAATTTAAAAGTAGACAAGAAAATAGTAATTTTAAATTGTAAAAAAATGAAACGAAGTATGTTCACCCCATCAAAGATTTCTGCTATACTCAAGGAGTTTGACGCAGGCAAAAAAGTTGAAGAAA
>CANIKO010000004.1 GCA_947468275.1 Bacteroidota bacterium
GTTTAAGTAAAGTTAAAAGTGCCTTAATACTTATGTTGAAGGTAAGTTGTCTTTAAATAATAAAACTTGTAACCATAAGTTATTTTGATTTTTATCAAGAGCATTATTAAAACTATAAAAATTGTACCCGGGACGGGACTTGAACCCGTACAGCCGCAAAGCCACAGGATTTTAAGTCCTGCGTGTCTACCGATTCCACCACCCGGGTAACTTAAGATTGGATGTTGTAAGTATTAAGAATCACTTACAAAAAAAGCCACCTTTGAGACGGCTTTTGTGTGGAGCGAAAGACGAGACTCGAACTCGCGACCCCGACCTTGGCAAGGTCGTGCTCTACCAACTGAGCTACTTTCGCTTATTTTTTTGGTGGTGCAAATATAGATTTCGATTTCAATTTTTCAAACCGTTTTTTTAAAAGATTAAAGATATTTGTATTTAAGACTTAATGTGCTAACAAGTAGGGTGTTACGATATTTATTTAATATAATATTACCTGAAATATGCCTATTTAATGGGTATATCAAGTTATCGAATAACATTTACCACCCCATGATAGTTGTGTTTCACATTTCCAAAATCTATTAATTCAATATAATAAGGATATAATCCCATTTGAACTAGTTCGCCTTTATAATAGCCATCCCACGCTTTTTTGCCCCAATCAGGATAGAATATTTTCTCGCCCCATCGATTAAATATTGTAAGTTTAAAATCTTTAATACCTAATCCCGTTGGCTGAAATAATGGGTTAATATCGTCGTTGCCAGGTGAAAAGGCATTTGGAACAAATGTTAATAATAGGAAGTTTACATATACCTTAAGATAGGCCGAATCTATACAACCATACTGGTTTTGTACTATTTGATTTATATAATAACTGCCTGAATCCTTATATGAATACATAGGATTTTGAAGAATAGATGAGTTACTATCGCTAAATGAATAATACCATTTTGTAGCACCTGAGGATTTGTCGGTAATAGTAATTGTTGGGTATTTAACGTCAGGGTATCTAGGGAAATAATCAAAAGCAGCTTTTGGAACTGGGAAAATAGTTACAGATTTAATAGTGTCAAAATTACAGCCTTTATAAGTTGTAACTGATAGTTTAACAGTATAATTACCAGTATTTTTATAAGTATGTGTCGCTGGTAAAGTTTTGCTAATATTGCCATCGCCCCAAATTAAATTATAATCCGAAATTAGGTTGGTGCCTGTGTATCCGGTAAATTTTAAAAAAACTGTATCATTTGGGCAGGCATTATTTAAAGTAAAATTGGTGTAATTTGGATTTTCTGATTGAACGGGAATTGTAATTGAGTCTTTGCAACCAAATGTATTTTGAACTTTAAGGGTTATAGGGTGTGAGCCAGGTGCGGGGAATTTCCATATAAAGCTATCTGCAGAGCTAAAAAATGCACCATTATTATACCATTGTTTATAGACTAAAGATGTTTTAGTGCCGGGATTAGTATTGTCCTTAAAAAATACAATATCATCGTTACAGTTGGAATTTTCAATGAAATTAGCTTTTGGTTTTTCATACACCTCGTATGTAGAATCCAAGCTAAATTGACAACCTTCCTGAGTGGATATAGTAAACTTGTAAGGGAAAATGCCTTTAGAAGTTATTCCAAATATAAATGTACTGTCGATATAAGTATTGGTCCCAACTTTCCATAGGCGTGTAGTTATTCTAGTTTTCGTTTGTTTTGAAATATCACTAAAATTCATGATTTCATTCTCACAACCCTGAATGAGTGATGACTTAGGGGTAATTGCAGGGTAAATTATAAATGATTTTTGTAAACTATCAATACATCCCGAATCAGATAATTCTATTAATCGGATCGTATAATTTCCTTCTTTTAAGGGTGCGATAATGGGTTGTTTTAATTTAGAGCTGAATACGGCGCTAATGTTCCAATTGTAACTCTTTATTTTTCCGGATAATATTGAACTTGAATTGTTAGGTTTTATAGTATCATAAGGACAATAATTAGATATATTGAATACCGCCTTTGGAACAGCATTCACCTTAATGATTTTTTTTATGGAATCAGAGCAACCCTTGATAGTTGTTATTTTATAATGAATAATATAGGTTCCAATGCTATCAAATTTTATAGATATTTTTTTTGAATAAATGCTAGAGTCTTTAATTTTCCAGTAATTATTAATTATTGAATCGGGGGAATTAAAATTTGATTTATCGATGAATTTGAATGAATCATTCAAACATTTGCCTGAGAATGTAAATCCTATCTTAGGGTTATCAAAAACAATGAGAGAATCGTTAATAGAACTGATACATCCTGAATCACTTTTAGCAATTTGTTTGAAATAATATTTCCCTGATTTGCTAAATACTTTAATGGCATTTTTTCCTACTATGGAATCCGTTGCAAATTTCCAGGTAACACTTTTAATACCCATTCGTGCTACATTTGATTTGTCAATAAATTTAACTGAATCGCCCAAACATTGGTTCAACTTGATGTTTGAAACATTTGGATTGCCAAAAACCTTGATGTATTTGTAAGTGGAATCGGAACAACCATATAAATTGGTAGCAATTAATCTTACAAAATATTGCCCTATGGTATCAAAAACAAAGGTTGGATTGGATTGGCTAACATTGTTAAAGTTGATTCGCCATAAGGTATTTCCTTTTTGCTGACCGAAGTAATTGCTTAGATCTGTAAACTTTATATCCTTCTTTTCACAAAATCCAGAATATCCGATAATAACAATAGGCAATTTTGCAACATTTATATAAACAGAATCTTTTATTGAACAATTGTTTTGGTCTTTTATTGTCAAATAATATTTAATAGAGGATTTAGGGTTGGCAAATACTATCATTTTATTAGCTGCCGAAAGAGATGTAGTAGGTGTCCAATTAAAAGTTAAAATGCCTTTTCCTCCTTTTGCTGTATCACCTATTTGTGCAAAATTTCCATAACAAATAGAACTTGAATCTTTTAGTTTGGGTAAAGTTATGAAGGGTTTTGATGTAATAACAACAGTATCATATGACACACAACCTACAACCCTTGTCGTTTTAAGGATATATGTTTTTATTTGGTCGGATGTAGTTAGGTTAGATTTTTTGTAAATTGTTTTTGATTTTGATGGCGAACTTAAATAAGTAGACGGTAGCCATTCATACTTATACTTTTTAATTGAATCGAGGCCAATTGATACTAAATAATTTGAGCAATAACCAGTATCTATTCCGGCATTTTTTAATTGAATATTTAGCAATGGAAGTGTATTTTTTAGGCATTGACAATTATTGGTATCAGACACAACCATAAGGTGACATATATCTGTATTTTTAACAAAGCCATTAAATGAAAAATTAACTTGTTGTTTATATAGCCAACCATTGGTTTTGCTGAATTTTTTAATAACAAAGTCAGATTTATCATATTTATTGTTAGAGTTTTTATCAATTACTAAATAAAAAATAGTGCTCATTGAGGAGTCAATAGGTTTTTTATTGTTCAGCACACTAAATGCCATATCTAATATCTCGCCACTATCTCCTGCATTTATTGATATAGATTTCAATAATTTCATAATTGGCTCAGCTCTGTCAATTTTAAAAGCTTTGTAAAAACTGCCTGTAGCTACGTTTATATCGCAACTGTCTTTTGTTTTTACGCAATATGCCTTTTTCTTGGTGACTGATTGCATTGAAAATGCTTCAGATCCACATGCAGGCGCTTTATTGTTTATTTTTATTTTAAAATCAAGCATGGATGAATCCCCAGGTAGCAAACCTTTTGGAATGGCCCATGACCAACGCATTTCTCCGTTTACGTTTGTAACAACCCCTCGTCCTTTTATTCTCACCGTTGATAAAGTAGCTGTATCTGGAATAAAGCCAATAGGCAAAGCCAATATCAATGAGTCATTAGCTAATGTATTAGTTGGCCCTAAGTATATTATTTTTGACTTAAATGCTACCCAAGGGTTACATAAATTTACACTATCTGGGGATAGTTTTATCAAAGTAAAATATGGATTATCAACCCCTTTTATTTTTATTGGTCTGCCAGTATATCCAATTCTTCTAACTGGTTCGCCACACCCTATTTTGCCCTCTGGCATAATAGATACAAAAGCTCCAGCTGTTATTTGGCAATTAGTTTCTAATAAAAATTGTAATAAAATTCTGCTTTTAGTGGTATCAGATACTCTTTCTAATCCATTTTTTAAAACACTTAAACTGTCAGATAAGGCCCATTCATAAGTGGTTCCTGTAACTAAAATAGGTTTGGGAAGTTTTGCAAACTTAGAACCATAAGGAAATGAATAATATATACCTGTATCTACAAAATTGGTTCCAGGCGGTATAGTAACCTTCAATCTTAATTGGTAAATATTGTCTTCATCTACATTGGCAATTATTGCCTGATATTTTCGGTTGGTGCAAACATCTGTGCGAGCAGTATCTTCAAGCAGGGTGCTAATTATTAATGGGGGGTAAGGACTTAATATAAGATTAATATAGGTTAAAAGGTTTTTGCATGAATAGGACTCTAGGCTATCGGGATAGTTGTCGCAATTCCACCCAAGTGCCATTTTAAAACTATCTAAATTGCAATTGCTTGTGGTAGCATAAATACGAAAAGAACGAGCAGCGGAAGAAGACAAAACACCTGTTTTGAAAATTCCATTCTTTGATGCCAAAAATGAACCGGTTGATAAATCCTTAATTGCTATTATCTTAGCTTTTGTCGGTTGAGAGTTTGCTAACCAAACATTAGACACATCACTTCCACTTTTGGTATTAGTCACAATTACATCCCATGAAAAAGTATCTTTTTTGGAGATGCTTAATGAATTTATAGCTGTAATTAATACCGATGGATGAGTAAATTGAAGATTATCAGGGTAGTTTTCTATGATATCCGTTACCCCCGCATCCGTCCATTTAAAATATGAAGAATATTTTACTGTTTCATAAGTATTCATGGCCGCTTTGCAACCAGGTATCAAATTTAAAACTAATGTTCCCTGATATCCTTCGTCGCTGCGTTTAAAAATACCTTTGGTTGGATTAAACAGAGTATCTAGGTTGAAAACAATTGAATCTGCATTATTAATTATCGGTTTAAGATTTGCCGAATAATAGGATGTATAATTAGAAGTACCTGCTGAACGGTAATAATAAATAGCCGCACTTGAAAATGTATAACCGGTGGGAATAGTTACTTTGATTTTATCCAAATAATTAAAATTTCGGTATTCGTAAGGAAACGGATTGCCACCGACATAATTATCGCAACAATTGCCCGCACTGAAATAATAACTATTATAAAGTGTTACTGGACTACAAGAGCTCGCCGAGTAATTTTCTGTATACCAATTTGTGAAATAGGAGCCTAAGAGAATATGCCTACCCGAAAATGTATCGCATTGAAGTTTCTGTGATGAACTTGGGTTGGGTGTTGTACTTAAATAAAATTCAGGATTATCAAAAAATGCTTCACCAGAATATGGTCCGATATTGGTGGTATAAACGTAATTTACATTTACAACAACACTATCCGAATTCAAAAAGAAATAATTACTCATTGTTCCACAACCGGCAGCCTTTGCCGTACTGATATTTAAATCAATTTCACAATAACGAGTAGTTCCTGATAGATAGGTATATACAGCCATTTTATTGCAGGTGTATCTCACTTTTCCATTTCGGTAAATAGTAAGAACAGCCGTTAGTGGTTTTAATAAATTACCATTCAAAATAGTAGACTTTATGCGGCCATCAAAGAAAATATTTGTGGATCCTGCAGACATGACAATACCTGAATAATAGCTAGATAAAGTATCATAAACAAAGGAACGGTTAGTTTTTACTTTTGAAAAATCAATAGTTCCTGAGCCATCGGGTAAACCATCGTTATTGTTATCGGGTTTACCATAGTTTTTTCGTTTAACATAGAATGACTTAAAGAGCATGCCACCGTTGTTACAGGATTTTGTGCAGTGCACTTTTATAGTTCCATTGGTACAATACAATTGAAAATAAGAACTGCCGTTACAAGACGAATCGGGAGCATACATGATACTCACTGAATATGTCTTTAGTCCAGAAGGATTAGAGCTTTTACAGTCGGCTTCAATAACAATATTAAGTTCTGCTTTTGTGAGGCTTATAGTTGGTTGATAGAAATCGGCTAGTATATCACCTCCGCTGGTGCTTACTTTATATGGTTTCCAATCATTTCCATTAATATCCGTAAATTTAATATCATTGGGTTGTAAACTATGTTTTATTCCGGCTTGAAGTGTTAATTTTATTGAGAACTTAGATTTATTTGTCAAAGGAAAAAGTGAAACCGATGACATAGTGTAATTAAGTTTATCAGGTACACCCGACACAATATCAGAAGGAATCCAAGGTGTAGCCGTCATATACTGTATTCCTCCTCCGCTTCCCCAATTTTCAGCCACCATATAACTTGAACCACAGGTATCAAAGTAGGATGCGGAATATGTCCATCTGTGAGCTGCAATATTTGAATTGCACGAATTGTTCATACATGCTATCGATTTCCAATTAATATATAATGTGTCTTTTACATTTAATGAACCCAAACGTAAACTAAAACCGCCAATAGGGGATGCTCCTAAGCAGGAAAAATATCCGGATGCATTTGAATAGCGAAAATTTGCAAAATTTCTAGACAGCTTGGCCCCATGTTTACCTTTACTTATTACCATTCCCGTTGTGTCTATTGCTGACATCTCTGAATTATAAAAACCTCCACTATATGATTGAAGAATATTTACAATTGTGTTGCTGATAGGTTTGTTTGAATTGTTAATAACGATTATTTCATTATACGTTGGTTTATTGATATCAAAACACCAATCAATTATTGTTTTAGGTATAATTATTAATCCTTGAATAAACGGATCAAAGTTTACAATTGCATTTTTTGTGGAAATATTACATACTGTGCTTCCACAACCAAATTTTACGGTATAAATCGAGGTTAAATTATAGCATTTAATTACGGTTACAGTATCTGATATTTTGACCTCTTCACTCGCATCCAAATAAATATCTTTATTCCCCACAAGTTTAAAATCATTTGAATCGAGTTTGGAAATTATCGAATCCGCGGAGTATTTGTCATTCGGTCGTGACGATCTAACTTTTAATCCATTGGCATTTATTCTGAAAAAAGTAACATTAGCTGCGCCACCTTTTCCTGTGTTTTTTAAAGTGATATCTCGAACAAATTTATCATTTAAGTATGCATTTTTTATTTGATTGGTAATGGTATTTAATAAAATATTAGGAATACTAACATTTAAATTACTTGTTGTATAACTCTCATTTCCCCCATTATACACAAATGTTAATTGCGGTATGGCTGAATTTCCCTTACTAATGAAGGATTGTAAATCGCATGTTGAAGTAATTTTAATTGATAATCGCAAATAACCGGCGAGTGTTAAATCCGATAATTTAAAAACAGGGGCATTAAGATTGGAAATATTTGATTGGCTAGCACCGCTGGCCTTGAGAGATGAAGATTGGTAATAGCATCCAGCAGGAAGACCTATAGTTAAAAAAATTGAACTTATAGATGAGGATGAAATATTGCGAATTTCAAAAACTAATGAATCTGCCTTTCCACAAATGGTTAAGCTTGATGGAAAAGTAGTTTGTATATTGAATTTTTTTGATTGCGAAAACACCTGCCCAACTGCAACAAGTGATATAAATAAGAGTAAATAAACTTTAATTTTTTTCATTTTCCATTAATTGGAAATACAACCAAATTGCCTGCAATAGCATGCGAATATATATTTTAAAAACTCAATATAACATTAATAGTTTAATATCTTAATTATTCAGATTATTATTGAGGATTTATCCAACTTAAATTGCAGTTGTAAGTAGCAAAATGAAAACTAAAAGATTTCAATAATTAATTGGCTAGACTCACGTTTTAAACCTAACAATTGGTTGGCTCTACCCCGGTTTATAGCTATTATCATATAACCATTTTCGTCAAAAAAACAGACTTTCTCGCCTTCAGGCACGTCCGTATAACTTTTATGTATTTTATCAACTGATTCTACTCGGCTCAAGCTAAGATTAAACTGTCTTTTTCCTACTGAATCTTCAAAAAAACTCTTGGTAAGATTGGTATACGCATTGCCAAAGGAGTCGATGTAAATAATATCTAACGAAATGAGGTTTTCTTTTAATACGGGTTTTTGAAGCACTAGTTGTTTAATGTTTTCCTGATGCCCATCCATTTTATCTAAGTTATAACCGTTTTCAATTAGCTGTAAAAGGAAGTGTGGAAAACTATTCTTAAATGAAAAATAGTCATTATCTGAAACCTCAATCCTATGGTAAGTAAAAATTGTTTCAGAAAAAACCAATGGAATAATACCATTATCAGCGGCAATAATAAATTGATTGTTATTTTTTGCAATAATAAGAGCTTTGTGAACAGCCAAACTTGAATCTACACCAACAGCATGAATTGTATTTTCCGGAAAATGAAAGATGCTATTTTTTAGAATAAAGGCTGTTTCAATTAGTTGGAAAGGCGCTATGGAATGTGTTATATCTATAACAGTGGTTTGTGGTAAGATTTTTGCAATCTTTCCTTTTAATTCTGCCACAAAATGAGATTGAGAACCAAAATCGGTTGTAAGTGTTATTATTGGCAAAATATTTGGTTTGATTATTTTGAGAACAAATGTAGATTTGAAAAAAATCAATACTAAAAAACATAATAACAGGGTATCTACTAAAGTAAACGCCCCTACAAACAGCGAAAAAATATATAATTTATCTTTTCTTAAAAAAAAAACAATTGACCGAAAAAATCTTCCTTATTGAAAAAACGGATCCTTCCATTTTCTTTGGATCTAACAACAACTATTTTAACCTTTTAAAAAAGGTATTTCCTTTACTTAAAGTTTCGGCCCGGGGCAATGAAATAAAAATATCAGGACCTGAAAATGAAATTGAAGTATTTGAGCAGAAAATAGAATTACTTCAAACTTTGATCAACACACGTTCTACCTTAAACGATGAGGAATTATTTAAGCTTTTATCGGATGAAAATAATTCCAATGCCATACCTCGGGGCGAGAATGGAAACGAAGCATTGCCCGATAATGTGTTGGTTTTTGGCCCCAATGGGAAAGTAGTTAGAGCCAGAACACCCAATCAAATAAAATTGGTGCAGGAAGTAGATAAAAATGATATAGTGTTTGCCATTGGGCCGGCCGGTACCGGAAAAACCTATACAGCCGTTGCTTTGGCGGTGCGAGCCTTAAAAAGCAAAAGTATAAAACGCATCTTTTTGGCCAGACCTGCTGTAGAAGCCGGTGAAAATTTAGGGTTTCTACCCGGTGATTTAAAAGAAAAAATTGACCCTTATTTACGTCCGTTATACGATTCGTTGCAGGATATGTTGCCCGATGATAAGTATACCAAATACATCGAAAACCGAACCATTGAAATAGCGCCCATGGCGTTTATGCGTGGCCGAACATTGGATAATTGCTTCGTTATATTGGATGAAGCTCAAAATGCAACAAATACCCAATTGAAAATGTTTTTAACCCGCATGGGGCCTAATGCCAAGGTTATAATTACCGGCGATTTAACCCAAGTAGATTTACCGCCCAAAATGGAATCAGGTCTGAAAAAAGCCATAAAAATACTGGATGGAATTAAGGGGATTAAAGTTGTTCATTTGGACGTGGAGGATGTGGTAAGGCATCCTTTGGTTAAAGAAATTATTAAGGCTTATAGTAAAGTGGATAACCAAGGCCAATAAACCTCAAAAATCTTAAATCGTTAATCCTTGTTCTAAAATTTTATATCCTTCCAAGGAATCCTGCCATCAACGTCTCACTTGCTATGGGATTTGATAAGGAAAGTGGACTAGGCGGCTAAAGCACCACAATCATTTTTTAAATAATCAATTTAAACTCTTTACTTTTGACTTCATGCCTGTAAAAGTTTCTATAATAGAAAGCCGCCAAGTCAGCCCGCCGCCGCACATGCTCAGTGGGGCGAGACGTTTGCTGGGAAGGTGGATTTTAGGAGAGACTCGGGAAGGAAGAAAATCTCCGAACTGAATTACCAATTGGAGATTTAGTTACAATATATTTTAATATCAAATAGCTATCTATTAATTATTAATTTTTGGGTTCCGCTAGTTGCCCCATTATTGTTCGCTTCCAGCATATAGAAACCTGTTTTAAGGCTAGATACATCTATAATTCCATCTTTATTTTCAAGTTTGCAATTCATTATAAGTTTTCCTTCTAATGTGAAAATTTTGTAAGAATTAACTGCGATATTACTGCTTTCAATTTTTATATAACCATTGGCAGGATTTGGATAAATACTAAAAGCCGAATTGTTTATTTCTCTAAAAGTTGCCGGACTTCCTGTGCCAACAAAATCTTCCTCTGAGTCATCGGTAATACAATCAGTAATCATGGTGGATTGATAATTAGAATAATCTACCAATCCGGCCACAGATATATCATCATTAATATCCCAAATTCCTTTTGTAATTTGACTTGAAGTGGTTGTACCCCAATAGTTTTTAGTGAAAATCAATGTATCTGCATAACCCGGAGTTGAACCGCCGGTTACATAAACACTGTTTTTATTGTATTGAAGAAAATTATTGTTTTTACAAATAAACTTTCCATCAAATTTCCCCATGACATAATAATTCATGTGATAATCAGCACTATCAAAAGTATTGCCGACAATTATTATTTCTGCTTTTGAATTGTAGGCTGTAAATTCAAGAATTGACGATTTGAATTTACGAAAAGTATTGCATTTTAATGTGGCTCGTTTTAACCCAGTACTTAATTTTAGCCCTGAAAAATATGGCCAATTATAGAAATAAGAATGAGTTATTGTATTCCAAGTAGTTAAATATAAAGTCATAGATTTTACTATGCATTCATCCATTTCTAAATTGTAATTATTTCCAGAAATGTCAGCAACGTATCCATTCATTTTACTGCCGTCAAAAAAACTTTTTTCAATTCTCACAGTATTTGTGTCAATTGCACTTACGGTGCTGTATATGCACCACATACAGTTTGAAAATTTACAATTATTAATTAAAAGAGAAGGTGGATTTTGGATGGTCATTGCACCACCACTGCCATTTGCATCAAAAAAGCAATAGCTAAACACTGAACCTTTGTTTGTTTTAAAATCATATTCTACGGCCCCTTTAATAAATTCAAAACTTATAGTATCTAATTTGATAATTGAATCTTTTGTACCTCGGGCTTCCAAGCTGCCTTCTACTATTATCCGGTAGCTTCCTGTTCCTCTGATTTTTGTTCCAGGCATCACTTTTACAGTGCTTCCAGCTTTAATAAGGATGTTTTGATTTACAATATAAGGGCTACCCGCAGCGTTCCAGGTTTGATTGCTACTAATAACCTGAGGTACGGTTGTTTGTGCATTTAACTTAATTGTAAGTGATATTAAAAATAAACCTAAAATGAGGGTATACGATGTTTTCATCCAGTTGATTTATATAGATTTTAAATGACTTTTATTTTAAATTTATTTTACTACTATTATTTATTATAAACGTAAAATTTTAAAAAAATGATAATCTATAGTAAGATTCAAATCTAAAGTTTTTAATCTATTTATTTTCCACATTTACCAATAGCCGATTCATACATCATTTTAGGTGTATAATTTCGTTCTTTTAGCCGGCGGTGTTTACCTATCCAAAAGCCTTTAGGAAGATTTTCAACATAAAACTTTTTGTTAATCTCGCGGTTGCTCATTCCTATAATCCAAGGAATATTATAATATTGTTGGAAAAACCGCATCGAGCGGGGTTCGTCGCCATAATTCATTCCAATTACTTGAATTTTATTGCCAAATTCGTTGTGCAGTTTTCTTAAATAAAAAGTATCTTCTTCCAAACACGACAAGTCATCATTGAAAAAGTAAAGGTAAATATGTTTTCTTCTAAATTGCTTTAATGAGTATTTAACACTCATCTCATTTACAAAACTAATTTTAGGAACCTTGCGGCAAATTTTTAGCTTTTTATAAGTTTTTTTATTTGCTGCTTCCTGTATGTCAATCCATTTGCCCAATGGGTCAACGGCTGTAATGTAAAACTTCTTTTCATTCCATTCAAATGAGGTTTTGTTTTTACCCTTATTAAATTCAATCAAGTCTTCAGAAATAATGACTTGTTTGTAAGGCCCAACGTAAATCATATCCGTCCCATAGTCATTATACAATGCGTTTACATTCATATCTTTTATTCCTATCGTGAATGAATCGTTGAGTGAACGATAATTAGCCGAACATAAATTATAACGTTGCTCGCGGAAGCAATTATTTATTTTAGTAAAAACCTTTTTGCCACTGTGTTTTTGATAATGTTCATTCAGCAAATCTTTGTAGGCCAGATTTTTCCCGAATACAATCCTACTGAATTTTATTTCATAATCCGAACCGATAATTTTAGAATTTTGAAGGTTTACAATAATGGAGTCTTTTTCAAAAGGCATTAAATAGGGGAGACCGTCATCCGAAAAATCAAGGTTGTTATTTTTATCAATAAAAAAATGAACCGGGAGGCGGCTCATTCTGTTATAATTTCCAATCATTGCTATTAAATATCCTGAATTTTCAGCATTATCAGCCCCCGAAAAATAGATGAAAGAATAGGCCGTATCAAAGCAGCCACGCATGTCTGGCAGTTTTTTAAGACCTATCCATTTTGTGTTTTTAGAGATTTCAGCCCCAAAATTACTATAGGGTTCAATACTCATTTCTGTGTATTTATAAACCGGAATAATGGCCTGAGTTTTCTTTAGTTTATCATCTTCAACTTTCGAATTTAGATTTACTCTAAATGGTTGTTGAGCCAAAATTAAGCTACTATAAAAAAAACTTATGGCAACAAATAGTTTTCTCATTAAATGGTAAATAGAATTATCTATCGCTTCGCGAGCCCGATAAAATCGAAATGTAATAAAGTAAAGTGGCCAGTGAACCTAAAGCAGCCACAACATAAGTTAATGCTGCCCATTTCAATGCATCTTTGCTCATATCATATTCGTCAGGAGTTACCATATTTTTATCTTGTATCCATGCCAAAGCTCTGCGGCTAGCATCAAACTCAACAGGAAGAGTTATAAAACTAAATAAAGTGGTAACTGAAAATAAAGTAATACCAACTATAAGCATTGTTGGATTGTGGGTGGAGCCCATTACCATAATGCCAATAAGAATTATCCATTGCATAAAGTTAGAAGCCACATTAACCACTGGCACCAATCGGCTTCTTAAATTTAGCCAAACATAAGCATCGGCGTGTTGCACCGCATGACCACATTCGTGTGATGCCACGGCAGCAGCTGCAGCATTTCTTCCGTCATATACATCACGGCTAAGGTTCACTGTTTTGGTTAACGGATTGTAATGGTCGGTTAACTGGCCTTCTACCGAAACAACCTGAACATCAAAAATTCCATTATCCTTTAACATCTTTTTTGCTATTTCGGCACCTGACAAACCCGAATGAAGAGGGGTTTGAGAATATTTCTTAAATTTACTTTTAAGTCTTGAACTAACCGCCAAACTGATAATAAAAAATAAGATACCTATTGCATATACTCCGAACATATTATTTATTTTTTTTCCTTACAAAAATGCAACTTTTGTTCCACAGTTGATTTGAAAATTTGAAAATTTGGAAATTGAAGTTTAAGTAAGTATTCAAAGATTCAAGATATAGAAGAACCTAATAACCAATAACTCAATAACTGTTTAACTCTAAAAAACCGTTCCACCATTCTTTGTCAAACCCCGCATTGTATTTTTCATAAAATTTTATGGCTGTTTCATTCCAATCTAATACCTGCCAATTTATCCGTTTGCAGTTGTCATGTTTGGCTGTTTTTACTATGGTTTCAAATAACTCTTTACCAATTCC
Source organism: Bacteroidota bacterium (assembly GCA_947468275.1). Classification (GTDB taxonomy): domain Bacteria; phylum Bacteroidota; class Bacteroidia; order NS11-12g; family UBA9320; genus JABWCE01. The sequence goes on from CANIKO010000004.1 coordinate 14,016, forward strand.
GAAATTTCTATAATCTTCTTTCACAAAAAAATCTTCAAGATAAAGGCACTTTCCTTTCCAAGTGGAGTAGCGATAGTAATATAAAGCAAATCCTAAAATTTTGGAATCACTTTCGGCCACAATACATTTAAATAAAGGGTATTTACCAAACCCGTCAATTTTCATTTGTTCAGCCGTATTTATAACTTCTTCCGGGGCTTTTTCAAATAATGCCAGTTCATTTACAAGGTCCATTACATAAACCATATCGTTTTCTAGGGCAGGTCTGATATTTATTTTCAAAACTTAATATTTGGCAGCAAATGTAATCAGCGGCTCTATATAATTTTAATCACTTTTTAAAAAATTAGATAATCACCACAGAAAGTAGAATAAGTATTTTAGCCTTCAATATGAACGATTTAAAAAGCTCCAAAAATAGTATTAAAGAGTTTGTGAGGCCTTAGAATCCATGTTAACTTAATGTTAAGCTTTTTATTGTCCACAATTCAATTCTATGGTATGGTTACTTGTTGTCAAATAGTTAGGATTATGTTGACAAACTAATGAACATGTAGTACACATTTACTTTACCTTAGTGGATAACAAAATGCATTAAAAAGCACGGGTTAAATTACACTAAAATTGTATCGAAATAAAATATGGCACTCGACCCAAACACGCGGAATAAACGCCAACAAAAAAACTTAGAAGAAATAGTTTACAATGGTAAACTACCACCACAGGCATTAGACTTGGAAGAAGCTGTCTTGGGGGCCATGATGTTGGAAAAAAATGCGCCTGAAAAAGTCATAGATATTCTAAAGGATGAATCTTTTTATTCGGAATCAAATAAACTAATTTATAAGGCAATTGCCGAATTATTTGTTAAGGCAAAACCGATTGATATTTTAACAGTAACAGAAGAACTTAGAAAGAAAGGAGATTTGGAATTAGCAGGCGGCGCTTTTTATGTTACTCAATTAACCAATAGGGTGGCCTCCGCAGCCAATATTGAATACCATTCACATATTTTAATTCAAAAATATATTCAGAGGCAGATGATAAATATCGCCGGTGAAATTGGTAAAAAAGCGTTTGAAGATACCACGGATGCATTTGAATTATTAGACGATTCGGAACGTAAATTATTTGCTATTAAAAATGACACGATGAAAAAAGGTCACCAATCTTTAGGTGATATTTTACATAAGGCCATTAAGCATATTGAAACCTTAAAATCGAACGAAAATCAATTTTCGGGTGTTCCTTCCGGTTTGTCAGATCTGGATAGACTTACAGGAGGTTGGCAAAAATCAGATCTTGTTATAGTTGCTGGTCGTCCGGGTATGGGTAAAACAGCTTTTGTAGTTAGTATAGCTCGAAATGCAGCCATTGATTTTGGAAAGGCTGTAGCCTTGTTTTCTTTGGAGATGTCATCCATTCAATTAGTAACTCGTCTTATCTCGTCCGAATCTGAAATTGCCTCCGAAAAAATACGAAAAGGGGATTTAAAAGATTTTGAATGGGAACAATTACGCGTAAAAACGGAACGTTTAGCAGAAGCTCCAATTTTTATTGATGATACACCTTCACTTTCTATATTTGATTTTAAAGCTAAAGCGCGGCGTTTAAAGTCTCAACATAATATTGAACTTATAATTGTAGATTACCTTCAATTGATGCGGGGAGATGATAAAAGCATAGGAAATCGTGAACAGGAAATAAGTTATATCTCACGAAGTTTAAAAGCCTTGGCTAAAGAATTGGACATTCCTGTGATTGCATTGGCACAGTTGAGTCGTAATGCTGAACGCCGTGAAGGAAACCGTCCTCAATTATCGGATTTAAGAGAGTCGGGTTCTATTGAGCAGGATGCCGATATGGTAGGATTTATTTACCGTAGTGAATATTATGGGGTAACTGAGGATGATCAGGGAAATTCCACTCAGGGTTTAGGTGAATTTATTATTCAAAAGCATAGAAACGGTCCTACAGAAACTATTAAAATGCGTTATCAAGGCGAGTTTACAAAATTCTCAAACCTTAATGATTCCTTGATAAACGATAATTTTAGTTTTACAGATAGGGGCGGTGATTCTGGAAGTATTGTTCTCGGTTCTAAAATGAATGATATGGATAGTCCTGCGCCATTTTAATGGATTCTTTATTTAGTGTTGTCATTCCGAGGAACGAGGAATCTTATTTAGTAACAACCACCTTCTGATTCCAAACCACCCTGCCATTTTTCACCTTTACCCAATAAATTCCATCAGCCACATCCAAATCTAAACTATTCACTTTTTCAACCTTTTCAACTCTTCCAACTCGTTCACCCAAAAGGTTTTTTTATCGGTTGGTGTCCGCACCAACCGAAACAACCACCTTTTGATTCCAAACACTTTCCCCATTTTTCACCCTCACCCAATAAATTCCATTGGCTGAGTTTAAATCAATTTCATAAACAGATTTTGAAGAATTTATTTCTACCGTTTTTATAAGCTTTCCCAAAAGGTTAAAAATTTCAATCGAAATATCCTTCGCCGGATTTTCAATTTCGATGGTAAAGTTTCCTGCGTTGGGGTTGGGATAAATTTTAAAGCTTTTATTCGTATTAAGATTATTAGTTCCAACATGATTAACTATCAAAAGTTGGCTGGTATCCAAACATTCGCAACCATCCACAGTTTTCATAAATGCCCGTATACGGTATTTTCCATCCGATTGAAACTTGTGCATTGGTGATACTAAATTACTGCTTCCGCCTCCTTCAAAACTCCATTGATAAAAGGGATAAGTTAATATATTGGGGGTAAAGATATATTCATATCCGCCCGTTCCGGCCGATTTATAAGTAAAGCCGCAGGAGGGAGCTTCTTTAATATTTATGGGTATAGTAATGGCATCTTCACATCCACCCAAATTTTTGGCTACCAAGGTAACATTGTAAGTGGAAGCAATGGATGTAGTGTATTTTTTTACAGGAGAAAAAAGACTACTGCTGTCACCGTCGCCAAATTTCCATTTATAATTTATGGTTCCGCCACCGGTTGTTCTGTTAGTAAAAATAACATTGCTGCCGGTGCAAGCATCCAAAGCTTCAAATTTTGCAACAGGCTGTTGTAATACGGTCAATTCTTTTTCGAAAGAAGTGCTGCAACCGTTATTAGCCATTGCTATTAAAGTTACTCTGCGTTTTCCTAAATCTGTATAATTATGTTGAGGATTTTTTAGGTTTGAGGTATTCCCATCTCCAAAATCCCAGCTATAGTTGGTAATAATAATTAAAGGTTCGTTGGAGGTATTGTTAAAAAATACAGGTTTAACATTACAAACCGCACCATTGGTAAACGAGGCTTCGGGTGAGGCAAGAATCATTAATATTTTAGTCATTGAATCTTTACAACCAAATTGACTTGTTGCCACGTATTTAATAGTTTTTAACCCGGGTTTTTCATAAGCATGGGTTGGGTTTTCTTCATTATTTCCATCTCCATCCCCAAATAACCATTGACTTCCAAAATGGTCGTCAAGACCAATAGTGGTGTTATTTTGAAAGCTAATATCGGCTTTAGCACAGTTTCCTGAGATTATAAAATTAGCCAACGGTTTTACAAATTGATGGGCTTTTTTACTCAATTGGTTGGTGCATCCGTTGGCGGTGGCAGTTAGGGTTACAATATAACTTCCGGGTGCTGCATACAAATATTTTAGACTTGTTTGGTTACTTAATTTACCATCGCCCAAATCCCATTTATAGCTTATTGTGCCTGTACTAATGGAGGTAGTATTAATAAAACTCAAGCTATCACCAACACATGCATTAATAACTTTAAACTTAATATCCGGTATTTCATAAACGTTTACTTTGATAACAGTGTCTTTTATAATTCCAAAATTACTGGCGGCTGTAAGTTTAACAGTATAAGTTCCAAAAGTTGAATAATTATAGATTGGGTCGATAAAAAAACTGGTATCTCCATTTCCAAAGTCCCATTTGTAAGTAACATAACCACTTTTAATTTTTGAAAGGTTTTTAAATTCTATTGGGGTTCCAAGGCAGGCATTTACAAAACTAAAATTTACCTTTGGGGTGGGAGCAATGTATATATTCCGCTCCAATGTGGTATCGCATTTGGTAGTTTGCAAATCGCGAATAGTTGTATAAATTGTAATCGTGCTATCCTCGAGCGATGCACTTGGAATAAATTTTAATTTGCCATTGTTCGTCGAATTTGGTAATTTTAAGGAGGTATCACTTTTGGGAACTGATTTGCCACTTGATTTTACCACTCTTAAATCTGTAATTACCCAACTTGTTCCAAATCCAGCATTAGTGTAACCTGTGGGTGGCAACAATTCATAATTCAGTTCCTTGCCCACTGCGACAATGTCGGGATTAGTTTTGGTTCCGGTTGATGTTAGGTTTGGTGAATTAAACGGGTTGACTTTAATAATTGAAGCACCGGTGGGTTTCTTTTTTACAGTTAAAACCATGGAATCGCGTGGACCTATGCATAAAGGAGTTTTATAATAAAAACGAATATTTCCGGCTCTATTTGTAAAGGTTGTTCCCCAATTTAATGCTACACCTACTCCTGTAGTTATTTGCAAAGTTGCATCGGCAGTAACTGTAGGGGATTGATTTCCGTATTGTAAATAAAACGAAGGGGCATTGGTAGTTTGCAAATAAAAACCGTAATTTTTACCTGTTGGTATGCTTAATTTGGCTGGCAACATTGTCGGTAATCCCGTGCCTTTAGTTTTTACTGCATATTTTCCTAATAATATCCATGCTGATGAATTGGTTTCAAAACCCGAATAACCACCATCTCTATAGTATACTTCAATATCTGCACTTGTTCCTGCTGCGGCCCCAACATTAACGGCAATACTATCAATTGAACCATTTTGAAGTGCTTTTACATCTAGCATAAATCCGGCCTGCTGATTTCCGCCATTAAAATTAGTTTGAAAATAATTACTGACCAACTGACCTGCTGACCCTACAAAAAATTTATAGTTTCCGGGTGACAAAAAAGGTGTTTTAAAATATCTTCCAACCCCTAGAATATTATTGCTATTAAATGAGTTATACCAAATAAGAGTATCCTTAGGGTTTGCCGATTTTCCAACCAAGGTGAGAAACCCGCTGCCGCAAATTGAAGTATCTCTGGCATCTGGAATATTTGGGGAGCCGTAATATGTAAAAGTGTATTTTAGTGTGTCATTAGTTGAATAATCATCTTTCACACCATTTGGTTTGGAAGTCCATACTTTTATTAGATAGGAGTTATAGGGTGTAAAATTTAAACCGGTTTTTAATGTAAGAGTTGTGTCCCTTGTGGACAGAATTTTTTTCTTTAAAAAGTTAGTGGCTTGCGATACCCCATTTAGCGACCAATTAACCCTCACGCTATCCAAGGTTTTTGACCCTGAATTTTTAATGGTCACCGATAATTTATTAGGGTTACTGCATAAATCCATTGGGACAATATTTGAAACACTGGCATCGGTTGGATAAAGTCGATAAGAAAATTCTAAAGTCATACGTTGATTGCCTCCGCCGCAGCCCGCTGTGTTTACTGCTCCCCAATTGGCATTCCCAATTATTGGCCTAAGTTGATAGGCGTTTGAATTGCATTGGCATGCATTGGGCTGCCCATCGGCAGCTACTCCAACATTATCTGTAGGTGAGGCACAACTTCCACCTGAAATACATGACCCTAAAGCTGCAATTACCCATGTATAACTGCCACAAGTAATGGTTAGATCACTGCCTGTAATTGGATTTTTTAATCTAGCTGCTAATTTTCGGGCTATAAATGAATCCGAGCACGTTCGGCCCGATTTATCGTAGGTGCCTTTCATGGTTATACTTAAAATTTTATAATTTGAAGTATCCAGTTTAGCCCTAAAAGTTCCCCACCCATCGTATTGGCTGCTTCCAGGACAGTAAATAATACTTGTATTAAAAGTATCTGAATATGTAATGTAACCAAATGATTGAGCCTTAACATTGGATAAAACCATAGTTAGTAATAAAATGAAGATGGAAAATATCTTTTTCATTTTAGGCTTTTCTACATTACGAAATTAGAAATTAAAAAGAACAACTGAGTTTTTATAATAAAATAGTAGATATAGCTTACACAAGCACTTTAAATTTGAGGATAGATAGTTATTTCATCAATAAAAATAAAAGCATCACCACCTGCACCTTGATGCCATTGGGGAAGTTTGCCATAATTTATAGCTTTCACCTTTATATATCTAAATGAGTCTTCAATTTCATTGTATCTAAAAACTTCCTTTTGAACTGTGTAATTTGAATCGGCTATTTTATTCTTTACAGCCTGTATTTCTTTATAGTTAATACCATCTATCGAACCATAAAATATAACTTGAGTAGGCATTAATATCCATGACCGCGTATCCTGTAAAAAACTTGCCGTAATACAATCAACATTTTTAACTTTCTGCAAATCCACAATGGCTTCAAAATCCTGACTTTGGTAGCCTTGCCATCTTCCTTTGCGCCAATCGGTTTCACCCAATAGCCCGTCAATCAAGCCTTCATCGCCATCGGCAGTGTATTGCTTATTGTAAGTGCTGTTTATTTTGATAATGTAGTTGTTTGGTTTTTTGTAGAAATTGGCGATTGATATTGGGCTTACTATTCCACTATCCATTATGTAAACTGCTTTCAGGGTTATATTTTTATCAATTACTATTTTACTAGAATCATTGTATTTATTGGATTGTAAAGTAGGTGTTTCAGAATTTAAAGTGTAATAAATTGCTCCATTTGGTTGTTTGGCAGGTGAATAAGAATACAAATTTTTAAGATTGTTTGATTTTAAAGAAATGGTAGCCTTTTCTTTAAAAACTTCAGAACCAGATTCTATAATTGGTGAAGACAATTGAATTTTTTCTTCTGACCCGTTTGAAAGGTATTCATGTTCGTAACCGTAATAAAATTCTTCGGTTTCCTTCCAAAATATAAATTCATTAGAATGATCATACTCACCAAACCAATTCATTTTTGGCTCTTTATTTTTATAAATTATACTTGAAATATTGCCATTGCCAAACCTTACACTATCAAATAGCATATTACCAAAAATAAATTTATCGGAAGTGGGATTGGCTGGATAAAATCCCATGGCACTAAAAACATACCATGCACTCATTTGGCCGCAATCTTCGTTACCACATAAGCCTTCAGGGGTTGGTTTATAGTATGTTTTGCATATTTTTTTAACATATTTACGAGATGAATCAATATTATCAAATAAATATGGAATATGGTGACTTGGTTCGTTTCCCTGAGCATATTGGCCAATCATTCCAGTAATATCGGATTGTTCTCTACCAGTAGTTTTGGAATCGGAATTAAAAATTTTAGAAACTTTTGCCATGTCATGTATTCTCCAATATTCTTGCGGAACAGCAAAAGAATATTGCCAGGCGTTGGCTTCTGTGTAATGGTTGTTTACTTGTTTGGGGTCAAAAGGTTCAAGCCAATCACCATTTTTTCTTGGCTGCATAAATCCAGTTTCGACATTATAAACGTTTCGCCATGAACCGGAAAGTTTTTTGAAATATTCGCCATCTTCCTTATTGGTAGTTAAAAATGCAATCGTTGATACACAACTCATATCATAACTATACTCCAAAGTTTTGCTAACACTTTCACTTTCATCTTCAATGGATAAAAAGCCTTTTTCTCTGAATTTATCCAAACCAAAACGGTTACTCATGGCCTCGGCTTTTACAGCAGGGTAAATAGCTTTGAGTTCATCTTGAGTAATCACCCCTTTGTTATAGGCATCCAATATTACACTCACGCTATGAAACCCAATCATACAATTGGTTTCATTTCCCCATAGTTCCCACATGGGCAATCGTCCACTTTGCTCATATTGTGCCTGAAATGTTTTTATAAAATCATGGCTGCGTTTTTTATCAATAATATTTAGCAAAGGATGCAAAGCCCTATAAGTATCCCAAAGAGAGAAGACAGTATAATAATTAAAACTATCTGCCTTATGAATTTGCTTGTCACGGCCCATATAACGACCATCGGCATCATTCATAATATTGGGATGAATCATGCAATGGTAAAGGGCTGAGTAAAAGTTTACTTTTTCATCTTTCGTTCCACCATAAACCTTTATTTTATTCAATTCGGTATTCCAGGCTTTGTTGGCATCTTGTTTTACCTTATCAAAATTCCAATAGTTCATTTCCTTGTCCATATTGGCTTTGGCTCCCATTTCATCTACACTTGATAAAGCAGTTTTTACCAAAATTTTATCCCCTGCTTTTACATCAAAACCCAAATTAACCTTGGTTTCACCTTTTTCATTTTTACTTATAAACACATAATCCGCATCCTTGCTTACTTCAAAATAATAATAAATCAACTGATTTTCAGCCCAAGCCTTGGAACGCCTTAATCCCGAAAAAGAATGTTTATTTATTTGAGTAATTTTCCCTTCCAATAATTCATCCCGGTGCTTTAAATTTAGGGTAATCCAGGCGTAACCATTTTGAGAATAAGTATATTGTTGAAGTCCTACCCGCAATGTAGAAGTTAATTCAACTTTAATTCCGTTATTTAGTTTTACAGAATAATAGCCTGCCTTTGAAGTTTCGTTTTTATGTGAAAAAGTCTCAGATAAGGTATCAATATCTGAAATGCTTTCAAGAACTTTGTTTACAAAGGTTGGCATAAACGCAATGTCGCCATAATCGCTGCAACCCGTGCCACTTAGGTGGGTATGACTAAAGCCATAAATAATAGTATCACTGTAATGGTAACCGCTACAACCATCCCAACTGCCGTCAATTCGGGTATCAGGACTTAATTGAACCATAGCAAATGGGAGCGTGGCCCCAGGAAATGTGTGACCATGACCTCCCGTTCCAATCATCGGATTTACAAATGGTGTGTAGTTGTTTTGAGCTTTGACAAGAAAGCCTATAATGAGAAATGTGAGGGTAAATAATTTTTTCAAGCCTTTAAGGAAAGCCACGAAAATAAAGGATTTAAAATTATTATATCTTTATAGCTTTTCGAATAGCGGATACCAATTTAAAAAAAGGAATAACCTTGTCAATCTGATAATAATATTCCTTTTCTGGCCCAAATTTTTCATAAAAGGATTTTACATTTTTAATATCTGAACCTTCAAAATCAAAGTAGAAATTTGAATTGGAATAATCCTTAACAATATTGTCAATCAAAAACGCGATAGCTGCATATTTTCTGCCTTCCTGCGATATAGCTGAGAAAGGATAGTAAAGTCGATTTTTGTATTTTAAAACTATACAAGAAGCCAAAAGAGTATCATTTTTATAAACTCCAAATTTTTTAGCTATCCCCTGTTTTTCTGCAAAATCAACCAGTGCTTTAAAGTTTTTATAATCAAGTTCAGGTATCTCATTCAGTGATTGCCAGGCATTTTTATAAAGGGAGATAACCGCTTCTGTTGGAATGTTTTCTTTAACCAAAAGTTCAGCATTTTCAGCTGTCTTTAGGTTTTTTTTAAGATTCCCGGAATACGATTGGTAAAGACTTTCGTAAGGTTTTCCCAAATTCAATATCAGGTTTGTCCTTTTCTGAAGTTTATATGGCGGTTTAGTCTCAAAATTATTGGAATGGTTTAAAGGATAATGAAGGTGTTTAAATCGTTTTAATAATTCTTCTGTAAAATCATTTAGAACAGTTTTAGGTAAATTACTATCCGCTGAAAAAACTCCCAATTGCTGACAAAAGTTAGGACGATAGGCATACTTAATTCCAAGTTTTTTGCGAAAGGGAACCGGCATTATGCATTCATAATCTCCCAATATCAATGCTTCCCAGCTATTTTCCGTTAAAAAATCAAGATACCAGCTTAAAGCATAAACCTTTCCCCACTCACACTTTTCTATGCAATTATCCCATTTTTGCCTGTCAATGGCAGAATTATTAATCCACTCTATTTTAGATTTTAGATTATTCAATTTGAAAATTTGAAAATTGGCAATTAATTAATTTTTATATTTTTATAAATGCATTGCCGAATATTCTATTTTGGAGATTTGAAAATGATTTACATCACAAATAACCAATTACTTATTAACCAATAAACCAATTACTCTAAGCCTAAAAAAGGATAGCGATAATCTTTTGCCGGAACAAAGGTTTCTTTAATGGTTCGCATACTTACCCAACGCAATAAATTCACTTTAGCGCCAGCCTTGTCATTCGTTCCCGAACCACGGCCACCGCCAAAAGGCTGCTGACCAACTACGGCTCCTGTGGGTTTATCATTGATATAAAAATTTCCTGCAGCATTTACCAAAGCCCGTGTGGCTGTTTCAATGGCATAACGGTCTTGGGCAATAACACAACCCGTTAAAGCATATTCTGAAGTTGAATCCAAAATGGCTAAGGTTTTTTCGAAGTCATCCTCGGGGTAAACGTAAATAGTCAAAACCGGTCCAAACAACTCTTCACACATGGTTCTGTATTTTGGATCGCTGGCTACTATTACGGTAGGCTCGATGAAATACCCTTTGGTTTTATCATAATTTCCACCGGCAATTATTTCAACAGAAGAATCCTTTTTGGCGGCATCAATATAAGAAGCCAGTTTATCAAACGATTTTTCATCAATCACTGCATTTATAAAATTTGAAAAATCTTCAGTTGGCCCCATTTTCATAGATTTCAGGTCAGCTATAAGTCCTTCTTTTATTTCAGCCCAAAGATTGGATGGGATATATGCTCTTGAAGCTGCTGAACATTTTTGTCCCTGGTATTCAAAAGCCCCGCGGCTTAAAGCCGTAATCACGGTTCTGATATCAGCTGTTTTATGAACCATCACAAAATCTTTTCCTCCGGTTTCACCAACAATACGGGGATAGCTTTTGTATTTTTCAATGTTGTTTCCTATATCTCTCCATACCTGGCGGAAAACTTCGGTAGAACCTGTAAAATGGATTCCTGCAAAATCACGGTGTTTGAAAATGATATCACCGGCAGTCGGGCCACTCACATAAATCAGGTTAATTACACCGGCCGGCAATCCGGCTTCTTCAAATATTTCCATTAATATATTGGCGGCATAAATCTGGGTATTGGCAGGTTTCCAAACCACAGTATTTCCCATCATAGCTGCGGAAGTTGGTAAATTTCCGCTGATGGCTGTAAAGTTAAATGGGGTTAAAGCAAATACAAATCCTTCCAAGGGGCGGTATTCCAAACGGTTCCATACGGTTTTCGAATTTTCGGAAGGCTGTTCATTGTATATTTCGTGCATATACTGAACATTAAACCTCAAAAAATCAATCATTTCACAAGCAGCGTCAATCTCAGCCTGATACACGCTTTTACTTTGGCAAAGCATGGTGGCTGCGTTAATCTTGGCGCGATATGGCCCGGCCAATAAATCGGCGGCTTTCAAAAAGATTGCGGCGCGTTGTTCCCAAGCCAATTCGCTCCATTGTTTTTTAGCGGCCAAAGCGGCATCAATGGCAGCAGTCACGTGGGAAGCATCTCCTCTTGAAAATTCACCCAATTTATGGGCAATATCGTGTGGAGGATTCATACTTACTTTTGAATCGGTATGAACTATTTTACCGTTGATGTGCATGCCAACACTCATTTGCTGGCTTCGCAATTGGGCAATAGCGGCTTTTAAATTTTCTCTTTCTTTGCTTCCCGGTGCATAGTCCAGCACAGGTTCGTTAATGGCTTTGGGTACTCTGAATATTCCGTTCATTTATTAAAATTTTTTAAAAAAATTGGAATGCAAATTTAGGATGTTATTGATTATAATTTTTTGTGGAATGGAAAAGATTTTAAGTGAATTTGACCTGTTAAAATAAGTAGGGTATTTAGTAAATTTGTAATTACTATTTTAACCCATGTCTGAGATTTGCAGATTTTATGGAATCATAATTAAAATGTTTATTGACGACCATGTACCGCCGCACTTTCATGTTGAGTATGTTAATTACAAGGCTCAGATAAATATAAGAACAGGTGAAATTATTAACGGTGAGTTTCCTGTTAAGCAACTTAAACTAGTTCAGGCTTGGGTAATTTTGCATGAAGAAGAACTAATCACTAACTTTGAGTGATTAAGAGCTGAAATTAAACATTGGAATAAAATTAAACCACTTAATTAAAAATCATGTTACATTTTATAAAAAATATCATCGAAGTAAAAGATTACACCGTGTTATGTGAATTTAACACCAGAGAAACCCGCCTTATTGACCTTACTGCTAAGGTTGAAAAATACAGCAAGACAAATGATGGCTGGATCAGTCGGCTTGCCGATAAAGAGTATTTTAAAACGGTGAAACTTGACTCTTACGGCACATTGGTGTGGGATAACGAAGTGGATTTTTGCCCTGATGTGCTTTATGAAATGAGTACGGAAGCGGAATTGATATAGTCTATTGCTGATTTATAGAACTTGAGCTTTTGCGAAAAATTACATTAAAATTCAGTGAGAACATTTAATCTTTCCGATTCGTGGGACACGAATCAGGGCAGAGGAATGACAGGGGAACACACCCATAATCACTCTCAAGAGGGGAATTTGCTCTGACCAACATTTTCAAATTTTCAAATTTCCCCATCTTCAAATTGAAAAATACCTCCAAGCTCCACTTTCCGGCAAGGGACATTCTAAAATTAAGGTTTCTTTGGTAACCGGATGTTCAAATTCCAAAGATTTTGCATGCAAATAAATACTGCCATCGGGATTGCTTCTGGCCGAACCGTATTTTAAATCACCACCAATGGGGCAGCCTATTTTGCTAAGATGAACTCGTATTTGGTGGTGCCGCCCTGTGTGAGGATTGACTTCCAGTAAATGAAAACTATCCGAACTGGCGATTAATTTATACTCTGTTTTGGAAAGTTTGGCGCCATGAATGGCCTTTGGGTAGGATTTGGTTTTGTTATTTTTAGGGTCTTTGCTTAGATAACTTTCAATCGTACCGGATAATTCAGGTGGTTTGTTTTTTACCAATGCACAATACGTTTTTTTCATAGCCCTGGTTTTAAATAATTCATTCATTCGAGCTAAGGCTTTGCTGGTTTTAGCAAAAATCACCAAACCACTAACCGGCCGGTCAATGCGATGAATAACGCCTAAAAACACATTACTGGGTTTTGAATCCCGTTGTTTTATAAATTCTTTCAAAACCACTTCCAATGATTCGTCATCCGATTCATTAGGTTGCACCAAAACACCAGATGGTTTATGGAAAGCCAATAAGTGATTGTCTTCGTAAAGGATTCGGTTTTTTATTTCGTCAAAAGTCATATAATATTTACCTCAGGATTTAAAACTACTCCAAATTTTCCGTTTACGGAATCAATAATTTTATAAGCCAAATCAATTAACTCCTTGCCTGTTCCACCGCCATAATTTACCAAAACCAAAGCTTGCTTTTCATGCACTCCAATGTTTCCGAAACGTTTTCCTTTCCAGCCGGCTTGTTCAATAAGCCATGCTGCCGGGATTTTCACCTTGCCATCCGGAGCAGGAAAGGATTTTAAGGCAGGATAATCTTTTTGAAGCTTTTCAAACTGCAAAATTTCAATGACCGGATTTTTAAAGAAACTGCCTGCATTTCCTAATACGGTAGGATCGGGAAGTTTACTTTGGCGAATGGCAATAACTGCTTTGCTTACATCCGCAATCGTTGGTTTGACAATATTCCATTCTTTTAATAACGTTTCAATATCGCCGTAAGAGGTATTTAAAATAGGTTTTTTGTTGAGTTTAAAGGTAACAGAAGTAATAAAGAATTTTCCTTTAGCATCATGCTTAAAAATACTTTCGCGGTAGCCAAATTTGCATTGTTCGTTATTGAATTTTTCTAGTTCACTGGTTTGAATATTTAAAGCTTCCAATTCTTCAAAAGTATCTTTAATTTCAACTCCATAAGCTCCAATGTTCTGCATAGGCGCAGCTCCAACAGTTCCTGGGATTAAAGACAAATTTTCAATTCCGCCCCATCCTTTATTTACACAATGCATTACCAAATTGTGCCAAACTTCGCCACCGGCAGCTCTTACCCAAATATGGTTTTCATCTTCCTTGGTTACTTCAATCCCTTTCAAACTATTTTTTAAAACCAAACCTTCATAATCTTTGGTAAACAAAACATTGCTGCCTTCACCTAATATCAGAAAGGGTTTTTCTGAAAAAGATTTGTCTTTTATTAAACTTTGAAGCTGAGAAACAGATGAAACCTCCACAAATTGTGAAGCAAATGCTGAAATACCAAAGGTGTTGTAGGGGAGGAGATTAGTCAATATGAAAAATATTTGTTAAATGAGTTTTAAATATTCATCTGTAGTTAAATCAATTTGTTTTAATATTTCACGAATCAAAGGTCTTGATAAATCTATACTTCCATGGTGGGGTAAAGTTGTATATCGGCCATCCGGATGTCTGTAAAATGAGTGGCTACCTTTCTGCCTGACTTTTTCAAATCCCAATTGAAATAAGATTTTTTCAAAATGTCCGGCATCAATCAATGGCAGTTTACTCATATATCCACTGTAACATTTTGCATACCAATGAATTCAGGTAAATTGGCCATTTCTTCTTCCGATAATTCTTCAATACACAATTCTATTACTTCTTTTAAATTTACATTTAATTGGTCTAAACTTGCAGCCTGTGTATGAGCCCCTGGCAAAGAAGGAACAAATCCAATATACAATCCGGTATCTTTGTCTCGTTCTATTTGAGCATTAAATTGCAAATGTTTCATTTTACAAATTTAGGAATATTTCAGCTAATAAAAATAGAACGAAAGGCCCGAATTACTAAAGGTTTTATGGGGGAGATTGGTCAAGGTTTTCTGTAATAGCGTTGTTAGGATTTAAAAATTTTGTAAGATTCAAATTATAAATTAGGAATCTAACCAAATTTAAAAAATTTAAAATCAGAATATGACTAATTAGTTAACTGTTATTCTTTAATTTTAAAAACCTTTTACGACGATTGGAGTTTAGTAATAAATAGAAATGAAAATAATTAGCATACAAGCACTTAGAGGCCCTAATATTTGGAGTATTAACCACGGGAATTTGATACAAATGCGGGTTGACCTTGAAAGTAGCGACGATTTAGAGGATGAAGATTTAGAAAAGCTTTATATAAATTTAGGTAATCTTTTAAGTAGTCCAAATTGGGATGAGTTTGAAGACCTGAAAAAATCAGATTTAACCTTGGCGGATTTGATTGTGAAGTTGGCTGTCACCATTCAATTGAAGGCAGGTTATAACGTAAGTTTTAGTTTAACCAGTAAAAAGAGAGAACGAGGAATTTGGGTTATGGTTTTTGAATACCAAAATGAGGAAGTTGGGGAATATGTTGCAGAACTATCGGTCAGAATAATTAAAGAAATATTAGCAGGAAAGTCTTGCGATTTAAAACAAGATTTGCAAAATTTAAAAATTGAAACCCATCAAAAAACAGCTGCCAATACTATCCCCATCATTGCAATAACAGGCAGCAATGGAAAAACCACAACCACAAGAATAATTGCTCATATTGTTAATAACCATGGGTTTAAAGTTGGGTTTACAACGAGTAACGGAATCTACATTAACGATACCCTGATTTCGGAAGGAGATACCACCGGACCAATCAGTGCTAAAACCATTTTAGAAAATCCTGACGTGGATTATGCTGTATTGGAAACTGCCCGCGGTGGTATTTTGCGATCTGGATTGGGGTTTAACGAATGCGATATAGCAGTGGTTACCAATATTCAGGAGGATCATTTAGGGATTTCGGATATTCATACCTTGGATGATTTGGCGCATGTGAAGGCTGTCGTTGTTGGTGCAGTAAAACAGGGGGGTTATGCCGTGTTGAATGCTGATAATGCGTATACTATAAAAATAGGACAAAATGCTCAATGTAAAGTGGCATACTTCAGTATAGATTCTCAAAATTCTGTTGTAAATGAACATTGTGAAAGGGGAGGAGTAGCTGCAATTTTAGAAGAGGGATGGATTACATTGTTAAAGAGGGATTCTAAAATCAAAGTTCAAAAAGTTAGTGAAATTCCAATAACTTTTGGCGGAAAAATTTCGTTTATGGTTCAAAATGTTTTGGCAGCCACATTAGCCACCTATTTATCTGGATTTGAAATTGAAGAAATTGCAAAAAGCCTTTTAACATTTTTCCCATCACCGGAACAAACTCCAGGTAGACTTAATATTTATAATTTCAAAAAATTTAAAGTAATGGTCGATTTTGCGCATAATTTGGATGCTTTTAAAGGGATAAAGGAGTATTTGGACACTATCAATTCTCCTCAAAAAATTGGAATAATCATTGGTACTGGCGATAGGCGCGATGAGGATATCCGTGATTTTGGAAGGATTTCAGCCCAAATGTTTGACCATATCCTTATTAATCAAGACAAATTTTTAAGAGGGAGAAAAGCGGAAGAGATTGTTAATTTATTGATAGAAGGAATTAAATCGGCCAATACAAATGCATCATACGAGTATTTATTTAAAGGAATTGAACCTTTAAAACATGCCCTCCAATTAGCAAAGCCAGGGGCATTTATTGTAGCTTTAAGTGCCGTATTGGAAAATCCGGATCAATTGGTGAAGGGATATCTGGCCGAAGAAAGTTCACATTTATAATTCAACTGACATTTTTTCACCCATATCCCAATGGTTTAGCATTTGCAAGTAAATGCTTGTAAAAATAATATTAAACAAAAATCATGCAAAAAGGAAATATATCAGTTCACACCGAAAACCTGTTCCCAATTATTAAGAAGTTTCTTTATTCTGACCACGAAATATTTTTAAGGGAATTAATATCCAATTCAGTAGATGCCACGCAAAAACTTAGCGTATTGGCAGCAAGAGGCGAGGTGAAAGGAGATTTAGGAGATTTAAAAATTAAAGTAACAGTTGACGAAAAGGCCAAAACAATTACCATTAGCGATAGCGGCATAGGAATGACGGCTGAGGAAATTGAAAAATATATCAATCAAATTGCATTTTCAGGCGCTGAGGAATTTGTAGAAAAATACAAGGATAGCACGGATACTCAAATCATAGGGCATTTTGGTTTGGGATTTTATTCTGCCTATATGGTAGCCCATACTGTTGAAATTAAAACGTTGAGCTATCAGGAAGGTGCCAAAGCTGCCCAATGGAAATGCACTGGAAATACCGAATTTGAACTAGGTGCAGGCAAGCGCAAAAATAGAGGTACGGATATTATTCTACACATTGCTGAGGATTCATTAGACTTCTTACAAAAATGGAAAGTAAATGAACTACTTACCAAGTACTGTAAATTTTTACCAGTTGAAATTGAATTTGACGAAAAGGTAATTAACAATACCAATCCTATTTGGAAGAAGGCTCCTGCTGATTTAAAGGATGAAGATTACGTTGCTTTTTATAATGAATTATTTCCTTTTCAGGAAGCCCCATTGTTTTGGATTCATATTAATGTGGATTATCCGTTTAATTTAACGGGTGTACTTTATTTTCCAAAGGCTAAACGTGAAATGGAATTGGCCAAAGATCGTATAAAATTATACAGTAATCAGGTGTTTGTGACCGATCAGGTGAATGAAATAGTTCCCGACTATTTAATGCTTTTGCAAGGGGTTATTGATTCGCCGGATATTCCTTTGAATGTTTCAAGAAGTTCTCTGCAATCGGATAGTAACGTTAAAAAAATCACATCCCACATTAGTAAAAAAGTAGCTGATAAATTACACGAATTGTATAAAAAAGACCAAGCCGATTTTGAAAGCAAATGGGGAGCTATGAGTCTTTTTGTGAAGTACGGTATAATCAGTGATGAAAAATTTGACGAACGTGCCATTTCGTTTTGTTTGCTTAAAAATATTGAAGGACAATTTAGCACTATTGAAGAATATATTAATAAAATAAGTCTTACCCAAACTGACAAAGACGGAAATAGAGTGGCCTTGTATACCACAGATAAAGACAAACAGTTTGCATTTATTGGTCCGCTAATAGCCAAGGGATATGATGTTTTAGTTTTTGATGAACCGATTGACAATCATTATATCATGCACTTGGAGCAAAAGAATGAAAAATTTCAGGTAAAGCGCGTGGATTCAGCTTCGGTTGATAAAATTATTGATAAAGGTGAATCGTTTGAATCCGTTTTAAGCGAGGATGCTAAGAAATTAGTAACTGAAACTATTGAAAACCAGTTTGACAAAGAATCCTTTAAGGTTGAATTACAATCGCTCTCTCCAGATGATCAATTCATAACCGTAACCCGCAATGAGTTTGACCGCAGGATGCGTGAAATGAACCAGATGGGTGGCGGAGGAATGTATGCCTTTATGGCCAACATGCCTGAGAAATTTGATGTGGTAGTGAATAGTAATCACCCCTCAATAAATAAATTGGCCTCTGAGTCGGATGAAACCAAACGGAACCTTTCTGCACGTCAATTGGCAGATTTGGCCTTACTGGCGCAAAATATGTTGATTGGTGAAAAATTGAGTGAATTTATAAAACGCAGCGTTGGCGTGGTTTAGAGCAGCAAAAATTTTGTTTCTATAAGGATTTATAAACCCTTACCCAGTCTACTACAAAGGCATTTCCTTTAAAATCTTTTGGTAGGTATTTTAAATATTTGGCTTCGAAACCATTATTTATAATAATTACCATTTCATCGTCCATCCAAAGGCGAAGCCTTTTGTTAACTATTTGTTTTCTTACCAAAACGCCATCCGTATAGAATTTTATATCTTTTGGTGTCCATTGGCAGGCATACACATGAAAAGCCGTATCTGTATCTTTTGGGAGCCATATTTTTCTAATTATTGTTCCTCTTGAATTATGTCCGCTGATTCCATAATGAATTGAAGAAAATTGTTCGTGAATACGTTTGCCTGTAGATTTTCCATACATTTCAAAAATATCTATTTCAGGAGGCCATCGGTGGGCTCCGGTTAACCAAAAGGCGGGCCATGTGGCTGGACCTTTCGGATTCTTACTGCGAATTTCGAAGTACCCATATTTCTGCTTAAAGGAAATATCAGAATTTATTAATCCAATACTGTAAGGGATTATAATGGAACTGTCTTTATGATTGAATTTTTTGGGACTGAATTTACCCAATAAGTAAAGAAAACCATCTTTTGTTATAACATTATTTGCTTCATGGTACTGATGCAGAGAGGCATCATGAAAATCACCCCAAGGTTGCCCCAATCTCCATTTTTCTTTATTAATGCTATCAAAATTATCTTCAAAAGTTAATTGCCATCCTTTTTTATTTAATGGTGAAGTGTAATTGTTATCGCAATGAAAAAGTTGGGTTCTTATTTTAAAATTTAATGTTGGCCATACACTCCTAATATGCATGTACCGTTGGAAGAACATTGCTTTTATTGGGTTTTTATTTGGATTTGGAGCGTTCTGCGCTATTCCATTAGCCCATGTAACTAGGATTAAGATTAAAAATAGAATACTTTTATTGTTTTTGTACATTTCGTTTTTGACCATCGCAAATTAGTTGAATCCACGGATTGGTATTATAAAAAAAGACAGACCGATTGCAACGGACTGTCTTTTTTTATAATAAATTCGTATTTTCTGTGTTTGGTCCTTATTCCTTTGTAATTCTAATAACCTGGCTTTGATTTCCAAAATTTATTTTAACAAAATATACACCAGAAGGTTGATCTGTAATATTAAATTTAAGTTCATTATCAGGTAAATCAAATGTTTTAATCACTTGTCCCATAGTATTTATTACTTCAATTGATTTCATTTTTTTTGTTGAATTGATTGTGAAAATGCCAATACTAGGGTTTGGATAAACCTTCGTCCAATTATTATTTGAAACGTAATAGATTTTGGTAAATCCAACCTCTTTAGAAATACAATTTTCGCATCCGGCTACCGATTTAACACAAAGAGTAACAAAGGCATTTGATGAACTAGCATATTTATGTGAAGGATTTTCAATAAGAATTGTATCGCCATCACCAAATTTCCAGTTCCAATCGATAATGGTTCCTGATGAAACTGTTGATGTATTTTTAAAATCAATTGTATTTCCTGATTTTGCGATAAAAGTAAAATTAGCAACGGGTAATGGGTCTATTGGGAGAAGCCTTGTCATGGTATCATTGCAGCCTAAGTTGTTCTTTGCAATAAGCCTAACATTGTAGCTAATTGCTTCTGGATAGGTGTGTGCAGGATCTTTTGCAATAGAAGTAGTTCCGTCTCCAAAAGTCCAGGCATAAGTTTGGGCATTGGTACTAAGATTTATAAAATTACTGATACTTGTAATGCAAGTTCCTGAAATGCTGAAATCAGCTTTTGGATTTTGGTTTATTGTTACATAAAAGGAAGCTGAATCGCGGCAGCCTGATACATTGGTTTCAATAACTTTTAAAATTCCAGTACCAGTTATATTCCATTTTAAATTGACATTATTTGTGTTTTGACCAGAATTAATAATACCTCCAGTAATTTTCCATTTATAATTATTCCCACTATTATTGGCGGTTGAATAATTTAAAACATTTCCATTACAAAGGTTATCAATTCCCGATATTTTAGGAAGAGGTGTACTCGCTATGGTTACTATAACTGTATCCAAATCATTGCAACCTGAACCTGTCACTGATTTTTCAAGTATATAGGTAGTGGTTTGGGCGGGCATATCTGTTGGATTGGCAGTAGTAGAGGTAAACCCTATTGGCATACTTGACCAACTATAACTAAATCCAGTTTGAGAAGTTGCTCCAATTTGAACTGAATTACCAGGGCATATAGTTTTGTCTTTACCAGCATCGGCAGTGGGCCTGGTGGTGGTTCCTATTTCTACTGTATCTCTTTGAGTGCATCCAAACGTAATATTGGTTACTTCTAAAATATATTTTGTTTTAGAAGTTGGTTTTACTGTAATCTGGGAGTTAGAACTAATAATGCTATTGGAAATTGTCATCCACTTGTAGCCTAAACCCGTTCCTGGCCCTGTACCTAAAACTAATGAATCACCTTGGCAAATGTTCATATCGGCACCTGCATTGGCCCCTGGCAGTGCTCTTAATGCACGGGTCACAATAATAGAATCATTAAATTGAATGGCATCGCTCTGCCCATTTGGCAACGAAGCTTTAACAATAAATCGTGGATTAAAGGTAGATGAAAAGTCATAACTTCCTATTATGACAGTGTCGGAGGCATTAGTTACTAATTTTTTAGACCAATTATATGGAGTTTGTGAATTTCCATTTATGCTCCATGTAATTGTTGCGTTTTTTAAAGTGTCTTTACCAAAGTTTTTAATAACAGCAGAAACATCTAGCTTACTGGCACAGGCTCCCGCAACAGGTTTTATTACTGCAATTATACCCGCATCGTTTGGAGAGAGTTTAAACTCATCAGCACCAATATCTGGGTTAGTTGAATTTCTTGTTTCTCCATCAAAATCGGTTGTAACCCCTGATATAGGCTGACCTTTACCTTTTAAAAGATAATTTTTTATATGTAAAATAGAGGAAATAAAAAGGGGGTCTAGCGACAAAGATTTACCATTGGTTCCCGTTGTCGAAACTAAATTAGATAAATTACTAATAGGAGTGCCCCAATAGGCAAACTGGGTACCTTTTGTTATTAAATTATTATTATCACTTGCCGCTATTTGTGTTCCAGCGGAAACGTAAAAGACCTGGCCGCCATTCATAAATATGTTGTTATTTTTTAAAACTACATTGGTGGAAGCGGTAGGGGTGATATTTACAGCAATATTATCGGCAGAAGTACTTGGAAAATATATGCTATTAAAAACTATATTTTGATAGTCTACTCCGTTGAGAGATATTCCTTTCCCGTAATTTCTAACGATAGAGTTGTTTGCAATAATTCCATAACTAGAAGTTGAAGCATTACAAGCACTAATAAACATGGATGTATCAGTATTGGTCGATTTAAAGAAATTTCCATTTACTTTTATTCCTTTGTCGCAATCTGATAAATTTAAATCATAATTACCGAGGGTGTGAACATTAACATTTAAAAATGTGTTACCCTTCACCAAAACACTATCGCTATAACTCAATAGCACAGAATTATTAAAAGCACTTTCAAAAATGTTGCCTTCAATTATATTTCCTATTTCATGTGTAGCTGTTGTGCCGCCATACTGCATGCAATTGTATCCGAATTTTACATGATTGTTTCTAAATACATTATAATCGTCTTGTCCTTGGTCTGACCATATATTTATTGCATTTGCATTTGCTGCAGTCATTTGTAATCCAAGCATTCGGCAATTCGAAAATGTGTTATGATTAGAACTATTAAGGACATGTATAACTTGTGCATACGTATTCGTTCCTGTTCGCTCAAAAGTTATTCCTTTAAAGGTTACATATTCAGCACCTCTTAATTGCAAGGCCGCATTATTACTACCTGTAGCCGTTGTTGAGGGAAGGGTTATTTTAACCTTTGTACTATCCTTGGAAATACTTTGAAATAATATGGGACTTGATGAGCCCATGCCGGGCAATTTTACTAAAGTAATTTGTTCATTAAAAGTTCCATTATAGGCGTTAAAGGTAATTGCACCGCAAACTCCACGCGAAGTCATTGCTGTAATGGCTTGGTTAAACGACTTATAATTGGAAATAGATGTATCCCCTATGGTGTATGTTCCTGCCATTGCAGGTAATCGCGTTATTTTTAAAGTGTCGTTTACATTTTTACCGTCCGATTTTCCGTTTGGTATTCGGGTCCATATTTTAAAATTATAGCTAGTATTTGTAGAAAAGGTATAATATCCTAATCGAATGGAGGCTGATGATGCCCCAGGAGCTAATTTACCTGTCCAACTATACGGAGTTTGGGAGGATCCATTAATTTGCCATTGAATCTCAACACTTTTAATGGTATCAAAACCATAATTTTGAAAACTTGCTTTTACCATTTGTTTTCCCGGACAAAAAAGTAAAGGGCTATCTAAATTGGCAACTCCTGCATCTAAAGTAACAGGGAAAAATTCATCAGCTCCTATATCTGGAATTGCGTTATCTCTAGCATCTCCGTCAATATCTAATCTTATACGTGAATCGTATAAGGCTTTTCCATTCAAACTGATATTAGATACATGAAGATTCGAATTACTTAAATAACCAGGGTCAACATTCAATCCATTGGCATCTCTACTTGAACCAGACTGATAACTTGAGAAACTTGAATAATTAGTGCCTCCCCAGTTGGTTATATAGTTTCCGTTTGAATAATAGTTATTATAATTTACCGAATCTAAATCCGCTGTATTGGTGCCGGGAACATTGATGGCATAACCTCCACCTTTGTTAATTAAGTTATTGCTTACCAATCGAATATTATTATTAGAATACGTCGCATAATGATAGTAAGCACTTGCATTTGTTAGCGAATTCAATATTAAAATATTATTATAAAGTAGGTTGAGGTAACTACACCCATATACTGCAAAACCTGTACATTCGGTAGTTCCACCTTGATTAACTACCCAATTGTTATAAACCATAGCAGGTGTAGCAGCCGTACTTGTAATACTGGCCATCACAATGGCTCTAACTACTTGTCCGTTGGTAGCAGACATAAATATCTTATTGTTGGCGGCCACCAAGGATGGCGAGGTTTCTATTCTAAAACCATAGGAAGTATAATGCCCTTTTCCAGCACCAAAATCACCCATATTAAAGGTATTACCTAAAATTCTTAGTGAGGTTTGAACCGTCATATAAATACCTGAACAACCGCTAGTATCTATTATGTTGCCACTAATAGTATTAGCTGTGCATGCAATGGTATCATAAATGCCATTATATCCATAAATCAATCGGTTCTGACTTATTTCAGTGCTGTCGCCGTTGCCTTTAAAATATATAATTGAACCTATGCCGTAAGTAAATCCTCTGCTAGAATTACTTGGCACTTTACGACCCTTAAGTAGGCATTTCAATATTTTATTATTGTCGGCATCGTTGGCAATTTGAACAACGGTGCTGTATGTGTTTGTTCCGGTGCGTTCCATTCCAATTTCTTGAATTGTAACATAATCAGCGCCGTTAAAAAATAATACATAATCATTAGCACTTGTGGCAGATGATGAAACTCTTAATAAACATTTGGAATAATCGCCGCTACTCGATTTAAATATAATTTTATTAGTATACGAGGTTCCACTAATGGCTCCAATTTCTACCGAGGTATTGTAAATTGTATCGTATACCGTTACTGTAACTGGGCCGCTTACACCCGCACCCTGAGGTGTGCCGCCATCGGTTCGGCTACCGCTAACTAGGTCGCCAACTGCTGAAGCCCAGTTTTGGTAGTTACTGCTGCTTGCCGATTTGTTAGGATTAATGGTGTAATTTCCTTTAAGTTGAGCAAAGGTTGTGTTCGGAATAATGAATCCTAAAGTGAAGCAAATAATAAACAAAGAAATGGAAGAGTCGTTTTTTTTCATAGCAATTATTAAAAATATCTATACAATATTAATAAAGAAAACAGCATTATTTTATAAAATTTTATATAACAACAAGTGGTTTTTTTGCACAAAATTTAAATTTCAGGGTGTTTCATTGACCCTAATGAGTCTTTTTTACATAAAATCAATATTTATTACGTATGAAATAATTATTGTCATATTGGTTTTTATTAAATTATATATTGATTTATTTTTGAATAGATAATAATAAAGGTAGCAAATTTTTATCTAATTTTTATTAAATAAAATAAGTAACCCAATAATATAAACTGCATGAACCAAAAAATATTAGTAATTGATGATGACCCTATTAATAATATGTTGTGCACCTACCTCATCAAAAAAACAATTAAAAACTCAGAGATCTATTGTTTTGAGCAACCCTTAGAAGGATTGGAGCATTTAATTGCCCAGTATTCCGGGGATTATATTCCACCGCCTACTCTTCTATTTCTCGATATCAATATGCCTGAGATGGATGGTTGGGAATTCTTAGATGAATTTAAAAAAATGGAAAGTCTTATTCACACTAAGTTTAAAATTTATATTTTATCCTCTTCTATCAATCCTGCGGATATAGAGAAGGCAAAAACAAATATTTTTGTTAAAGGTTTTTTATCAAAACCACTGAATGAACGCATTTTACTTGAAATAATGGATAATCAAAAATAACTTTATACCTATGTTTTTTATTCCAATGAGAATTCCTTTTCACAAATATGATAAACCAATATGATAATTTTAGCCATTGCAAAATTTGAGTTTGAAGAAATAGGCTTGTTTATTCTAGCCACTCAATTACTTCATTTAGGATTTGTATTGTTTACCAACCGGTTGACAGGTATTAGAGCTAGAATGGCTAATAAAGAGGATTTTAAGCGCATACACCGTATTTTTTTATCCATTTTTGAGGTAAGTCCTGGAATTGAAATTATTAAACCTGGAAATTTTAGTTTTGTTAAAAAATTAACGACTTTTCAAATTATGAATGGCTTGAAATTCGTAAAAAAACCTCAACTCTTAGAAAAAAATCCATCTTCATATTATAGTGTAAAGAACCGAAGGAATGCGCCAGTGGCATCTCATGATATTTCTAATATCTCATTTTATCCAATTACACCAAAATTTAAAACAACTACAAAAAGAGTTTCACTTAACCTCTGAAAATTAGATTACTATGAATAAATTTAAATAAGGAATAACTATAAAATATTATTTAGAGGTTTAAGTTGGATATAAGGGGGTTTCATATCCCCTTTATAATTATAAGACGGTGGAGACTATTTGTAAAAACGATGACTATAGATTGATTTTTAAACCGCTTCTAATTTTAAATCACGCATAATTCCACTAAGCGTTTGATTGTTAAATGGCTTTTCAAGGTATCCTTTTATATAATTATTTTTAGCAGCTGTAGCTTTGTCGATTTCAGAAATGGATGAGGATAATATATATACGATAATAGCATCTTTAGTGGCAAAGCTAAACTCACCGAAATGATCCAAAAACTGCCAACCTGAAATAATTGGCATATTTATATCTAAAAGTAAAATGGTGGATTCTTTCGTTTTTTCAGATGAATATTCATTTTTAATATAATCTAATGCTTTTTCAGGATGCTCAAAACTCACGACATCTAATGCCTTGTAGTCGTTTTTTATTACTGCTTTGCAAATCATATTATTAATAGGATCATCATCTACTATTATAATTCTATTTAGTTTTTTCATAAAAATATTGTTCTTGATATTTAATTTGTTTAGTAAAACTATTCGTCTGTATTCTTCTTATTGTATCTCAGCTCTATTGTGAACTCTACGCCCTTATCAGGTTGGCTTGAAACGCTTATTTTTCCTCCCAGGGATTCAATTTGAGTTTTTACCATATACAATCCTACCCCCTTGCCTTCGGCATGCTCACTATGGAAACGCTTATACAAACCAAAAAGATTTTGGCCATGCGCAGCTAGGTCAATTCCCATGCCATTGTCTTTGTATAGGATGAGTAATTTATCACCCACAATTCGTGTTGTAATTTCAATGATTGGTGATCTTAGGCTTCTATATTTTATGCTATTAGAAATTAGATTAAAAAATATGCTATAAATGAAGGAGCGTATAGATTCTATTTTTTCGGCTTCCTTAAAATTAAGTTTAAACGTAATATTTTCAGATTTAATCAATGATCCCAGTCCAACAATTATAGAATTAATGATTTCCTCAAAGTTTACAGTCTCAACTTTACTATTCAGTTGATTTTTAACTTGGAGTATGGTATTTAAATCCTTGATCACATCATCTAATTTTTCAACCGATTTAATAATCTGAAATTGGTAAACTTCTTTGTCGTTGGCATCTGTATTTTTTAGCTTAAATAGGTTGTTTAAGCCAATGATATTAGCCACCGAAGTACGCAAATTATGAGAAACTATGTAGGCAAATTGTTCCAAATTTTTATTGTGCTGAATTAAATCTTCAATAATACTACTTTTTTCTGCTTCGGCTATCTTAAGATTACTGATATCTTCTTTTATCGCCAAATAGTGGGTTATGGCTCCCGTATTATTTTTTACCGGTGATATTATTGTCGATTCCCAATAATATTCCCCATTTTTCTTTTTATTTAAAAAAGTTCCATTCCAGATGTCTCCATTTTTTATAGTATTCCATAGGGTTTTATATTCCGAATGATGGGTATTTCCAGATTTTAATATTCGTGGGTTTTTACCAATTACTTCTTCTGAGGTATAACCCGTAATTTCTGTAAATCTAGGATTTACAAAAATAATATTACCTTCTAAGTCTGTGATAATTGTAACTATTGGGCTTTGTTCAATGGCTAGTGAAAGGGTCCGGATCACTTGATCATCACTCGCTATTTGGTCCAAATATTTTTTTCTTAATACTTCTTTATCAATACTTTCGACAGCAAAGGATAGGTTGCGTGTTACGTTTTCAATTAAAGTAATTTCTTCATTATTAAAATAATCGGGCACTGACGCATATAAATTAAAAACGCCAATGGTATCGTTATTTTTAAATATGGGAAAAGATATACATGAATGGAATTCATGGGCTATGGCGGTGGTTTTCCAAGGTGCCATCATCGGGTCGTTTTCTATATCATTGCATACACTGTAATTTTTGTTTCGTATCGCATTGCCTGAAGGCCCTCGTCCATTTGCATCCTGCTCATTGGCATTAATATTTATTTTATCAAGGTAGTCGCCATAGTGACCAGAATGCGCTACTGGAATTACGTTATTCGTGATTTTATCGACTAACCCAATCCATGCCATTCTAAAATTTCCAAAAGTTACGGCTGCATGGCAAGCATCATTAAAAAGGGTTGACTCATCTGAGTTGTATAAAATAAGTTCATTTATTTTGCTTGTAAATTTATGGATACGACTTAACTTAACTTCTTTTTCTTCCGCTTTTTTTCGTTCACTTATATCCATTGATAAACCAGAAATATTAGTAGGTGTTCCATCTTTATTTCTTTTGTCAATACTTCCAATATCATTCAACCATTTATATTTACCTGATTTGCATTTTATTCTATATTCCGCCACATATTTGCGCTCAATTCCAGTATAGTGATTTTGCAAGGCACTCATCATTATTTCATAATCATCGGGATGAATTAACGCGGTAAAATGAGTAAAATGAGTGAAATGTTTAGGATTAAAGCCGAGTGATTTAATTTTATTTTCATCAAATATTATTTTTCCTGTAATAATATCCATTGACCACCAAGCCATTTTGGCCAATTGCATAGCCTGCGTCAATCTTATATTGTTGTTTTCTAATTCTACTTCTATACTTTTTCGTTCACTAATATCTTGTATTGTTCCGAATATAATATTTGATTCATGATTTAGAGTAGATTTTGAATATATATCTATAATCTTTCCATCACTTTCACGCTTTATTTTATATTCAACATTGTACGGTTTATTATGAAATAATAAGTCTCTTAAGGCATTATCCAAATAAGAATCATATTCTGGCAGCCGAAAGCGTTTTAACTCCTCAAAAGTCATTATTTTTTTATCGGTTCCATAAATTTCTCTGGCCCCCTCTGAGGAGTATATGTTTTTCTCAACAAGGTTTAACTCCCAATACCCTATTCTTGCTATTTTTTCACCAAGTTGTAAATTTTCTCTAATTTTTTTTCTTTCATTTTCATTGGATTTTTTTTCAATAAATTGACCAATTTGCAGAGCCATGGAATCAATTAACTGTCGCTCTTCGCTCAAAAATGGTCCTTCGAATGCCTTAGGATATTCTATTAGGTAATAAACATCTATAGATCCAACGACTTTATCTATATTAATAATATGGGACGATAGTTTCCATTGGGTTTCTTTGAAATTAGAAGTACTGTATTTTTTTTCTTTTAAGGTAATAATAGCCGCCGTATTTTCAGGAAATTGCCAGCTATGGCTTATAATATTTACTATTTTATTGAGGGTGTCATCCACATCAAAAGTATGTTTAGAAATTATATCGGCAACGCCAAACAAGCCTTTCAATTCCTTTATTCGTTCAGCTTTGTCATATTCTTCTTGCTTATGTTGTGAAATATCCTGATGAGTTCCAGACATTTTTAACGGTTGGCCACTGGCATCTCTTTCATATACCCGGCCACGATCGAGCACCCATACCCAATTGCCATTCTTGTGTTTCATTCTTACCTCACAATCATAGTAATTGAGTTCGCCATTAAAATGATTTTGTAGCAGTAGATTGGATATTTCTATATCCTCAGGGTGTTTGAGTTTCATCCAAGTCTCAATGGTTTTAGGTGAAATTTCCTCCAAAGAATATCCCAATAATTCGGCTGATCTGTCGTTAAATATGGTTTCTCCAGTTTGTATATTCCACTCCCAGGTACCTATATTGGTGCCCTCTAAAATGGCAGATAATCGTTGTTTTTTATTTTTTAATTCTTCCGTAACATTTATGAGTGCAGATATATCTTTAAATGTACAAATCACTTCTCTTATACTTCCGTCCTCCCTCAGCTGTGGATCGGCATTTACCAAAAGCCAAACGCGATCATTGAGGAGGGGTCGAAATACTCCCATTACAACATTAATAACAGGTTGACCTGTAGCAATACTTACTGGCACGGGATGTGTATGGCCTGGAAATGGGCTTCCATCTTCATGTATCACATTCCAATAGGGG
Source organism: Bacteroidota bacterium (assembly GCA_947468275.1). Lineage (GTDB taxonomy): Bacteria > Bacteroidota > Bacteroidia > NS11-12g > UBA9320 > JABWCE01. The sequence continues at coordinate 43,747 of CANIKO010000004.1, forward strand.
TCAAATGATGATTTACCAGTTAATTGTTCTTCGGTAAGGCCTAATAATTCCAAGGCCCTTGGATTACTTAAAATCATTTCGGCATTTGGGCCCTGCACTAGCACGCCTACATTAAGATTTGTAACTAAGCTATGATATCGGATTTTGTTTTCTAATAATGTGTCTTGTGCTAGCTTATGGGTCGTTATATCTATTGAACTGGTGATGGTGCAAAGTGAATTTTCAAGGTGTATAAGTTCAACGGAGGTAGAAACCCAAATTAATTTTCCCGCATTGTTTCGCAATTGAATTTCGAAATCTTTAATGGGTTTATTCTTTTTAATAAGGGAGGTTATTTCATTGAATTTATCGTCTAATACATTTATATTTAATTGGTTAATATTTTTACCAACTACTTCATCCATGGATGAAAAACCATAAATTTTGAGAAATTTTTCATTGCAATTAATGATTAATTCATCCTCGAGACGTGTAATTATTAAAGCATCCGGTGAATTATAAAAAATAGAACTAAATAATAAATTTGATTTTTCAAGTTGCTCTTCGGCTTTATTAAGGGCAGTGATATCAATAACATTTATTAGGCATGTTGCTGAATTTTCGGATAAAGTTCCTGTAATGGCTACGGCAATGGGTGAGGTTTCATGGGCGAATAAAGTAACCTGACATGTTTTAGTGCCCTTGCCTTCAATTAATTTTTCAAAAAATGCATTAAAAATGGGCCGGGTTTTATCAGAAATATAAAGTGCAAACCGGTTTCTAAGTAAGCGATGCGACGGTTTGCCCAGCATATTAGCTCCGCTAATATTTAATTCTACGATGTCACCCTCTTTGTTTAATGAAAAATAACCGGAGGGAGCAAAGTCATAAAGTTCAATAAATTTTTTATTGGCTTCTTCAATTCTTTGTTCTTTAAGAAATATTTGCTCATTGGCCTTTAATAGCTCAGAGTTCTGCATTTCCAATTCAATCTGGTGAACCTCGAGTTCATGAATGAGCTGCTTTTCCTCAGTTTCTGATAAATTATTCTTAGGACTTAAAGAATGGGATTTATAAATTTCTTCAGCTTTTTGGCGAAGGTTAGTGCCAGTATCGTTAGTATTTTTTCTTTTCATTAGTAGATGCTCTATTTCATTTATAAATTAAAAGATAAGGCTAGTAAATTATATCTTAACGTTAAATAAGGCATAATTATAGCATAATTTTAGTAAATTAGGTTTATAATATATAAGTTTAACAAAAGCGGGTAAAGATAGTTTGGTTCTTATTTCAAACAAATGATTTTGGTCACTAATTCGAGTTAACTTAGATGAGCTTCTTATAACTTGAGGTATTAGAATACTATAAAAAATGAAGTAGTTATTACTAATATCAACGGTATTAATAGATACAGCGATATAGGATTGAAGTATAAATCTTTAGCTTTTTAAGGACTGGATTATAAACAGCAACTTATTTAGCCTTTAAATATCAGCTCCAAATCCTGAAGGGATTCTATAAAGGAATTATTGTCCAACCTATTTTTATGAGGATTAAAGAGGTTATCAAGGGATTTAAAATCCCTTGATAACCTAGAGAAGTGCTAACTGTGGTTTTTAATTAATTATAACACAAGTTGTAATTTATAATTAAGTATCATGCTTTTACAGGTTTGACTATTAAAGGGTTTTTCAATATATCCTTTGACATATTTATTTTCAGCCGCTCTAGCCTTGTCGGTTTCAGAAATGGAGGAGGATAAAATGTAAATTATAAAATTATTTTTAATGGTATCGCTAAACTCGCTGTATTCCTCCAAAAACTGCCAACCCGAAATAATTGGCATATTTAAATCGAGCAGTAAAATGGAGGGTTCATCCCTATTTACAAAAGAATATTCAGCTTTAATATAATCTAATGCTTCTATTGGATATTCAAAACTTACTACCTCTAATTTCTTAAAGTCATTTTTAATTACTTTTTTGCAAATCATATTATTAATAGGATCGTCATCTATTATTATAATTCTACTTAGATTTTTCATGAAGATAATGTTATTTAATTTATTCGTAAAACTATTAGTTAGTAACTATTTTATTATTCTTAAACTCAATTTTGAACTCGATGCCCTTATCAGGGTGACTTGATGCGCTTATTTTTCCTCCAAGTGATTCAATTTGTGTTTTTACCATATACAATCCTATTCCCTTGCCTTCGGCATGCCCCTTATGGAAGCGCTGATACAGGCCAAAAAGATTTTGGCCATGCACAACTAGGTCGATGCCTATGCCATTGTCTTTGTATAGGATGATTAATTTATCACCTTCAATACGCGTTGTAATTTCAATGATTGGTGGGCTTTGGCTTCTATATTTTATGCTATTAGAAATTAGATTAAAAAATATGCTATGTAGGTATGATTTTATAGTATCTGTTTTTTCAGCGTCCTTAAAATTTAGTTTAAACGTAATATTTTCAGATTCAATCAATGACTTTAATCCTAAATTAATAGAATTAATGATTTCACTAAAGTGTATGGTCTCTACTTTAGCATTCAGTTGATTTTTAACTTGGAGTATTGCATTTAAATCCCGTATTACATCGTCTAATTTTTCAACCGATTTTAAAATCTGAGTTTCATATAGTTCTTTTTCAGTATTACTTAAATTTTTAAGCTTCAATAAGCCTTTTAGTCCAATAATATTAGAAACCGGGGACCGCAAATTATGAGACACAATGTAGGCAAATTGTTCCAAATTTTTATTCTGCCCTATTAAATCTTTAATAAGATTACTTTTTTCTTCTTCGGCTAAAATAAGATTTGTTATGTCCTCTTTAATGCCCAAAAAGTGGGTTATTTCTCCTGTAATGGTTTTTACGGGTGAAATGACAGCCGATTCCCAATACGTCTCCCCATTTTTCTTTTTATTTAAAAAAGTTCCATGCCAGCTTTTTCCGTTTTTTATCGTATCCCAAAGGGTTTTATATTCCAATTGGGGTGTATGATCAGATTTTAATATTCGAGGGTTTTTACCAATTACTTCCTCTGGAGTATATCCTGTAACCTCTGTAAACTTTCGATTTACATAAATAATATTTCCTTCTAAATCAGTAATTTCCGACATTATCGGGCTTTGATCAATAGCGGTTGATAGGATACGGATACTTTCTTCATCTTTAGCTATTTTTACCAGGTATTGTTTTCGTAATGCTTCTTTCTCAATATTTTCGATAGCAAAGGATAGGTTTTTACTTACCTCTTTAAGCAAAGTGATTTCTTCATTATCAAAATAATTGACTGTGGATGAGTATAATACATATACTCCAACTACCTCCTTATTTTTAATTAAAGGCAAAGAAATAATGGAATGGAATCCATGGGCCAAAGCGGTGGTTTTCCATAGAGCCATCATCGGGTCATTTTCTATATCATTGCAAACGCTATAATTTTTATTTTTTATGGATGTTCGAGTTGGACCATTTTCGTTTAATGTATTGTTTTTTGAAATGATTTTGATTTCATCCAGGTAGCCATCATTGCCTCCTGCATGAATTACTGGAATTACTGCACCAGTATTTTCATCCAACATCCCTATCCATGCCATTCTAAAATTCCCTAATTTAACTGTTAGTTGGCAGGCCTCATCTAAAAGTGTTGACTCATCGGTGGCGTATAAAATAAGTTCATTTATTTTACTTGTTAATTTATTTATACGACTTAATTTTAGTGCATTTTCTTCAGCAATTTTTCTTTGCGTAATGTCGATAATAGAGGTAAGAAGATATTTCTTTGACGACATTTCAATATCATTACTAAAAATTTCAATATCCTTAATACTGCCATCTGCTAGTTTATGCTTTACCTCTCTATGGAAATTGATACCTTGGGCTGTTAATTGAATATTTTTTTTTGTAGTATTTGTTTTATCAATATTTAAATCAAAAACTGTCTTTTTTATTAATTCTTTAAGCGGCCAACCATAAAATTGGCTTGCCTCTGCATTGGCATGCATAATATGGCCGCCGTTAGGGTTAATAATTAATTTAATAGTGGATTTATCTTCAAATAAAATTTTATATTCAATTTCATTCTCATTTAATAATTTTTCATTATTTTTTTGTTCGGTAATATCTCTAATAGTTCCAAATATAGTATTTGAAGTAACATCAAATATAGCTGTCGCATTAACATCTACAATTCTTCCATCATTTTCGCGCTTTATTTTGTATTCAACATCGTACGGTTTATTTTTAGATATTAAGTCGCTTAATGCATCATCCAAATAGGATTTATACTCTGGCTGTCGAAAGCGTTTTAACTCATCAAAAGTTATTATTTTTTTATCGGTTCCATAAATTTCAGCGGCCCCTGTGGATGGGTATAATTTTTTTTCTGAAAGTTTGAATTCCCAGTTCCCCATTTTCCCGATTTTTTCATTTGACTTTAAAAAGTTTTCAATTTTTATTTTTTTATTTTTTAATTCTTCCGTTTTATTTACGATTTCTGTTATTTCTTTAAATGTACAAATCACTTCTCTTATACTTCCGTCCTCCTTCAACTGAGGATCGGCATTTACCAAAAGCCAAACCCGATCATTGGTAAGGGGGCGAAATACTCCCATTACAACATTAATGACAGGTTGACCTGTAGCAATACTCATCGGCACCGGATGTGTATGGCCTGGAAATGGGCTTCCATCTTCATGTATCACATTCCAATAGGGGTCAAATGATGATTTACCGATTAATTGTTCTTCGGTAAGGCCTAGTAATTCCAAAGCCCTTGGGTTACTTAAAATCATTTCGGCATTGGGACCCTGCACTAATACGCCTACATTAAGATTAGAAACTAAACTGTGATATCGGATTTTACTTTCTAATAATGCGTCTTGTGCTAACTTTTGGGTTGTTATATTTATTGAACTAGTAATAGTGCAAAGCGAATTGTCAAGAAATAGTGTTTCAATGGAGGTAGAAACCCAAATTAATTTTCCCTGATTGTTTCGCAATTGAATTTCAAAATCTTTGACGGATTTATTATTCTTAATAAGGGAGGCAATTTTACTAAATTCACCCTGTATCGGTTTTACATTTAATTGGTCGGTGTTTTTTCCAACCACTTCATCCATGGATGAAAAACCAAATAGTTTGAGATATTTTTCATTGCAATTAATGACAAAATTATCATTTAAACGTATAATTATTAAAGCATCCGGCGAATTATAAAAAATAGAACTAAATAATAAATTTGATTTTTCAAGTTCCTGTTCGGCTTTATTAAGTGCGGTGATATCAATAACATTTATAAGGCATGTTGCTGAATTTTCGGATAACGTGCCTGTAATAGCCACAGCAATGGGCAAATTTTCATTAGCAAATAAGGTTACATGACACGTTTGAGTGCCCTTGCCTTCAATTAACGTTTTAAAAAACGTATTAAATATGGGCCGGGTTTTATCAGAAATATAAAGTGCAAACTGGCTTCGAAGCAAGCGATGCGAAGGTTTGCCTAGCATGTTAGCTCCACTTAGGTTAATTTCAACTATATCCCCCTCTTTGGTTAATGAAAAATAACCGGAAGGGGCAAAGTCATAAAGTTCAATAAATTTTTTATTGGCTTCTTCAATTCTTTGTTCTTTAAGCCATATTTGCTCATTGGCCATTACCAGTTCAGAGTTCATTATTTCCAACTCAATTTGGTGAACTTCAAGTTCATGAATGAATTCTTTTGTTTCAGTTATGGTAAGATTATCCTTAGGATTTATAGAAAGAGATTTATGCATTTCTTCGGCTTTTAGGCGAAGGTTAGAGGTATTATGTTTAATATTTTTTATTCTCATTTATTTTATTTCATCATTTATAATTTATCAAATCAAAACACTCATTGCGCTTATTTTTTTAAAAAATTATTCCAGTAAAAAAGCTGAAATAGGTAATTAGGTATTTAATCTCTTAACGCTATTTCTCATGTTATATTTTTTAATAATCTTGGTCGTTGGCATTTTTTTAATCGTATCGTTTTTTTATTTGATTTGTCCAAATCTAAAAAAATTAAGGCGGCTTAACCTAATATTTAGCCTAAAATCACTGTAAAAAGGGATAAAAATCACTATAAAAAGGAGTTATAGTGATTAGAAAGAGGGGGGCTTTTAGAAGGTGAAAAAGAGGTTTTGTTGATTAATTTCTCCACTAGCTGAAATAATAATTGTTTTGATTCCAAACCGACCTGCCATTTTTTACCCTCATACAATAGATCCCATAGGCTGAGGTGATGCCGAGTTGATAGTTTAACATTGAATAGAATGGCGAATTTAAGATAATAATACATTATAATCCTTTTTTTAGTTTGAGATTTTATAAGTTTGATGTTATAGTTATTAGTATCAGGTAAAAATTCTGAATTAAATTATTCTTAATAATATTTATCTTTTTGTTACTTTTTAAAAAGTAAACTAAAAAATTCAAAGAGTTCTTCAGTATAATTTTAACCAGTAAATTAGGCTTTTACAGCGTAAATTAGGCGCTTCACAGCGCCTAATTACTAATTCTACTAACTATAAATATATATAAAGAACAATATATTGCAGCAAAATGAGTAAATAAAACTATGGATTAAAAACCAATTTTAAATGTAAAATAACATGAGTAATAAAATACTTTAAATAGACACCGATAAAGTGAATAAATTTAATTATAAGTTATTTTAGAAGAATTAAAGGAGAAATGGTGCTGGATTTAAATATAAAATAGGGTTTAAAAATATTTTGTTGATTTAGATAATGGTGGGTTGAATAGTTTGTAAGTTTGAATAAGTATGAGTGTCTTGGATTAAATTTATTCAACAATTGTTATTGTTCCTTTTAATGAATAACTCCGATTATCTACACCCATAGCTTTTAATTGATACATGTAAACGCCACTTTGAATGAGAGTTCCTTTATACATTCCATCCCATTCGTCATTAATGGATTGGCTAACATACACTTGTTCGCCCCAGCGATTAAAAATTTCAAGGGTAAAGTTTCTGCCGCTAAAGTTGGTATTGTTTTCTACAAATAATGAATGAACACTTATTTTATCATTAACCCCATCTCCATTTGGAGAAAAAGCATTAGGAAAAAACAATTTAGAAGGAGAAATAATACAGGATATATTAGATAAACTAGTGTCTTTGGCATCACCAGATACAGCCATTATACGATAGCAATAAGGGCCATTTATTTTTTCAAGTGTTTGATCATGAATAAAGCTGCTATCCATATTAGAGGAGGTGTAAATAGTTTTAAATGAACCCTCTTTTTCTAATTGCAATTGATATTCTTTTACACCACTTTTCCAGGTTTTATAAGTGTTCCAATGGGTGTAGCTTTTATAATTATTTATGTCAATGTTCAATACAATGTTTTTTCCATCATACTTTGGCTGGCTTTGGTTACCGCATTTATCCGTTTCTGAAATTTGATAAGTGTAATTATTAGAAGAAGTATGATTATCCTTATCTATGAAAAGGTTAGTTTCACTATAAAACCGTTCCACTTTTGAAGTTTGCTGATTGGTACGTGTAATGTTATAATTCTTGAAATATAAATTATTAGATGCTTTCCAATCAATTTTTATGGTATTATTATCAATTACCGAAACATTTTTTACATCACTAAATTTTGGGGGAAATATAAATTTTGGACTATTAGTAACTGTATTACTTTGAGATTTTAACGTGTTAAGCGTAGCTGTTATGTAATATTTATAAGGAAGGTTACAAAGCCCTGAATCAAGATACGAAGTCATATCAGAGGATAATGTAGTAAGTAAGCTGTATTGGGATTCACCTTGTTTTTGGCGATAGATAGTATAATTATCAATGGTTGGCCATCCTATGTAAGCGCTCCAATTCAATTGATTTGTATACGCCTTGTTGCTTGCTACTTTTAAAAACATGGTACAATGTTTTTTTCCTTCTCCACTTTCATATCCACAGATATCCAGGGTTCTCAAGTCAAAACAAGTGGCTGAATCTGAAATGCTTTTTTTATAATAATCAAATTCAATTCCCATTTTAGAGTTGGTAGTATGTATAGGAACCAAATTATTAGAATTATAAAAATTGCCTAATACAAACCGATTGAAATTAGTGGGGTTAGAAACTACCTGTATAGAACTATCAAAATTTACACTCACCAATTTTAGATCACCAGCAGGGATATTGGCAGGGTTTGGAATAATTAGATATAAAGTAGTACGATCGGTGCATTTATTGGTATCAGTAACCGTTAAGCTTATTGAAGCCGGGCCATAATCGTTGAAGACATGTTTTACATTATTTGATTTATAGAGTTTAGAATTTGAACCACTTATTAATTCCCATTTGTAATTAACGATTGGAAATACACCCGTTGATTTATTTTGAAAGTTCAAAACTTTAAATTGGCACAGTGAATCCGTTAAATTGAAATTAGCTTTTGGTGTTGGGAAAACAACGACATTGTGTTTTATAGTATCAAAACAATCATTCAAATTTTTAACTACTTGAGCTATTTGATACTTGCCTGCATTATAAATTATAGCCTCAGGTTTTGATAGGAGTAGGGGCTCATTCAGTTTTATTAAATAAAAATCGGAATTTGTTATGGAATCTGCCTTATTAACTAAAGCTATAGATTGTTTTTCGCAAACTATTGAATCGCTTAAACTAAACCTAGCCGTAGGATTTTTTTTCACTATAACGTTCACTGGACTTGTAAATACAGCTTTGCAACCCAACGAATCAATGGCATACAAGCGAGGGTGAAATTCCTGATGAAATACACCATCGGTAATAATTGAATATTTTTTACTTCTTATTACTGTATCTAAAGGAGAGCCATCATCATAATTCATGTAGTGTTTAAAATAATCACGGCTTGTGTTTTTAAATTCTACATTTAATGGTTCGCATCCTTCATTTTTTATAATTTCAAAACTGGGTGATGGGCCTAATACTTTTATATAATTGTTTCTATATAAGGTATCGCTGCATCCTTCATTACTTTTAGCAATTAGTCTAGTATTAAAACCTTGTAAAATGCCCGTGTTTGTTCTGTAAATATGACCCACACGAAAATCTTTAGTTGTTACATTTAATCCATCTCCAAAGTCCCATTTCAACGAATCTGCATTTTTTGAAGTAGAAGTAAACTGAGCATAAACTGGAGCACATTTTAATATGGGTTGCAAAGCTGACATCTCAGCAACCACTAGGATAGAATTGATATTGCGGTATACAGTATCATAACAAAAATCTAACTTATTCGCTATTAAACCAATGGTATGACTTGCATTAGTTTTGTATTTGATTGTTATTTCATTTTGATAATCAGGATTACTGGTTATAGCATCTTTATCTAATAACCACTTAATTTTATTCGGATTTAGTTTAGATTGGTTGGTTAATATGACATTTTGACCAGCACAAACTATATAGTCATTAATTTTAAAATCGGCAATTACACCTACTGAGATAAGTTGTGATGAGATGGTATGAGTGCATCCATCGCTATTTGTTACCTCTAAATTTATTGTGTATTCACCCCTTTTATTAAAGTTAAATTTTGGAGAAAAAGTTGAATCATTAATAATTACAACATTTTGAGAAGGGGAGGCCCACCAATGGTATTTTATGGTATTACTTGAATTTATAAAGTGGAAATTTTCGGCAATGGTTAATTGAGGCTTTACGGTTAATGGCACACAACCATTAAAGGTGTCCAAACGCATTTGAGCTGTAATTCCATTTATTTTTACCAAATTATTATTGATAATACTATCGCGGCATCCTTTATTAATTTCATGAACAAACTTCAGATTGTACTCTCCTGCTTTTGATATTTTTTCTTTGAAAGTATCACTTTTTATATATGTTTCATTAGCATCACTTTTATTGGTAATAAACCAAAAATATGAAAATTTAGCACGATTGGGTTCTGATTTTCCATATCCTAGCAAAATTTCATTTTTACAAATTATAGGGTTAGGGATTTTAAAAGCAATTTTAGGGATGACAATATCAATAAATTTCAGTTTGGTTATTGAATCCTTGCAACCTATTCCATTATCGGCTACCATTTTCACAGTGTATAATCCTGTATCAGGATATGAAAATTTTGGAGAAGTTAAATTAGAATATCCTAAAATTTTGGAAGTATCTTTATCATAAAATGTCCATTTGAACTTATCAGAAGCCATGTATGAACTTGGAGGTGTAGCTTGATTAAACTCAATAAATTGATTAACACAACCCACTTTATAAGCAGCATCAAAGGCTGGTAATATTTTATTGTTGCGTATATAGTTCTGACGTTTGAAAGTATCAGAACAACCATTGCTGTGTGTGGTAACAAGCATTACATCATAATACCCGGATTGTGTAACACTATATATTAAATTCTTTTTAGTCGATACAGTAGATTGTGAATTACCAGTTACACTCCAATTGTATGTCATATCCCCTGGTTCATATGACTGCGATAAATTTTTAAGATTTACGGTGTGAGGAAACTTACAATGATAGTAATCATCAGAAGTAAAATTGGCTTTCACGCCTTTTACCCGAATAATATTTTTTAATAATTTAGAAACACTACAACCGTTATTTTCATAAGTGGCCATCACATCATACTTTCCTAGTGTATCGTATTTGGCGCGGCAGGTATAAGCATCTGATTTTGTAACGGTAGTAGTTCCAGGTAGGGTCCATTTAAAAACGCCTGGAAGATTATTGTTTGAATTTTCGATTCTAATACTATTGCCTTTGCAAACGGCAGTATCTGAAAAAATAATGTCGATATTCTCGATTTTTCCAAACGCCAAATAATTCTGTTTGGTAAACTTGTGAATACAGCCATTTTCTGCTTTAACTTCTATACTTGGTGAATAAATTCCTGTTTTGTTGAATACAACTGTATCAGGATCTTTCAGAAATTGATTTAACGTTTCGCCTCCTGGGAATTCCCATTTGTAGGATATTATTTTGTTGCCATTGGTATTTATTATTGGTGTGAATTTTACTTTTTTAACAACGCAACCAGAGGTGTTATCAGCACTAAAATCGAGTATTACATCTTTGTAAATTATGGCAACGGTATCAAATTCTTTAATATCCGTACAACCATTCTTATCCTCTACAACAAGTGATAATTGTTTTATTCCAGCCGAAGCATAAGGATGTGTCAGTTTCTTTTGAACATTATTATAATTAGAACCATCAATCACCCAACTTCTTTTTACCGAATTAGGTGTAATATCAAAATAAGTTACTGTATCTGCTCCGTCACATAATTTTATTCGAGAAGCATAATAATTGGGAATTGGTTTGGCAAATACTTCAACAAAATTTGGTTTTGTTAAAATATGAACCGTTTTATCTGGGAATGTAACTTTAACAGAAACAGAAACCTTACCTGCATTTTTAATATAAGCATAAAAAGTATCTCGACCTTGCTCAAGGCCATTGCCAAAATCCCAAACGTAATTAGAACCAGTTGGGGCATTATTAACTACCCATTGAAACAAGGCTGGCTGGCAAAGGGAAGCATTGTCTGAACTTAAACTAATTGTTTTGGATTGAGCTGCACTTTTATTAAAAAGAAAAGAAACAAATATCCCGATGATTAAGAGCATCGGCCTATATAAATTTCCAAATTTGTTTAGGATTTTCATGATAATATATTTATAGTTAGTAGAATTAAGAATAGAGGATTTTTCTACCTCTTATCTTACATCAAAGTTGATGCTAATTCGTAAATGAAAAAAACCTTTATGTTTTACAATATCTCTTAAGTAAGAAATATTAGAAATTTGTATAATAATTAGTTTTTTTTGAAAAAACATGATAAAGGGCGCTTCACAGCGCCCTTGACCTAAATTCTACAACTATAAAAAAGACTTACTACTAATAAGACTTGATCTTTAATTAAAGGAGCCATCCTTTTGGGATGGCTCACTTTAGTGCTAATTTATATTACTATTTATTTTATTAATCCGGGTTGTTTTAATTTTATTAGCATATTCAGTAATAATGAAATACATGCCAGAAGTATAATTTGCAAGGTCTAGCGGCATTTCATTAAATCCATTAACGATGGTTTTTTCGGTGGTGAATAAGGTTTCACCGGTAATGTTTGTAATTTTAACTTTAATTGTTTCTGAGGTGTTTGAAATGATTCTAACCGTTGTATTTCCATTAGTAGGATTAGGATATACAGTCACTTCATTTGCATTACTGTTTACTATGTTTTCAGCTAGCTCATCATTGATTAAGCTTTCTTTGTTTAAAGTACCGCAAGAACCGAATGTTGTATTCCAATAAAAATCAGAATAATCAGAATAGTGGTTAAGGGCAATAATTTGACCATTAAAATTAATACGTTCAGATTTGCTACCAAATGTTTCTAATTTATCTTTGGTGTAAACTGACGCGTTAAAAACTGTATGTTTATTTATTTGTATGGAGGCAGGAGAATAAAATACTATCGACTTGTTTTCATAATTAATAATATTATTATCCGCAATAATAGTAGGGTTGCAAAGAATTATTTTAGTGCAGGTACTAAATATAAGAGTAGCTTTACTAGAAGTTGTAATTTTATTAGCATAAATAACTGGATGAGTAAAGGTGACTTTGGCTCCACTTCCAATTACAATATTTCCAAATATAGAATCGGTTAGAGTTACTCTGGCATTAGTTTTTACAGTTATATTATTATTACTTGAACAATAAGGGTTATTAATAAACTCAGGTAAATTAACTTGTGCAGCATTTGTTGTGTATGCTTTTGTTATTTTACCTCCTGTAGTTGCAGTCACATTTATCGCTTTAGCAAAAATATTTGAAGCGGTGATTAAGGAGTTGGTATTGACCTCTATTCTACCTGCACTACCTGTAGATCCAACGCTACCTGATTTAACTATTGATGTATTTCTTAAAATAGCTTCACCACTTACCAAAATTGAATAAGAAGAGGTTAGTGAGGTTGCATCATAATTTACCGTGGTTTTGGCAGTTGCACTGCAACCATTGGCGAATTTAACAATTACTGAATATTTTCCAGAGGCATTAACGTTAATTGATTCAGTAGTAGCGGCATTACTCCATCTGTAAGTTGCAGTTTCTGTAACTGAAGTTTTTAACACAATTAATCCGCCCTGATAAAACTCAGGTTGATTATTTTGAGTAATGGAAATGGATGAAATTGTTCCTGAAATAGTAACGATTGCAGTACCTTCACTTATATTTCCATTCACATCTGTAACAGTTAAGGTTACTGTATTAATTCCAATATTATTGCAATTGAAAGAAGTAGGACTTACACTCACACTGGTAATACTGCAATTGTCATAACTTCCGTTATTAATGTCATCGGCCGTAATTGTGGCCATTCCATTAGTAAGACTTAGGGTTATGTCGTGAGTTATAACAGTTGGACCTATCGCGTCAATAACGGTTACAATAGCAACTCCAGTATCTGAATTTTTATTTGCATCGGTAACGGTAAGGATTACTGAATTATCACCAATTGCGGTATAATTAAAGGAAGATTTATCCAAATCAAAATTAGAAATACTGCAACATGTGCTGAAGGATCCATTATCAATTTCTGAAGCACTAATACTAGCAACCCCTGTGCTGTCCAAATAGATCGTAGTATCTTTAGTAATTACAGTAAGGCTTTCCTTAATGGTTATTCCAGAAATATAGACAGGAATTCCTTGACTTAAATTGAAATAGGAACCGCTAGCCGAGGTAGTTAATTTTAAAGTTTTAACAAAATAGTAATTAGTATCGCTAGCACTCTTATCAATAAAAGAAGTTTCAGTAACGGGTGTTGAATTTATTAAAGTATAATTACCATCAGGCTTATTCGAATGGTAAATAGAATAACCTGTAATGCTTGATTCATCCGATGCGGTCCATGATAAGTTAACCTCTGTATTGTTATTCTGAGCTGAAGCATTTACATTGGTAGGAGGGGCAATAATGTGTAAACGTAAAGTTGGGTCACCCATTAATTCTATAGGTACTGTATTTTTATATAAATTATCTTGATAAGTTCCTTTGTTATTTTGAGTAATCTTCGCACAATACCCGATTGATTCACCTAAAGCCATAGCGTGATTTTCCCAATAAGGACGTCCGCTCCAGGCTACTGTAAGTCCGTTTTGAGCAGAAGCCAAAGGGGCACGAAGTAAATTATTAGCATTATCCCAATCGCCAAAATAACTTCCAAAAAGCATATTGAAAATGGCTCCTTTTGCATTTACGAATGAATCGGTGGTGCCAATTCCATCGCAGCTTTGATAGGTTCCACCTCCTGCACCATAGCCAAATAGTATGTTTTCTTTGCGACATGCAGTAAAGTAATCCTGGTCAGACACATTTTTTGGACCAAACATGACTGAAAAATTTCTCCATCCTGTGCTTCCAAATGAACCAAGGGTATATGAAAAATTATCATCCACCACACCTTTCTCAACAGTTTTGGTTATTTTATATCTAAAATCATGGTCTTTTTTAATGTATTGTTTTGTAAGTTCAGCTTCAGTTTTTGAAAACTTCGACATGTTAGATAAATCGATGCGGCCTGTTTGATATTTAACGGCACCTGGCAATACACTATTATCCCATTTTCCATCGTTTGGCAAATTTTGGTTTTCGGTACGAGTAATACCTGATACCTTGGTAATGGCATCAGACCATTGGTCATAATCAATGGTATAATAGGCATCAGTAGGCCACACACCAGAATGATCTCCATGTCCGTCGGGAGCAAAATTACCAGAATAAGGTACAGGAACATGACCCAAAATAATTAATGATTTTAAACCGCCCACCTGAGTATCCATTTTTTTAATTCCACGTTTTACTGCTTGAATAGAATCGGTTTTAGATACAGCTATTGAAAAAACGTTCCAACCATCGGCAGCCAAATCTTTTAAATAGCTGTTTAGTTCAGTATTGATTGTTTCGGCCAATGTTTTTTCAACCACCACCAATACATTTCCTCTGTTATCAACTGCAGGAACTTCAATTCCACTAAGTATATAAGTATAGCCATTAGATAAATCGGCTTTTATTTTTTCGATATAATATTCGTATTCTGTACCAATAGTAACATCGGTATCTGTCCACATGGTATCGCTGCCAGCGGCAACGCCTTTAGTGGTAGATCCCCAAGAGGTTTCCGTTTTTAATTTGCGGTATATTTTATAATTTACCACGTCCGTAAGTAATGGCCACTTAATGGTAATTGAATGATTCGCTTTATTAACTTCCACTCGGGCCTGAACTGTAAAGTCTTTCGATGTTTGTGCAAAGGCTTCTAATCCGAATGCGCACAAAAGAATAATGCTAAATAGATTTAAAAGGGAGATTTTACTTGAGATTTTCATATTATTTTATAGTTAGTAGTTGTAGTTAGTGTTTATGCTATTTTATAGTTAGTAGTTGTAGTTAGTAAGCTAGTGGTTATAGTATTTTATAGTTAGTAGTTGAAGTTAGTAAGCTAGTGTTTATAGTATTTTATAGTTAGTAGTTGTAGTTAAGTTAGTGTTTATGCTATTTTATAGTTAGCAGACAATAAATTTTAGTAGTTGTAGTAATTTGTTAGTAGTTTGTACTTAATAATTTGGGGTTAAAAGCACGATTCAAAGTTGAGAATTATTGAAATGTCAGAAAAACCTAACTTGCTACTAATCTGTTAGAGGTAAGAAAGTTTTGGAAATTGTTTTATTATTCGGCAATACGGGGGTCTAATAATTGAATGATATTCTCTAAGTGCCTAATATTGAGGCGACAAAAAAGTATTCCTTAAATTGGTAATTGAAAATGTGGATTGGAAAATATAACAGACATTTGGGTAAAATTGGTAATATTTAATTTATTTTAAGACATATATTTGCTCAACACTAAAATATGAAAGTTAAAAAACCTGCATATAAACACAATATAGTAATGCTTATTGATGATAATGAGTTAGATAATTTTGTAAATCAAAAGATTATTGAGGGTAATCATTTTGCTCAAAAGATATATGTTAACTCTAGCGGCAAAAGTGCAGCAGAATTTTTACAAAATATTTTGGTAATTTCTAATAATGATGTTGATTTAATGCCTGAGGTAATTTTTGTAGATTTAAATATGCCAATAATGGATGGTTTTCAATTTATAGAGAAATTTGAACTCCTAATTAATAGATCGACTAAAAAATTCAAATTAGTCATTCTAACAACTTCTATTAATGAAGAAGATAAAAAGAAAGCCTTAAAATTTAATAATAATATTCTTTTTTTGAACAAACCTCTTACTGATGAAGGTTTGGCACTTATATAAGGTTTAATTGCTAGGGTTTAAATAATTATTACGAAAAAGATAATTTCAATTTTTCAAAATCTTTTTCTAAAAATCGCATCATTTTTCTTTCCCCTGAATTTTCAAATTCAAATAACCTTATTGATTTCAAAATTTTACTTTTAATTTTTTCTGAACCATCATTAGTGATAAGTAAACTCAGAATTTTAGAAAATGCAATTGCATTATCATAACTATATTCATTTTGCCCTTTAATTTTTCTATAAAGGCTTCTGATAATACTTTCAGCAAGTTCAAACTCCTTATACTTTATATATACATAGGCCTGGCAAAGTTTAATTTCAATTTCGGCATTCAGTATATCCTTAAAGCTAGTGGTATTAATAATGTCATTAATTAGCGCTGTACTTTCTTTGTATTTTCCAGCATAAAATTTAGAGATGGCAGTGTAAAACTTAAAATTTAGAATCGTAAAAACATTATCTGTATCCAGTAAAAAAGAGATTTCATTATTTTCAATATCTAAGCTCTGTTCAATATTTCTTTGACAATAATTATTAATCCGAGAAAATAGAAAATGAAACGCTAGGCAAAGGTTATCAAGTAATAACCAATTTTTAAATGTGGAGTTTACTTCTTCAAAATATTTTTGTGCCTTATTTTGCTCATTAATTTGAGTGTAATATTCATATCGCAAAAAACTCACTATGTAATGATAATTTTTATATAGATTATTGTTTTGATATTTTTGAATAATTTTTTCAGTTTTTTCTAATAAATCGTCTGTAGCTTCTTCATTTTCTTGATGTTGCTTGGTAAAAAGATGCAGATGAACAATTATTATATTATGAATAATTTCAATGTGATTAGATCTATTAAGTTGGAAAATATTAACTATTTCCATTTTTATGAAATGTAATAGCTCATAAATAGAAACGGATTTAGATAGATAATATTCCGAAAGAGCTTTTATAAAACTTCCAAGTAGTTCCTCTGCTTTTTCAAGCGCCATGGTATACGCCAAATGTTTATTATAAAGTTGAGAGTATTCATAATATTTAGGGGTGTGTAAATGTATTTTCTTTAAGGCACTATACACTGTAATTAAATCGCCCGACATTCCATTAGATTTTAAGTCATCTTCTAATTTATGTAAAATGGCTCCAGCGGTCTCTCTAGGGGTTTCGTAGCAGTATTTAGGAATATTTGATAGCTGACTTAAGATGTCAGATCTATCTCCCATCGAATCATTAATTAGTTGAGCTTGTATTTTGTCGTAAAGCCTTGATTTTAAAGTGTGAAATGAAGTTTTATTGTAATTTAAATGCTTTATAATTTCATTATCTGATAAATTATTTTTCTTATATTCTTGTAATAAGAAAAGTAAATTTTCCGCTTTGTTTAGGATAAATAGATTTTCTAGTGATTCAATATTTTCTAAATCCAGTTGATTAATAATAGCTCTTAATTTAAGCATACTTTCGTTTATTATTGGATTATGGGTAAAGTTATATTAAACGTGGTTCCTTGTCCTAAATTGCTAATTAATTCAATTTTACCGCCGAGTTTTTCAACTGCGTTTTTCACAATGTACAGCCCTAAACCCGATCCCTTAGAGTCTTCATTTCCTCTATAAAACATGTCATAAACCTTTGACTTGATATCGTCAGATATTCCGGCACCGTTATCACTTACGTTTATATATAAATTACTGTTTAATTCACTTATTTCAATGGAAATACTTGCATTGGTAGATTTATCGTGATAGTTAATTGAATTATGAATTAGATTGAGAAGTATTGAATTCATAAGTTTTTTGTCGCTGTAGTATTCAATTTTAGAATTATCTTTTACTTCAATGTTTATTCCTTTTCGTTTAGGACTATGTTCAAAGCCACTTAATATTTCATTTATAATTGTTTTGAAATTTATGAGTTCCTTTGTAATAACAGTGCTTTTTAAAGTGCGAATTACCTCAATTAGGTTAAATAAAATGGAATCAAGTTTTTTGTTGCTTTCTTCAATTTTATTGAGATAGGTTATTAATGGCTCTTCTTTTACTTCTCTTTTGGCAATGTATACCAATCCGAGTGCCGATGAAATTGGACCTCGAAGATCATGGGTCATTCGGTAAATATAAAAATTTAGTTCTTTTATTTTATTTTCAAAGTCAAGTTCAATTCTCTTGATTTGAGAAATATTTTTAATTACTCCTTCTAAATGTGTAGGATTGCCATTAGAATCAAGCAATGGCTTGGTATTGCATCTTACCCATTTTTCATCTCCATTTGAATTAATAATTTGAAATTCGGAAGTGGTAATGTCTTTGGTGGCTAATAGTAAATTGCCAATATTAAAAGTTTCCTGAAAATCAGGATGAATCAAAAGAGAAAGCAGATTAGAATTATCATAAAAGGCCTTATCTTCATAACCAAATAGTTTTTTGCATGATTTGGATATAAAAGTTATTTGATCCCCAACAGCGGATATGGAGAAAAAAACTTCATCATCCGATTCAAAAAGTATTTTAAGTTCTTCTTCTTTATCCATTTATGCGATTTTAATTTCTAAATTTTTATTTGCCGGATTATATTTCACTTATTAAAATGCTTAAAATGGTATAATAATTAACTTAATTAGTAAATTTTTCGCAATATAGTAATAGTTAGCAAACTATAAATCTATAATTTTAAAACACGTAAATTAGTAGCGAGTAAAATAAATTGGCTTCTATAAATATAACACCTAGATTTAAAAAGTCATTCGATTTTAGATTTTATGTCCAATCAACTGACCATGACGCTGCATAAGAAAAGGGAGAATACCAAAACGGATAAAATTTACTGGCCTTCGCCAGCTTGATAAAGTTCGGCGAAAAGGGGTAAAATGCTTTAATTTTTGAAGGCTTTTCATTCCTGTTTTTGTGCGATGTTATCAAATTGTTAACTCGATATTTTAATTCATTTTATATTTATTTTTGCGCCTTATTTAATTAGCTCAATGCCTAAATTCTCCAATTTTGAAGACCAGGCTAAGATTCCTTTGAAGGATTTTCATGAAGTTGGTATCACATCCTACTTTCGAATCTTCTCAAATAATCTTAACCAACAGAACTCTTTAGCCGATAATAAGGCAAATATTATGATATCAATAAACACCGTTGTATTATCACTTATAATAGGTTCGTCAGCTAGAAATATAGAATACTGGGAAAATTTGTTTATCCCGATAATGATGTTTATTCTGACTTCGCTTTTAACTACTGTTTTTGCTGTGCTAGCCACCCGCCCAAATTTCATTAAGGGTAATATTTCTCAAGCCGATTTAGACAACAAGAAAACGACGTTATTGTTTTTTGGGAATTTTTCTAGTTTATCGCTTCCCGATTTTGAAGATTGCATGTTAACGATTTTGAAAGAAGATGAATATCTTTATCGCACTTTGTTAGCAGATTGTTATGGTCAAGGAAAAGTGCTAAGAAAAAAGTATAATCTACTTAGCTATTCATACAATACCTTTTTGGTGGGGATAGTTTTATCCGTAATCGTTTTTATTTGCTTTCAATATTATATTTTGCATTGAAAAATTATCACCATCCGCTTTGATAATTACCTTTGTTAATTAGATAAAATGCATCCGGCAATAACCAAAAGTATTTGCAGACATTATTGAATTGCGGTGAAATTCTTGGATTTTTCACTTGAATTCCCATTTTTATATTTTTTTCATAAACTTCTACCAGCCGATTTATTTCTGGCATAGCCTTTTCCATCACATATGGTGTGGGGTGTAAAGAGGTGAATGATAATATTTTAGTTTGTTTTTTAAAAGTTGGATTTGACCCAAATTTAAGTGGTCAAGAATTTATGGATTTAGCCAATACTTTTAGAGTTTATATATGGGGCGAAAAAGGCATTTGCGATACCCTAAAAAAGTTAAAACACGAGGATTACGGAAAAGATTTAATATTGGTTCTATTTCAATTTTATGTAAAGCTGTCAATCGAAAACAGTTGTCACATGTATTTAATAATGAAATTAAAAATTTAAATCTAGGCTCAGATGGAAAAACCTTCGATAATATCTCTAAGGCTTATCGAGATAATTTTAAAGAACAACTAGTAAATCTAATTAAATAATAACTATTAATTTTACTTATTGCCTGCTATTACCTTTGGTAATAATAGGTAATAGATAGTTTGTCTTTTTGTGATCAAATATCAATAATTATGAAAATCACATTTGACACACTTCCAGAAGCCGTCACTAATTTACAGGAAACTGTAAAAAACATCGAACGGCTATTACTTTTAAAAAGTAGAGAAAACGAACCATCAGTATTTAGTTTCTGTTATTAGCTTGGATAAAGCTAAATATACAAGTGAATCAATAATGAACAGAGTTGCTCAAGTTAAAGCACAATCTCAAGCAAGTACTTTTTTGAATGGTGCTAAAATTTCTATGGATTTGGTAATCACAACCAAAGAAACCAAGGACTCAACAAATAATGTAAAAACTATTGTTGAAACGGTTGAACAGATAAAGCAAAATTCAGTTGGTTTCTCACAGGGCCTTGAGTTGTTAACGAATTTTGACAATGCAGACAGTCTAAGAATGGTTTTTATTTATATCAGAGAATTAAAAAAAGAATAAATATGGGAAAGTTATTTTTAAATAGTGGTGATTGGAAAACAATACTTTTAGGCGCAACTGGTCTCCCGCAAATGGATGTTGAATTGTAATCAATAATGAAAGATTTAGCCAGCAGAAGTAATGTTGTTATTTTACTCACTGAAGACGATAAGCCAGAAATGGTGCTAAAATTTGATGAAAACACAGGTAAGTTTTCAGAATACAGCATCGACAATTAGTGTTCAGAAAAAACCAACGAAACGCTAACAGCACCTAAAAGAAATTGGCGGTTTAGTGCATCTTATGACAGTTTTGTGGTGACACAAACATTTGGTTCTCCGCATCAACATTTGTGGTAAAAATCGCCAACTTCTTGTAGCTGCAAACCGATATGAGACATCCGTATCTTCTCCAATAAAAAATATTTTAGTTGGCCGTATTCCATTTAAGGTATTTTTAGGTTCTTGATAAGCAAAGGTTAATCTATTTTTATTCTGTAACGATATTTTGTTACTTAATTCTGCAAAGAACTTTTTGTATTAATTAGAATCATTTTACACTAAATGTATGCAAATTGTATGCAAATAAAAAAAGGTTTCAAACTGAAATGTCTGAAACCCTTGGTATTAAAGAGTGGACTCGGAGGGACTCGAACCCCCAACCTTCTGATCCGTAGTCAGATGCTATATCCATTAAGCCACGAGTCCTTTTTATAGGGGTGCAAAAGTAAAATATTTAACCGGTAAAACAAATTATCAATTCAATAATATTTATTTTACAAGTCAAGTTTATAATTTTTTTTTTAATATTATTGAACTTTAATTCATTAAGTGAAAGCAATCAATTTTATTCTCTTTTTTCTTATCATTTCCCCGCGTCTTTTTGGCCAGGATTTTGAAAATTATCAAACCTTATTAAGTAATGGTTCTATGCCGGAGGATTTTAAATTAATGGCATCAGAAAAATACCATAAGGAATTAGAAAATATAAAAATTGAAAACGCATCCAAAAAGGATAAGAAACGCAAACGCAATTTTGCGTTGGAATCTAACTTTGCCATAACCGATATGATGATGTCAGGTCGCGTAATATATGGAGATGAACTTGGTAATTACGTAAATAAAATCGCTGATGTTTTGTTAAAAGACGATACAGATTTAAGAGGAAAATTGCGTTTTTATATTTTAAAAAGCACCGTAGCGAACGCCTTTAGCACCAATCAAGGAATTATATTTATTACCACAGGTCTTATAGCTCAAGTTGAAAATGAGGCACAATTGGCCTTTATTATTGCCCATGAACTTATTCATTATACCGAAAAACATAATTTTGAGCAATTTAAAAAACGAGAAGCCATCTTAAAAGGAGCCGGAAGGAATTCAACCGTTACTATTGAGGAAAAATTAAGATCTCTCTATAAATACTCTAAAAATAATGAAACCGAAGCAGACGAAAAAGGTACTGAACTATTTTTAAAAACAAATTATAATCCCTATGCAGCTGTATCTGCATTTGATGTGTTGCTATATTCCTACCTTCCTTATGATATGATTGAATGGAAACCTTCGATATTTGAAACTGAATATTATAAATTTCCGGAAAATTATACCAGCGATAAACTAGATGAAATTAGTGCCGATGAGGATGAAAATGATGACAAACAAACTCATCCTAATGTAGGAAAACGAAAAACTAATATTATTAATATTCTTGAAGGCAAATCTGCCGATTCTTCTGGTAAAAGTCTTTATTTGGTTTCTAAAGAAGAATTTATAAAGGTTCAAAAAATTGCACGTTTTGAGTTAGCATCTCTTTATATTAAGTCAGGAAATGCAGTTAAAGCCTATTACATTTCTTATTTGCTAGATAATACATATGGGGCCAATACTTACACTGATAAGATAAAGGCTATGAGTATTTATTCATTGGAACATCACGCCGCCTATGATGATGATTTGGATGATTATGGATGTGAAGATAGAGACTATGAAGGGGAAGTGCAGCAGGTGCCTAAATTTTTTACAAAGCTTAAGGATAAAGAACTTTCGGTTTTGGGAGCAAAGTATTTATGGGAGATGAGTTCAAAATATCCCAATGATGCTCAACTGAAGCGAATGAGAGATCAGGTATTTACTGATTTATTGGCAATAAATAAGGTTTCAAAAAGTGGTTTTATTGGATTTCATCCCTTTAATACAGATACCGTACAAACAGGAAAAAGTAAAGTGGATAAGCTGAAAAATAAACAAAAAACCAAGTCAGACAAGTATTATTACTCGGCATTTTATGAACTATTAAAAGATAAAACATTCAAAATCTACTTTGCTGAAATGGCTAAAAGTGTTTCGGAGGGACAAAAAAATGAAGAAGGAGAGGAATCTGATGATGAAGAGGTAACGGTAAAAAAGAAAGAATCTGTAGAAAAGAAAAAATTCTCATTTTTTAAAAAGGGCAAAGAAAAAATGCACGATGAAATTATTTCTGTTGTAATTTTTAATCCTGATTACAATTCGCGATATAATGGAAAGGTGGATTTTTTGGAAGATGAGGCCACCCAGGATGATATTGCAAAATATTACAATAGCGAAGCTAAACGGGCGGGGGTTGAATTAACCGTATTAGATAAAGCGGGTAAGGATAATTTTAATACCGAGTCGTTTAATAAATTTGCCTTGTTAAATGATTGGCTCATTGAACGTGTAAGTAATGATACCCTTACCATGGAATTGTATCAGAAAGAATTTATTGGCTCAGCATTTACTGATTATAAAACTAAATATCTAGGTTGGACCGGATATAAATATACAGAGAATAAGCGCGAATTTCAACCCACTGCATGTGGTTTAGCTTTAGCTTTTGTTATTCCTTTCCCAATTTACTTGGTTTGGCAATTATCTAAAGAAAAATCACTTGAAAATCTATTGTTGATATATGATGTAGAAACTGGTAAGCCGGTGCTTGTAAACTATACAAGTGTTAACAAACGACCTAAGAGTTTGATACTTAAAGCCAATATATATAACCAACTATACGACTTGAAAAATGGAAAATAGATTCATTAAATACATATTCTCAATTGCACTTCTATTAAACTTTTATGCAAGTTTTGGACAAGGTAATCCTGGATTTTTAGGAAAAAAAATCGCTATTGGATATAGTAAACAGTATTCTTTTTTTAATGGTTTTTATATTTTTGATGCACCTAAAAATTCATCTTTAATGGGTGTGTTAACCAATAATGATTTTTATTTGGAATATGCCACGTCAAAGTATAAAAGTATTTCTGCTCATTTATCGTATCAAAAAGTTCCGCTAAATAGTACAGGATTATTAGATGCAGAAAAACAAATGACTTCAAGTTATGTATATTCTGGGGTAAAAGAAATTACTTACATCAAATCGGGCTACTCTGATTTTCAGTATTTAAGTACGGGTATTAAGATGAATTTCTATACACCTAACAAAACAATTGCTTCCCCTGTGGGTTTTTGTTATTATGTTAGAATGGATATGAATTTCATAAAAGCGATGAGTAACACTTATGATTACGAAACAACTTATTTTAGTCTTAGTGAAGCAGAGAAAACAGCAGCGCAAAAACAAATAAATCGCACCACTGATGGAGCCAGCAGTATGAACTTAAGCTTGGGAATAGGGGGGGAAGCAAAGTTACTATTGAGCAGTTCGGTATTTTTACGAATTAATTCAGAATGTAATTTATCTACAGTAGGAATAACTCAATTGGCTCAACAAGATGTAAAAACCCATGTATATGATATAAAAGAGGATTTACGGGTTACTGGTCAGGGCTTGAACAGATTCCGAAATTTATTTCTATTTGGAATGGGGGTTGGAATTCTACTTTAAACTATTCAAATAAAAAAAAAGGTGAACCATTTGATTCACCTTTTTTTTTATAAGTTGAAAATAAATTTATTTATCAATTCCAGGAACATAATCCAAGATTATTCCTGATTCTTCTTTGTATGGTGAAGCCACCAAAACACGGGAACCATGAAGTTTTAAATTAGCGGTGCGCTGCTTTGATACTGTTTTGTTCACTCTTTCTTTACGTTTTAATCTAGTAACTGCCATAACTCTTTTTTTGAAGGCTGCAAAATAAATCTATTTTAGTTTTAAAAACAATAGGCTCTTGAAATTTTTCACAGTCAAAATATATTGAAAGTTTACAGTCTGTAACCACTGTAATAACTACTTATTTTGGTAGTAACCTGATTAAAAATAGGTTTTGTAAATTCGATGAATAATTGTTGCGGGGCCGGAGGGTATGCTTCGCGCTGCTTGATGTAGTTCTTTTGATCGTCGCTTAATGCCCTCTCATCTCCATTAAACCATCCCCAACGGGTTTCCCAAATAAATGTACCAGGCATTTTATTTTCACTATTTATCGATCCAGAGGTGGCATCTACTATTCTTAAATCTAAGAGGCCACTGGAGGTTAGTGTTTTGGTAAACGTATGCAATGTTGCATTTACCGTACCATACGTATTTTTCTTTTCTTTGTTTGGTAATGTTTCAGTTTTTAAAATAACGCTGTCACGGTGAACTTCTTGCTCTTTTTCATAAAAATAAACTTGGCCCACTATAAAATCATCGAAACGGCATTGAATATACTGATGAGGTTTAATATTGTAGGTTTGGGCCTCTTCAGGAGTGTAGAATCTCACAAATTCATAATTCAAGTTTTTCAAAAACTCCTGAATTTTGCTTTCAAAAAACTCATTGCTCAATTGCATGGTTCGGCTATGCATAGGAATGTGTTCCATCACGACTCTAAAAGTTCCGGCATCTTTAGCTATTTGGAGTTGCTTATCGACATCTTTAAAATTTACGACATAGTTTTTTGCTTGTAAAAAATGACGATACGCGTTTTGAGCAGCGGAGATCGAGTTTAACTTAAGTTGTTCCAAACCTAAATCGTATCTTACTGCGGCTGCATTGGTTTTAGCAACATCTAAATCTGTGGTATATCTATTTGGGTCCGGAATAATTTTAAGGCAGGCAGGGCAGCGGTTTATTTCGTCATAGTAGTAGTTTAATCTATTGTAATGAACAATAACTTTTTCCCATTTGAAAATGTCGGAGGAAGGTATTAGACGAATTACATCTTCCATCCTGTTTTTAACTTCTAAATTATAGGCTTGATCAAGTGTTTTTGCAGCTTTGCCATTTCCTGGACTTTTTCTAAGTTTGCTAATAGAGCGATCAAGGGCCTGTTCATAATTGCCCTTTTGTAATTTTCGCTTGCCGGTGCAATTAACAAAAACAAGTGTTGTTATTAAAAAACCAATAATAAAGTAATATCTTGTTTTCATAGTCTGTATTTTTAATAAAGGATTGCTATAACTGATCCGCGAAAATAACTTTTGTTAATGAGTTATTAATTTTTTGGTATTAAATCAACCGCTTATATTTTGAATTTATCAATTATAAATCTGTATTGGTTTAAGTGAAAAGTTTATTTTTGTAATCAATCTACGTGGCGCTAATTCGACATAATTGCAGTGTTTGTTTTCTTGATTTTCAAAGAAAATTAGTTGTTTTAATAGCCACTTTAATAGCCTCATTGCCTCTTTTTTCTCAATCAGAGGCATCTTTTAACTGGAGTTTATTTGAAAAAGTGAATAAGTATTCTCAGGCTGTTTATCTTTTTCAATCGGAACAAAATTATGGAGTAATAGTAAAGTACAGTCCGAAATTTCATAATAAGCAGTCCAATTTTGATATTAAGATTTATGATAAAAAATTAAAGTTAGAGAAAATTATAACCATCGTAATTCCTAAATTTAAGGAAAAGGTTTTGGATATTTGGCATTTCAAAAATCGAATCTATTTTGTAACTCAAACTGATTTGCCAAATCAAAGGATTTCCTTAAGAGTTAGAATTGCAAATGCGGATAGTATTGAAGTCCCTGTAATTACTAAAGATATTGTGACTCTAAATCAAAATCATTTTATTAATAATTTAGCATTTCATATAATAAAAAGAGACAGTTCTATTAGTATTTGGCATTGCAATCCCTTGGAAACAAAAAGCTCCAATCAATCTATTTCATTTTACAATTATTCCATTGATTTAAAAAATATTGATGAGGTTTTACTTGATTTAAAGGCTAAAGCAGAATTATGCAAAGTGTTAAAAGTAGAGAAATCGGTTTACGGTGAATTTTTAATTTATACGAAAGAATATCTTACTCGGCCTATTGAAAAGAGAGGTTTTGCTCCTAATTACAAATTTGTTTTTTATTTGGCAAACTCTTCAACTGATACTTTAAAGTCGTATTCTTTCAAAAACAGCCAGGTGTTTTTGCAAAATGGAAGGTTGAAATTTAAAGAAGGTATACTCGAGGCTATAGGATTATATACTGATAAAATGGAAGGACCACAGCGAGGAATTTGGTATTTTAAATACAATTTTAATCAACAGGTCTTGCTTTTTGACACCGTACACTATTTTGATAGAAAGGTTAAATCCTTGCCCAATAATGGTTTTCAGACTTCGGTATTTAGGAAATCTAGGATTGAATCTTTTTATCTTGATTATTTTATAAAATCAAATTCGATGGATAGAATTGTTGTAGCTGAACAGTTTTTGATAATGCCTGCCTCGGTGGGCTCCACCTATTCTTATAATCGTTTTTACGGCGATATTTTACTGTTTTATCTTAATGGAAGGGGTGAAATATACAATGCCAAACGATTGATTAAAGCTCAACAAACCTTTAATAATTACGGTGAATTTTCTTCTTATTATCTCGAACGAAATGATTCAGTTTTGAATTTTATTTTCAATGATCATTTTAAAAATTTTTCAAAATATGAGAGTAAACATTTAATATGGCACAGGCAAAGTAGCCTTATATTAGAGCATGTTGGTGAAAATTCAATTAATAAAGCTTTGTTGGCAGGATATAAACAAATTGATGGGATTATTCAAGTTCGAGATATGGAAAAAATATCTTCCAATCAGTATTTGGTCTACGCTTATAAAATGAAAAAAGGCAAGCTGGGAATAATGAAACTTGAGAATTGATATTATCGTTTAAACATTAGTCTTAGGTAAAACATTGGATTTGTAAACTTTTTCCGCATATCCACATCATCAAACATACTAGTAATCATTTTTTGAAGTTCCTTATTGCGGGAGGCTTTACTTACCACAAAATTAAATAACCAAGGCCATTGAGTTAATTTTTGGAGCATGTAACTCAAGCGGGTTTCTCCCCAAGTTTTGTTATAAAGCTTCTTATCGTATTGGTTTAAAAAAGCAGCAGAGAAATTATTGTTTTCAATGGCTTTTTTTACAATATTAGCTGCTATTTTTCCGCTCAACATGGCAGGAGCAATGCCTTCGCCGGTAAATGGATCAATCAGCGAAGCTGCATCACCACAAAGAATAAAATTATCTCCACTCAGTTTTCTTTTTTTTGAACCCAAGGGCAATCCCCAGCCTTGAATTTTATCTTCTAAAACAGCACCTTCAAATCGTTTTGAAATTTCGGGATCATTTTGAATGGTATCCATAAGCATTTTTTTTAAATCAACTCGCCGTTTGCTAATGTCTTTGGTAAGCATTCCGGCTCCCACATTGGCTTTGCCATTGGGTAATGGAAATATCCAAAAATAACCTGGTTGGTAGTTTTTAAGGAAAATTAATTCGATATACCCTTCCTCATTTAAGTCTTTTATCCCGCTGTAATAAGCACGGATGCCTCCTGAATAGTGATTATTATCTATCTTTATACCACCTAATTGGCGAGCCGCAAGTGAACGGCTTCCATCGGCGGCTATCAACAATTTTGTGTTTACCGCAGTTTTTACAGCATCTTGTTCAATTGTAATTTTTAAACCCTCTGAAATTTCTTCAATTGATTTCAATTCGCAACTTTCAATGCAATGGCAAAACGGCGAATCTGTTTTACGAAACAAAAAATTATCAAAATCTAAGCGCTTGGCTACATACCCAGGAGCTTTGTCGACTGATTTATACTCATGCTTAAAAGGTATGGAAAGTTTAGAACCCTTTGGCGAAACAAAGATTATTCCTTTGCAGGGATTGAAAATACTGGGTGAACTTGAAATTTCTTCAGCTACTTTTTCATCAAATGCTTTAAGAATAGTTAGCACTTTGCCGCTTAATGCATCGCCACAAATTTTGTCACGGGGAAATACAGCTTTTTCAATAAGAGTGTGTTTTATTCCAAGTTTGGATAAAAACATGGAAGCCGAGCAACCTGCCGGCCCAGCCCCAGAAATTATTATGTCTGAAAATTCTTCTTTGAATAGCAAGGCTGCAAAGAAAATGAAAAGGTCAAAGTTATTTTCCTTAAAATTTCTTTTGTGTTAAAATTTTGAAACAAATATTCGCTTGTAATATCTAGAACCGCTTTTTGAAATGGATTCAAGAAAGTAGATTCCATTATTAATAGAATTTAACGACATTTTATGAATTAGAATTCCGGATCCTGAGATTTCAGTATATACCAATTTTCCACTTATATCATACAATGAAAATTCAAATTCTTCCCTCGATTTTTTATTAATATTTAACAAGTAACCATTGGTTGGGGTAGGATAAACGACTGGCTCATCTAATTTATGTTGTTCAGCTATACCATTAATTTCAACCTTTCCTTTTAAAAATGAAATTCCACCACGGTCGTTGCCTACAATAATATCGTTGATACCATCACCGTCAAGGTCGCCAACTGCAGGATGTGTATTGTTTCCATAGTCCCACGTTTTATAACTCATGTATGCCGAGTCAAAAATTACTGTAGTATCTTCGGAGTAGTTCAGTTGGTTAAAGGTATTGAATTTCATTACTCTCACTTTTCCTTCCTCGCCACCAAAAACCATATCCAATTTACTGTCTCCATCAAGATCAGCTATTTCGCCGGCGGCATTACCAGTGTAGGTATATGCAGGAGGATTAATATCGTAAGAAAACTCATTACTTATAAAATTTCCAAGTGTGTCATCTGATAAGGTAAACTGAGGATTAGTAGTACTTCCTGTATTACGGTAATAATTAAAATTTCCTTCCTTTTCTCCAACTACAAGATCCAATTTTCCATCTTTATCTAAATCAATTATTTGGGGGGTACTTCGTTCCCCAACTCTTACATTTCCATAATTTTTTATAGGAGTAGTAAAAGCCCAGGTAGTTGCTGTTCCTATATTTTTATAAAAAAATAAACTTCCAAAATAGTTGCCAGCCAACATATCAGGCTTTCCATCCCCATTCAAATCGCCAAATGATATGGATAGAAACCTTATGGAATCATTACTCAACCCCCACAAATCTTCGTTTTCTAATTTAAAAACCGGCTGTTTTGAACTTCCAATATTTCTGTAGAGAACCAAACGGTCATTTTGGTCATCAGTTTTTGCATAATCGCCGTTGGTAGCTATTATCAAGTCAAGGTCCTGGTCATTATCAATGTCTTTTAGCAAAGGGGCCGTGCGTTCTCCATGATCCAAAAACTCATCCGTAAAGTAATTTTTCTTTTCAAATTTAAAGGCGGGGAATGAATTGCTCCCTTTATTTTTATAAAACCAAACTTGCTTGGTTTGTTCAATTCTTGTGAATTTTTCTTCTTGGTTTGGGGCTATCAAAATATCCTTAACTCCATCTCCATCTGCATCTAGCATAAATGCTGCTGGAAAAGAATTAAGTTGAACTGGAGTTGTACCAAAACTGGCAGGCCAATGCCCATCAAAAGCAATCATTGTATCCAATGGATTATTAGTTTCCTTTTTTCCATTTTTTAAAAATATCATATTGCTCCCATATCCGTTCCCCATTAGCAAATCCATATCCCCATCTCCATCGTTATCAAACCATAAAACGGTTGACCCCGCGGAATGTTTTTTTCTATATAATCTGTAATTATCAGGACAACCTCTGTTTAACCATATTTTATCAGTGCCTGTATCACTAAAGCTACCCCAACATAAATCAGCCCTGTCAAATAAAGGGGGATGCATAGGTAACCCAAAATCTTTGGTCATATTTCTATATAATAAAAAATTATTTTCACCAGCTTCGTATGAAAAAAAATCAACATCACCATCACCATCTAAGTCCGCGACGGTGGGCCGATTATAAAAACGGGCAGAAAAATTAACACTGTCATCAATACCTGAATAGTGGTAGGCTCTTAAATAAGGAGAGATTTTTTCAAATTTCACTGCCTTGTCGCCACTTTTAGTGATGTTTCTGAACAACATTGGTTTATGTTCTATTGAGGTCCATAAATCCTCCTTTCCATCGTTGTCATAATCAACAAATATTACCCATGTGCTTTGCTGATAATTTTTTAATCTCGGAAAACAACTGACATATTTTGGACTGTATTTAAAAGTTGTGATATCATTATTTCCAACATTTATAAAAGGCAAAATAGTATGGCCGGTTCTGTCATATACAAACAAATCTTTTTTGCCATCGTTATTAATATCAAGAGTTTGGAACTGGGGTTGATTTAATCCACCTAACAATGCTTTGGACAGAGTATCCCCCGTTTGATCCATAAAAATGGGTAAATAGGAGGGGGTGTAACTTAAAATTCGCTTTTGGGCAAAACTTGAAAACGAAATTAGCAAACTTAAAAAAAGTAATTTTTTGTGCATTTATCTAAGTCTTTAAAAGAAAAGACTACGAAGATAATCTTGAATTTGCAGGTAAAAGTAAATTATTTTTTACTTCCCAATTAAACGGATAAACTCGCTTCGGGTATCGGCATCCAAAAATTTTCCAAACAACGCTGAAGTAGTAGTAATACTTGTATCATCTTTTATTCCTCGGCTTGATACACAAAGGTGTTTGGCTTCAAGCACCACTGCCACATCTTCTGTATTTAATGAATCCATCAGTTCGTTAGCTATTTGAATGGTAAGGCGTTCCTGAACTTGTGGTCGTTTAGAATAATAATCAACAATTCGATTGAGTTTAGATAAACCAACTACCATACCACTCGATATATATCCTATATGGGCTTTACCAAAGATGGGTACAAAATGATGTTCGCAATTGCTATAAAAAGAGATGTCCTTTTCTATAACCATTTGCTTGTAGTTGTATTTATTTTGAAATAAAGTAACATGTGGTTTATTCGCAGGATTTAATCCTCTAAAGGATTCATTGATATACATTTTGGCAACACGACGGGGAGTGTCTTTAAGGCTATCGTCGGTCATATCAAGTCCCATTATTGTCATTATTTCTCCAAAATGTTTTTCAATGAGTGCAATTTTTTGGCTATCATCCATTTCGAAGGCATCTTCTCTTAGCGGCGTTTGTGTTGATAAATTCATAGTTTATATAATTAATGCTTATCCATTATAGGTGACAAAATTTCGTTCAGTTTCATACAGCGTTATGGATAGACTAAAACTTGGATCTAAAATAGGTTTAAGTATATTCCAAATAACAATTGCAATATTTTCTGAAGTGGGGTTAAGGTCTTTAAATTCGTCTGTATCTAAATTTAAATTTTTATGGTCAAACTTATCTTCAATGTTTTCTTTGATTATTTTTTTGAGATATTTCAAATTAATAACAAAGCCTGATTCTGGGTTTACTTCCCCCGTTATGGTAACATCCAATTCATAGTTATGACCATGATAATTAGGTAAACTGCACAGACCAAAAACTTCAGTATTTTTTTGTTCGCTCCATTTTGGATTAAACAATCGGTGTGCGGCATTAAAATGTGCTTTTCGAGTTACAGCTATAGCCATTATATTTTCTTTAAAACAACTTAGAGGTTACAAAGTTCAGAGTTCTGCAATAATATTATTTTTTATTTATCAATGCGACTATTTCAAATACTGATAATCAATAACTTGATCTTTGAATTTTTTTTTGTTTAGCGTTTGTTTGAAATTATTAAACAAACTGTTTTTAAAATACTGTATTTATATCTAAATTTGTTGAACTATTTTAATAAATAATTAAACAAATGACCGCTTTAGAATTTAGCAATCTTATTAATCAAGAATCTGGAACATTAAAAAACTATGCATTTATGCTTACTCGCAATGTGGAAGATGCCAATGACCTGGTACAGGAAACTATGCTCAAAGCGTTTTCTTATAGAAATAAATTTTTGACTGGAACGAATCTAAAGGGGTGGTTATATACAATTATGAAAAACTCCTTCATTAATAATTATCGCAGAATGGTTCGTCGTAAGACATTTATTGATACCACCGATAATAATTTTTTGATGGATGTGCCTGGAAACCTTACTGAAAATTTGGGTGAGGCGTCTTTTGTAAGGACGGATATAGACGCCGCTATGAATAATTTACCAGATGATTTAAAAATTACTTTTTCATTAAACATTGACGGTTTTAAATACCACGAAATTGCCGAAAAATTAGATATTCCAATTGGTACTGTTAAAACTAGAATATTTGTTGCTAAGCGTAAGTTAAGAAAACAACTGCATTCTTACGGTGCTAATTACGGCCTTTTAGAAAAATCAATTTAGCGTAGCCTACTATACCGGGTTTTCTTTTAATTTCGTGGTTCAATTTAAACCCGAAATTTAAAAACAGAATGGGTCATTATACCTACTTGTTATTGGACATTTTTCTTTTAGCTATACCAATGGCTTTTTCATTTCTAAAATCAACTTATTTTATTTCTATGTTAAGGCATACATTAGTAGGTATATTTTTATGTATAATTATATTTATCCCATGGGATATGGGTTTTACAGCAATGAAAATATGGAGTTATAACAGTGAATTTATTTTAGGTATTTATGTTTTTGGTGTACCTTTAGAAGACTGTTTGTTTTTTATATCAGCTCCTTATTTCTATTTATTTATTTATCATTCACTTAGGGTTTATATTAAGCGAGATGTTTTAAGAGGTTTTCATTTTAGTATTACACCTATTGTGTCCATTGGGCTAGCATTGTTACTGATAAATAATTTTGAAAAAACATATACTTCTATGTCATCAGCATTTTTAATACTACTTTTATTAATTCAACTAATTAAACTTAGGCGATACATGAGTTGGTTTTTTATAGCATTTATTCTTGGTTTAATTCCATTAGCTATTGTAAATGGTATTTTAACTTCATTACAAGTTGTTAAATATAATGATTCGGCTACTTTAAGGATAAAACTGGGAAGCATCCAAATAGATAGTTTTATTTATTACGCAGGTTTGCTACTGCTGGTAACAATGGGTTATGAATGGAGCAAACGAAAATTTCCATTGCCGTTGGTTTCAACCAACGGAAAAGATTAGAAGCAAAAAATTAGTCTAAATCCGTTACGCCTCCGCTCACAATAAATTTCATAATTTCAGTAGAGTTGGCTTGAATAGGGGTTATTTTATCTTTTAATACAAGAAAATGATTGCCCGAAAAGTTGTAGGAGTGCGGAAAATAGACTCCCACATAATCTTTTAACATTTCAGTCTTATGCAATGAAGAAAGGTCTTTGGAGGTGATAAACCCAATTTTCAATAATCCTGATTCATTCATCTTTACAAGTACCGGTTCATTAAATCGTTTCTTTTCACCAACAAAAGCTTGCAACATATCTTTAATGCTGCTATAAATAAATTTGACCCCTGGCGTTTTTTCTAGCAAATTTTCAAACCATTCAAAAATGGGCTGAAAAAATAATTTTGAACCAAAATAACCAAAAATGGTAATTGTGCAAAGCATTACTAAAATTCCTAAGCCATATGGCAAAGGTAAAATACGGTTTAATGTGTCAAAAACGCCATTAATGATGGCGTATGTGATCATAATAGGAGCTATAAAAACCAAACCTCTGATGAAATAGCCTATGGTGGAAGAAATTTTTTGGCGAACTAATGATTTTAACATTTTATGAATTTTTTAACTAAATCAGTCTAGTTTTTTGTTAAGTTAATTTTGCAAAGATATACCAAAGCATTTAACCCAATTATCAAAAATTTGTTATCAAAAATTAGTCTTTCCATTTGTCCAAATGTCATTTTAAATCATTGATTACGTTATAAATTCTGAAGTGTCGGATTAAAACTATAATTTTGGGTTTTAAAATGATTCTTTTTCAAATTATAAAATATTGAAGAAACTATTTATATACTTAGTTTTTTTTATAAGTGCCTTATCCTCATTTGGGCAAACCGATAATTATGGAACCGATTTTTGGACCGGTTTTATGAGTGGGTATACTTCTGGCAGTGAATTAAAACTGTTCGTTTCCGCAAAGCAAAATTCTACAGTAACTATTTCAGTTCCTCTCTTGGCTTACAGTAAAACTTTCTCGGTTTTAAAAGACTCAGTTGTTTTGTTTACAGTCCCAAATTCTGTGGGTCAAATTACAACATCCGAGATAGTGGAAAAAACAGGAATACACATTGTCTCTGATTTCCCAATTGCTATCACAGCAATGAATTTAGAAAGAGCTACTACAGATGCGACGATTGTTTATCCCTTGAAAAATATTCCGATAAGTCCAGTTTATATTACTGGACATCCAAAGGCTAATATAAATGAATTTTTATTAGTTAGCCCCGAAAATGGAGTAAAAGTTGAAATAGTACCAACAAAAAATACCACAAAAAGTACAGCATTTGTACCAATTAAAATTACACTAGATCAAGGAGAGACTTATCAGGTACAATCTTCTAATACATTGGATGGTTCTACGATTAGGGTCACAAATAATAAGAAAATAATTGTTTTTACTGGGGATAAATGCTCCAATTTCCCTTGTGGAGCTTGCGATCATCAATATGAACAAGTGATTCCAAATCAATTACTCGATACGGCTTATTATGTATTGCCCCATTTTGGTCATAAAAAAGGATATACTGTAAAGGTTGTTAGTATTGACACTACCATTTGGGTAAAGGTTAACGGAAAACCATACAGAATTGGCAAGAAAGACTCAGCATTGGTGCTTGATGTGCCAAGTGGAGATTCTGTTTTGCATATTTCAGGACCTAGGAAATTTGCATGTTTTCAATTTATGAAAGGTCCTACATGCAATGGGTATATAACTTCTGGATGGGGAGATCCTTCAATTTTAGAGGTTATGAGCGCAAGGTATATGGGGCAAAAATCCACTTTTTGTGCCGTTAATAGTACCAATTTAAAGGATCATTTTGTAAGTATATTAATTTATACATCTGCGAAAAATACTGCTTATTTGGATGGTACTAAAATTTCATCTAGCGAATTTTTTACTGTTACGGATAATCCTGATTTTTCATATGCAATGTTAAAAATAAGTCTCGGTGTACATACGATTACTTGTAATTTAGGGCATTTAGCATATTGCTATGGCATTGGTAATTATGAATCTTATCTCTATACCGCAGGATTTAGCCTTCCTGATTTTGATATTAGTATTAGAGATACAGCCTTAAAATATGATTGTAAAAACAATAAGGTGACTATGCGGTTTGAGGCAGTTTTGGAGGGGGCTATTAAGGAATATCATTGGGATTTTGGAGATGGAAGTGCCACTGATACATCAAAAATAGTAACCCATAAATATACAATTGGTAAAGATTTTACTGTCAAACTTTGGGCTTTGGGGTATAATAACAAGAAGGATTCGCTTATTAAAAAATACAATTTTAAATGGCCCGAGTTTAATCCTGTTTTTGATAAAGTGCTGTGCGACAAAAGCTATACGTTTGAAGAAAAAAATCCATTCTTCAAAAACTTTAAATGGCATGATAATACTACCTCAAATACCTATACTACTAGTAAAACTGAAAAAATTTGGGTAACAGCCACCGACACTTCAGGTTATTGTAAGTTTGGTGATACTGCTCAAATATCAAAGATTGATGTTTTCTCTAAAATTGTAGTAGATACCCTTTCCAATT
Organism: Bacteroidota bacterium; assembly: GCA_947468275.1. Lineage (GTDB taxonomy): Bacteria > Bacteroidota > Bacteroidia > NS11-12g > UBA9320 > JABWCE01. The sequence goes on from CANIKO010000004.1 coordinate 80,582, forward strand.
GTCAATTAAACAATCTTTTTAAATTTACCGATTCGTCAGGTGTTAAAAATGATTTAATTCGCTACAAAGTATGGATGTTTCCTGGAGGTGTAACCCGTTATGATACTTCCAAATTTTATTATCATTTCCGTCAACCTGGAAAAGTAATGGTATATCTTGATATATACCCTGCCAATTCCGAATGCAAAGCCCGTATTGAAATACCTGTAACCATAAATTGGAATACTGATATTGATGCAATAGTAGATAAAGAAAAGTATTGTAATGGAGAAGTAGCTACCGTTATCGATAAATCCTATAGTTGCTGCCAACCTGTTAAAAAATATTATTGGGAGTTTGCGAATGGAACAAAATTAAAATCAGATAGCGGAAAATTTAGCACTAAGGTTTATTATGATTATAAAAATTCAAATGGAATGTTGAATTTTAATTATATCACCGAAACCTACCAAGGATGCCGCGATACTATAAAATCTGGAGTTATTGTTTGGCCTGCTGCTAAGTCCAAGTTTGATTTTGGATCTGATTCGGTTAAATGCCTGGCTCTTTCCCGTTGGACATTCACCCACACCTATGATGAAAGTATTGCAGGGCCTTATACCCTATTTTGGAATTTTGGCAATGGTAAAACCGGAACTCAAAACCAATATAAAAATGTTCGCTATTTTGATACTGGAATATATAAAATAACATTAACTACAACTTCTAACATTGGGTGTGTGGATTCAGTTAGTAAATATGTAAAAGCTGTTGGAAATGCGGTGGCCAAGTTTTCGATAAACGATACAATTCAATGCTTGGCTACAAATAGATTTATAGTAACCGATAGTTCCAAAGGGTATGATATTAAATACGTTTGGAATTTTGGAAATGGCAGCACTTCTATTTTACAAAAACCCGCAGCTGAGCATTATAAAGTTGCAGGTAAGTATAAAATTAAATTAAAAGCAATCTCTAATTATGCGGGATGTTTTGCCGATTCGGTAACACATAATGTGTTTGTAATGAAACAACCAACAGCCGATTTTTCAATAAATAATACTACAGTTTGTTTTAAAAATAACTCTGTGATTTTTACCGATAATTCAAAATTTTATAACGGTAAATATAAACTTTATTGGAATTATAATTCTAATTTAGATTCGGCTTTTGCCCCTACAGCCGTTCATTTTAGTGATACCGGAAATTATGCCATACGGCTTATAGCCAAAGATTCCATGGGTTGTTTGGATACCATTTCAAAAACCGTGACATTGAAACCTGAGCCGTTATTAAAAATGACTATTAACGATTCCATTCAGTGTTTTGGAATCAATAATTTCAGTGTTCAAAGTTTAAATCCCGATAAATTAAAAAATAGAATTTGGACTTTAAATAATGTGTTAATTAATGGTGGTGAAATTCAGAAAAATATAATTAATTTAACTCCCAAAGGTTTTTATAAAGTAACCTTGGCTGAAGAAACCACCTTTGGTTGCAAAGATAGCCTGAGCAAGATTATTGAAGTGTTACCAGCCATAAAAGCCGGTTTTAGTATTAATAATGATACCCAGTGTAATAGTTCCCAAAGCTTTGATTTTATTAATACATCCAATCTTGGAAAGGATATTTTAAAATCATTAAAATTTGAAGAAAACATTAAACTAATAGGAGCTGCCAATTCAATTTTGAATTATAAATTTTTAAGTACAGGTAATAAAATAATTGAACTAAAAATAGAAACGGTTCAAGGATGTAAAGACAGTATTAAAAAAATGGTATTTGTAGCCACCGACCCATTGGTTACTTTTATAAGTGATTCCGTTTGCCTTGGTAAATCCGTTACTTTAAATGCCAATCAAACTACCGGTGCTCCTTTATCTCAGTGGGCTTGGAATATGGGGGACGGAAGCCGCTTTGATCCTGTTATTGTAAATTATACCACTCATACCTATCAAGCCGCAGGTATCTATTATCCTGAAGTTTCCTTTACTGACCAATTGGGGTGTTATGGGATATACAAAGGGGTTCCCATTGTAATTTATCCAATACCCAATCCCAATTTTAATATTAGCACTCTTTACAGTGACGACCTGTATTCTTTTGTAAAACTAATTCCTAATACGCTTGGTAATGCTTCCTATTTATGGTCGTTTCCGGATAAAACCACCAATACTACGGATACACCAACCGTTAAATTCTCAAAATTTTTTAAAGACCGAATTAGTCTAAAAGTGGTAAGTGCATTTGGTTGTTCAGATACTGCTTCCCATTATTTTTATATTTTCCCTTCACTAACCAATTTGTATCGTGAAAATGCGTTTACCCCTAATGGTGATTTATTAAATGATGTATTCAAACCTTATAATATTGATGGCGCCAAAGACTATGAATTAAGGATTTTTGATCGATGGGGAGAATTATTATTTAATACTAACGATCCAAATGCTGGTTGGAATGGAACTTACAAAAATGAATTAGTACAGGTAGGGGTTTACATTTTTGAAGTAAGATTTATGTATGCCGATGGAAACCGATATTCAACTAAAGGCTCGGTAACAGTGGTTCGGTAAAGCAAATCAGAAACCTAATTATTAAATTTTTATATTTTATCGATGTTGACTAATGCCCAATTTTCATAATCTGAATTTAGGTTATTACATTAGTTGAAATGATGGATTTGGATGATTACCATTCATGTAAAATATAATTTCTTGCAAACAAAAATTAAGATTATTGCAACTTATTCTGATTTATACACATTCTAATTTACCTTGATTAAAACGCGTTTTGTCCATTAGATTTGCTGCTTATATATTACCAACTTATTTTCGCAAACAATTTAAAAAAATGATATCCTTCGAACCTACCGAAAACCAAACTTTAATAAGAAATACTGTAAGAGATTTTGCTGAAAAAAATATCCGTCCTTATCTTATGGATTGGGACGAAAGCCAAACTTTACCTTTGGAATTATTTAAAAAAATGGGGGAGTTGGGTATTATGGGAGTTTTGGTGCCTCACGAATACGGAGGTGCAGGATTTGGATATTATGAATACATTGTAGCCATTGAAGAATTGGCTAAAGTGTGTGGCTCTATTGGGTTGGGAATGGCAGCCCACAATTCATTGTGCACCGGTCATATTATGTATTTTGGCAATGAAGAGCAAAAAATGAAATGGTTGCCAAAGTTAGCTAGTGGCGAGTGGTTAGGAGCTTGGGGACTAACAGAAGCCAATACCGGTAGTGATGCATTAAGAATGGAATGTGTAGCCAAAAAAGATGGTAACGACTGGATAATTAATGGTTCTAAAAACTGGATTACTCATGGTATTTCAAGCAATGTGGCGGTAGTATTAGCTCGCACTGGCAATTCATTGGATTCAAAAGGTATTACAGCATTTGTTGTAGAACGAGGCACACCCGGATTTAGAGGAGGAAAAAAAGAAAATAAATTAGGAATGCGAGCCAGCGAAACGGCCGAAATGATTTTTGAAGATTGTAGAGTCTCGAGTGAAAATATACTTGGAAATGTAGGAGAGGGATTTATACAAGCCATGAAAGTGCTAGATGGTGGTAGGATTTCAATTGCTTCTTTGGCTTTAGGAATTGCCAAAGGGGCTTATGAAGCCGCAGTAAAGTATTCAAAAGAAAGACATCAGTTTGGCCAACCCATCAGCAGTTTTCAAGGCATTAGTTTTAAATTGGCCGATATGGCTACAAAAATTGAAGCTTCAGAATTATTGATTTATCAGGCAGCTTATCTTAAAAATAATCATAAACCAATGACCAAGGAATCGGCTATGGCTAAGTATTACGCTTCCGAAACCTCGGTTTATTGCGCTACCGAAGCCGTTCAGATATTTGGAGGTTATGGATATACCAAAGACTTTCCAGTAGAGAAATTTTATCGGGATAGTAAACTTTGCACTATTGGCGAAGGAACCAGCGAAATTCAAAAATTGGTGATCGCCCGTTCGGTTTTGAAATAATGGAGTAGTATGATAAATAAATTTCTCCTAATTATTCCTATATTGTTGTTGGGGAAAATTTCTAATGCTAAAGATTACCCTTTAGATTCAATAAAACAGAATTGGATACCTTTTTTTAACTTTTCTTTCTTAAATTCATGGAATAAGGATGGAACATTTATTAGAAACAATCCTTATGAAATAGGGGGTTATAAGGTTATACCTGTTCATGATTTTTCATCAGAAAGGAGAAAAAATGTTTCTTTTTTAACGAAACCTGAATATTCCTTTTCAACGGGACTGCAATACCAAATTGTGAAAAATGGAATACTTGGGGCTGAAGTAAAGTTTAGTCAAATTGTAAACGCCGTAAATATTAAAAGAATCAGGTATAGCGATATGGTAGACCAAACAAAAGGCTTTGTAAATCCAACAAATTTAAGAGATATCAGTATCAACTATGCTTATCGTGTTTTGTCTTTTGGTTTATCTTATCAAATAGAACAAAAAATTGGCAATCATTTTACCCATAGAATGGGGTACAAATTACAATACGACCGAATAATAAATAGCGTTTATGAAATAAATGCCGTAAAGGATAATCGGAAAGTTTATTATTATAATAAAGATTTAAAGTGGTATGATAAATATTGGTCAATATCTCACTTTTTTAATTATGAAATCAGGCTTTACCATAATAAGAAACAAGCTTTTTGGCTTAATACCCAATATGGTTTTGTTAATACTTATCTTTCAAAAGATATTAGAAAGGATAAATCTTATTCAGAAAGTAATTTTCAATTACTTTCAGTTGGAATTAAAGCAGAATTTTAATCAACGGTCAATAGTCCTTTGGTTCCACTAAAATTCCTGTTTCCCGTTCCACAATCACTTGCCCGGGAAGAAATCCTTTGGGTTTTCTAACATATTTGCGAAGCGTGTAAATAACCTGCGCCAAGGAATTACTTTTATTTTTTGAATACCATGCTGCCAATGAAGCTACTTGTTCTATAACAGAAGCTGGAATTGGTTTGGAAGCATGGTTTTTAATAATGACATGTGAGCCGCTAACATCCTTGGCATGAAACCAAGAATCGTTTTTATTGGAATATTTTGTAAGCATTTCATCATTGGCTTTTGCATTTTTCCCAACCAATACCTCAAACCCTCCAATTGTGTAAAGCCTGTATGGGAGAGGGTTTTGCTTATTGTCTCCTGATTTATTGATGTTGGCTTTAGCCAAAGGATTATTAAGTGATTTATCAAAAAGCTTTAAATTTTTGTTAGTATCGGCCGCTTTCAGTTTTTCAAGGTTTTGTTTTAAAGTATCTAATTGCTGTGTTACATCCAATAATGACTTATGCTTAAATTCTAATTCCTTCACTTCATTTTTTGCTTTTTGATAAAATAAAGTCGCATTTTGCTGAGGTGAAAAATCCGTTTTTATCTTAATAGTAGTTTTAGAATTGTTATAAAAATCAAAAACCTCCACTTTTGATGTTCCCTTATGAATGCTATGCAAGTTAGCCATAATCAAATCTCCTAATTGATTGTAGGAGCGTTTTTGTTTAATAGTTTCAATGCTTTTATTCAAATCATTCAAATTCTTTTGTTTTTGATTTATTTGTTTTTCAAGATTGGAAATTTGGCTTTGCTTTTTATTTTTAAACGATTCAGAAGCAATAAAAAGCCTTGAAAAATCATTCAGAGCATCGATAATTTGGCTATAGCTTCCAATACTATTCGGACTCGGAAATGCAGATAATTCAAATTTATCATCCTTCGTTTTTATAATACATACTTCCTTTTCTAAATATTGGGTAATGAATTTTTTATATACTCTTTCTTTATCCCCCGACTGAAAATATCCAAGGTTTTCCAAAAAAAACAGAGCATCGGTTCCAAACCAATTGTGAACTTTTGAAAATTCATTAACGTTATTAAACGTGTGTTTTAAGGTTGTTTCATTGCCTGAGTAGGCGGAAAGCGGATTGGATAAATCTTTTTGGTGATTTAAACTGAAAATACTAACTGGTTGAGCCTTTTCATCAAATAATATAATGTTCGAAAATTTGCCAAATAATTTAAAAACTAATCGTTGGCTATTTTCAAATTCAATATCAAAACTGCGGCTAACAGGATGTGTATTTACCGCTATAATTTTTTGTGAATGAAGACCGGTAAATTGAGCCATTCGGTTTTTTAAAGGAAAATTTTCAATACCAGGAAACTGAAAAAAAGCCTGCCCTTGAAAAAACTGAATTTTAAAACCTTTTTTTTCGTCAAAGGCAAAAAAAATGTCGGTTTTTGAAGTACTGAAAATATCTTTAAGGGTGCTTTTCCCTAGCCAATTATTTAGCTCAATAGCTAATCTTTCAATTGTAAATGCATCGGGATACATGATTTAAAACTCACCATAAACATCGGTAAGTAGTTCGCAACCTGAAGGGGTAATTACAATGGTATGTTCAAACTGAGCTGAAAGATTTCCATCAATGGTTCGTGCTGTCCAACCATCTTTTTTATCAATTTTAGTTCTGGCTTTACCAATATTTATCATAGGTTCTATAGTAAAAACCATTCCTTCTCGCATCCGTTTACCACTATTTTTATCGGCCACATGGCTCACTTCTGGTTCTTCATGAAAAGCAATTCCAACACCATGTCCGCAAAATTCGTAAACAACGCTATAGCCTTTGCTTACAGCATATCTATTTATTTCATAACCAATATTTCCAAATCTATTACCAGGGTAGCATTCTTTGATCCCAATTTTAAGACATTCTTTGGTCACCTCAATTAATTTTTTAGCATCTTCACTAATATCCCCAACAGCATACATTTTGCATGTATCACCGTAATAGCCATTTAAGATAGTTGTGACATCTACGTTTACTATATCTCCATCTTTTAAAATATAAGGCCCTGGTATGCCATGACAAACTACATCATTTACTGAAACACAAACAGATTTAGGGAATTTATGATAATTAAGCGGGGCGGGTTTGGCATTGTTTTTAAGAATATATTCATGTGCTTTTTCATTTATAAAATCTGTGGTGTTGCCAGCTACCACAAATTGTTCAAGATATTTTAATGTTTCAGCAGCCAAATGTCCGCTCTTGCGAATTCCCTCAATTTGTTCTTTACTTTTTATGCGAATGCTCATTAGCTAATCAGGCAATATTTAAGGTACAAAAATACAATTAATCTTAAGAAAGGAATCCTGAAAATTCTATTCTAAGTCTTGTTCAAAACTATATAGTGATTTGTAACAATTATTTATCAAAAAGTATAATATTCAAATATTAACTTATTATTGCTTTATAATTTATAATATGAATAAAACAATACTAAATCTTAAACTAATTAAATTTATATTTTTATTGCTTACCATTGGTCAGTTTAATTTTTCTGCCATTGGGCAAATAACTTTAAGTGAAAGTTTTGATGGAGCGACTTTTTTACCCACCGGATGGTCATCAGTAGGAACATCAACTTTATGGTCAAGGCGCACCACTGGAACATTTCCTACCTGTGCCAATCATAGCGGAGCAGGAATGGCAAGGTTTGCAGCCCGTGGTTCAGCAGCCAAAACTATTCAAACCATTGCTACACCGGTTTTTGATTTATCTAACAGAGGGAGCAATACACCTAAAGTTAGCCTTTGGATTTATAGAGACAATGGTTCAACATTAGGCGATAGTTTATCTTTATATGTAAATAATACCAATTCTTTAACTTCTGCAGTTTGCATTGGTACAATTGCTCGCTATTCAAAATTAAAAATGCCTGATACCGTAGCATCAAATGGTTGGTATCAATATACATTTACTATCCCGGCAGCTTTTAAAGGGGCATCAAATTTTATATTATTTAAGGGAATAGGGGAGGCCGGTTATAATATTCATATTGATGATGTGCAATGGGAAGAGTATGCAAATTTATGCACCGGAACCCCAACTCCTGGAACTATTTCAGCCACCAACTCAATTATATGCGAAGGAATCGGCACTTCAATTTTGTCGTTAACTGGCCAAACTACTGGATTTTCAGGACTTTCATTTCAATGGAAATCAAGTTCATCAGCTACAGGTCCTTTTGTTAATTTTGGAACAAATGTAACAGCCCTTTCTACCGGAACCATAACCTCCTCAAAGTATTACAAATGTATAGCTACATGTTCCTATTCATCAAAATTAGATTCAACAACAGTTAAAAATATAACTGTTTATCCAAACCCTAATCCCATAATTAGTGTAACTCCCGCTACCGCTAATTTTTGTCAGGGAAGTTCTGTCCCAACCGCTTTAAAGGCCATATGCCTCACCGCAAAATCGTTTTTGTGGTCACCCAGTACAGGGTTAAATAGAGCAGATACCAATTATGTAAACTCATCCCCAACGGCTACAACAGTTTATACCGTTATTGGAATAGATTCATTAGGATGCAAAGGTTCCACAAGTGTTACTGTAACATTAAGACAACCTCCTTTTGTAACTATTACAGCTTCAGATTCTATAATGTGCTTCGGAGATTCAGTAAAATTAACTGCTAATGTTGGTGGAGGTGGTAATACATTTTTGTGGGTACCGACCGGACAAACAGTTAATTCAATTTTTGCCAAGCCAACTAATAAAGTTAACTATACAGTCACTGTTAGAAATTCGTTTAATTGTGCTACTACTTTGTCAAAAAATTTATTTGTGAAATTTAAACCACATGCAAACTTTGGTTACAAACTAAATGGAAGACGATTAGATTTCATTGATTCATCTGTAAATGGGGTTTCTCATGAATGGGACTTTGGAGATGGAAATGGCAGCAAAAAACAAAATCCTATTTATATGTTTGTGAATGATGGAAATTACATTGTTCAACATATTGTAAATAATCCTCCTTGCACTTCGGATACAATTTTCAAAGTCATAAGTATTGGGGTTTCAAGTATTCATAAATCTAATTTTAATAGTGCTTTAGTTGTGTCTCCTAATCCTGTAAAAAACGTTGTAAAAATTACTTTGTCAAATAATAAAAAACATGAATTGGTAGTTTGTAATTTTTTAGGAGAAAAAGTTTTAATAAGAGACTTCTCAGGAAGTGTTGAAATGCTTGATATGACAGGGCTTGTAGCTGGAATTTATAATTTATCAGTTACAAATAATGGTGAATTTTTGTATTGCAGATTAATGAAAGTTGATTAGATTATTTCATGCGATTTAATGGAATGGTTTTACTCTCAATTCATATTACAATAATGCTAAAATATATACCATTAAGTAACCAAAAAACTCTAATTAATGAGGTCACCCAATAGGATTTAAAGTGGTTTTAAGAAATTCAAAAAGGTGTTATTTAAGATCAAACACCTTTTATATAAATTAATAATGAAGAAATTAATTTAGTATTTAGCAAAAGCTAAAAGTTTAAGCTATTCTTTAATAAACCTAGAGCTTATTGTTCCTACATTAATAAAGTATAAACCAGAAGCAAGGTCTGAAATTGAGATTGTTTCAGAAGTAAGATTATTATTGAGAGTAGTTTCAATTGATTTTACCAACATGCCTTGTGAATTTAAAATTCTTATAATGTTACCATTTGAATAAGATGATAATTTTAAAATAATTGCATCTTTAGCAGGATTTGGGTATATTTCTAACGTTTGCTTTGCAATATTAATAGTTGAAGCTGGAGATCCTATAATATTACTTATTACCGACTCATTACCATGACTAAGGTTATAATAGGTGCCGCTTGCCGAAGTGGTAAGTTTCAAAGCTTTTACTAAATAATAATTTGTTCCCTGAAATGGTGTATTATCTATAAATGAAGTTCCAGTAATTGGGGTAGAATTAATTGGATAATTATTACTCAGTGGATTTCCAGATCGGTAAATATAATAACCTATAACTCCTGGTTCAGTAGAAGCGGTCCAACTCACACTCACTTTTGTGTTGCTCGATTGAGCAGTGGTTGTGATGTTGGTAGGAGGAGCCACCATATGTAACCTTAAAGTAGGATCTCCCATTAAACCAATAGAAACGATATTGGCAAAAATATTATAAGCGTAAGTTCCTATATTATTTTGGGTTATCATAGCGCAATAACCAATGGGATCGCCAAGCGCCATTTGATGATTTTGAGAGTAAGGACGACCACTCCAGGCATTTGTCAATCCATTTTCTGTTGATGCCAAAGGGGCACGAAGGATATTATCAGCATTATCCCAATCTCCAAAATAACTTCCAAAAAGCATATTAAAAATAGCTCCTTTATTAGTTACAAAATCATCGGTAGTGCCAATACCATTGCAAGATTGATATGAGCCCGCACCTGCTCCATATGAAAAAAGTAGGTTTTCGGATTTGCAGGTGGTTAATAAATCGGTTTCCACTACATTTTTAGGTCCAAACATTACCGAAAAATTGCGCCATGCTGAACTTGCGAAATATCCATAAGCTGGTCCGTTAAAGTTTTCATCAATTACCCCTTTTTCTAAAGTTTGAGTTATCTTATAACGGAAGTCATGCGCTTTCTTAATATATTGTTTTGTAAGTTCTACTTCATTTTTAGGGAATTTTGGCATATTTGATAGGTCAATTCTTCCTGTATAATATTTTACTAAACCCGGTAATTGGGTTTCATCCCATTTATTATCATTCGGGAAATTTCTATTTTCTGCTCTGGAGGCACCACTATTTGTGCCACCATCATTCCAAGAATCATAATCAATTGCGTAATAGGAGTCAGTAGGCCAAGCTCCATTATGATCTGGTACATGGCCATCAGGTGCAGAACCATAATTTCCTTGACCAAAGTCACCAGAATAAGGAACGGGTACGTGTCCTAAAATTATTAATGATTTAATTCCACCACATTGCGTATTTATTTTTAAGATTTCGCGTTTTACTTTTTGGACGGAATCTGTTTTTAATACCTGAATAGAATATACTTTCCATCCATCCGCAGCAATATCTTTTAGATAACTATTCAATTCTGTAGTGATTGATGTTGCTAAACCTTTTTCTACAACAACCAAAGCATTTCCACGTGAGTGAACCACTGGAACATCAATTCCACTAAGGATGTAAGTTATTCCAATGTTTTGGGTACCTATTACTTTAATGATATTATATTCATAAACATTTCCAACTTTTACATCTGTATCTATCCAAACTGTATCAGTTCCATTAACGGTACCTTTTGCAACAGTTCCCCAAGATGTTTCATCTTTTGTTTTTCTATAAATATTATATTTGGTAACGCCCGAAATATAGGGCCATCGTATTTTTATTGATGGAGCAGTTTTATTTACTTCAACCCAAGCCTGAACAGTTGCATCTTTAGAGGAAGTGGCTTGTGCCTTAACTTCATATCCAAAAGCGCATAAAATTAAAAGTATAATAGTAGATGTTAGTTTCATATTTATTTAATAATATTTAACGTAGTGAAATTATATGATGAACTGTTATTTATTATGATTGTGTATTTACCAGACGCCAAATTGGATGTGTTTAAGAATACTGAATTCGTTTCGTTCGTTTTAAATTCCAAATTTTCAATTTGTTTACCGTTCACATCAAACATAAAAATTTTAAAATCATGTTTTATCAAGTTTGGAATATCTATCGTTATGGCATTATTAGCAGGATTGGGATAGACTAATACATTTTGATTGGCAATTGAATTTAATGAGGCCTTGGCGAACGCAATATAATTATCCCTGTATTTAATTGATGTTGGGGTAAAGGTGCCACCAATTTCAGTACCACTTACCTCTAACATTGGTATTTTTTCAGTTATACTTAACCACTTGTATTCAACTCTATTATTTGGAAATGCAAAATTTATTGGAGTTTGACCTGTAATTTCAACTGACAATGAATCCTTTTCAGTAATTATTGACTTGACTCTAATACATTCTACATTTGATTTATAAGGCGTTGAAATAGTACCCCAACCATCCACATAATTTACTCTATTTCCATCTTGAAAATAACTTCCTATTGGCAGGATAGCTAATGACAAAGGTACCTTTAATGCAAATGTTGCACTGTCCTTATCTTTAAAATTTAATGGAAATTGATAAATTTCATCCGTGTTGGTATGCTTACCTGCTTGAGGCAAAGGAACAGCGCTCAATTGAAATCCTATTCCAACCGCCTCCCATTTTGCAGTTGATTTTTTAAAGAATGTATATACATTTTTAAAACTTGCTTGCCCTGAACCCAATGAATCAGCTACTTTTAATCCAATGGCACCGAGACCAAAATTGAAAATATAAGGAGTGGATGTTGAATTTTTATAACTATAAATGTCCTGTGATGTTGATTTTAAATTTGTAAAATTCCAAGCTTTACTAACACCCGTTGTTTTAAAATCAACTCCTGCCGCAGTTTGAACCGAGCTGTAGCGTATTGTGTCGCCTGCTGAAGGCATATTAGCACTTGTTATAGATATTTGACTAAATGCTGTCAAGGATGTCAAAATTATTGAAGCTAATAAGATACTTTTGTGTATAGAATAATTCATAGAATGTTTAAAATATTTCTCGAAAGTATAAAAATTAATTGTAAAATTATAGTCCTATCTGTTTTTGCTTTCTCAGTACCATTAGTTAAAGCTCAAAATATTGATAGCACTGACGTCGAAAACTATAAATTGTCAATAGACCTATCTAAATTTAAATCACAAAAACTGTCAGGTATAGCTGAAATTAAATGTAAACCATTAAATGGTATAAATGCTAATTCCATTAATTTTATGTTGCTAAAATTAAAAGTGGATAGTGTTTTTTATAAAGCAATTGACAGTATTACTTTTTCCAAATTAAATTACACTTATAATGATACTTTTCTTAAAATTCACAAGGGTTTAACAAAACCAATCATTGTTAAGATATATTATCAAGGAACCCCCGTTAGAGATGATCAATGGGGTGGGTTTTATTTTAGTGGAGAATATGCATACAATATGGGAGTGGGCTTTGTTTCCAATCCTCATTCATTTGGTCGGGTTTGGTTTCCGTGTATTGATAATTTTACCGATAAAGCACTTTATAGCTATTCAATAAAAGTGCCGCGAGGTTATTCCGCCGTCTGCGGTGGAAATTTTAAAGATACAGTTCAAAATTCAGATAATACTACCACTTGGAATTGGGAACATATAAATCCTATCCCAACCTATTTGGCCTCGGTGGCAGTGGCTCCTTACAAATTGGTTTATGATAATTTTACAGGTATCAATAAAAATATGTCAATCATTTTAGCTGCCGAAGCTAAAGATACTGTAAATCTTAAAAAGTCATTTATTAATCTTAAAAAAGCACTCACTGTATTTGAAAATTTTTATGGTCCATATAGATTTGAAAGGGTAGGTTACAGTATTGTTCCTTTTAATGCAGGAGCAATGGAGCATGCGTGTAATATTGCCTTCCCACATTATGGAATTGATGGTACTTTGAATAATGAAACAGTAATGGCTCACGAACTAAGTCATCATTGGTGGGGTGATAATGCTACTTGTAAAACAGAGGGAGATATGTGGCTTAATGAAGGTTGGGCCAGCTATTCCGAAGCTTTGTTTACTGAATTTGTTTATGGCAAAAAAGCGTATCAGAATTATATTAACAATATCCATAAAGGTGTGCTTCAATTTGCACATTTGGCAGATGGTGCGGCCACTGCCGTGAATAATGTAAGTCACCAAAATACTTATGGCAGGCATGTTTATAAAAAAGGAGCCGATATGGTGCATTGTATCCGAGGTGTCATGGGGGATGAGGCATTTAAAGAAAAATGCAAAAGTTTAATGGAAACCTATAAAATGGGAAACTTAACTACTTTGGATTTTAGTAATTATTTTGGTATTCCAAACGATTATGTAAAACAAATAATCAGTGATACAGGCTTTGCTCATTTCTCTATTTATAATTTTAATTCACTGAAAGAAACCAATACTTGGAAAACAACAATAAACTACAAACAAAAGAAACGATTTGGCCATCATGTTTATGAAAATATGCCGTATGAAGTATTTGCTTTTGATAAAAATTTTAAAAAGCAGGTTTTAAAATTTAATCTGGGCACTCCGGCTCCTTTAACAATTAATACTAATTTTAAACCTGAATTTATTTGTTTGGATTATGACCAAAAATTTTCAGATGCTATTACAGATGATGTAATTTTAACTGATTCTATAGGAATATTTGATTTTGCATATTCCATGATGAAAGTTGAAATTACTCACAATACGGATACCTCATTGATACGAATTGAACACAATTGGGTTTATCCTGATGGCTATTTTTTGAATATTCCAAATATTGTGATTTCAAAAGAAAGATATTGGAAAGTAGATGGAATTTTTGATCCTTCCATTAAAGCATCTGCTACCATTAATTACGATGGACTAAAATCTTCGAATTATACAAGTGGTTGGTTGGATAATCAATTATTGGAGAATCATTCTGAAGATAGTATTGTATTATTATACCGCCAAAATGCTGAAAGCTATTGGCAAGTGGAAACTAATATGGTAAAAACTATTGGCGCTAAAAGTGATAAAAGAGGAAGCATTAAAATAAATGAATTAAAAAAAGGGGAATACACGTTTGGATTAATAGGAAAGGACCTAATCAGTGGTTTTGTTCCAAATGAGAAACAGGGATTAAATATATTCCCCAATCCAGCCGACAAAACGCTTAGAGTGGAATGGCCAATGACAATGGAGCCTCAAACGATTGAAATATACAATGCCTTGGGGCAAAATATTTTTTCTAAAAAGGTTCGAAAAAATTTAAAATCAGAGACAGTTAATATCGAAGATTTTTTAAGAGGCCACTACTTTGTAAGTATTCTTACAGCAGACCAATCTAAAATTTCAAGCGAGTTTATCATTTCAAGGTAGTCCCGGTTTAAAACATGAGGATAACCTTGTGAAAACATAATTATCTTTGTAGAATATATCTAAAACAAGATTTTAGTTATGAATAATTCCAACAAATCCTTATCAGAAGTATATGCAAGTGTAGATACAACTACAAAAAAAACATTTTGGAAAAAGTTATTTGCATTTGCAGGGCCGGCCTATTTAATTAGTGTTGGTTATATGGATCCAGGCAATTGGGCTACAGATTTGGCCGGTGGAAGTCAGTTTGGCTACAGTTTGCTTTGGGTATTGTTAATGAGTAATCTAATGGCCTTATTACTTCAAAGTTTAAGTGCTAGATTAGGCTTGGTTAGAGGATTGGATTTGGCACAAGCCTCAAGGGCTACTTATCATCCTGTAATTAATTATTTCAATTGGATATTGGCTGAAATAGCCATTGCAGCTTGCGATTTGGCCGAAGTTGTAGGAATGGCCATTGGTTTACAATTGTTGTTTGACCTTCCTTTATTGGTGGGGGTTTCCATAACGGTGGCCGATACCTTAATAATATTAGTACTTCAAAAAAACGGTATTCGAAAAATGGAAGCTTTTATAATTGCTTTGATAACGGTTATTGGGCTTGCATTTATTGCTGAGATGATATTTGCCAAACCCAACGGCGGCGATTTAATTAGAGGTTTTATTCCTTCCATTCCTAACTACAATGCTCTTTATATAGCCATAGGAATAATTGGCGCAACAGTAATGCCTCATAATTTGTATTTACATTCATCACTCGTACAAACCCGCAAAATTGATACTTCTTCCAAAGGAATAAAAGATGCTATTAAGTTTAATTTTATTGATACTTCAATAGCATTAAACCTAGCGCTGTTTGTCAATGGAGCTATTCTTATTTTAGCTGCATCAGCATTTTTTACAACCGGGCATAGTGAGGTTTCTGAAATTCAGGATGCTCACTCATTGCTGAATAATGTTCTTGGAAACCGATTTGCACCGATTCTTTTTGCCGTAGCCTTGATAGCCGCAGGACAAAGTTCTACACTTACCGGAACTTTATCAGGCCAAATAGTAATGGAGGGCTATTTAAATCTGAGAATTCAACCATGGCTTAGACGTTTAATAACACGGCTAGTTGCTATTCTTCCAGCTTTTTTAACCATTTATTTTTTTGGCGAAGGAGCCACAGGGCAGTTGCTCATTCTCAGTCAGGTGGTTTTAAGCATGCAATTAGGATTTGCAGTTATTCCGCTTATTCACCTTACCAGCGATAAAAGTAAAATGGGAGAGTTTGCCAATAAGGTCTTGGTAAAAATTTTGGCTTGGTTGGTAGCTTTAATAATTGTTTCGCTCAATGTAAAATTAGTAATCAATACCATTGGTGGCTGGATGAGTGATTCACCTGATCCAACGATTTATTACTTTACCATTGTGCCGGTAGCTATTGGAGCGGGTTTGTTATTAATATACATCACTTTATTTCCGTTGGTTAAAAAAGCTAAGGCCCGAAAAAAGAATGTACCCGATGGCTTGCCTCAGGATTTGCAGATTACAGCTTCAAAAGCGTATAACAGAATAGCCGTAACAGTTGATTTTAGTAGCAGTGATACTATGGCAATAAGCAACGCCATAGCGCAAGGTGGCAAAACGGCTGAATATATTTTAATTCATATTGTAGAAACGGCAGGAGCCCGAATGATGGGAAATGAAATAGATGATTTGGAAACCGAATCGGATAAAAAAAGCTTGGAAAAATATAAACTGGAACTGGAATCCAAAGGCTATATTATTTCAATACGTTTGGGATTTGGTAACCCCAAACGCAGTATTCCTGAAATTGTAAACACTGAAAATTGCGACCTATTGGTAATGGGAGCCCACGGCCACCATGCGCTTATGGATTTAATTTTTGGAACTACCCTAGATGCAGTAAGGCATAAGGTTAAAATTCCGGTTTTGATTGTTTAAATTTTTTGATAATACCCTACCGAAACAAAGGGCTTAATATTTATTTGAGTGATGCGTAAATGAAAATCAAAAACCAATGCACCATAGGCCGATTTAATCCGAAACTGGATACTTTGATATAACACTAATTTTTCGTTGGGATATTTTAATAAACCCGGGTACTTGCCATAACTGGCTCCTATTTTATGTCGAAGCACAAAATGCAATTTGTTTAAATCACCTCGTAACAAAATGCTATTATTTATACCTAGCCCTATAGTTCCCAATACTTCTTGAACCGTGCCGGTTTGGTTGGGAATAGTGCCTGTAGCCAATGAAAAAAAATCAGAGTAATAAACGATGTTTTTTGAAGGAGTTCTTCTAATGAGTAGTGGAGTTGACGTAATCAAAGATAAATTACCAAACCCATTTACCAAGGTGCTAAAACTTAAATTGGTATCATTTTTTGTAGTGGCAATGCCTGAATACACTTGCACCAAAGTAGTGCCAATAAAATCATAAACCGGTGGTGTTTGCACTGAGGCAGCCATTGGCTGCGGGGTATAATTAAGCCTTAGATTTTTTTGTTGATGGTATCGCGCCAGTAATTCTGTGAGCCTACAAAGTTTAATTTTGAATTATGTTTTTTTGAACTATCATATTTATTTTGGTCAATGATTTGAGAGAATGAATTGAAATTTAAGGATAACCCTAATAAAATTAATAATTTTTAATTATTTAGGATTGGCCTTGCTTTTCATATCTAAAATTCAATTAAAAATGAACTGGTCTTAAACTACTCATTTAATAACTTATTAATTTCATTTTCAATTTGGACATTCATATCATCATAAAATCCTTGCTTAATGTATCTAATAGTGCCTTTCTTATCCAAAATTAATAATGTTGGGAAAAAACTTGTTTGAATGGGTTTGAAGTTTAAACTATTAACTAAAATTATTTCGTAGGCTATACTTTTTTTTCGAATAAAATTATTAATAATACTGGTGTCTTTGCCCGAATCTTTATTATTTATGCCTAATACTTTAACTCCTTTTTTCGAAAATTTATTTTGAATCTCATTTAAATACGGAATTGCTTTTATGCATGGTGGACAGGACATATACCACAAATCAAGAATTGTTATTTGAGAACCAAAGTTGAATGTATCTATATTAAATGAGTTCAAATTGCTTTTACCAACAATTGATTTTAGGGTAGTTCCAATACCAATACTAACATTTTTATTATCATCAATTTTTATCAAAGAATCAATGGATACCGGAGTTCCATATTTACTACTAAAAGCTTTTATAGAGAAAGTATCTTTAGAAATACTATCAAAAAACTCCATCGAAGAAATACTCATTTCCTCATAATTGGTTATGTTTCCTAAATTTAAAAAAGATTTATAGAAGACAAGTTTATTCGTGCTTTTCTCAATTAGAAATACGCAACTTAGATATCCATTAAAGTTTGAAATTTGTCTTCTTTGAATTAATTTCAAACATCCAATACCATCAACAATTGTATCTTTTTCAACGATAAAATAATTTAATTCATTTGAATCCACCAAAGCTGAAATAGTGCCGAAAAAAATCTCATTTAAGGCACTGCTCTCATCCACACTCCTAATCCCTAGAGAATAAGAACTTCGCTTAAATGAATTATACTGTTTTATGAAATTAATTCTTTCGATTTGATTTTTAACATATTTATCACCACAGTCTATTTTTATATTGTAATTAATAGAAAGAGTTGAATCATGATGTATAAATTGTTGAATAACTGAACCTAATAGAATTGTGGTATCATTTTCATCATAATCTTTTCCCTTATATACAAACTGATACTTTATAACTTTTACATTCTTATAAAACAAGCCTATTTCTTTAACCATATCATCTTGAGCAGATGAATATAAATATAAGAGAATTGAAAAAATCGTTAAAATAAATTTGGTTATTTTCATGATATTATTATAATAGACTTAAGATTATTATACAATAATCTTAAGTCTATACTTTTAATTTAATTTGCAGAAACCGCTTTAAATATAACGGCTCCACTAGGATGATAATTATTTGATGTACCTTGAGAAACGCCAACAACTTTACAATATTCACAATTTTTTACATTTTCGCAAACAATAAGTACATTTATTTGAGATATACCCGTACCTAAAATGGTGCCTTTTCCTTTACAATGTCCATCCGTTTCTCCTGTAACTACCCTATCACAGCCACAATCAACACAAAAGCTTCCTGGGCCACCATTTATTGTAGATACTAAAATATTCTCATCAATATAATAGATATAACCTGTTTGGCTTAGAATATTAAAAGTCAAGCAGGTGCTCGCTTCACTTATATTCAGTGAGTAATCTAAGGCAGGTAAATCAACGAATACTTTTGTCTCGTCACCACTTACCGATGGCCTTGAAGTTCGACTAACAGTCGCTGTATTATCAAGGTTATAGGTAATTGTTGCAATATAGGTTATTGCAGGGTTTGAAGCGGATTTAGATTCAAAACTGTATGAACTTTGCGAATAAGAAAAAGATACTGACAAAATTGTAAAACATAGAATTAAAAGATTTTTTTTAAGCATAATTTTTATTTTTTTAAGTTGTTAATTTTTTCCCACTTTAAAAAGGTTATAGGCAGCCTTTAATTCTTTGCGTTGCAACACATCATCAAACCAAAAGGAAATTCTTAAGTAAAAAAAGGAAATAAAGTTTCCAAAAATTGGAAATTTTATAGAAACTAAATGGAAAATAATAGTGTACTCTTGTGTTACAATAAATTAGTAGCAGTCCTATGCAGCACAAGGTATTTAATGGTGAAAGAAAGAAAATTATACTAAATAATATTAGGCTATTAAGGAAACTTAAAAACATTAAATCGGAAACCATGGCCAAGGAAATTGGAATATCCCTCAGCGAATATTCTAAATTGGAGAATGGATTGAAGAATAATTGGGAAAAATATTGGGATAGTATAGCCACTGTTTTACAAATTACGCCTTTTGAATTGGTATTTGAAGATTGCACAGCGTTGAACCAAAATAATAAACCTAATTTAGAATCAAAGCATTAATGACAAAGTTGTAAAGGCTTTGAAAGAAAAGGATGTACTAAAGGATGAATTATTGTTAGCTTATAAATTGAATGCTGAGTATTGGAAAGGCAAATATGAACGAGCCAAAATTAGATTAGAAAAGGCAGAAGGAAGAATTATAGAACTTATTAATAAGCACTTTCAAATTTCTGAATCTATTACATTTGAAAATAGCCTAAGCCTTGCTAATGTAGGGGGGGGGGACTTCGCTTGAATAAAAATAAACTATTACTCTTAATGAACTAGCCCATGCTTACAAACTCAAACAAACTAGGGAAATAGCTTCCGCTAGATTTTATAAAATGTATTTTAATATTACATTTGTTAAGAGGGTTTAAAAAAATGAATAAAAGGGCAATTTTTTCAGTACTTATTTTTTGTTGTTCCTTTATAAATTTAATGGCTGTTGAAATAACCTCCATAAAAACAACGCATGTAACTGAAACAAAACCCAAGGGAGAAAGATGTTTTGGGCTCGGTGCTCAAGCTACCTCATTATCATTAATAGGTACTGGAACTACATTTGGAATCGGTGCCAATGGATTGTTTTCGGCCACCGGAAAAAAACAGGCATATTTTGTAGATTTCAACTGCTATTTTCCTTGCCATAGCCAAAAGAAAGAGGTTCTTTATTACATAGGTACTTTGCCCGACCAATTTCAAAAAAAAATCAATGTGGATTACAAAATATAAGGCAAAAGCGGAATATTAGGATACCGCATCTATTTTTTAAAAGATTTGGTGGATGATGGCTTTAAGATTTATATGCAGGCTTTTGCAGGGTTGCAATTTGTGAATGTAAGCAGTACATCCAAAAGTTATAATAAACAGGACTACACACCACAATATGCACCGGCATACACGGCTTCTACATTGATATTAGGCGGAGGCATTGGAGGAGAATACTCATTGGGCGCTCAATTGAATGTTTTTGGCAACATGAACCTCAATCTTCCCGTTTATAATGTTGGGGTAATAAAGGTAGATGTGGATGTACCGACTGCGATGAAGTTTAATTTAGGAAAAAAGTTTCGATTCTAAATAGTCAAACCTCAAAAAAGTAATTTTAAATTAAAAATATGTTTGATTAACTTTTTTCATCAAGGAAAAAAGTGAATAAGAGTTATAGAGGGCAAAGCCTTATAATCAAAGAATTTTTTCGCATCAAAATTTCAAGGTTTTTAATAACATTAATCAAAACCTTGCAAATAAAATTGGCCAATTTAAAAATTGTAATACCATGATTATTGGGCTGAATAAATTTTTGAGACTCGACTAAAAACAATTAATTTTACTCTTCTTCCTTTTTATTTAAAATAGTCAGAATAGAATCCACGCTTTGTGCAGTTTGTTTAATCAGAAATTCGTTTTCAGTAGGAGTTTTTAAAAGAACAACTTCTTGTCTACGTTTTTGGAGGTAAAATAATAGACGTTCGTTTCGTAATTCCGCATCTGTGTTTAGTTTCAGTTGTTGGGTTTTATTTATTTCAGCAATGGCTGTATCCCAAATTTTTAAGGCATCTTCAGTATTATAATTAGGCTTGGCTTCCATGGCCATGGCACTTTTTTCAGCAGTGCTAACTTTGTCCAATATCTTTTCGTAGGCTGTAAATGGGTCAGGAAGTTTTTGGTTAATAACAAAACCCGAAGCTACGATTAAAACCGTAGGAAGTACAAATGAAAAGATATTTATAAACTTGCTTAATGGATATTTATAGTGCCAAGCATACAAATAACCACAAATCAATCCCGCTGTTAATCCACCGATATGGCCAGCATTATCAATCATTGCAGAAGTGCCAATCAGTAAATTGAGAAGAATCATGGGTACAATACTTTGCAGCATAGATTTTCGGAACCCTTTTTCTAAAATATTGGTAGTGAGTAATGCCAAAAATAAACCAAACATTCCAAAAATTGCTCCTGAAGCACCGGCACTTGGCGTGGCATAATGAAATACTATACTGTTTAAACTTCCTGCTAATCCTGCAATGGTATATGCAAATGCAAACCGCCAGCTACCTATCATTCGTTCCAAAAATACACCGATATTATAAAGTGCCCACATGTTGAACAAAATATGAATAATGCCAATATGAATAAAGCAGCAGGTAATTAACCGCCACCATTCGCCTTGCAAAACCGATGACCTGAAGTTGGCTCCCCATTTCATAATATCAGCTGTATCGGGCGACATAAAACTAACGCCGGTAATCACCATGGCTGCAAAAACCAAAACATTTAAAAGAATAATAGCCGGTGTAACCCTAAAGTTTTTATTAAAACTAAATACAGTGCTTGCAATTGAATATTTTGAACTTTTAGTTGCAACCTCCTCCTCATTTTGAAGTGGGTTATCCATAAAATAATGGTGCTTCAGGTTTCTCACTTGATTGTCGAACGAAGCTGAAGCCACAAATTTATTTAAGTTATCGGCAAATGAATCGACAATAAACTGATTGGCTTGTTCCGCTAAATCAGAGTCACACGATATTGTCACCTCATATTTTGAAACGGATATTTTGAGTTGCGCCGTTTGATTAGCAACCGTTTCTTTTTCAGCATTAAGAAACTCTGAATTATAATTTTTAATTAGCCAATTTTCATTTTGTAAAATAGCCAAAGAAGCGGCTATCAGCTCAGGCGAATCAATGTTTTCAAAATCGGCTTGGATAGAGTAGGAGGGCATTAGTTATAGATTTGGAAATTTATCAATTTGAAAATTTGAAAATGATTTGTCATTCCGAGGCACGAAGAAACTCTATAGGTATATTAAGGATGCTTCCTTCGTCAGCATGACAATAATTATAAAGCCTTAATCCTCCAACTTAGCTGAAAGTCCTCTATCTAACAAGGCTTCACAAATGGGCTTTAAGTCATGGTATGATCCGCTTTTAACCTGACATTTTCCTTTGTAATGTACCAACAAGGCACATTGTTCGGCCTGCTCGTTCGAATGGTCACAAAGTTCAACCAAGCTATCTATAACCCAATCGAAAGTATTAACATCATCATTATAAAGCACAATATTATAGGTTCCAATAAGGTCTTCTAACGAAATGATTTCTTCTTCTAATTCGGTATGGTTATTAGTTAAACTCATTTAGGCTTTTTTTTTAAATAAATTGGCTTTATTCTCTTCACCAAACCACAGTTTTTTAATGTTTTTTTGGTGGGTCAAAACTACAATTATTATTGCAACAATGCCAAAGGCAATAAGCAAAGGTTCATCGCGTTTGAAAATAAAAATAGCAAATACAGGGAAAGCTACCGTTGCCAATATTGAACTTAATGAAACGTATCGTGTAGAAATTAAAACTACTAAAAATAAAGCGATACATGCCAAAGCTAAGGCGTAATCAATACCTATAGCCATTCCTAAAAGTGTGGCAATGCCTTTTCCTCCTTTAAAGTTTTCATAAATTGGAAACAAATGCCCAAGTACTGCGCAAAGTCCAAAAAGCAATTGAATATTGATGTATCTGTCGGTTCCATGAACAATACTTCCTAAAAACATAACTAAACTTGCTGCGGTAACTCCTTTTAAAACATCGAGAAATAAAACAATAATACCTGTTTTACTACCCAAAACTCTAAATGTATTAGTTGCACCAGCATTTCCAGAACCATGCTCACGAATATCAAGACCATGAAAAACACGACTTATCCAGACTGAACTAGGTAAAGAACCTAACAAATAGGATAGAATACAAAAAGAGATAATTATTAGGGTCTCCATCTATTATTGAGCGTGCAATTTTACAATTTTTTTACTTAAAAATAATGATAGGTTAATTTTGGTATGTATTCAAAATTTTGAACCTTTACTTAGCGTCTAATATTACCGGTGATTTTCCATCCCCCATAATTATCATTTTAGCATTGGGTGATGTGGCCATTTCTTTATAGGCTTTTATCATTTCATACTTAATCTGATTGTCGGTTAGGCTTGTGCTTATGATTCGCTGATAATCAGCAATACCTTGAGCTTCTACGCGTTTACGTTCAGCCTCTTGTTTTTCTTTTTGCAAAACAAATTGCATTTTTTGAGCATCTTGTTCCGCATTAATTTTTGATTCAATGGTGGTTTTTACCGACTGAGGAAGAGTGATATTTCTAACCAAAAGTTGTTCCAACAATAATCCTCTTTTCTTAAAATCATTTTCAATACTTTTAAATATTCTTACCTGGAATTCATCCCGTTTTTTTGAATAGAGTGAAACGGCATCGTAATACACCGCGTTATCACGGATTTTTGTTCTCGTAATTGGTCGCACAACTCTATTCGTATAATCGGCACCCAGTTTTCTGACAATATTTGGAGCTTCGGATGGTATTACTCTATATAAAACTGTTAAATCAATAATTACTTCCAATCCATCAGCACTAAGCACTCTTATTGCATCATCGCCGGTTTGATCTCCCTCATCATGCACACCGCTCATCGTATAATTTTGGGTTTTTACATCTAATTTTTGGACTTCTAAAACCGGATTAATAAAATGCAATCCACTTTCTAATATGTCGTTTTGAACTTTACCAAACAAAATTTTAACTCCTACCTCACCGGGATTAATTTGTTTTACACTAGAAGCAAATAAACCTGCTGAAATAAATACAACACCTGCAATTTGAATCCCTTTACCAATCTGTGGATTAGGAATTAGTTTACCAAAGAAACTGTAAACAACGAGGGCAATTATGCCAAGGAAAATTAAAAACATAGCTTTTTTTATTTGTTTACAATATTAATCGTATTGAAATAAGATAATCATTTATTTTCGACCGATTATGAGAATTTTAATTCAAAGAGTAAATGGAGCGTCGGTAGAAATTGATTTTAAAATCACTGCAAACATTCATAAAGGACTATTGGTACTTGTGGGCATTGAAGAAGCTGATACAATAGATGATATTGAATGGCTTGCTAATAAAATAGTAAACCTTAGGATTTTTAATGATGAACAAGGAATTATGAACCTTTCGGTAAAAGATATTAATGGCGAAATATTAGTTGTTAGTCAGTTTACATTGCACGCCAGCACTAAAAAAGGAAATCGTCCTTCCTATATTCAAGCTGCCAGACCCGAAATAGCAATACCTCTTTATGAAAAATTTGTAAAACAACTGGAGCAACTGCTCGAAAAACCTATTGAAACCGGAACTTTTGGTGCCGATATGAAAATAGCTTTGGTAAATGATGGCCCAGTAACTATTTGGATGGACTCGAAGAATAAGTTATAAGTTAAAAACTAAAAGTTATAAGTTTTTTTAACTCTCTTTTTATTTTTACTTTTAGTTTTTAACTTTTAGTTGTTAACTCAAAACTAAAAATTACATTCCTGGGAAAATGGCTGCGCTAATTTTAGTCCACGGCCACGGAATATTAACCAATAAAATTAATAGACCTACGGTAAACCAAATTAAAGCTTTTTTATGTTTGGCCAAGTCAGTCACAGCTTTTTTGGAAGCTATTCTACCATATTGAATTAGGGCAATGGCAATGATATTTCCTAATAAATGTTCCATTCCCCAATAGCGAATTTCAGGGTCTTTCATATTCGTTGCCATATCCGAAAATAGCGTGTATTTACCTAAATAAAAATATAGAATAAATCCTAAGAGTAATTGAAGATGACAAAATAATACAAACAACATACCTGCTTTATTATCTTTGGATTCCCAAGTTCGTTTGCTATTTACCCCATTGAAAGCTAAATACATAGCCCAAACGCCAGTTAATAAAACAGCCCAACGCAGTATGTTGTGGGAATAATGAAGAATAGTATTAAAAATATCCATGTTTTTTTTTATCCTTCAAAAATAAGGGAGAATGATGAATTATTTTAGTTATTAAAATTAAAGAAATAGATGGATTTTAATTTAAAAGGTAAATATAAACATAATAAAATAAGATTAGAATGTTTGATATTTATCAGAGGGTTACTCTTTTCTGTAGAGCTGAGGGTTTTTAGCATCCTTAAAAAGATATTCATACCTCACCCAAAATCCTTTTTGAAGTTTAAAAAAATCATATGTTCCATCGGGAAGGTAGTATTGAAACATTCCCTTTTGCATAGGATTAGGAGGGATACTATTTGAAAAAACTATAATATTTTCGTCCTTTTCGTAGCGCAAACTCATTACTGCTTCTTCGGCAAATGTAAAAATCATTCGACTTTGAATATCACCATCGTTATCAAAAACAGGGGCTCCAAATTTTGGTTGCCCAGCATCATCAAACCATAATACATCTATTATTTTCTTATTCAATTTTGCATCTTCGCCATCCCATCCAAGTAACAAATATTGGGTTTTCTTCTTGTGTTTAAAGGTATGAATTTGATAATACAATGCACCCATCCAATGTCTATTATCAAGAGTAGCATAGCTTGGATTATTTACAAAATTACTGCTGTCGTATAACCCAAATATTTGAAAAGTATCTTTCACATTCATTTGAATTACCCCGAAATATAAGTATTTCGAGCTATCGAGCGGCAAATTCCAGGTGAAAATTCTAAATTTATTATCATCTGGTTTTATTATAGAAACTGTTTTTAGGCTTGAAAATGGATAATTAAATGAATTATTAATTTTTAAAGCTTTTTTAAGAGTTTGAATAAAATAATAGGTACTGGTAATTCGTGTGGTCTGATCTTCTCCATTTATAATGTTATTGCTCAACCCCTCTAATTCATATTCGTAATTTCGAATAGAATCAAAATTGGTGGTATCTTTTACACTTTTGGTTTTGGCAAAAGAATTAAATAAAGAGATAAGAAATAGTAATACTGTTATGAAGAATCTCATTTTGATTTAAACGATAAAATTAATGAATTTAGTGTCTTAAGTAGGCTCCTAAATTAAATCCATATGAATAAGGATGAAAATTAGGACTTCCGGAAATCTTTTTTAAATTGTTAAATTTTAAAATACTAGTTTGGAAAAATGGTGAAACCGACAGAATGTTCCCATTATTAAATTTCATTTCAACTAATATATTTGATCGGGATGAAATCCCCATTTTATTGAAAATAGAAAGTGATTTATTAATGAGAAACATGGGGTTTAAGGTTTGACAGAATTTTATGTTTACTCTATTTTTGTCTACAATAGTATATGATAAACCACTATAGAAACTTGCATATTCTAATTTAACAATCAACGAATAATTAATTGTTTTCTGACTATCATTTAACGTTTCACCATTTTCCGTAAATCCATAAGGAGTGAAGCCCATACCCAATAAAGGTTTAAATTTTCCAATATTTTTTTTAGAGAAGTAGGTAATATTAAAATCAAGAAAGTTGGTAGCTGTTTGAGTTTTAGGATACAATGGTCCATTCTTGGAACCAAGATCTAGAAATAATAGTTTATTATAAAGATCGCATCTTGCCAATCCTACACTTACCATTACGTCACCCTTTAATTTAGCTTGAGATATGCCCGACTTACCAAATAAACTAAAGAAAATTAAGATTGCGATGTGCTTTAGTTTCATTAAGCTTATTAGCTTTAAACAATATTTTCAATTATCATAGCGCTAGAACCGCCGCCGCCATTGCAAATAGCAGCACCACCAAACGTGCCATTGTTTTGTTTCAAAACATTTATAAGGGTAACAATAACTCTTGCTCCAGAGCAACCCAATGGATGCCCCAAAGAAACCGCTCCGCCGTTTACATTTACTTTGTCAGAATCTAATCCTAATAAATAATTATTGGCTAACCCAACTACGGCAAAAGCTTCGTTAAATTCAAAGAAATCAATGTCAGTAATTGCTATTCCCGCTCTTTCTGCTGCTTTAGGTATTGCAAGAGAAGGAGAGGTAGTAAACCATTCAGGAGCTTGCGCAGCGTCTGCAAATCCAGCGATTTTAGCGAGTGGTGTTAACCCCAATTGTTCCATTTTACTTTTACTCATTAATACCAATGCAGCTGCACCGTCATTCATAGTACTTGCATTTGCAGCCGTTATAGTTCCATCTTTTTTAAATACAGGATTAAGTCCAGGGATTTTATCAAACTTTACATTTTTGTATTCTTCGTCTTCTGAAAAAATAATTGGGTCACCTTTGCGTTGGGGAATTTCAACAGGAACTACCTCTTCTTTGAAATTACCTGCTGCCCATGCTGCAGCCGAACGTTTATAGGATTCAATTGCAAAGTTGTCTTGTTGTTCGCGTGTAATACCATATTTTTCTGCGCACAACTCGGCACAATTACCCATCATTTGTTGGTCATAAACGTTTAGTAAACCATCGTTTTGCAATCCATCAATTACATTTACATTGCCATATTTATAACCTGAACGTGACCCCATTAAATAATGTGGTACCATACTCATATTTTCCATTCCGCCTGCTACTACTACATCTGCTTGTCCTAACATTATGGCTTGTGCTCCATAAGCAATAGACTTCATGCCGCTTGCACACACCTTGTTAATAGTTGTACAAATGACGCTATCAGGTAAACCTGCAAAAATAGCAGCTTGGCGGGCAGGAGCTTGACCAACACCGGCCTGCAATACACAACCCATTACAACTTCATTTACTTCATTTGGGTTTAAGCCAATTTTAGCTAAAGCGCCTTTAATAGCTGCAGCACCCAATTTAGGAGCAGGAACAGAGGATAAACTTCCCATAAAACTTCCGATAGGAGTACGAACGGCTGATACGATATATACGTCTTGCATTTTCTTTTAAAATTTGACGCGAAGTTAAGTTTAAGGAAGGAGGTATTCAAAAAATATTTAACTCAGTAAACTCAATTACCTCTTCAAATCATATTTTATTCCGAGTGTAAACATCGGGGCAAAACCATTGGAACTGAAAACTGCTTTTTTATAATTAATATTTGTCCCCAAAACATAATTCACATCCACTTTGGTTAGTTCACTTAGCCCTGCCACAAATGCTAAATTGGCTACCAAATTAATGTCTTTATTCATGGCGTAATAAAGTTTAGTTCCCGCACCAATTAAGATGGCACTTCCAGTTAATCCATAGGTTTTAATTTTGATATCAATGCTTTGAGGACCATTAGTAGTTTTTATTTCACGGCTTCTCTGTAAAATAACGTCATATGGATTTTTAGATCCAATAAGTAGTGAAATTCCAAAAGTATTAATCCATGAAAATCTAGAGTTTATTTTTTTTGTTAAATAAACCACATTTAGAAAAAGCCGATTGCTTCGCATGACACTAACCAGTTCACGGTTAGAGAAAATTAGTCCACTATCTCCGTTTACCTTAAAGTTTAGTTTGTAATTATTAGTAGCCAAACCTAATTCCCACGCCAATTTTTTATTTATAAAAGGATGTCCATAGGATATAAATGCTGTAGCACCCAAATCAAAATTTCTTTGAAATACGTTTTCAGGTTGTTTAATTTTAAATACGTCATATTTAGTTCCCAAGCCGAATTCTAAATACCCGCCTTGGGCCTTTAAAATAAAAGAGGATATGAGTAGAAGAGCAATGAGGCTGATTCGTTTCATAAACATTTATTTTGAAAAAGGGAATATTGAAGTAATGATTTTACATGAAAAGAACGGCGGTGGTAAGGGGTAAGCCCATAATTTTTTATAGCTTCCACATGTGCTTTGGTTCCATATCCTTTATTTCCTTCCCAGTTGTATTCAGGATATTCAGAGTGAAGTTTTTTCATCCAATCATCTCTATATGTTTTGGCCAAAATAGAGGCCGCGGCAATGTTCATATAAGTATTATCACCTTTTACCACCGTTTTATGAGGGATTTTACGATAAGGCAAAAAGTAGTTTCCATCTACAACCAAATGTCCGGGTTTTGTGCTAAGTCCCTTTATAGATAAGTGCATGGCCTTAATCGAGGCTTTTAAAATATTTATACTGTCAATTGTTTTTTCATCCACTAGATTTACTGAAAAACTTACGGCATTTTTTTCAATATCTCTTTGTAAAAGTTCACGCTGTTTATGGTTTAATGTTTTAGAGTCGCGTAATAATAAATGGCGATAATCGGCAGGTAAAATAACCGCTGCGGCAAACACTGGCCCAGCAAGGCAGCCTCTTCCAGCTTCGTCCAATCCAGCTTCAAAACAATCTTTTTTATAACAACACTCCAGCACAGGGTAAAAATAATGTTAATTTGCAGGCAAATAAACCAAATTAAAACGCGAGGCAAAAAATTAATGTACAAATACAGGGATACATTTTACAAACGATACTTTAGTAGTCAGGTAGGCAAAGCTGATCCAGCTGCTTTTAAAGCAGTTTTTGAAGAACAGAAATGGTTTTTTAGCCACGAAATTCTTCCTCATTTTTCATCCGTAAAAACTATTAAAATACTTGATATTGGTTGTGGAAATGGCTCATTATTAGCTGCTGCCAAAGAAAATGGTTATACCAATGTTTCGGGTATAGATATAAGCCCAGAGCAGGTAGAAATAGCCAATAAATTAGGCGTAACCGAAGTGAGACAAGGAAACCTCAATGATTTAATAAATGCAGGAAATGAAACATTTGATTTGATAAGTGGCATGGATATTATTGAGCATTTTTCAAAAGATGAATTGACGGATTTAGTTACAAACCTTAAGAAAATTTTAAATCCAGGAGGAATGTTGATTTTCCGCACCCCAAATATGGATGCTCCTATTAGTTCTGTTTTTTCGTATGGGGATTTTACACATGAATGTTTGCTAAATAAAAGTTCGGCTTTGCAATTGATGAAATCGTGCGGATATACTAACGCTGAAGTTTCAGCAAGTATGTTGAAGGTTAAAAACCCTATCAAAGAGTTAGTGAGAAAATTGTTGTGGTCTTCTTTAGTTCTAAATCTTAAAATAACCTTGTTTGCATCAGGGAGAACCTGGCATCAGGTTGTTTTTACACCTAATATTATTATAAAAGGAATAAATTAATTTTTAACTTTATCAAAGTTTGGAAATTTGGTAGAGTTAAACAATAAGAAGTGCTACCCAACAAACCTTACTTCTTCAACATTTCCTTCTTCGCAGCGGTATATTTTACCAGGAAATTTATTAATTATCCGATAATCATGGGTCGCTATTAAAATGGCTGTGCCTTTGTCGCAAATATTTTTTAACAATAGCATTATATCGTCAGTTACGGTTGGGTCGAGATTTCCTGTAGGTTCATCTGCTAATATTACTTCAGGTTTATTTAAAATAGCACGTGCAATAACCAAACGTTGCTGCTCACCACCAGATAATTCATACACCATTTTAAACCCTTTGCTACCCATTCCAACGAGGTTTAGTACTTCGTTAATTCTAGATTCAATTTCAGTTTTCTTTGTCCAACCAGTTGATTTAAGTACAAAGTATAAATTTTGGTAAACGTTGCGGTCACTTAGTAAATTAAAATCTTGAAAAACGATGCCTAGTTTGCGCCGGAAGTATGGAATATCCTTTCGTTTTACTTTTTTTAAATCATAACCAGCCACTTCGCCTTTTCCTTCCTTAAGCGGTAATTCGGAATAGAGTGTTTTTAGTAAACTGCTTTTGCCGCTACCAGTTTTACCTACTAAATATACCAATTCACCACTTGAAACATTTAGGTCAACGCTTTGTAGAATCAGATTTTGATTCTGAAAAATAATGGCATTATCTAATTGTATAACAGGTTTTGCGTCAAACATAAATTCAAACCAACGTGTTTAAAATTGCAAGTACAAACATTGTTTTCTACAGACTGTATGCCTTTTGAAGCAATATTAAATCAGCCAAAACCAAGGCAGACATTGCTTCCACTATAGGAACAGCGCGGGGAAGCACACATGGGTCGTGGCGACCTTTAGCTTCTAAAGTAGTTTCATTGCCGGCTATATCCACAGATTTTTGAGACTTTAAAATGGAAGCCGTCGGCTTAAAAACGGTTTCAAAATAAATATCTTCTCCATTACTTATGCCACCTTGTATTCCTCCTGAGTGATTGGTGGATGTTCTAGTTTTTCCTTCTTTCTTTATAAATGTATCATTCATTTCGGAACCTTTAAAATTTACCGAATTAAATCCTTCACCAAATTGAATGCCTTTCACAGCATTAATACTCATGATGGCTTGCGCCAATTTAGCATTTAATTTGTCAAAAATGGGCTCTCCCAATCCAATTGGGCAATTGGCAATAATGCATGATATTATTCCCCCTAAACTATCACCTTCATTTTTGGCTTTTAAAATTTCTTGTTCCATAATTGCTGCCGTTTCGGGATGGGGGCATCGAACCTTGTTTTTTTCTATCTCATCAAAATTTAATTCAGAGTAAGGTATTGTTAGAGTTATGTGATGAATTTGTTTTACATAGGCAGTAATTGAAATACCGTATTTTTTTAACAATAATTTTGCTATGGCACCTGCAGCCACCCATCCGGCTGTAACTCTAGCTGACGAGCGGCCACCGCCTCTGTAATCACGAATTCCATATTTGCTTTGATACGTGAAATCTGCATGAGAAGGTCGATAAACATCTTTAATAGGTTCGTAATCTGCTGGGTTTGAATCGTTATTTTTTATTAATAAAGTAATAGGAGCACCAGTTGATTTGCCTTCAAAAACACCCGAAAGAATTTCCACTATATCTATCTCATTTCTTTCAGTAGTAATAGTTGATTGCCCCGGACGACGCTTATTTAATTCTTCTTGAATAAATTCTATATCAATTTCTAACAGTGAAGGACAACCATCAATTATAACACCAATTGCCGGGCCATGAGATTCACCAAAGGATGTAATTTTAAAAAGATTTCCTAACGAATTCATTTAATTAATTTTTTAAATCTATTTTTTAATTAGCGGTATAATCTTTGCTTTGATTATTTGCAAATATACTATGAATCAGTGAGTTTAAGATGCTCCCAAAAATCAGGATATGATTTATTTGTAGCGTCTAAATTTTCCATTTTAATAGGTTTTATAAAAGCTAAACACGCGAAAGCCATCGCAATTCTGTGGTCATCATAGTTATCAAAAAGTGTATTTTCATGTAACTCAAAATTTGAAGCATTTAAAGACCATTTGCCATTATCCTCTATTAAATCGACTCCACATTTTTTCAATTCGGTTTGCAAAGCATATGTTCGGTTGCTTTCCTTTATTTTTAAAGATTCAAGACCAACAAACGTTGCCTTTTTCTTTTCGATGGAAAGTAAAACTATAATGGAAGGAGCAAGGTCAGGATAATTGGTAAAATCCCAATACGAATTTTCTATTATTGGTAAGGGGGCCTTCTCGAGCAAAAGTCCATCATTTAATTCTGCAATATTCAATCCAAGCCTTTGAGCCCAAGAAGCCAAAACTGAATCTCCCTGAACACTTTGCGTTTTTAATCGTTTAAATAACGCCTTTCCGTTCTTGCTTAAAGCAATTATTTGAAACCAAAATGCAACAGCGGACCAATCTGATTCTATTTCCATCGATGTGGATTCAGTTTTTTTAGACCAGGGTTCTGTAACAATTATATTATTACTGAATTGGACATCAAATCCCAAATTTTGCATCAATTTTACCGTCATTTCAATATACGGTTTGGATGAAATTTTACCTTCAATAATTATTTCCAGACCATTCCCCAACTTTGGTCCAATCATTGTTAAGGCTGAAATAAACTGACTACTTGTACCTCCATTAATTTTAACTGAACCACCCTTTGTCAATCCTCCAAAAATTTTAATAGGAGGAAAGCTTTTCTTATCCAAATATTCAATTCCTGCACCTAAATCTATTAATGAATTTACCAATTCCTTAATAGGTCGGATTTGCATTCTTCGACTTCCTGTAAGTGTTACCGTTTCATTTCTTACCGAAAAATAAGCTGTTAAAAAACGAAACACCGTTCCCGCATTTTCGCAATCTAGAACATCGTTTTTGCTCTTCAAAAGCTTTTGCAAAAGCACACTGTCGCCTGAATTGGAAGGATTGGATATTTCTAGATTTAAACTATAAAGCGTATTCAAAATCATAACCCGATTATGAATACTTTTTGATGCAGGTAAATCTATTTCGATATTAAAATCTTTCGGACTAAAGAAAAGATTCATATATAATTAAGAATTATAGAATGAAAGACTTTCAACAACATCCTTAATAGTAATATCATTATCAAAACTAGCTTCACCTGTTTTATCTAAAAAGACACATTTAACTATTTGATCCTTATTTTTTTTATCTTTTAAGGTTAAATGTGCAATTTCATCTATTTCATTTGCAGAAAAGGGAATTCTATTAAAAATATTATCAATGGAAAAGATGATTTCTTGAGATTCAGCCAAATCCAATTTACCTATTGTATGACTCAAAAAGGTTTCACAAATCATTCCCGCTGAAACAAAATGGCCATGAGGAAGATTTGAATTAATAAAATGAGATTCAAGCGCATGTCCAATGGTATGACCAAAATTCAGTAATTTTCTTTTGCCAATTTCCTTGAAATCCTTTGAAACAATATTGTCTTTCAGTGCAACGGATTTTTTTATTAATTCTGTAAAATGAATTATTTCAAAATTACTAAATTCAAGATCCATTGAAGTTAGCTGCTTGAAGTATTGTTTATCGGCTATTAGGCCATGTTTCAACATTTCGGCAAATCCTGATTGTATTTGACTTACAGATAAAGTCTTTAAAAATTTAGGCAAAATATAAATGGCCTCCGGCTCTGAAAATGTCCCTATATAATTTTTTAAACCGTTAAAATTAATACCAGTTTTTCCTCCATTGGCGGCATCTACCATTCCCATTAAAGTCGTAGGAATATTAATAAAATTTATTCCGCGATTGTAAGTAGCAGCAGCCAAACCACCAATATCTGTAATTACACCTCCACCAATATTTATGAGAGTTGTATTTCTGTCGGCATTGGCTAACAAAAGTTTATTCCAAATAAGATTTAATGAAAAAGTAGATTTGTTATTTTCACCTGGGGGTATAGATATTAAGGGAATAACAGGGTTTAAATTTAATAATGGCAAACAAGATATTTCTGTGTTTTGATCACAAAGGATAATGATATTTGAATAATCATTTAAAATACCACTGAGTAGTTTACTATCGTTTATAAATTCAGCTTGGTTCACACTTCAAAAAAAAGAATTCAAATTTACTTTATAATATTAATTTCTTTTTTAATATTTTCGTATTGACAAACCTAGGATTATCTTATGAAAAAATTAATAATTTTATTAATTTTTGATTTTATTAATTTTGAGCTTTCAGCCCAAAATCAGAGGAAATATTTGCATGAAAATTATTTAGAAACAAAGAAAATTTCAGGCAATAATAATATGTTACTATTTACTAGTATATTTAGTAATATTTTAGGATATGGTAATGAACGTGGGGGGGGTGAATTCATTGGTTTGATAAACAATTGCCCCCCCCATAGGATAGATAGCCACCCACACCTAGTTTCTATTTATTTTTCCAATAAATTCCGAATGTTTTTCTTCTCATTTACTTAAAAATATTTTAAAGTATTACATAATTAAAAACCTAACTAAAACTCAAAATGAAAAAATCAATCTTAACAATCTCAGCGCTATTTTTATTAGTAGTTTATTCTTTTGCCCAATCTGCTTCAGCTGTATTAGAAAAATGTCTCGGAGCGGTAGTGACCGTTGCCGTTTATCAAACCGAACCTTTGGGTAAAATGACCTTAGGTATGCGTGGAAGTGTATCGGAAGATGCCTACAAACAAGCCCTCGACCTTACTAATGCAAAAGGAAGCGGCTCTGGATTTATTATTAAAAAGAATGGTAAGTATTATGTGATTACTAATGCTCACGTGGTTGAATCTGCTTCAACTGAAAGTGGAAGTATTTATGTTTTCAGTATTAATCAAACAAAATACGAGTGTAAAGTTTTAGGTGGTGATTCATTTTATGATTTGGCTGTGCTTGAGTTTGTGACAACTCCAGGTTCAGAAATTTCAACGGTAGAGTTTACCAAAACAGAACCGTTGGTAGGTGATAGAGTATTTGCCATTGGAAATCCCTTGGGAAGCTATCCTTACAGTGTAACTGATGGAATTATAAGTGCTAAAAATCGTGCAAGAGGTGGACTAACAGGTAAGTTTGGATTTTTACAACATACTGCAACTATTATTTGGGGAAATAGCGGTGGGCCATTAATAAATGAAAAAGGTGAAGTGGTAGGTGTTAATTCTCAAATTGCTTTTGCAACAGCACCTGATGGATCTCAAGTATTACAACAACAAATTAATTTTTCGTTGGAACCAAAAATTACCGAACGAATAATTACAGAAGTATTGAATAACAATGGACGTGTTAAGCGCTCTTATATTGGTCTTGAGGTTGCTCAAGCCTATAAAGTAGATGGTGAAAATTATACACTTCAGGATGAAGCTGCAAAAATATATGGAGTTATACCAGGTAGCAATGCCTACAGTTATATGGGAAGTAAAATCGGTTATTTTATTACTAAAGTTAACGGTATAGCTACTCGTAATATTGAAGAAGTATTAGGCGAATTTGAAAAAATTGCCCCCAATGGTAAAGTTGGACTTGAAATTAAATCACCTTCAGGAGCTATTGAAAATGTGAGCTTTACCGCAGGTACTTTAAGAAATATAGAATTGGATGCTATCGCAGGTTATGTATTGACTCAAATACCGGGTGTAACATTAAATACGTCTTATGGTCAAGTGGCTTTTGACTATAAAGAGGGAGGAAATCAATACACTCAAAAAGAAGATAAAAAGTTTTATCAGAATAAAAGAGGCGACGGTTCTTATGGAAAAACATACTTCGTACTATGTGGGGGTATTTATAATGAAAACAACCCTAACATGTGGAAAGTATTAACCTTAAGTCAATTGGGTGCAGCCATTAAATTGAGCGGTCTTAGCGGGGTATTTGATTATTATTTAAGTGATGCATCTAATCCTTCAGCTCAAGCTACTTTGTACCGCCAATATCTTTCAGGTGAAAGCACAATTATTAAATCAACCATTTACTATTAGTAGATTTTAGATATACGATTAAAGACTTATAGATTTAATATGAAAAAATCACTCATCATTGTGGCCCTATTATTTGTAGCAATATTTGCACAGGCTCAAAGTAAAGTTGCACTAATTGTAGCCATCGGAAATTATGAACCTAACGGTGGCTGGAGCAGCATTAGTTCTCAAAACGATATACCATTAATAAAAGCAGCTTTGATTAAACAAGGATTTGCCGATAAAGATATTCTTGTACTAAGTGATGCAGCCGCCACCAAAGATGGCATTATGAACGCCATAAAAACTCATTTGATTGGAAAATCTGCAAAAGATGGGATAGCTGTTTTTCATTACTCAGGTCATGGCCAGCAGATAATGGATAATAACGGTGATGAAATAGATGGTTATGATGAAGCTTTGGTTGCTTACAATGCTAAAGTCCGTTATCAGCCTGGAGTTTATATCGGCCAAAATCACATACGTGATGAAGAATTGGGCGAACAGATGGATGTATTAAGAACAAAAATAGGCCCTAAAGGAAACGTGATGGTTATATTGGATGCGTGCCATTCAGGAACTGGTACCCGTGGAGGAGGAAAACACAGAGGAACTGATAAACCATTAGAATCTGAAGGTTATGCGCAAACTGTGAAAGATAAAAAAGCCGATAACAATGCCGTGTCGTCTAACCCAAGTGGCTCTGATAAAATGGCACCAATGGTTGGTTTTTTTGGAGCCAGTCCTCATGAATTGAATTATGAAACAGAAGATGAAAATGGTAAAGGGGTTGGTTCATTAAGCTATGCATTTAGCAGAGTATTTGCCAATGCTGATAAAAATTCAACCTATCGTGGATTATTTGATAAAATAAAAGTAGAAATGAGTGGTTTTGCACCACGCCAAACTCCGCAAGCCGAAGGAGACTTAGATTATACGATTTTAGGGGGTAAAATAGTTGGTAAGCAGGATTATTTTAAAGTTGATAAATGGAACGGGGACAAAGAAGTGGTGATAAATGGTGGCGAACTTTTAGGGTTATTTACTAACACTAAAGTAGCTTTTTACGATATAGATACCAAGGATGTGAGCAAAGCCAAACCTAAAGCCACAGGAAAAGTAACTTCAGCTACTTTTACCAATGCTACCGTAACTTTAGATGCACCGCTTGACAAAAATGCAGCGTTGGGATCATGGATTTTCGTAACCGAAAAAAACTATGGAAATCTTGAAATAAAAGTAAAATTGGAAGTAAGTAATGATGGATTAAAAAAGGCCATCATGGCTGAGTTTGCAAAATATCCTTTTATTAAAACTGTGAAAGACGGAGTTTCTGATATTATTGTAGATGAAGGAAATACTCACAGCCGCGGTAATCAAATAAAACTAACTTCTTCTAATGATGCTATTCTTTTAGAAGAACCTGTGAACAGTAACATAGCTTTAACTGCTGAATCGGTTGTTGAAAAAGTAAAAACTTTCAGCCAGGCTTCATACATTAGAGGATTGAGTGTGACCGATGCTAAAATGGATGTAAGGTTTGAATTTATTCCCATTGAAACCTTAAAAGAAGGAGAGAAGATAAAAGAAAAATCACGAGGAGATATTGCTTCCAAAACTGATGAAACCGGTGTAATGACTTTTAAAGTTGAGGAAGCTTATAAAATTAAAATAACCAACAACGGTACCAAACCGCTTTATTTTACCATTATTGATATTCAGCCGGATAACGTTATAAATTTAGTGGTACCAAATGCCAGCACCGGCCGTTTGCCATTGGATTACAGACTTAATCCGGGTGAAACTAAAGAATTGGGCGATGATGATATTATTGTATTTTATCCTCCAACCGGAAATGAAGTTTTTAAACTGATAGCTACCGAAACACCTTTGGATTTGTCATCCATTATTAAAACCCGCGGCGAATCAAGCCGTGGTGAAAAAGATGCCAATCCATTCTCTGTATTGTTTGCCGAAACTTACAAATCAGGCGGTAGTCGAGGCGGAGGAATGCCAAACGTGCCACAAGGAAGTGCCAATGTGTATTCCGTAACCTTTAAAATTGTAGAATAAACTAAAAGATAAAGATTGATTTGCGTTACCACCCGCTGAAGCATATAAATAAGCTTGCTTCACGGGTGGTTTTTTTGTGGCTTTTTGCCACAAATGCTCAAAATTCCTTTAACTATTTTTCATAAAAAAAGCCCAAACTTTTGTTTGGGCTTTTTTGTTTTTTTAAAGCTTTTTTTATTGTTTAGTAAAAACAAATTCTTTATTGTTTCTTTTGAACCCTAAAGCCATTTCTGTTTCAGTACAATAACCTACATACCATACAGAGCGTCCTAAGGTTGCATCAACTTTTTCAAGACTATCAGAATTATTTAGCCATGCCCATGTTCCAAAAACCATTTGGCCATCGGAAGAACATATTTTTCCATCACTTCTAAAATAATTATCTAAAGGAATCCCAGTGGTTGTTTTCCAATATTTATTAACCATCAAACTTTTGTTCAAAGTTTTGGTTGGAGTAGGGTCGGTGGTGCCTTTGTCTTTACAGTTTACTAATGCTAAGGTTAACGCCAGTAGGGAGATTGCTAATACTTTTTTCATATTTTATATATTTGATGGCGAATCACGTTTAAATTATTCGATGATTTTTACCCCCCCCATACATGACATAAAAATGACAATTAAATTGGGAGTTAAAAACTAAAAGTTAAAAATAATTGAAGGTTTAATTTTTAAATTTTAGCTGGGTAACAATGCGAGGATTTATGCAGTTGAATTATTTAAAACAGTGGGTTTTTTAATAATTCAAAAAATCAATGTTGTTTTAATAATCTAATAAAAGTTGATCCCACATTAAGAAAATAGAGACCGGCTAATTCGTTTTCTATGGATATAGTATTGATACCATGGTGCAAATAACCGGACCGAATAGTCTTTCCGGTTATATCTGTTATGAAATAGAGTTCCATTGAAGTTCCTGAATAGTTTATTGAAAAAATGTCTTTAGAAGGATTTGGATAAACCACTAAATAGGATGATGGATTAATTTTATTAATACCCAAATTAGCTATGGTATAACAATCCGATGTATCAACACAACCATTTTGAGTGACGATTACCGCATAACTTCCGTTTGCTTTCAAAATAAAAGACCGGTTAGTCTCACCATTAATGGGAGTAAAGCTATTTTTACAGTCAACCCATTGGTAAGTATCCCCCTTGGATGAAGCATTAAGAACTAAACTATCTTGAATTACTGAAACATCTATGGTATTGATGGTTAAATTTAACATAACCACACTATCACAACCATTAGCAGCACCACCCAAAATGCGGTATGTAGCCGAATCATTATTCTTCGTGTAAGTCTTTCCATCTATCCAGGTCAATGAATTGCAAGCTTTTTGATGATCGATACCAAAAGTGATTGGTAGAATTTTTAAATTAAGCGTCACAATGCTATCACAACTGCTTGAAGCGCCATTTGAAATGCGAAACGTAGCCGAATTATTGCTGGTTGTGTATGTTTTTCCATCTAACCAGGTCAAAGAATTACAGGTAACATGTGAATCAATTCCATAAGCAATTGGAAGGATAGTTAATTTGAGATTAACAATACTATCGCAACCATTGGCGGCCCCACCTGTAATGTGATAAATAGCAGTATCATTGCTTGCTGTGTAAGTCTTTCCATCTATCCAAGTAATAGATTGACAGGAAGTTTGATTATCAATACCTAAAGCAATTGGAAGAATGTTTAATTTTAGATAAACGATACTATCGCATCCGTTTGCAGCACCACCTTTTATTTGGTATGTAGCAGTGTCATTGCTTGCTGTATAGGTTTTTCCATCAATCCATGTGTACGAATGGCATTCGGTATGATTATCAATTCCTTTTGCGATTGGTTTAATTGTAAGGTTCAGAATTACTAAACTGTCATTTCCGTTTTTATCACCTTTAATAATATTAAATTTTACTGTTTTTATACTTTTAGTATAGGTTTTACCATCTATCCATTTTAATGAACCACATGCTTTTTTAGTATCAATACCAAAAGAACCGAGATATGATTTATCTACTTTGCAATTCAGATAATCTTCCATAGCATTTGAGGATGAAGAATAACATAAAGTAGAGTATCCGAGAGAATCTTCTTTAGAAATTGCACTCGATTTAAAGCCCATTATTTCAAGATAAAACTTGTAAAGTTTTGAGCGCAAAACTACTTTTTGGGTAAAGGCAGAGGAGGAATATGATCTGCATTCTAACCCTCCGTTAATGATATTATTGGTATGAGCAAAACCTTTATAATACATTTTAGAGGACGAATAAGCGCTGTCGTGTAACCATTGATCGTGCATCACCTGATGACACGAAGGCTTAGGACATTGGGGCATCATCCAAAACCAAATAGCACTTTTAAATGCTAAAACCCCGTTTTCTTGTAAAGAATCTGGATATTTTAACAATACATTTTTGTCGTTATAAATGAATTTACTGAATTGACCGTAGTTATAGTTCCATGATAATTGAATAGGACCTCTTCCGTAATACCCAACGCTTGAATCCGGAGGATATTCGGCATGTGTTTGGGAGTAGGTACCTTTTCCATTGGTTTTAGTATATCCGACCTCATGAACAAAGTACAAACCCCATTTTGCATAATCCCCAGCCGAACCTCCACCCACAGGAAATTCCCATCCTCCCGTTGTTTCTTTAGAAATATTGGCCAAAAAAGCGGCTAATTCACGCTTATTGTTTGTCTGAGAATTTTCATTGAGGAAATTTTCGAAATCAACAACTACAATGGTTTCAGGTGTTGAATTAGAATACCACCAGGAATCTACATCTGAATATTTATAAGTCTTTAAATTAGATTTTCTGGTGATGGTTATAAGCTGGCCCCAAACTCCTTTTTTAGTTCTTATTAGCACAAAGTAATCAGCCATTTCATTGGCGGCCTGATTGATATTTTTGTAGGAATAAAAATCGGAAGTGTAACCTTGCGGATGTGTTCCATAAGTTCCTGCTCGCCTAGGAAATAAAGAATCCCATCCTGAACTGGAAATTAATTTTTGAACACTATTCACTTGTGCATAGGAATTTAATGTAAGAAAACTGACATAAACGAAAAGTTTAATATTCAATTTCATAATATTACTTGCCTTTATACCGCTTGCTCTTTTTCCTTGGCTGCTTTACGATAAGGATAAGAATGAAATATATGTCGCCTTGCAAAACGGCCAGTGGTTCCTGAGTTTATCATTTTCATATACACATTTTTTGGAACGCCAAGGTATTCGTAAACACTTCCATTTTGAAAGAAAAATTTTAAAGTAATTCCTTTGTATTCCCAGTTTTCAATAGCGGCTTCGGTGGTCAATTCTGCGTACTCCTCGCTATTGGCAGCATGGGTTTCAGGCGATATACTTACCAAAAACTGATAGGCATCTATTATTTCTTGGCTTTTTATTTCAGACTCTGCCAATAGTGCGGCATCATGTTGCACTTTATCAGGATGCCATTCTTTAATAAGGCTTCGGTAGATTTTTTTTAGGTCGGCAAGACTCGTTTCTTTGGTGATACCAAATGTTTTTTGGCTTATTAGTTTTCTTCTCATTAATTTTTAAGGGATTGAACAATTATAAATTGCTCTTTTAGAACTTATTTTTAGTTTTTGCAAAGCTAGACAATTGCCATGTTTAAATTGTAATTAAATCTTCATCACCCTTTCTACCTCAAAATTTTCAAGCTTTAAAAAATATATACCTGGCTTAAAACCAGTCATATCAATGGAATTATTATTTAAAACTGGAAAATAGGTTTTACCCAAAATATCCGTCATTTCTATATTATTTAAAGATATTGTTTTTTCAAAATATAGAACTGAATGACATGGATTTGGAAAAGCTTTAAATTTTTGTTTAGAAATGGAGGTAGTTGAAAGTTTTACTCGAACTAAAGAATCTGCGCGGTTAATATTAGGAATTCCAAAGCCCATGCTATCATTTGGGGTTTTGTATAAATGACCACTTTTGCGGATGGCATCTAGCAGAATAGAATTGCTAACATTAGGAAAGGCTTGTTTTAAGCAGGCCACAAACCCTGCCATAATTGGCCCCGAAAATGATGTGCCGCTTCCACGACGCATAATATTATTGGTTCCAATAATGGTTACATTTTTACCCATAGCCATCACATCTGGTTTTACTCGTCCATCCGAACTTGGCCCGTAACTTGAAAATTTAGCGTGATGCCTAAATGAATCTACGGCACCAACACACAACACATTTTTTCCATCACATGGTGCGGTAATAAAATGCCATGAGTTTTGACCTTCATTTCCGGCACTGTTGGTTATAAAAATACCACGGCTGAAGGCCATTTCAGCAGCCCGTGTAATAATAGTACTTTGCCCATCCATGTCCTTATATGTATAATTTCCTTCTAGGGTATCAAATTTTGAATAACCCAAAGACGAATGAATAATATCAACGCCAATTGAATCGGCCCATTCCAAAGCCCTTACCCAATTAAATTCTTCAATATGTTTTTCAGTAGCTACAAACTCAGTTCTTGCCAAAACAAAATTGGCGTCAGGAGCAGAGCCAAACATTGAGTCTTTTACATATCCGGAAATAAGCGAAAGCACATACATTCCATGTTCATTATCATCATATACATTGCTATTATTATCATAAAAATCGCGGGTGGCTAGTATGCCTTTTCTCTTTCTAAGACTATCAAAGGCTATAATGCTATTTACATTGTAAAAACCACCATCAAATAAGCCTATTTTAACTCCTTTTCCCGTGTATCCTTTTCTATGGTAATTTTGCAATCCAAGCATATTTAGTTGCACATTGGCTTGACCATATTTTAAAGAATCGAATAATTGTATGTCCAATTTTTGAACCTTATACTTTCGGCTTTGTTCAATGTTTTTTACAAACGAAAGCTTTTCAATTTTTTTTAAATGTTTAGAATCGTTTACCGAAACATAAGCCGCATTAAACCATTTAGATGTTCCAATAACTTTCACATTTTTAGAAGCTATTTTTTTAAGATAAGAAGGATTTACTGATTGAACTGGAGTGGAGTTCTTAAAAAAAATCCAATAGTTGGTTTGGGCTGATACTTTAAGGGAATTAAAGATTGTAAAAAGCAGTATAAGTAGTAATCTCATTTATATTTTATTGGTAAATTAGCCGATAACTATATTTTTCAATTCATTCAACTTTAATAACGCTTCAATGGGGGAAAGTATATTGGTATCCAATTTTTGAAGTTCCTCTGACAGTTTAACCAATTTTGGGTCGTTGTATTGAAACAAGTTCAATTGATAATCGTGTTTATCTAATTTTTTGGTTACTTCCTTACTGCTTGCCATAGCCCGATCTTTTTCTAGATTACCTAATATTTTGGCAGCGCGACTTACCACTTTTGTCGGTATCCCGGCCATTTTTGCCACATGGATACCAAAGCTGTGTTCGCTTCCACCTTTGGTTAGTTTGCGCAAAAAGATGACTTTAGTATTGGTTTCTTTGGTGCTAATATGAAAATTAACAACTCCCTCATTTTTGCCTTCCAACTCATTTAATTCATGGTAATGGGTAGCAAAAAAAGTTTTTGGTTTAGTTGGATGTTGGTTTAAATATTCAGCAATGGCCCAAGCCAATGAAACGCCATCAAACGTACTTGTACCGCGACCTATTTCATCCAATATAACCAAACT
This sequence comes from Bacteroidota bacterium, assembly GCA_947468275.1. GTDB lineage: Bacteria > Bacteroidota > Bacteroidia > NS11-12g > UBA9320 > JABWCE01. The sequence goes on from CANIKO010000004.1 coordinate 125,198, forward strand.
TCTTTCGCTCAAATTATTAAGAATACTGGCCGTTTCAATCATCTCCACCATAAATGTACTTTCACCCTGACTGATATTATCAGAAGCGCCGACACGCGTGTAAATTTTATCTACAATTCCAATCTCCGCATATTTAGCCGGAACAAAACTACCCATTTGAGCCAGGAGTACTGCTAAAGCAGTTTGCCTAAGAATAGCTGATTTACCAGACATATTTGGCCCAGTAAGTATTATGACTTGATTGGTTTCTCTGTCCAAATGAATATCATTGGGAATATATTCATCACCTAACGGTAATTGCTTTTCAATCACCGGATGGCGGCAATCCTTTAAAGTTAAAGCTGTTGAATCATTTATCTCTGGTTTGCAGTAATTATTTTGAATAGCTAATTCCGAAAAATTTAACAAACAATCCAATTGGGCAATAACCTGCGAATTGGTATGCACCGGATTGAAAAATCCTGCAGTAAACTCCACAAAATCCTTATATAAATTAGCCTCAATGGCATAAATTTTATCTTCGGCAGTCAGGATTTTGTCTTCGTATTCCTTAAGCTCCTGAGTAATGTAGCGCTCAGCACCTGTGAGAGTTTGTTTACGAATCCATTCTGATGGAACTTTGTCTTTATGACTATTGGTTACCTCTAAAAAATAACCGAATACGTTGTTATATGAAATTTTAAGGTTGGTGATTCCTGTTTTTTCAACTTCCCGTTTTTGAATATTTAAAAGGTAATCCTTTCCTGAAAAAGCGATGCTTCGCAATTCATCTAATTCAGCGTTAAATCCTTCTTTGAAAATATCCCCCTTGTTTGTAAGCATAGGAGGTTCAGGATTTATAACTGTTTTTATTTTATCTAACAAAACCTCACAGGGGTTTAGTTTATCTGCCAAACTTATCAATTCCTCATTGTGAGTAATTTTACAAAGTTCTTTAACCTGAGCAGTTATTTCTAGAGCCCTTCCCAATGCCATAATTTCTCTCGGGTTAATTCGCAAAAGCGAAACCTTTGTAATTAAGCGCTCTAAATCACCAATTCTAGTCAACTTATGCCTAATGTCTTTAGTAAATTCAGAATGAGTCACCCCAAAATCAACTGTGTCCAAACGTTGCTTAATCCTAAACTTATCTTTCAGCGGCATGACAAGCCATTTGCGCAACAATCTTGCGCCCATTGGTGTTTGGGTGTTATCTAAAATTTCTAAGAGTGATTTTCCCTGCGGATGATTACTATAAATTAACTCTAGGTTGCGGGCAGTAAATTGATCCAACCAAACATGTTCATCCTTATCCAAACGTGAAATTGTGCTGACATGACTTAAATTGGTGTGTTGGTTTTGATTTAAATAATGAATAATAGCTCCGGCGGCAGTAATTCCTAATGTCAATTCATCTATACCAAATCCTTTAAGGGTTGCGGTTTTAAAATGGGAGAGAAGCTTTTCCTCAGCAAAAGTTTGTTCAAAAATCCAGTCGTCTAAGGTATAGGTATAAAAATCTCCAAACTGGTTTTCAAATTTTGAACGAAATGATTTGGGATAAATAACCTCCGAAGGTTTCAGGTTTTGAAACAATTTAATAATATAATCTGCATCCCCTTCCGCTGTTAAAAACTCACCGGTGGAAATATCAATAAATGAAACCCCAAATTTGTTTTGCCCAGGAAATATAGCTGCTAAATAGTTATTCTGTCTTGATTCTAATATTTTATCATTGATGCTAACTCCAGGTGTAACTAATTCCGTAACTCCTCGCTTAACAATAGTTTTAGTAAGCTTTGGGTCTTCTAATTGATCGCAAATAGCTACTCTTTGTCCAGCTCTAACCAATCGCGGTAAATACACATCCAATGAATGGTGAGGAAACCCAGCCAATTCAACTTCATTAGCCTTTCCATTACCTCGTTTTGTTAAGGTTATTCCTAAAATTTGAGACGATTTTTTGGCATCTTCGCCAAAAGTTTCATAAAAATCTCCCACACGAAACAAAACTAAAGCACCCGGATACTTTTGTTTCACTTCGTTGTATTGTTTCATCAACGGTGTTTCATTATCAGCTATTTTTGCACACAAAACGAATATGGATTTAAGAGTCCGCAAATTAAAGAATATAGAGCTAAATCGCCTATCAATTGATGATTTTAAAAATCAAAATAATAAGCAACTTGTAATAGTGCTCGATGACGTGCGAAGTTTGAATAATGTAGGTTCTATGTTTAGGACTTGCGATTGCCTTGGAATTGGTAAAATTTATTTGTGTGGAATAACCGGCAAACCTCCTCATCGCGATATTTATAAAACTTCTTTAGGAGCTGAAAACAGTATTGACTGGGAGTATTATGAAGACATTGAAACACTTATTAACAAATTAAAAAGTGAAAATTATACTATTGCGGGACTAGAGCAAACCGACAAAAGCAAGGATATTCGTATTTTTGAGCCAAATACAAAACCCTTGGCATTAATAGTCGGGAATGAAATAGAAGGAATTAGTGATACGGCCTTAGCATTATGTGATGAAATATTGGAAATACCGCAGTTCGGCACTAAACACTCGTTTAATGTAGCAGTTAGTTGTGGCATTGCAATATGGGAATTAGTAAATAAATTTAAATAAAGTATTTGTAAAATGCTGTGATTAAACGTTTAAAATGAATTTCAAATTGACGAAGACAAAATCAAACAATATAACATTTATATTCACTCCATTAATACTGATTTATTTCGTATTTTTTTCTTGTTATTCTTTGCATTCACAACCAAATGATGCTTTAGCGTATATAGTTGGAAAAATAAAAAATGAGCAGCGGCGAATCGACCTATTTGATAGTATTATTGATAATAGGGTACATTTTGGAAGCCAGCTCCTAAATGACAAAATTCAGCAATCTTTATTTTTTAAAATCAATGATCTCATTTTGCTTATTGAAAAAAGAGAAATTAATTACAAAACCAAATTAACAAAACTAGAATGTATTCTAAATATTTTAAAACGAATAGAACCCGAAAATATTGAATTAACTGCCAAATATGAAACACAAATAAATTTGGCAAATAGGTGCATGGTAGAAAATGAATTGACCCGACTAATACCAATTATGTTGAGTAATGCCATTGGTGCTCTTGAAATATTACCTTTTTATGCCAACAAACCAGAATGTAGAGAGTTTTTATTAAAGGTCGTTCAAAGTTCGCCTACCGATTTAATAGGACATTTTAAACAAATAAGCGAACAGTCATATTCTGATACGGTGCTTTTGGAACTCGTAAAATTTGCTCCCGGAGAATTAAAGGGTTATCTTTATTCTCAAAATTATATAAATACAGTGATACGAAATTCGGAAAATGTATGGATGAAAACTTTTGTTAAAATTTATTCTGAAGTGGGTTTAAAAAGCCAGTGCTATTCATTTTTAGATGATATTCGTTATGGTAAAATTTCTATTTCAAATGCTGATAAACTTAGTAGAGAGCCCATAGCGTATATGAAAAAGCTAATTGAATTAATAAATAAAAATCCTATTACCGCCAAATACACAATTGAAAAGGAATTACAAGACCTTTGTTTGAAACAAATTAAGATAATTAATGATTTACATGAAGAGAAGGATGAAGTTCGGTTTGCAAGCATAAATAATTTTAATGCAAATGAAATCTATACATTAATTGTATTGGGAGAGAGTGAGATTTACACTTCAACTTTTATCGGAATGTATAAACGAATGGATTCTAAAATTAATACAAAATCTAACTTTGTTTTTTTAGAAGAACAGGGCTGGTTAGAGTTTCGCAAATTCATTAAAATGTGTGCCGGGTACAATACCTTAAATTCATTTCTTTATAAATTTACTGCCGAGGAAAAAAACATTTTATTTCATAAATTTTGTGAAGGCCTCGAAGATGTGATTGGTAATATTGAAAATGCAGTAACAGTAGCAGATACTTATGGTAGCCTAAAAGATGAAGCAACCAAAAAGCAGTTAGAAAAGTTAATAACAAACTATTTTTATATTGTTACGGCAAATGGAAATTTTGAAGCATCTAAACTCTATGAACTATTATTAGAAATCATTTCAAATAAACATTTAACGAATCGCCCAAATATTTCAATAATTTCATCCAGTCAGCTTTTTAAATCAGATACGTGTTATGAACATTTATTATTTTATAAAGATAAAGATGGTGACGCGAGTTTTAAATCATTTATTGCTAGCTATAAGAATCCCGATTGGATAATTGAAGAGTTTAAAAACTATGTAAGGATAAGTCCTAAAAAAGGGAGGCAAATTATTATTTATGCCAATCGCCCTGAAAAAGAAGGAGAAGGGCAAACTGAAATTAGAGATATTTTTATGGCCAAAAACCGTTGGCCTGAAATTGTAGTTCACCGTGGGCATAGTTTTTATGCATGGGCCACCATTGAATCATTAAATCCTGAAGCAAGAATAGTTGTTTTGGGCAGCTGTGGTGGTTATAATAATATTAGCAAGGTTTTGGACATAAGTCCTGAAAGTCATATTGTTTCCTCCAAGCAAATAGGTACAATGCTGGTAAATAATGAAGTAATATATCAGATAAACGAAACCGTTAGATTGGGCAAAGATATTGATTGGGCATTGCTTTGGAAATCTATTGAAACTAAATTTAAAGGAAACAAAGAAGCACTTGAACGGTTTTATGATTACATACCTCCACACCAAAATTTGGGAGCTTTGTTTATTAAAACTTATAGAGAAAGAATTTGATATTAATGGTTAATGACTAATTGTTAGTGATTAATAAATAGGGTATCAGCTAAATTGAAAATTTTACCATTAATGATTTATCATTAAGATTTGTTAATACAATCTTGATAACATGCCTTTCTTACTCCTAAAATTGTTTTACCTTCGCATCCCGTACACTAAGGTTTTTATTAACCTAAAATTATGCGAAAATCAAAATTTGTATTTGTTACGGGCGGCGTTACTTCGTCGTTAGGAAAAGGAATAATTTCAGCTTCTTTAGCCAAATTAGTTCAGGCTCGTGGCTATTCAGTCACCATCCAAAAATTTGACCCTTATATCAATGTTGATCCGGGAACGATGAACCCTTATGAACATGGCGAATGCTACGTAACTGAGGATGGAGCAGAAACTGATTTGGATTTGGGTCATTACGAACGTTTTTTAAATATTCCAACTTCTCAAGCCAATAACGTAACCACCGGTCGTATTTACCAAACAGTAATTGAAAACGAACGTCGCGGTGAATATTTAGGTAAAACCGTACAAGTAATTCCGCATATTACTAATGAAATAAAGCGCCGTATGATGTTGCTAGAGGAAGTAGGAAAATACGACATCATTATAACTGAACTTGGGGGAACGGTAGGGGATATTGAATCGTTGCCATATATTGAGGCCGTTCGTCAGTTGCGCTGGGAATTGGGACAGGATACAATTTGTATTATCCATTTAACCTTAGTTCCTTATCTTAAAGCGGCCCGCGAGCTAAAAACAAAACCAACTCAACATTCCGTAAAGGGGTTGCAAGAATTGGGAGTGCAGCCAGATATTTTGGTTTGTAGAACCGAACACAGACTTAACTCTGAAATACGGAAAAAGATAGCTCTGTTTTGCAACGTTAACCAAAATGCGGTAATAGAATCTATTGATGCTGAGACAATTTACGATGTTCCACTTTTGATGTTGAAAGAAAAGCTGGATAAAGTAACATTGGCCAGATTAAAACTTCCCATGCGAAATGAACCTGAACTGGAAGCTTGGAAAGATTTTATTTTACGGGTAAAACATCCTACAAATGAAGTAACCATTGGGCTTGTAGGTAAATATGTAGAATTGCAAGATGCTTATAAATCCATTATTGAATCCTTTATTCATGCCGGTGCTGAGAACGATTGTAAAGTAAATGTGAAAACCATTCATAGCGAAACACTAACTCCTGAAAATGCACATGAAAAATTGGAAGGTTTGGATGGTGTATTAGTGGCTCCAGGTTTTGGAAGCCGCGGTATTGAAGGAAAAATTGAAGCTATACATTATTTAAGAACCCGCAACATTCCGTTTTTTGGTATTTGCTTGGGAATGCAAATGGCAGTAATTGAATTTGCCCGCAATGTCTTAAAATTACCGGATGCCCATTCAACAGAAATGAATGATAGTAGTCCTGATCCTGTTATTGATTTGATGGAAGATCAAAAAGAAGTATCACAAAAGGGGGGAACTATGCGATTGGGCAGTTATAACTGTGAACTTAAAAAAGGTACCAAATCTTTTACGGCTTATGGTAAAAATAAAATTAATGAGCGCCACCGCCATCGTTATGAATTTAATAACACCTACTTAGACGATATGGAAAAAGCAGGAATGATAGCTGCCGGCAGAAACCCTGAAACCAATTTGGTAGAAATAGTAGAAATACCGAAACACCGTTGGTTTGTGGGGGTTCAATATCACCCCGAACTAAAAAGTACTGTTGAAAATCCACATCCTTTATTCGTTAAATTTGTAAAGGCATGTATGGAGTTTTCGGAAGAGAAGAAGTAAAGTTTTTTACACTTAAGTTGTGAGTTGTCATTTCGAGGTAAAAGGAATCTATTTTTTATTAGTACAGATGCTTAGTGCCTCAGCATGACAAAACCTGAGTCAAAGGGTTTTACTCCACCAACAACTTCTGTCGGCTTATTTTTCCATTGCCCGATTGCATTTGAACAATATAATAGCCGGTTAATAGAGATTTAGTTATTAGCTATTCTTCGTCACCATAGACAGTTTTTATAAATAAAATTTCAGAATTTCAGAAATAAATAGTCTCCTTTTTTTAGTTAAGTTTGCACTCCTTAAAAACACCTAGTGCGAGGTATATCAAGTTAAAACAATTGAAATTTAAAACCTATATGACGTTAAACATTTGTAAATTGGTTTACACATTAAGCTATAAATCACAAAATGTGCACAGTTAGTTTCCTTCCCAAAGGTGGAAACGATTTTATTCTTACCAGCAATCGTGATGAAAAAGAAAGTCGTGAAATAGCCATATCCCCAAAACAATATATTCATCAACATTTAAAAGTAGTTTATCCGCAAGATGCCAGAGCCAAGGGTACTTGGATTGCAATGTCGGAAAACGGATTTTCAATTTGTTTGCTCAATGGAGGATTTATGCCTCATAAAAGCAATCCTCCCTACCGCAAAAGTAGAGGAGTCGTATTGCTTGATTTTTTCGAATTTAATAATGTTAACCAATTTGTTATTAATTATGATTTTAAAAAAATTGAACCTTTTACGATGATTATTGTTGATTATAAATCGTCCCTAAAATTATATGAAGTTCGTTGGGATGGAAAACAAGCACATTTATCCGTTATTGATCCCAAAGTTTCACATATTTGGTCATCAGTTACCTTGTACACACCTGAAGTTAGTCGTGAAAGAGCAGTGTGGTTTAATGAATGGAAAAAAAGTAAATTGCATGGTTTTGAGCCGGAAGATGTAATGGAGTTTCATTTAACAGGAGGAATAGGAGATAAGGAAACTGATATTATGATGCGACGTGCTGGAGCATTTACAGTTAGTGTTGCACAAATAGTTAAAGCCGATAAGGGAGTAGTGATGAATTACAAAGATTTGATTAAAACGACAAATTCGGTGATGTCTTTTGCACTTACTTAATAAAATCTTTCAAAAAGAACACTTTTTGTAAAAACAAATTCGTTCTAAATTAAAATCAATGGCTTCATATTTTAAAAACCATTTAATAATTATTCTGATTGGGTTATTAAATACAGCTTATGGGCAATCAACTATAGTAATACCGGCTACCTACGATTTTGGAACTGTGGCTAAATGGAAAAATGATACGGCCTTTTTTACCATAGAAAATACGGGAAATTCAAGGTTTGTATTTTTGCCAATCGGGTATTCACAAGACGTTTTGGTTATTTTGCCACAAGGCTATATAAACCCAGGACAAAAAGCTTCAGTTAAATTTATTTATTTTACTCAAAATAGAGGGAACTTTAAAAAGAGTGTTCCCATTTATTATACTACATCCAATGAACCCGTAACACTTACTATCAAAGGTAAAATTATTGATTTCCATCGCGATGCTATGTTAAATTGTCCATCATTATCCGATGACTCATCCCCTGCAATAGCTGAAAAACCTGTAGAAATACAAGTAATTGATGCTATTTCTGGAGAAGGTTTAACCGGATTTGATATAATAATTAAGAACGATGATGCCAATCGACTCATAGAAAAAACCTCAAAAAATAAAGTGTATTTTGAGGATTTGAAAAACGGAAAATACAAAGTTAATGTAAGCTTATCTGGCTATGAATCAAAAGAACAGGAAATAACCGTTAACCGGGTAACTCGAAAATTTATTGTTAAACTTCAGCCTGATGAAAGCCCATTTGTGCTTATTCCAGCTGATAAAAAAGATAAGGAAGATGAAACTATTGTACTAGAAAATTCGAAAAATGATGAAGGGGAAAAAAGAGATATTGAAGCCTTGCATAAAAAATTTAACGAAAAATTTAAAGGTAAACAGATAATCAATAAAGATGTAATTGTTGTTACAGAAGGTACTTCTGATACCACTAAAAAAAACACGTTGGTGGTTAAGAAATCAGATTTGCCTGATTTTAATGATTTAGGGGTATTAAATAAAGATAAATACGCAAGTAATAATATTGTATTTCTAATAGATGTTTCGAGTAGTATGGATCGGCCTGAAAAGCTTCCTTATCTTAAAAAAGCTGTAAAGGATATGGTAAAAATACTTCGCAAGGAAGATCTCGTAACGATTATTGTTTATTCAAGCAAGGTAAAAGTTTTACTTCAAGGGGAACCTGGTAGTAATAAGGAATCTATTTATAGCATAATTGATGGATTGGAAGCCAAAGGTCTTTCTCATGGCACCGAAGGGTTGTATTTAGCCTATAAGAATGCAAGACAAAACTTCATTACCAATGGAAATAATCAAATTATTCTAGTATCTGATGGAATGTTTAATTCTGATGATTTTTCACCTAAGGAGATGTTTAAATTGTCAAAAGAAAAGGCTGATTTAGAAAATATTAATACCTCAGCTATTGGATTTGGAAAAAATACAGAAGCCATTGAATTTATGAAAACCTTAACTCAATATGGTTCGGGTAATTTTATTAGAATATTATCTGAGCATGATGCGGCTACAGCATTGGTTAATGAAATAATGCAGAATTCAATAAAGCCGTAGCTTGGGCAATAAAAAACCCATTACTAAATTTAGTAATGGGTTTAAATATAAATAAATATAAAATTAAACTCTTCTTTCCTTAATACGCGCCGCCTTACCAATTTTAGTGCGCAAATAAAATAATCTTGCACGACGAACTTTTCCTCTTCTCATCACCTCTATTTTATCAATATTAGGACTGTTTAAAGGGAAAATACGCTCTACACCAATACCGCCTGAAATTTTACGAACTGTAAATGTTTCAGAAAGACCACTATTTCTGCGTTGTATCACGACTCCTTGAAACTGCTGAATACGCTCTTTAGCACCCTCTTTAATTTTATAATGCACGCTTACAGTGTCTCCAGCTGCAAATACTGGAACATCTGTCCTTTTGTATTGTGCTTCTATGTGTTTAATTAAATCCATAACCCTTGTTTTTGAAGGCCGCAAAACTACAAATTATTTGTTTGAAAACAAGAAAATTTATTTATTATTTGCATAAATTTTTATGTCGAACAAGAACAAGAAACTTCAAGGTATAGTATATAGCACTAACCCCGACTATTCAATAGACGAACCGGTGTCTGATTTTATGGAAACGTTATCCCCAAATAAACAAAATTTATTGGTAAGGATATCAACTCAAGGACGTGCCGGAAAGAAAGCCACACTTGTTCAGCGCTTTGTTGGCAGTGAGGATGATTTGGAAAAATTGTCAAAAGATATTAAAAAACATTGCGGAACTGGCGGTTCTGTTAAGGATGGGGAAATAATAATTCAAGGTGATTTATGTCAAAAAATAGTGGATTACCTTCTAGCTAAAGGCTATAAGTCAAGAAGAGGGTAAATCTCTTGTATTTAGATTTTTTCTAAACAAACCAAAAAAAAGATGCTAAACATTTTAAATTCAATTAATTAGATAATATTTGCAAAAATAAACTTAACAAACTTTTTAACAGAATTTGTTACCTTTGCAAACGATAAAAAATTCGAAAAAAGAATTAATAACTTTTACAACGACTTATTTAAAATTGAAATACGAATTTTAAATGACAACTTTAACAAAATTAAAAACACATGAAACATCACGAATTAGTAAATCAAATCATTTCAAAAGCGGGTGCAGCTCATATCCAGCTAAATGCTGACCAACTGATTGAAAAAGCATTAATTAATAAAGAAGGAACGATAACGGATAACGGAGCTTTTGCAGCAGATACTGGTGAATTTACAGGTCGCAGTCCTAAAGATAAATTTGTTGTTTATGATGATACGACCAAAGATTCTGTTTGGTGGGGAGATGTAAATAATAAATTTGAACCGGCTAAATTCGACAGCCTCTTAGCTAAAGTAATTACTCATCTTGAAAATAGGGAAGTTTTTGTGCGTCAAAGTTATGCATGTGCCGATCCAGATTACCGTTTAAATATAGAGGTAGTTACCGAAACGGCCTATCAAAATATTTTTGCAAATAATTTATTTTTAAGACCTACCGCTGCTGAACTTGAAACACAACATCCGGAATGGCTCATAATTGCTGCTCCCACATTTTTTGCAGATCCTTCTTTAGATGGAACTCGTCAACATAATTTCACAATGATTGATTTTACAAAAAAAATCATTTTGATTGGCGGGTCAGGTTATACAGGCGAAATTAAAAAGGGGATTTTTACTGTATTAAATTATGTTTTGCCTCATGACCGCAAGGTGCTTTCAATGCATTGTTCAGCTAATATTGGATCTAAAAATGATACGTCTATTTTCTTTGGGTTATCTGGTACTGGAAAAACTACCCTTTCTGCCGATCCTAACCGTAAACTGATTGGAGATGACGAACATGGTTGGGCCGATAATTCAGTTTTCAATTTTGAAGGTGGATGCTATGCTAAATGTGTAGATTTAACGGAAGAGAAAGAACCGCAAATTTGGAGTGCTATTAAGCCTGGTGCGTTAGTCGAAAACGTTCGTTTTTTCCCAGGAACCAATCAGGTTAACTACAATGATATATCCGTTACCGAAAATACAAGAGTTGCCTATCCAATCGATTTTATTGATAACATTGCAGTTCCTTCAATTGGTAATATTCCAGAAAACATCTTCTTTTTAACAGCAGATGCTTTTGGAGTTTTGCCTCCAATTTCAAGATTAACTCCTAACCAAGCTATGTATCATTTTATTTCGGGATATACGGCAAAAGTAGCTGGAACTGAGGCTGGAGTAACTGAGCCGCAAGCTACTTTCTCTGCCTGTTTTGGTAAAGCTTTTTTAGTATTACATCCTGCAAAATATGCAGAAATGCTAGGTGAAAAACTTGTATCTCATCCTAATATTCGTGTTTGGTTGGTTAATACTGGTTGGAGTGGAGGCCCTTATGGAGTTGGTTCAAGAATGAAATTATCCTATACTCGTGCAATGATTACTGCTGCTTTAGAAGATGCTTTGGATAACGTACCTTATCAAAATCATCCTGTATTTGGAATTGCTATGCCAACTTCATGTCCAAATGTTCCAAGTGAATTATTAAGCCCTAGAAATACTTGGGCAGACGCAACTGAATACGATAAAAAAGCCAACCATCTAGCTGAATTATTTAATAATAATTTTAAGCAATATGCTGACGGATGTAGTGAAGAAATTCGTTCTGCAGCTCCTAAGGCTGCAGCAACCGCTTAATTTTATAAAAAATTTAAAATGGGGATTGAAATAAATATTTTGATTTCCATTTTTTTTTATAATTTTTCTTATTATTTAAAATTAATTACCTTGATTTGAATCCTTTTAAAATTAGTAATGATTAAAAAAATAACAATCATATTTATTCTTTTCGCATTCAGCGTAACAAAAGTTTTCAGTCAGGCTGGTGAAATTAAACGTATTAATCTTTCTGAAGATTTAGGAAGTGGTGGAATTATTAACCTTTATAATTTCGGGTTAGCTATTAAAACTCAAAAATCAAAGGACATTGAATTTACATTTTATGATGAAAATTTGAAGAAAAGCGGAACTAACAGTTTTACTTTGGAAGGAAGGAGAGAGGCTGTTCTTAACTATTACTATGATACAGTTATTAAACGAATCTTGATTTTTCATGGTTCCAAAAAATCAACTAACCTTACTCTTATTGAACCGGGAAACAAAAAAAAGAAAACTATGGCATTGGAAGTGCCGGGAAAAAAGACTCGTTTGAATACTAATTTAGTAAGACTAGAAAAAACAACTTTTGCCATAACAATAACCAAAAAAGGCAAAACAATACTTAACACTATTGAACTTGCTAATGGCGGTATCGCCCCATTAGAACTTCCAGAATTATGGAAAGCCAGAACTATTTTGAAAATGAGCCGGGTGAATTCAAGTTACATGGCATTGTTTTATTTAGACAAAACGATGAGAAATAAGAAGTTTAAAAATGTGGCCCTAATGGATGATGAGGGAAAGGTGGTGGCCGATAAATTGGTGAGCAATGATGAAGAGGATTTTCCTATTGAAGAATTTAGTATTACCGACCTTGGAAATAATGAGTTGGCAATCGCTGGAACCTATAGCAAAAGTGTAACCTCATCCTATTCAATTGGTTTGTTTGTGGCCAAGATTGATAATTTTAAACTGAGTTATATTAAATATTTTGACTACAATACCATTAAGAATTTTTATAACTTTATGTCGGATAGAAAAAAAGAAAAGGCAGAAAAAAGAGCAGAAAAGAATGCACAACGCGGAAAGTCTACCCAATATTTAGCCATTACTCATCCTGTAATAAGTGTAGATGGACATTTTGTAGTTACAGCTGAATTTTATTACCCAACCTACCGAACCGAAAGTTACACTACCTATGTGAATGGGAAGCCTTCCACCTCTTATCGCACGGTTTTTGATGGATATCAATATACACATACGATGGTTTTGGGTATTGATGAAAACGGCAAAAAAGACTTTGAATATTGTATTCCGTTTCATTTGGATTACAAGCCATATTTTGCTTCGCAAAAACTGAAACGCCGCGTAAGTGCTGAGGAAATTAAATATACTTATATCGCTTCCAACAAAATTTACAGCTTTTCAATTTCGGATGGTGATATGAAAGAAAATACCCCTAAGATACTTGTTGAAGTAGATGATGATAAAAAATTAAGAAGCAGTTCTAGCTTCATTGATAGTTGGTATGAAAATTTCTTTTACTCACTAACTATTCAAACTACCAAGGAAAAAGGGAAAATAATTGGTGGGAGAGAAACCAATTATTATCTGATCAAATACGGTATTGAATAGTATCCATGATTTAAATATGCTCAAAATCATATACTCAAAAACTAATTTTAAATTAGTTTTGCCACATCAATGAAAAAGGTAATTTCTGTTTTTCTTTTACTCACAATTTCTAGCAATTATATGTTAAAAGTTGCGGTAATTATTACCTGGAAATGTAACCAAGATTATATTGCTAAAACCCTTTGTATAAATCGCAACAACCCTGAATTAGGGTGTTTTGGTAAATGTTGTTTAGAAAAGGAATTAAAGCAGGTTGAAAATGAAAATCACAAGAAAGACGCTTCACTCCCTTCAAAATTTAAAGCTTTAGAAACGGATAATTATATCGCAACATGGGAATTAAATTCTCCTGCTATACTTAAAGATCAGCTAATTCATAACTCTATTTTTTTTAATAGTTATTCTTTTAATTATATAAATTCCTGCTTTCATCCACCACAGGTTTAAGTATATAATAATTCAACTTTCTAAAAATGTTCAGTAATACAAAGTAAGGTTTACTAAAAAAAAACCTTTCTTCTATATCTGATATTGAATTTATTTTACTTTAATTTTTAAACCTAAATACAAATGAAATCATTTAAAAAAATACCATTAATGGCGCTTGCCTTATTTACATTAGCATTTATTTCTTCATGCAAAAAAGAAGAAACAGACACTACTAAACCTAAATTAACTATTTTGGAACCATCGATGAATGATACTATTTCTAATGAAGTACATATTGAATTTTCAGTGACTGATAATATTGGTTTAAAGGAATTGAGTGTGAAAATAATTAATGGCTCAGGCACCGAATTATTTAGCAAAATACCAACTGTTACCGATTTGAAAGTATATTCATTTCATGAACATTATGATATTAGTGCCCTTAGTATTTTAACGCTAATGACTGTAATAATAACGGCGAAGGATAAAAGTAATAATATAGAGACCAAAACTATTCCCATTATAGCCATACCATAAATATTTTAATAGATTTTTAAATAAGCACTGTTATTTATAGCAGTGCTTTTTTATTGTTCAATTTCATTAAAAAGAGAAGACTTCTTTTCCTTTCTATATGTAGAAATAACAGGAATAGCAGTAATAATAATTAGAAATAAAACTACTAACCCAAGGTGATCCTGTAAATTAGGAATTATTTTGGCTAAATAGTAAGCACTTAAGGTCATCAAAGAAGTCCAAAGTATCGAGCCAATTATAGTATACGTTAAAAATAGTTTTATTTCTAACTTAATCACACCACTTAGAATTGGTGCAAAGGTTCGAATTATAGGTAGAAATCGTCCTAATATTAAAGCTTTACCACCATGTCTGTTATAAAAAGACTGAGTAATGGCTACATATCTTTTTTTGAATATTAGCGAATCATCACGGGTAAAAAGTTTAGGACCAACTCGTTTCCCAATATAATAACCTGTTATATTTCCTAAAATTGCCGCGATATTTAAGCCGATCATTAACGTTACAATATTAACATTCAACACATGGGTACTGGATAATATTCCTGCGGTAAATAACAAAGAATCGCCAGGCAAAAAGAAACCAACAAATAAGCCAGTTTCGGCAAATACTATGAATAAAAGCAAGCCTAATCCCCCAATTTTAATTAAATTTTCGGGGACAAATAATTTTGGAATAAGCTCGAAATATTCTTCCATTAAAGTTCTGCTAAAATAGGATATATTTATTTCCGATTACTAATAAATATTGATTGGGGTGTTAAAATAATTCTATAATAAATTGTTTATGCTTTATAGTTAAAAAACAATAATGAATTGTAAGCGTTTTTTAATGCAACAGATATCATTTATTTTGCATCCTTATTATTTATGAATTCACAAAAAACCTTAATTCCGCTAATTGCCATACTGTTCATTTTCTTTATGGGTTGTAAAGATGACGATCCAAAGCCATTTAAACCAATTGTTTCATTACAAATAAACCACACTTGGAACGATAGCTCATTGGTGTTAAACCAACCTTATTATTGGAAACATGATTTTAAAACCGATACAATTATTCCAACCACTTTAATTTATCATATAAATCATCTTACTCTTAATACTCAAGATAATCAAAAAATAGATGCCGATTTGCCTTACTATATGGTTGATTATGGTGACAAAAAAATAATGCCAAATAATATTTCTTTCACAGCTCCTAGGGATGGGGTTAAATATTATATTACCTCACTTGAATTTACTATTGGTATTGCCGATTCCTTAGCGAATGCGACAGGGGCATTAAACAGCATTTTTGTAGCACCAATGTATTGGGGAATGATTCAAGGATATATTAATTTTAAATTTGATGCTTTATCACCGCAATTGCCAAGTAATGTTTTAATGTATCATATTGGTGGTTATACAAAGCCATACTATAATTTCAGAAGAATTAAAGTGGATTTTGATAAGCCTTACTATTTAAACGAAGCCAATTCGCTAACTATTTCTTGTGATATTTTAAAACTTTTTAATTCGAAGTATAAAATTGATTTAACTACTACGCATCAGGTTGAAACGGTAAACGAGGATAGTAAAATCATTGCTGATAATATGGCAGAGATGTTCAAGTTTGATAATATCAAATAAATGAAAATTATTGTAACCGGAGCTACGGGCCTAGTAGGATCTGAAGTTTTGAGGCAAGCTATTTTGGATAATGATATTAAAGAAATAACTGCTTTGGTTCGCCGTCCTATTGATATTAGCCATCCCAAAATTAAAACGGTTATCCATTCTGATTTTTTGGATTATTCAGGACTTGAAGAGTTATTTAAATCTTATGATGCCATGGTTTGGGCTTTAGGTATTTCTCAAACCCAAGTAAACAAAGAACAATACCACATAGTTACTTACGATTACACATTGGCTGCTGCCAAAGCCATAAAAAAAGCAAATCCAGATATGACATTCCTTTTTGTGAGTGGAGGAGGAGCCGATTCAACGGAAAAGAGCCGGACTCTTTTTGCCCGTGAAAAAGGAAAAACGGAAAATGCTTTACTGAAATTAGGGTTAAAAAAAACATATAATGTGCGACCTGCCGGTATTAAACCCATTCATAAAAACCCCAATACTTCGTTTTTTAATAAATTGGCAATTCCCTTATTTCCAATATTTGAATTATTTATCCCAAATCTTGTGATTCCTTCAGATAGTTTAGCTATGGCTATTTTGCGAATCCTAAAAAAGGATTCAGATAAAGTCATTATTGAGAATAAAGAGTTGAAAGAAATCTCTGCATCTTAATTCTGTAAATCCTAATATTGCCTTATGATATTTTGAATCACAAATTCAATTTGTTCGACTCCTTTGGAGTCGTATGTTTATAGTCTGATATAATTCTATAAACATACAACCCCAAGGGGGTTGTATAAGAATAAAATAGAATGATAAAAACAACAATTTAATAATTTAAATATATGAAAGCATACATTTTCCCTGGACAAGGATCACAGTTTGTAGGTATGGGCAAAGACCTGTACGAAAGTAATAACAAAGCCAAAGAGCTTTTTGAGCAAGCCAATGAAATATTGGGTTTTAGAATAAGTGATGAAATGTTTGGCGGCACTGATGAAGGTTTGAGATCCACTCGAATTACCCAGCCGGCTGTTTTTTTACACTCGGTAATAAAAGCCATGTGTATTGAAAATTTTAAACCGGAAATGGTTGCCGGGCATTCTTTAGGTGAATTTTCAGCATTAGTCGCCAATGGTTCCTTAAATTTTTCAGACGGATTGCAATTGGTTTATAAACGAGCTATGGCCATGCAAAAAGCGTGTGAACTAAATCCATCAACAATGGCAGCTGTATTGGGATTGGATGATGGTATTGTTGAACAAATTTGTGCAAGCATAACCAATGAAATAGTGGTAGCCGCTAATTACAACTGCCCAGGTCAATTGGTTATTTCAGGAAGTATTAATGGTGTGAACATTGCCTGCGAAAAATTGAAGGAAGCAGGAGCGAAGCGAGCTTTGTTATTGCCAGTGGGTGGAGCTTTTCATTCAGCGTTAATGGAACCTGCCCGCGTGGAATTGGAGGCAGCCATTGCCTCTACCGAATTTAAAAAACCGATTTGCCCTGTTTACCAAAATGTAACAACAACAGCAGTAACCAGCCCAACTGAAATACAAAAAAATTTAATAAAGCAATTAACAGCTCCGGTTAGATGGACTCAAAGTATTCAAAATATGGTAGCCGATGGTGCCACATTATTTACCGAGGTAGGCCCCGGAAATGTGTTGCAGGGTTTGGTAAAAAAAATAAACCGGGAAGCAGAAACTGCAGCCGGATAGTTTTTTTTAAAAAGATTGATTCAACTAATAACTAACATGACATTAGTGAACAAACTTTTACTAGATTTACAGAAAATATAATTTTAAAATCTTGGTGTATAAAAGTTTATTTTTATTTACTTTTAACGTCAACCTTAAAATTACAAACCACTAAGTATAAAGTAAAAAAATAAATAGTCATGAATTTAGATACAAAATACTTTGCCAAAACGAAAAAAGACTTTAGTTACAATCGATGGTTCAAAATTGTAAAAGTTTTATTTCACTCACCTTCAAATGATGAGAAATTAAAAAAAATAGCGTTTCTGTTATTTCTATCATTTTATTGTTTTACCTCTATTGCTCAAACGTTTTCCAAAAGTCAGAATTTCTTTCCAATTGCAGTTACCCTTCAAGCTCCATATAATATTGAAGCTTACAATAAAGCCGGGGTAAATATATATTGTGATTTAAGCTGGGGCCCTTTGGATGCCTATCACCTTGATTTATTGCATAAATCAAATATGTATGTTATTTGTGCTCAGGACTCCTTTGCCTTAACTAAGTTAAACGATACGCTTATTTATGCATGGTCATTACCGTATGATGAGCCAGATAATGCCCAATGGAATCCCAAAACAAGTGACTACGACTCGTGTATTAATCCAAGTGTTATTATTGGTGACTATAAAAAATACAAATTAAAAGACCCTACCCGCCCTGTTATATTGGGTTTAGGTCAGGGAGTAGCAAATAGTACATGGTATGGTCGTGGCTCGTGTTATAATTGGCTTGCATCTTATCCTAAATACCTGAAAGGTTGCGACATTGGAACTTTTGATATATATCCTGTAAATAGCAATGTTGTCGGTATAACCAATAATCTTTGGTACGTAGCAAAAGGAATGGACAGTATAATTGCTTGGTCTGCTAATTCAAATAAACCTATGTGGACATGGATTGAAACTACCAAAATAAATACCACATCTGCGGGGAAACCTTCACCTTCTCAGGTGAAATCGGAAGTTTGGATGGCGTTGATTCATGGAGCACGAGGAATTGGTTATTTTACACATTCCTGGAATCCAAATTATGTTTCAGGGGCAGTGTTGCTTGATACCCCTATGGTATCAAGTATAACAATTATCAATAATCAAATTAGAGCTTTAGCATCAGTTTTGAATAGCCCCAATATTATTGGTTATTCAACGGTTAGTAGTAATACGGCCGTACCTATCGACATCATGTCAAAAAAATATGGAGGTTATAATTATATTTTTTCGGTAGCAATGAGAAGCGGAAATACCACCGCAACGTTCCATGTAGCATCAGGCATTAGCGTTGAAGTAATAGGAGAAAATAGATCGATTACTATAACCGGCGGGCAATTTTCTGACAACTTTTCTTCTTATGGAGTTCACCTCTATAAAATAAAGGGTTCATCTACAGGATTCAGAAATATGAATGATGGATTAGAGAATGAAATAAAAGTTTTTCCAAATCCAGCTAAAGATAAATTAAATATTCAGGTGTTAAAAAACACGATTAAAATTTCAAAATTGATTCTTTCAAATACAATTGGGCAAGAAATTTTGGCGATAGACCAAGATGAGATAAATATGGATAACAACACACTTAATATTAAACTTTTACCCGAAGGAATTTATATTTTATCTATTGAAACGGATAATGGAATAATTGTCAAAAAAGTTATTAAACAGTAATTGAATTGAACAACCGGTTAATTCAATAGTAATATCATTAGGTTAAGATTGGAATTTAAATAACGAAGAATGACTACCTTATATCTTGCAAATAGCATCATCTTGGTAATGGTAGAGTTACCTTCGTTCTAAAATGATTTAAAATATTTATCAATGATCAAAGAGTTTCAAGTTCGGTATGGGCGAAATTACAAAGTAGTGCTAACAATTGTATTGCCTTGCCTGTTGATTGGTCCATTTATCTATGGGATGCAAATGATGCCTGAAATGGAAGAATGGAAAGTTTTCGTTATTATTTATGCATTTCTTGGTGTCATCATAGGTTTTAGTATCTGGCTGGCAATGCGGGTTTACCCACCTACAACATTATATATAAACAGAAACGAAATAAGTCTTGTCTTCAATAGGGATAATTTATTAGCACCTTCCGATTTTAGTTTTAAGATGGAAGATATAACCTCCTTCACCAAAGGCGAAATTAGAGGTGACGAGTATTTTATTTTTGAAACCTGCAACCCTTCCCGTAAATTTCAAATTTCCGCCTCTACCTATAAGGTAGAAGATATGCTTGATTTTAATGAAGCAATGGCAGAGATTAGTGAGATGTTGAATGAGAAAGAATGACCAAGGCGAGGATTGAACAGAGGAATAAAAAATAAAAGTATATTTTTGATTTTAAAATCAAGCAATTTAAGAATAGCTGTTCAAAAAAAAATATCAATTTATTATGTCGCTATACTATGCGTAATTTACTACTATCTTTGGCTTTTTTCTTTACTCCCCAGGGAAGCAAATTATTATTAAAACGGGAAAGATATTCTTGGAAAAAAAAGATGTCTCAATTTATAAAAGTGAAAAGGACTTAAGAGAAAATTACAATGCCAAATATATCATTAAAAAAGTAAAGTATGGTAGAATCTATTTAGATTATGATAGCGACACCATTATTATAAAAATTGGTCAAAATATTCCAATTATTTTTAAAGGATTGAATAAAATTAAAAGAGATACTTTAAAAATAAATCATATTCCATTAACAAATTATTTAGCTATAGATACTCTTTCAGTCTATTCCGTCAAATACTATAACAAAGATAGCATTGATAAAACTACCGAAAAAAAACATATTTCATTTCCAAATAACTCTAAAAGAATTTCGAAAAAACTGAAAAAGGTAGCAATTAATAAGATTGAGTATCCTTTAACAATAATATCTGAGCGATATGAGTTGGAAACATGGTCTTGTACACATGGAAAGAAGGCATCCAGAAGGTCGATAAAAGGTATTAATAAATATTACATTTTAGAAATTTAAAAAATCAATGAAATAGAATTAAACCCCTTCATTCCCCTTATGTTTGCACCAAATTTTAAAGTTCCGCAATGAAAAATACCCTCTTTACAATACTAGCAATTCTTATTGCTGTTTCATCCTTTTCCCAAACCAAAGACAAAAAGAAATCTTGGGATGTTTCCACGCCTGAATCGGCATATACAACCACCACCATCACAACAGATGAAGGCACCTGGATGAGTTTGGATGTGAGTCCGGATGGGAAACAGATTGTGTTTGATATGCTGGGGGATATTTACACTTTACCGATAAGTGGGGGAGAAGCCAAACTAATCCGCGGTGGCCATGCCTTTGAAGTGCAACCGCGATTTAGTCCCGATGGAAAAAAAATAAGCTTTACTTCCGATGCCGGTGGTGGTGACAATATTTGGACCATGAACACCGATGGCTCGGATGCCAAACAAATAACCAAAGAAGATTTTAGATTGGTGAACAATGCCGTGTGGAGTGTAGATGGCAATTACATTATATGTAAAAAACATTTTAGCTCCGGGCGTTCATTAGGAGCCGGTGAAATATGGATGTATCACAAAACCGGTGGCGCAGGAATTCAATTGACCAAACGTAAAAACGACCAACAAGATGTTGGAGAACCCTGGGCTTCGCCTGATGGAAAGTTTGTTTATTACAGCGAAGATGTCTATCCCGGAGGATATTTTCAATACAACAAAGACCCTAACAGCCAGATTTATGCTATCAACCGCTACAATTTAGAAAACGGGGAAACCGAACGAGTTACCGGAGGCCCCGGTGGTGCTATTCGTCCGATTACTTCACATAAAGGCGATGTTATGGCGTTTGTTAAACGTGTAAGAGAAAAATCGGTACTGTATCTTCATGAACTGAAGACCGGAAAAGAATGGCCAATTTACGACCAACTAAGCAAAGACCAGCAGGAAGCCTGGGCCATTTTTGGTCCTTACACCGGATATAACTGGACTCCTGATGACCAACATATCATCATTTGGGCGGAAGGAAAAATTAGAAAAATAAATGTTCAAACATTGGCTGTTTCTGATATCCCATTTAAAGCCACAGCCAGCCACATCATAGTAAATGCTTTAAAATTTAAGAACGATGCTGCTCCTGATTCCTTTACCAGTAGGGCCATTCGCCAAGCAGTGACTTCACCCGATGGAAAAACCTTAATATTTAATGCAGCAGGGTATTTATGGAAAAAATCACTTCCCAACGGAAAACCTGCCCGACTTACCAATGGAACTGATTTTGAATTTGAACCTTCCTTTTCAAAAGATGGAAAATACCTGATTTATGTAACCTGGAACGACAGTGCTATGGGTGCCATTTGCCGATTGGATATGGCAGCACCAAAAAGTAAACCGGAGAAATTAACGACCGAAAAAGCCATTTACCGTGAACCTTCGTTTTCGGGCAAAGACATCAATACCATTGTTTACAGAAAAGAAGAAGGCAACGACCATCAGGGATTTGTAAATACCTTAGAACCCGGAATTTATTTACTGGAAGTAAAAGCTTCAAAAAAACCGACCTCCAAATTGATTACCAAGGATGGAGAATATCCAACCTTTAACAATGACGGAACCCGAATTTACTATCAAACCGGAGGGAATCTATTTGGGGCTTTAACAAAAACCTTAATGTCGGTAAAACTAGATGGGAACGAACCAAGGGAAATCGTAAAATCAAAATATGCCCATCGCATTATTCCAAGTCCTGATGACAATTGGGTAGCGTTTACAAACCTTTACAAAGTATATATAGCCGCCATGCCCATGACCGGGCAAGTCATTGAGGTAGATGGAAAATCTACAAATGTTCCTGTGAGTCAGGTTTCGCGTGATGCTGGAATTAGTTTACATTGGTCGGGCGATAGCAAAAAACTGAACTGGACATTGGGAGATGAATATTTTAGCACAGAACTTAACAAACGCTTTTTGTTTTTGGATAATGCTCCGGATAGCTTGCCTGCTATTGATACCACCGGAATAAAAATAAATCTGGCACTTCCAAGTGATAAACCAAAAGGGAAACTTGCCTTTACAGGAGCTAGAATTATTACCATGAATGGCGAAAAAGTGATTGAAAATGGAACCATTATTATAGATGCAAACAAAATAGTAGCAATTGGTGAATCTAGTCTTGTAGTAATTCCATCAGATGCTAAAGTTATAGACGTAAAAGGCAAAACAATAATGCCTGGACTGATTGATGTTCATGCACATTTGGGGCAGTTCAGATATGGACTTAGTCCTCAAAAACACTGGCAGTATTATACCAACCTAGCTTATGGAGTAACTACGACACACGACCCATCTTCTAATACCGAAATGGTATTTTCACAATCCGAAATGGTGAAGGCAGGAAACATGATTGGCCCAAGGATTTTTTCAACCGGTGTTATTTTATACGGAGCCGAAGGAGATTTTAAAGCTGTGGTAAATAATCTAGAGGATGCACGTTCCGCCATTCGCAGAACAAAGGCATTTGGAGCCTTCTCCATAAAAAGTTACAACCAACCTCGACGTGAGCAAAGACAACAAATAATAAAGGCCGCCGAGGAAATGAATATTGAAGTGGTGCCTGAAGGAGGTTCTACGTTTTATCACAATTTATCAATGATAATGGATGGACATACCGGAATAGAACATAACTTACCAATAGCCACACTGCATAAAGATGTCATTCAACTTTGGGCTGCCAGCAAAACGGGATATACACCTACTCTAATTGTAAACTATGGCGGACTGAATGGAGAATACTTTTGGTACCAAACCACCAATGTATGGGAAGATAAAAAGCTTTTAAAATATACACCTAGAAGCATTATTGATTCCCGTTCACGCCATCGCACTATGGTGCCAATGGCCGAGTATGACAACGGCCATATTTTGGTTTCAAAAAGCTGTAAAAAACTGACTGATGCAGGAGTTAAAGTTAACCTTGGTGCTCATGGACAAATTCAAGGAATTGGCGTTCATTGGGAACTTTGGATGCTAACACAAGGTGGAATGACCAATATGGAAGCCTTGAGAGCAGCTACTTTAAACGGTGCAAATTATTTAGGAATGGATTCTCAAATAGGCTCACTAGAGGTAGGAAAAATAGCAGACTTAATTATTTTGGATAAAAACCCTTTGGAGGATATTAAAAATTCAAACACTGTTACTTTTACAATGATTAACGGCAGATTGTATAATACAGAAACGATGAACGAAGTAGGAAATTATACTAAATCCAGAGGGACATTTTACTGGGAACAGGAGGGGTATTCACCATCGTTTGACTGGCATGGAGATACACATTCTGGCTGCACTTGCGAATCAACGCATTAAAAATAGTTGTATTGTTACTGCATAAAATAAGTTTAAATGTTAAGATGAATAATTGTCCTATCATTTTTCATTAGTTGCAAAACAATTGGTAAAACCAATTATTAAAAAAAAGTAATTCCTCACGAGGTCACTAAAATAGGTGACAATTTTTATTGTGATGAAACTAATGTGACAAATTTGCACTGGATGGAATATTGGCATTGGAATGAACGGATTTTTGGGACAAAGTTTGGAGAGTACCATTCTGATTTTCCTTTATAGAGATATTTCATTCAATTATTTTTATAAAAACAATCCATTTATCAATCCGATAATTCATTGTAAATTCGCGGCACTTTATAAAAAATTAAACATGCAAAATTCTGTTTACGGATTCGAGAAATTTAGTGCAAGGCATAATAGCCCTACCAACACCGAAAGAGCCAAAATGTTAGAAACCATTGGCTGTGCGTCTATTGATGAATTAATAAATAAAACCGTCCCGGCGAACATACGACTGAAGAGCGCTTTGGATATTTCACCGGCAGTTTCTGAATACCAATTTTTAAACGATTTAAAAGTAGTTGCTTCATTAAATAAAATTTACAAAACATACATAGGAACCGGTTATTACAATACCATTGTTCCTGGGGTTATCCTTCGTAATATTATGGAAAATCCAGGATGGTACACTCAATATACTCCTTATCAAGCTGAGATTTCACAAGGCCGCTTAGAAGCCTTATTAAATTATCAAACCATGATCATTGACTTGACAGGCTTGCCTATCGCAAATGCTTCTTTATTAGACGAAGGAACTGCAGCTGCCGAGGCCATGCACATGTTTGATGCAGGTAAACCAAAAGAAAACGGAAATAAGTTTTTTGTTAGTAAAGATACCTTTCCACAAACCATTGATATTTTAAAAACACGCTCTGAACCAATTGGTATTGAATTGGTGATTGGAGATTTTAATAACATTGAATTTACCAATGATTTTTTTGGTGCTTATGTTCAATATCCTGACAACAATGGAAATATAAACGCCTATAAAACACTTTGCGATAAAGCTCACGCTGTAGGCGCATTTGTTGCGGTTGGAGCTGATTTATTAGGCTTAACTTTGTTAACGCCTCCGGGAGAATTTGGTGCAGATTGTGTTGTTGGAAGTGCTCAACGTTTTGGAGTACCTATGGGTTACGGTGGACCACACGCTGCTTTCTTTTCTTGTAAAGACGAATTTAAACGTCAGATTCCTGGAAGGATAATCGGTGTATCAATTGATGCTGATGGAAACAGGGCCTTGCGCATGGCTTTGCAAACTCGCGAGCAACATATTCGCAGAGATAAAGCAACCAGTAATATTTGTACCGCACAGGTATTGTTAGCTATTATGGCAGGTATGTATGGTGTTTATCACGGCCCAGATGGTTTAAAGAAAATTGCAAAGCGAATTAATTCTCTAACAAATTTATTAAGCCGTTCCTTAAAAGCTGCAGGATTCAATCAATTAAATTCTGATTATTTTGATACCTTATGCATTGAAGTAGATTCTTCAAGAATGCAGGCTATTAAAGAAAGGGCATTAAAGGGGGAAATGAATTTCCGTTATTCAGAGACCACTATAGGAATTTCAATTGACGAAACTTCAAGCGTGAATGATATTCAAAATATTGTTACTGCTTTTACAAGCGGAGCTAATAAAGGCACTATTGATGTTTCAAAATTAGCTGAATCTGCCGAACATGGTTTTAAGCCTTCTTTTGAAAGAGAAAGCAATTTTATGACTCATCCGGTATTTAATACTTGCCAATCAGAGCATGAAATGTTGCGTTATATCAAATCTTTGGAAGTAAAGGATCTATCACTTTGTCAAAGTATGATTTCATTGGGAAGTTGTACTATGAAGTTGAATGCTACTACCGAAATGATTCCTGTAACCTGGCCTGAGTTTGGTCAATTACATCCATTTGCACCTGTGGAGCAAGCCAAAGGATATGCCCAAATTTTAAATGAACTAACCAAGGATTTATCTAAAATTACTGGTTTTGCTAATATGAGTTTACAACCAAACGCTGGTTCACAAGGAGAATATGCAGGTTTATTAGTAATTCGAGAATATTTTAAAGACAAAAATCAAGGCCATAGAAATATTGCATTAATTCCTGAATCAGCGCATGGAACAAATCCTGCTAGTGCTGTAATGGCTGGTATGAAAATTATTATTGTAAAATGTAAACCTAACGGATACATTGATGTTGATGATTTAAAATCAAAAGCAGAAGCGAACAAAGATAATTTAGCTTGCCTGATGGTTACATATCCATCCACATTTGGAATTTATGAAGAAACAATTATTGATATTACCAATATCATCCATGAAAACGGTGGTCAGGTGTATATGGACGGTGCCAACATGAATGCACAGGTTGGACTTACTAGCCCAGGAATGATTGGAGCCGATGTGTGCCATCTAAATCTTCATAAAACCTTCTGTATTCCTCATGGAGGAGGTGGACCCGGTATGGGCCCCATTGGTGTTGCAGCCCACTTAGTTGATTATTTACCAGGAAACCCTATTATTAAAACGGGAGGAGATAAAGCCATTCACGCCATTTCAGCAGCTCCATTTGGAAGTGCGTCTATACTATTAGTATCTTACGCTTATATTAAAATGATGGGGCCTGACGGATTGAAAGAAGCTACCGAAATCGCTATTTTAAATGCCAATTATATCCAATCTCGCCTTGCAGGTCATTATGATTCTCTTTATACGGGAGTAAATGGAACAGCGGCCCACGAAATGATTATTGATACCCGCGTTTTTAAAGCTACTACTGCTGTAGAAGTTGGAGATATAGCCAAAAGATTAATGGATTATGGATTTCACGCCCCAACGGTTTCTTTCCCTGTGGCAGGAACTATGATGATAGAACCAACCGAAAGTGAAAGCCAGTATGAATTAGACCGTTTTTGTGATGCCTTAATTGAAATACGCAATGAAATAAAGGAAATTGAAAACGGAATGTATCCAAAAGATAATAACGTATTGCACAATGCACCGCATACAGCGGCCACGGTAATGAGTGACGCGTGGGACAAACCCTACAGTCGTGAAAAAGCGGTTTACCCATTAGCTTACATCAAAAATAACAAGTTTTGGCCTAGTGTTTCAAGAATTGATAATACGCATGGGGACAGAAATTTGATCTGTGCTTGTTTGCCAACTGAGGCTTATGCCGAGATGAATTAAGAAGATGAGTTTATTAAAGGTTATTTTAAGAAAAAACCTTTAATAACTTTTAATTGAATTTTTAAAAGATTCCTTAATAAAAACATTATTGAAAATATCTTGATAATTATATTTATCTACCATTTTGTCTTTTTTTGATAAAACTAGTACAATTGGATTTTGAATTGCATCAAATGTGTATGTTTTAGAATTTAACTTAAAACTAATATTGTTATTACTTAAGGAATAATAGGTACCTGAATTTTTTTTAAACCTTACAGATAAGAATAATTGGTAACTCTTCTTATACAAGATATCCTCAGACTTACTTAATATTATAAATTGCTTATATTTTTTACTCAAACTATTCAAATATTTAGCCAAATATTCCTTACAGCCAGTGCAACAAGGTTCTTTAATTAATGTAATAATAGTGACTTTGTTGTCTAAGTTTATGTAGGTTGAATCGTTAAATAAATCATTTGCTTGCAAAATTTGCCCAGTATTATTTAAGTTTCGATAACTTTTACAACTAATTGAAACAATTATAAAAAACAAGAGGAAAATTCTAATCATATTTAAAAATCCAAAGAGAAAATACAGGGTCTAATTTTTTAACCATTTCATTCTTCTTATTGTAGTAATCTTTATATGTAATATTCTCGATGTAAGGAATATCAATTTTTATTTGATAAATATTTGAATTTGAATATAGGGTTGGACAGTTTTGAGAAAGTAATGGCATTCCCCCCTCAAATAATTTTAGATTAGTATTAAAAGGAATTTTTGTTTCAATATTAACTCCAGTTTTAGAATGCGACCAATTATTTCCTTCCTTTAACAGAAGTAATGTATATCGCTTACAATATTTATAAGTTGAATCGTATGAGTACCATCTTATAAATAATTTATTTGAGTCAAGGAATTTAACGTATTCAATTCTTGAAATTTTATGATAATTTGAATTATCAAGAATTGACCAATATAAAGAAAGGTCATCCCGATGTTCTTCTATTGATTTACTAAGACTGATTGAAGGTAGTACCCAATTACTATCAAATTCATTAATTGATAAACTCAATGTGTCGATATCCTTAAAATTTATATCAACTAAAATAAAATTTAGTCCATTAAATAGGGGAAATACAAATTTTTTATCATTAAAAGTTATTAACTCCCTTGGAAGATAATGAGTATATTCAGGAAATGGTACATTAATAAAAATACTATCTAATAATTTGCCTTTTAAATCAAATTTTCTTAGACCTGCTTTATGAGGACTACTCAATGGATGATAATTATAATAAAAGCCTGTTATTAGCTGCTCATTTGAAATAAAAATATATTCAGCATTTCCAACAATCTTAAATGAGTAAATCTCTTTTAACTTAATCCTTGATAAACAATATATTCTCCTCTCAATTAAAACATAAAGAAGATTATCCTGAATCACAAAATCCTTTGGTACTGTATTTATACTAAATTTATTCTTAAGCTTGAATGTATTAATTCTTATTTTTTTTGTGTTTTTATTATACTCATATTGAATAAACTTATTTCCTTTTATATAAGAAATGTAGACTATATCACCAATATATTTAGTAGAAACCACCTGTGATGGATCACTAAAAGTGATTGGAATATTTTTTAAATTTATTACGGTATCAAGATGGAATGTAGAATTTTGTGATAAAGATATTTGAAAACTTAGCAAAAAAAAGAAGGCTAGGATAGCCTTCTTTTTTTTAAAATAAAATAATTTAAACTTAATTGGCATCTTCAAATACAAGATTTATAATTGTAACGCCAGATTGATTTGTTTCCCATGATAAATTATAAAGATAAGATTTACCATCTGGGGTTGCAATAGTGCCGCTATTGTTACCATTACCTCCAGATGAACTTTGGTCCTCAGCACTTTGTAAAAGTGATTGAGCTGCATTAATTGCTTGTAGAGAAAAGAATTCTGAAACTGGAGGTGAATCCAAATCTCCATTGTTGTTATTTGCAATACTACTTGGACATTGTGAAGGCCCAGGATCAACGCAAGAAATGTTAATAGTGCGTGATTGAATTCTTGGAACTCCTTCAATTGTGACAATATCATCTACAACAAATCTATTAATGACGAGATAGTTTCCTGTACCATCTCCACCTACTTTAGATTTATTAATTATTAATTTGTAGGCGAAACTATCAAAAGCCAAAAAAGTAAAAACTGCTATTAGAATTAATTTAATTTTCATAATTTTTTTTATTAAAATGGGTCTGAAATATCAAGAGAACTATTTAAACTGCCATCAGCATTTGTTAACCATGTATATGAGAATGTCCTATAGTAAAATTGGCTAGTCACTGTGTTATAAAACTGAATTGTATTTGATATATTTCCGCTAACAACACCACCATCTATTTGCGTATCTCCATCTGTTAATAAACTTTCAGCAGCATTTTTTTCAACGAGGGTATATTCTTGATCAAATACATCTAATTCATTTGTAGGATTGTAATACGCCAAGCTAGATGAACGACATCTATCACCTCCAGAATCATTACAAAAGACATCGGTTCTAACATGTTCTAAATCACCTGTGGGCCCCGCTAAATATACTTCAACGGAACGAACAAGACCATATCCAAATCTAAGTTGGTCTCTGTGCTTTTTAATTTTTTCTTTAGCTTGTGTGAGGCTAAAAAGCACTAAAAAAAATCCTGCAAAAATTAATTTTCTTTTCATATTTTTTTTTGCATAGGTAATGATAATGATAATGATAATGATAATGATAATGATAATGATATTTAGAATCATTCCAAGTAATAATGGGCAATATCTTTATACTTTTTAAAATTCACCATTTTGAAATCCGACAAAAAATCATAATTTTGCAACCTCTTAAAAACGGCGGGGTAGCTCAGATGGTTAGAGCGTCGGATTCATAACCCGGAGGTCGGCAGTTCGATCCTGCTCCCCGCTACTGGTACATAAAAGTCGGCAAAATTGTCGACTTTTATCTTTTTATCATCTTTGCAATCGCTTGATATACCTTTAACTAAACTAAAAATAAGGTTTAAATTATTGGTTAGAACCTCCCTTTTTTCGGGCACAATAACCAAACCATCATTAAATAGTACTTTTTGAATACGTTGCTTATTGTCTGCATCACCAAGTTCCCAGTATCTACTGATATTTTCGCAAACATTAATTGCTTTAAGAATAAATTCATTGTGGTTAGATGTTCTAAATTCCAAGTCAGCTATTTTGCTTTCAGATTGTGATATTTTGAACTCTAAATCGGATTTGTGTTTTTTATAAAGATCCTCTGATACACTGCTTGAGAATAAAAATTTTTTTTCTAAAGTGTCCATATTACTCATCAATTCGTTTTTTATTTTTTTCTGTTCAGCTAACGCTGTTATTGTGTCTTTATTAAGATAATTAAACATTTTTAAAAGTTGTAATTTAAACAGATCTAAATAATCATCTTTCAGTGTAATTCCAGATAGCAGTTCTATGAAAATATCATTTATACCAGTATTCCTTGATCCTTTTGTCGTTTTGGCGTTCAAACTAACACCTTTACACTTGGTACATTTGTAGTAATGAGCTCTTTTCTTTTTTACCTCATATCCAGAAAGCCACCTTCCGCAATGAGAACACTTCAGAAATCTTGTCAATGGTCTGTCTATATCATTACGATATACATTATATTTCCATGCCTTTGAGGGATTTAATAATTCTTGTACTTTTAAAAATTCTGCCTCACTTATAAGTGGTTCCCAGTTACCTTTAACAGGTGCATCCAGTAAGCTATTCGTATTAACTCCACAGTAAAATGGTCTCCGCCACATGGCACTTATGAATTGATTTTTTAATGTAAGTCCTAAGTTACTTAACTTTTTCTGGATTATGTGATCTTGTTCACCTTGCAGTTTCCATTTCCAGGCGAGTCTTAATTTTTCACCATTTTCATTAATGGTGATTACTTGAAATTCATCACGTAATTTAAAATTACGAACCCTTGTGCCTCTGCAAGTATAGCCATAGGGAGGATTTCCCAGCCAGTTCCCAGCCTTTAAAAAGGCAATCATTCCTGGAATTGTTCGCCTCAATCGCTGCAAATTTTCTTCCTGAGATTCAATTAATTTGTGGTAAATCTCCATGCGTTCATCTATTTTGGCAGTGCAAAGCCCAGTGTCCGTTTCAATCAAATGAACCCCCATTTTTTCTACAAGCTCATCAACTATTGTTATTGCATTAGCGCCAGTTCTGGAAAAACGATTTATAAATTTAATGGCTATTGCATAAGGTCTCCTTTTGTTTTTTTTAATCTCATCAATAAGCCTTGTAAATTCTTTCCTGCTAAAATCACCAGAAGCACTTTCATAAGTGCCCCCAATAGTTTTCTCTAAATAATAGTTATTTTTTTTTGCGTATTCCTCAATGTCACGCATCTGTTCTTCTAAACTATAATTTTCTTTTTGAATTTTACCACTTACACGTGTGTATCCCCATATTTGGCGATTCGTTACAATTTTAGTTTCATTTTTTGGCTTCATAAAAGCCTTGAAGTCATTTTTTATCATATTAAAGTTTCTTATTAAAAGTAAAAAACATTGGGGGATAGAATCCCCAATGTTTTAATTAGCGTTGTAAGCGATTACAGCCAACCGAACCAAAGATGTAATAATATGTTCAGCTTCTGCGTCCGTCAACGATTTGAATTTTTCTTGGGATCTTAGCTCCGCTGGTGTAATTGACCAACCTAGAACTGATTCATCACCATCATTAATTTCCAACACATTTTAAAGTGCCTCATTCCTTTTTTTTAATGGCACAGGATTATTTTAACACCTTTTCTAACTTATGTTTAAAGGGAGAGATAAGAAATATTACCTACTAAAACAATAATAAGAAAAAAATATCATTGAGTCAAGATGCCGATAAAAATAAATTTCTGGATTCCTTTTTTTTTCAAAAAAATTTTAAATGAAAGGGGATTGACCAGAAACTTGGTCAACATTTACAAAACAAGTTATTGAAAGGTTTTGAGTTTCATATAGGGGGGGGGAGGTAATCCACTATTACGCCCAGGATACCCAGGGGGGTGTAATAGTTAGTAATAAATAAACAATGAGTTATTTGATACTATTTATTTGTAGAAAACTGAATTATTATGAAATTAAATGACACTATCACAAAAGAACACTTCATAGAATTAATAAAAGAATCTTACCTCGAAGTAAAATCAAATATGGGCATACGTATGAAGAAAAAGGATTTTGATAAAACCGTGTATGACATTAATCACAAATCGCCTGTAATAATAGCTCCGTTTAATCCTTACCCGATTAACCCACATACACCCAAAACTTACCGTGTAACTGAAGCTCAATTGGCTAAAATCTTAGAAATTCTAATTAAAAGGAAAGGCTAATGATGAAGGTGTCAATATCTATACTCCTATTAATTGTCTGTATTGTGCTAATCATTAGTGATTCAGAGAGGTTTTAATGATAATTTTGGTATAGTAAAATCTCGGTGGTTTAAATTTACATGAACTATAAAGGTTAATATATCCAATTAACATATAGAGATTTAGTTATAATTAAAGTGGTTTTAATACCTAAACTAATATTTTAAGTAATAGTTCAACTAAGAAATCAACTGATAATTAACAAAATAATTTAACTACTACCCAAACTGAATGTCTATCTAATGACGTAACTAATGACGTAATTAATAATATAACTTATAGAGATTTTTGTAATTAACAAAAATGCTATATTTGTGGTAATAAAAAAGGGGAGCTGGAACTCCCCTTGATAATAAAAAAGGTAATGGTGGTGGTGTGTAATATTTAGCTTATGGGACTAATATTTTACCACGGCTCTAATGTGACCTGTCGAATGTGTTTGCAACACAAACATTACCCTCGCCTCTGACAGCAAGATCTTTATAAGCCACTTAATGTGGCTTATTGTTTTTATGAAGCTTTCTTTAAATCTAAGTTAGCTTTATTATTTTCTTCTTCAATTAATATATCTAACACATTTTTATATATTTCTTGTAAATTACCATTGGTAACCCATTTGTCGTAAACCCACCAGTTTTTTTGAGATTGAGGCATTCCATCATAGATATAATTACTAATGGAAAAACGTTTCTTCAGTTGAGATAAACGACTTGAAAAATCTTTTTGTTTAAACTCAACGCCAGTTTCTTCTTTATATTTATCCATCAATTCCCATGTCCTATAAGGTCTTCCAATATTTAAGTAGCTTAAGATGTAATCTGAAAATGTTTTTCGTTTGTCTTCAACTTTATCAACCTTAATATAATCTGAAAATGTTTTACCTTTATTTTCACCCTTTACAACCTCACCGTCACCATTAATTTGAGCTAAGGACGATTCGATGATAACAATCAATTTATTAAGCCTGTTAGCCTCAATTTGATACTTCTCAGCATATTCCATATACAACTTAGAATCACGCTTCATCTCTTCAATCCGTTGATCTAATGTTGTAATCTCTATATCCTTAATGTTGATTGCCATAAATTATAATACAAAACTACGTCAATTTAAAAGAGGATAGCAGCCTGTTGATAATATGCGGAAAACATTTGTATTTAGAAAACGGACAAATAGAACTAACTACAGCCATATTGCGAATTCAGGCTGGTATAGGCTATGCTTTTTGATTTATGCAGTTACCAACACCCCACCAGGGAAATTTGAATAAATATGCTGGTAAACACTCATGGTTTTATCAGCTACGTCATTATCCGTATAGATTGGTTGTGGCAACCATTGAAACGAATCAAAAATCATTGTTTTTACCTGGGCTGTTATTTGTCGGCTTTCACGCCAACGGTTAATGGTTAACTTTTCAGCTTTTAGCTTAGCTAAGGTTTCAACCGCAATTTTCTTTACTTCTTTAATTTCTTCCTGGTTTAATGTTTTACCTGAGCGTAAGAGGTCAAAAATAGCCAAGGTATCTTCTGTCAAGTTTTCACGGATTGACCTTGAATCTTCCACGTTAAGATCCCTAACAAACTCATAAAGTTTGTCGAATGATTTTATAGTATCTTCAAGGTTTTTACCGTTGTTGTATTCCTCTATAATTTCTTTGTAACGGTCATAGAAATCCATACGAAGTGGATTATTGGTTAGCATTTGTTTTAGCTTACTGTCAATGGCACGTTGTAATTCAAATACTATAGTGTTTTTCTTTGCCGTCCTGGCGAAGGCTGCTTTTAATTTATCAAAATCCAAATCCCCCAAATCAATATACACATCTGGGTCTTCCACATTCCTGGTTTCAATATGTACATTTTCATTAACAACGCCTTGCAGTCGAAGTATCACATCTGTAATATCTACATCTTTGGTATTTTGATTTAATTGCTGGTATATGGCTTCTATGGCATTAAAATTTTTAGTGAATGGTTTAACTTGTTCTTCTGGATAAAGTGCCTGGTATTTGCGAAAAACCTCCCTTGCCATGATTTCAAACTTGGTTCTGCTTTTCTCATTTAAGTATATACAGTCCATCGCATTTTTAATATACTTCAGCTTTTCCATCGGTTTTAAAGTTGAAGCTGTTAATTGTGACAAATCAAAACCCAATTCCTTCAGGTAAGTAGTAGTGTTTGTTATACTAAATTTAAGTTCTACCGCCAATTCTTCAAGCAATTCAACTGGTTTTTTATCTGCCGGGCTTTGCCCGTCAGATCCATTTGCTCCCCCTTTCGTTCCTTCACCATACACAGAATATGCTTTTTCCAGTTGTTTGTATACGTTACCGTAATCTACAATTAACCCATTTTCTTTTTCATCATCAAATACCCTATTGGCTCTGGCAATGGTTTGCATTAAGGTATGTCCTTTTATTGGTTTGTCGAGGTAAACGGTCGAAACACACGGAACATCGAACCCTGTGATCCACATGGCACAAACAATGGCTAAGCGAAACGGATTTTCTTCGTCTTTAAATTCTTTTTCAAGGTCACGATCCACCATTTTCTTGCGGTGGGTGGCTATATCTAATCCAAGTTTTTTAAATTTATCTACTTCGTTTTGCTCTGAACTTACCACCACACAAACTTCCGTTTCTTCTACCTTTTGGAGTTTTCGCTTTAGTTGTTGCGATTCTTCTACATCAGCCGCTTTGGTAATTCGTTTTTTTAAATCTTCAGTGTAAGTTACCCAATGCTTCATGATCATATCATACATGCAAACAGCGGTTGGTTTATCGAGTGCCACAAACATTGCTTTACCCTGGTAACCTCGTTCATTAAAATGCCAAACCAAATCTTTTGCTATGTCATCTAACCTTTTTTTGGAAGTCAGCACCACATAATCCCGCTTAAATAAATGAGTGAGTTTTCGTTTTTGGTCTTCATCTAAATTTTCATCATTTAAAATTTCAACCATCGCTTCATCCAGCTTTGGATTTTCTATACCCAGCTTTTCGCCACGGTTTAAGTAACGCAATGGAAGTGTTGCACCATCAATGATGGAACGTTTAAAATCATATACTGAAACGTACTCCCCAAATATGTTTTTGGTTATTTCTTCTTCCTCTTTAATAATTGGTGTACCCGTAAATCCAAGGTAAGAAGCATTAGGAATACCATTAAATCGCATATTACGGGCAAAAGTACCCGCCTGGGTTCTATGGGCTTCGTCTGAAATAACAATAATGTTTTTCCTTTCAGTAATTAGTGGGTATTCCGTTTCAACTTTAGGGTCAATGGAAAACTTATGAATCAGGGTAAAAACATACCGCTGGTTTTCCGCCAACAGTTTTCTTAAATCTTCTCTGCTTTTGGCTACGTTATCTTTATTTTTACTTACTGGCACAGCTCCAACGCCTGTAAACGTGTCATAAATCTGTCGTTCCAGTTCACTTCTATCCAGTACAATTAGAAACGTATAGGAGCCTCCTAACCTACGAAGTACCTTTTGGCATATGAAAACTATGGAGTAGCTTTTACCACTTCCCTGAGTATGCCAAAATACCCCCAGTTTACCCTTTAGTTCATCAATATTACTTACCTGGTTTAGTACCTTGTTCACACCAATGTATTGGTGGTT
Organism: Bacteroidota bacterium; assembly: GCA_947468275.1. GTDB lineage: Bacteria > Bacteroidota > Bacteroidia > NS11-12g > UBA9320 > JABWCE01. The sequence continues at coordinate 161,681 of CANIKO010000004.1, forward strand.
CTTCGCCATGATTTTTACTATTTCACCCCCGCTATCATCAAACAATAAAAAGTTTTCAAAAATATCCAAAAGGTTTTCTTTTGAACATGTGCCACGAATCATGGTGTCAAGGCTTACAATACCTTCTTCTTCTTCCGTTATACGCTTCCAGTCCAGGAAGAACTTATAGGGGCTTGTAATTGTTCCCACCTTGGCATCCGTGCCGTTGCTAAGAATTATAAAAGCATTGGGGTAAAAAACATGAGGTATGGTGTCTTTATAATCAGTAACGTTATCGGTAAAAGCATTCCGTAAATCGGTGTGGTGTGCCTTGAGTTCCATAAAAACCAGTGGAATACCATTTACAAAACATATCACATCTGGTCTTCGTGAATATAACTCACCAACTATTTCTAACTGCCGAACCGCCAAAAAGTGATTCTCCCCTGGCGTTTCAAAATCAATATACTTCAGGGTGCGTTTTTCCAGTTCACCCTTGCTATTGGTAAAGCTAACTAACGCTCCATCTTTTAATAGCTGGTATTTTTCCTGGTTATTTCTGGGTAAGGTTTTATCTGCTTTGGCAATTACCAGTTGTTCTATGGCTTGTTCATAAGCTGTATCGGGCAACCCTGGATTGAACTTATGAAGTGCCTGTAACAAATACCTGTTAAGTATAACTTCCGATTTATTCTCCCGCCCCAATAACCCATTCACCCCAAAGGATTCTTTTGTCCAGGCATACTTTACCTCCCATTTCAAATCCAACAACACATCCTGGGTAGCGTTTTCTATTAAGTTATCTTCTGAATATTCAAAACTCATTAGCTTTCTATATTAATAGTACCGTTTATTAAACGAGGTAAAAGAATATCACGTGATTGTTTTAATAATTTAATCTGTGACCTTAAAATATTGATTTGATCAAAAAATGGTTCGCATTTTCTTTCGTAATCTTTTGCTATTTCTTCTACTGGCAATAATACTTCAGAATCTTTCAGGTATTTAAAATGTCGGGCATAATGATAATTTGATAAGTCAATATTTAACAAAGAATGATAAAATAAAATCTGTGGCATTCGTTTGTTGTTAGATGAAATTAACTGAGTACCATCAGCACCTCGAGCAAAAGGAAAATTTATATATTTAATTATCCTTGTATGGTCGCCAAATAATATTATTGCTTCACCCTCATCCACTAATGAATTTTTTTCATTTGTGAAACCTGCAATAAAATCTCTACTCTGATCGATCACGGGAATTGATCCTTCGTCAACTATTTCTGATGATGGGATTTTAGGAGTTGATTTGATTTTCTTTAGTAGGATGTTCACCTTAACATTTTCCCATCCCACAGGCAAACCAGTCCCTTCATCCATCGCCAATTGTTCCCCATTAACCCGAAACTTCACAAACCATTCCTCATAGGTTCTTTGTGCCAGTTCTTCCAATAACTTAATACGTTTCAGGTTATTTTCTATCAAATCATCGTATGCTGATAAAATAGAGGCAATGCGTTTTTGGGTTGGTAGTGGGGGAAAAATTAATTCATAATTGCCAACATAGGTAGCATCCGCTCTTTGTCGTCCAGATGCGCCAACCATGCTACCAATTGCATATTTTCGAAATTCATCTGTTTGTGCAACATAATAAATAAAATCGGTATCACTTATACCATCAATACCTCTAAAAATAAAGAACTCTGTTGATCCAAATCCTTTTCCATCAGACAAACCTTTGACTTGGCATATCTTCCCATTTTGCAAACATGGAGTAATTCTTGCAAAAAGTGTATCCCCATTTTCAAATTTTGCCCCTCCTGTTCCATTCCATATTTTTACTTGTTCAGGTGATACATACTTAAAACCACTATCCAAATTTTCCATTGGAATAAAAGAATACTCTTTACCCTTTTCTAAAACTACTTTAGGGGGAAATTGAACTTTGTGTTTAAATTTTGTAAGTTCCCAATCGTTCATAAAAAAGCCTCTAAGTTTTTGGAAATCGTATTTGCCAATTCATTAGCTTCTAAATTTAATAAATTTAGTTCTGTCTGTATTTCAGTTAATCGCCCCTTAAAATCCACCCCGTCATCTTCCACAAAAGTCACCCCCACATATCTACCAGGTGTTAAGCTGTAATCATTTTCACGAACTTCATCCAAGGTTACTATTTTACACAGCCCTTCTATATCCTGGTATTTGCCATTTGCAAATCGGTCATTAAACCAGGTATTGTTTTTATTTACTTCTGGTTTTTCTCCACGGTATAGTTTCATTATAGCGGTTAAGCCTTCCAATTGCTCTTCACTAAAATCATTTATGGTGGTGGTTACCTTCCTAAACACGTTTCTGGCATCAATCATTAATATTTTATCCTTGTTTTCTTTTCGTTTGCCTTTATCATAAAACCATAGGTGGCAAGGTAAGGAACGGGTGTAAAAAAAGTTGTTACCCACCGCCACTATACAGTCCACATCTCCTGTTTCTATTAATTGTTGTCGTATTAGTTTTTCACTATGTCCAGCATCGGTTGCACTACTTGCCATCACGAACCCGGCTCTGCCGGATTCGTTCAAATAGGAGTAAAAATATTGCATCCACATATAGTTACCGTTATCAGCTTTTGGTAATCCAAAGGGTAATCTGGGGTCAGTTTTTACATATTCTTTATCCTTATCAATTTTATTTACGTTAAATGGCGGGTTCGCCATCACAAAATCGCATTTTTCAACCAACTCATGTGGGTCACTATAAAAGCTATTGTTTTCTATGATTTTACCCTCTATACCATGAATTGCAAGGTTGATTTTGGCAAGCTTGGCATTGTTGGTTTTTAATTCCATCCCATAACACTTTATTGCCTCATTTACGCTCTTATTGGTGTGGCTTTGTACAAAGTATCCAGTTTGAACAAACATGCCCCCAGAACCACATGCTGGGTCTAAAATAATACCATGATCAGGTTCAATAAAGTTAACAATGAGTTGAACCAAACTTGGCGGTGTAAAAAACTCACCACCTTCTTGTGCCCCAGCTCCCTGCATACTGAATTTCATTAAGAAATATTCGTATATCCTACCAAAAACGTCACCCGTGGCATTTTTTACAGCATCTTTATTAAACACCCTTATCAACTCACGAAGAAGGTCACGTTCAAATTCCTGGTAGTTTTTTGGTAATATTCCCTGTAAGTCGGGATAGTCGGCTTCAATCAATTTCATGGCATTATTTAAAGCATCTGCCACATCTTTACCCTCTGGCAAACTCGCTAAATAATCGTATTGTGCCAGTTCTGGTAACATTAACGCCCCTGCCCCCAGGAAATCTTCTTTGGTTAATGGTCTTTTGCCACGTGGGTTTTCAGGAATACCAGCCTCAATGATTATTTTCTTTTGGTCATACAGGTTTTGTGCAAACCTTAAAAATACCAATCCTAAAATCGGGTCTTTGTATTCGGCAGCGGTTAGTTTGCTATTTGCACGTAATGAATCAGCGGCATCCCACAGTTCTTTTTCCAGTTCCTTTATTTTTTCGTTGTTCATTAATATTAATTGTGTGCTAAAGTTGTTTTAGTGGCTGTTTTAGTATGTTCTATTAATTCGTGGACATCCACGTCCAAAACCTTTGCTATTTCAGCCAGGGTGTCTAATTTGGGGCTTAAATGGTTGTTGGCATATAAGGATAAACTACCTGTTGAAACGCCCAACTGATCACTTAACCATTTCTGGCTTCTACCCTGTGATTTTAAAACAACTTTTATTCGGTTCATAATTGAAATACTGTTTGCGAAAGTACTGAATATTTAATGTGGTTAAATATTTTGTTTAACCCATTTAAACCGTCACAAATCTATTATGCAAGTACATTATGGTCTAACCAATTATACCCTTCTGGTACTTTGTGTATTTGCTTTACCATGTATTCCAACCAATTTCCTTTTATCTTATAATCTTCTAATTCGGTATTTGGACTCCAAGCTTCTACTTTTGCTTTAAGGTTGTTTTTAATAAATGTAGTTATCTCTGTTATTGGTATCGCTGATTTACAACCAAAAGCAAAATGGTTATGGTATCCATCTTTTCCAGGGTTTTGTTCAGTTACATAAAAAAATATTAATTCATTGGTTTTAAACCTACGTTTGATTTTTTTAAACAATATTTCCATTTTACCCCTGGCAGTTTCTTCTGTTGTAAAAAATTCATCAGAGTACCTTACAGTTCCACATAAATCCCAGGTGTACAACCTTGCAAATTGTGAATAATCTTCATTTTTAAAGTTGTGCATCTCCCTTTTTTTAAATCCTACGATACCACAGCTTATGTATATTTTATCCAATGGTAATATGTATCTATACTTTTCTTTGTGATGTTCAAGCATTAGTATTCTTCTTCTTATAGTACTATCAGATACAATAAATTTTTTAATGAAGGTGGGTATATCATAATACACTACGCCTGTATCCAATGTATATGTTGTTACGGTTGAGTTTTTAGTACATCCTGTTATTGAAGAGTATGTAATATTCAGGTTTATTTTATTTTTCAGTTTTTCATTTTGTTTTTTCATGTTAAGTTTCTTTTCATTTTTTTGTTTTTATTATTTTTAGTTTTGTCAGGGCACACTAAGTTCCAAGCTGGTTGATGGTTTAATATTCCAGTTTTAAAGAATTGAGTTACTTACATAATTGTTGAAACCACTTGATTTTACGGTGTTTTTTAAATTGCCAGTAATCATAATAGTTAATCAAAAATGACTAAGTACTTATTCATAACATTTACGGTTTTAATGCCCAAAATTGTGAATACCTCAATACTCACACAATAAATAGTTGAAAAATCAGAAGAGTAAAGTTTAAATGAAAATAATTAACAAAATTTTTAGAATAGATGGTGAGCCGGCAATAAATTGCCGACTCACACAATAGATCAAAAAAAATCGACAACACAATTATTTCACTATTAGACATAATCACTATTCAATTGAATATAGCGTGAATTAGGCTATAAGTTCATTTTATGAGTATACTCCAAAATGGTATAGAAAAACTCCCCAAAACCTTGCTCATTAAATAGAATTAGGGTATATTCGGTATCAGTTATAAAATGGTACAAAAAATGAGAGTATTTTATTCCAGGGTCAGCTCGAACGATGGTTCCCAGAACCCAGAACGTCAATTACAAAAATTAAAAGGGTTTGATTATGTATTTACCGATTATTGTTCGGGTTCCATACCATTGTTAGAAAGGGCAAAGGGTTCACAAATCAAAAAACTAATTGATGATGGTAAATTAAGCCATCTTGAAATCCATTCTATTGATAGGTTGGGGCGAACCACATTGGATGTATTAGGAATTTGGGACGATCTAACAAAGAGAGGAATTACCATAGTATGTAGGAATCCAAACATCAGAAATATTGATGATAATGGGAGGGTAGACAAGTTCAGCGAACTTATGATGTCCATCCTATCAACCATGAGCCAGTTTGAACGCAATCTAATCCGTGAACGACAAATGGAAGGTATCAAAATAAGAAAGGAAAAGGGATTGTATTCTGGTAGACGGATAGGGACAATGGATACGACCGCAGGATTACTGGAAAAGGAACGTTCAAAAATGATATTGAAATATTTGAACAAACAATACTCCTATAATGAAATTGCCAGGATTGTACCATGTTCCCGAACAACGATCACCAAAATAAAGAAAGCTAAAGAAGCTTTACAAATAAGTAAATGTAATTAACGGTTACCGATAAGAGGTTTCTGGTTTTATCGACTGGAATTGTCTTTTTAATTCAAGAGCGTCTTAAACCAACTAATAAATTTATCTTTTTCATATTCATTAGTGGTCTGTGGATTCTCGTGTGCCATTATATCGCTTGAAAAGAGAACCAGATTGACATTGTCTTTGCTTACACAAAGTATCATAACAACTGAACCGCTTCCTGTATTTGACTTCCAAGCATAAACTGTTAAGTCTTTAATATCATAAAGCCAATTCCAATCATCAAATCCATAATTTATTTCTTCAATAAATCTTTTTTTACTGTATCCCGATAAATCAAAATAAAATTTATACTGGTCATGAAAAGTCAGAACTTCTTTTGAAATACTGCTCAAGGGAACATATTTCTTCACACCACCTGAATCACTTTTCACTGTTGACCAAAGAAATTGTTGTCCAAATGCTGAATTTGTTAAGGTCAACAACAAAATAACAATGCCAATATTTTTCATAATGTTCTTCAAGTAATATTCAAAAGTATAAATTTTTTATTTAAACGGATTTATCTAAATAGTAATTTTTAAAATACCACTAACTATTATATATGTGTGTTGTACAAATCAGGATTATGTAAGTAATCGTATAGATCAACGACCTGATAATAATCACGTAGAAAGTTAGAATTCGCTTCAATTCCCGCTACTGGCTTAAAAAAGGTTGATAGAAATATCAACCTTTTTTTATTAGGTTGCTTTAAATAGTTTAATTGGTTAAAATGGTGATTAGTTAGATAATTTAACAAATCACAAATCACCATTTTAACCATTTTACAACCACTTTACCTACTTTTGCACCCACATGATTATTAAAAGTAAAGCCCCTCTTCGCATTGGTTTAGCAGGTGGAGGCACAGATGTTAGTCCTTATTCCGATCTTTACGGAGGTTCCATTCTAAACGCCACTATAAATAAATATGCCTATGCTACTATAGAACCCTTAGAGGGAGACATTATTGAATTACATTCAATTGATAAAAATGAAACACTTACCTACAAATCGATGCCAGTTTTGGAGGCCAATGGGAATCTTGATTTACTAAAAGGGGTTTATAATAGGATCGTAAATCAATTTACCCATAAACCACTTTCATTCAGACTTACTACATATGTAGATGCACCGGCGGGTTCAGGGTTGGGGTCAAGTTCAACTTTGGTGGTAGCTATTATTGGTGCTTTTGCCGAATGGCTTAATTTACCTTTAGGCGAATACGATATTGCCCATCTTGCTTTTGAAATAGAACGAATTGACCTAAACATGGCCGGTGGCAAGCAAGACCAATATGCTGCGACGTTTGGCGGGTTTAATTTTATGGAGTTTTATAAGGACGATAAAGTAATAGTTAATCCTTTACGTATTAAGAGAAAGTATATTACCGAACTTCAAAATAATCTAGTATTGTTTTATACTGGAACTAGTCGTAATTCCAGCAATATTATTGAAGAACAATCCAAAAATATAAAAGATAAATCGGTAGATGCCACAGAAGCTACTCATCGCTTAAAAGAACAATCTATTAAAATGAAAGAAGCCTTATTAATGGGGCATTTGGATAAAATAGGGGAGATACTGCATTTTGGATGGGAGCATAAAAAGCAAATAGCTAAAGGTATTAGCAATCCTGAAATTGAAGCCATTTATGCAGCCGCTTTAAAAGCAGGTTCAAATGGCGGTAAAATATCAGGAGCAGGTGGGGGAGGTTTTATATTTTTCTATTGCCCCGGCAATACCCGTTTTAAAGTAATCGATGCCATGAGAGCCTTTAACGGCAGGGTAGAAAACTATGAATTTACTACCGGCGGCTTGTATACTTATACAATGTAATGGAATCGTTTCCTGATATAATAATATTGGCCGGAGGATTTGGAACACGGCTAAAAAGTGTGGTTAAGGATGTTCCAAAACCGATGGCACCTATAGCCGGAAAGCCTTTTTTGGAATGGCTAATAAATTACCTTTCTGTTTTTAACCCTAATAAAATAATACTAAGCACAGGTTATAAACATGAAACGATTGAAGCACATTTTGGAAAAAGCTTTAAAAATATTCCTATTGTTTACAGCATTGAAACCAACCCATTGGGAACAGGGGGAGCCATTAAAAAAGCTTTAAATTTAGTAGAAACTGAAAACTGCTTGGTATTGAACGGGGATACTTTTTTGCAAATTGACCATCCTAATTTTCTGAATTTTCATAATGTAAATAAAGCGCTGTTTTCGATGGCCTTAAAACCTATGAAGAATCCTGCCCGTTATGGAACCTTAGAAACTGAGGGAGATACCATTAAAAAATTTAATGAAAAAAATCCTAAATTATCGGAAGGGCTTATCAATACAGGTGTATATTTGATGAATAAGTCAATTATTAAACATTTACCTATACAGGAAAAGTTTTCATTTGAAATTGACTTTATGGAACTTAAAACCAGCGAAATGGAAATGAAAAGTTTTATTACCGACGATTATTTTATAGATATTGGTATTCCTGAAGATTATAAAAAAGCAAACGATGAATTCCCAAATATTTTCAATTAAATCTGATTCAGCTTTATTTATTGATCGAGACGGGGTAATAAACAAATTGCGAGTGGCCGATTACGTCAAACAAATCAACGAATTTGAATTGTTGCCGGAGGTAATTCCAGCTTTGGAAATTTTAAGACCTTTATTTAAACGAATTTTTGTAGTAACCAATCAGCAAGGCATAGGTAAAGAATTAATGGTCGATTCAATTGAGGAGATACATAATCATTTTTTGGAGCTATTGCCTTCCAATCTTCGCCCCGATAAAATTTACCATTGCCCGCATTTAAAAGACGATAATTGCGTTTGCCGTAAACCCAAACCCGGTATGGCTTTAAAGGCTAAAAATGATTTTCCTGAAATACAACTCACCAATTCAATTATGATTGGCGACAGTCAAAGTGATATGGAATTTGCAATAAATTCAGGAATTATGCCGATATTTATTTCAGAAAATTCCAACCCCGAAATTCCAACATTTAGTAATATTTTGACATTTGCCCTAAGTTTAGTACAGAAATAACAGCCTTTTGTAAAAAATAGCATTTTTAAGAAACGTATTTAACGAAATTTGCGTTAAATTTGATAGAAGACTTGAAAAGACTCCTTTCTATATTATTGATTTCACTTTTCCTTGTTCCTTTGGCTCAAGCTACGCATCTTATAGGTGGCTCTATGAGTTACCAAAATTTAGGACAAAACTCAAAAGGAAATTATAATTTCAAAATATCACTATCCCTTTATCGCGATTGTAAAGGTAGTGTAGCCAACACTGTTCAATTTACTAATGATATAGAAATCGGGTTCTATTATAGCAATAATAAAGCCCTTTACAAAACGGCTCATATTACCTTAGTTTCCAAAAAGCTTGTACAAGCCCCAGGAAGAACGGATTGCCCTGCCATTTTAAATGCCTGCATTGAAGAGGGGTTTTATGAAGGAGTTGTTGAATTAATTCCATCAACGGTAGGTTATGAATTTACTTTCGAATTGTGTTGCAGAAATATTCAGAACAATATTGTAGCGGGAAGCACAGGGCCCATGCAGGGACAAACTTATTATTGTAAAATTCCTCCCACAAATATCAAAAATAGTTCGCCGGTTTTTATAAATGGCGTCCCATCACCTTTTATGTGTGCCAATGATACCACTTCGTTTTTAAACACCGCTGTGGATCCTGATGGCGATTCACTTGTTTATTATTTTGTTAAACCTTATGGAAGTATAAGTGATGGGGCAATTTTAAATCCTCCTAGTAAAATGACTTTGCCATCTATAATTTACAATAATGGCTTTGATGAAAATCGCCCTTTTGGTGCTAGTGGGTATTCAAGTATTGATAGGTTTAATGGACTTACTCAATATTTTACCAATATCACCGGAAACTATATAGTAGCTGTCGAAGTAGCTGAATATAGAAATGGAATACTCTTAAGCACAGTAAGGCTCGATTTACAAATTATTTTTATTAATTGTACCCCAAATAGAAAACCTAACATTAGCAGTGATAAAGGAAAAAGCTTTACTATAGAGGCAGGAAGTAAATTGTGTTTTAATGTTATTTCAACGGATGCAGATAATGATAATTTAAAATTAACTCCTTCGGGTGATATTTTCACAGGTTTTAATGGATGGAAGGGCCCAAAAGCTACATTATCTTCCAAAACGGGTAAAGGAAATATTATCTCTGAATTTTGTTGGCAAACATCTTGTGATCAGGCAAGCCCTAAACCATACCAGTTTGCAGTAACTGTAGTTGATGATGGTTGTCCAGGAAAATTCAATTCTGTTAATTTCACTATACTTGTTAATCCATTTAATAGTAAACTAGGCATTTCAGGTGTTATAGATCCTTGTCAAAATACCGCTACAACTTATCAAGCACTTTTTTTGGCAAAAAATTCAACATTAGAATGGGAAGCCATTCAGGGAATAATTTTAACAGGACAAGGTACCAATCAAATTGGTATTAGATGGAACGGCTCGGGAATAGGTAAGGTAAGATGCAGGGAAATTTCCCAATATGGCTGCCTTGGAGAATGGAAAGACTTTATTATAAATATCAAAACAAGCCCAGCAACACCTGTTATCGTTGGAAAAGACACTGTTTGTATTAATTCAACAGAAATTTATAAAATTGGTTCAACGTTGCTTCAGTCTTTTTGGTTTGTTAAATCAGGTAATAAAATTTCAAGTTCTAATTCAGATTGCAATATAAATTGGGATGTCATAGGCAATCATACTTTGAAGGTAATAACTGTAGCTAATGGATGCTTTAGTGATACAGGATTATTAAAGGTAAATGTTCGTAAACCGAATCCAAATATTATTGGGCCGGCTTCTGTTTGTCCTAATTCTCGAAAGATTGAGTATAATGCATATGGAATTAGTAGCTCATCTTATCAATGGACTATTGCAGGAGGAAGTATTGCCTCAGGAAATAATACCTCAAAGATTTTTGTAAATTGGGGCAATGCAGGAACCGGAAATTTGACGGTTATAGAAACCGACCGTTTTGGATGTAAAAGTGATCCTATTTCTTTAACAATAAACAAATCTTACATTTTAGATAGTGAATTCCCAAAAGGAAAGACATCTGTTTGCGAGTTTGAAAAGGGAGTTCAATATTTTGTATTTCCAGCCAATGGGGCCACTTATGTTTGGGGGATTTCAGGTGGAAATATATTTCCACCCGGAAATACTAATGCAATAAAAGTTGATTGGGGGAAAGGAGGATTAGGTAGTGTGACAATAACAAAAACAGCTTTTGATAGTGTTAATTTAAAACTTTGTTCAAGCTTACCTGCAAAACTGAACGTAGTAATTAATCCAACACCTACTGCCTCAATTATTAACGGAGATTATGAAGTTTGTCAATTGGCCGATTCTTTAACTTATTCAGTAAACGGATTCGTTGGAAGTAAATATTTTTGGAGGGTAAATGGCAATTTGAATAACATTATAGGGCAAGGAACAAATACTATAAAACTAGCTTGGAATGCACCGGGCCAATTCAATATAGAGGTAACCGAGGTATCAAAAGACAGTTGTTGGGGAAATGTAATTGATACATCTGTAATTGTTCATCCTAAACCTGCAGCAAATTTAATTATTGGTCCGGCCATTGTTTGTGATCCTGATTATTTTAATAGAAAATATATTATTAGTGGATTAAATAATTCATTTTATTCATGGTTGGTTAATAACGGAAATATTATTTCGGGAAATGGGAAAGATAGTATTATTGTTAATTGGACTGAAAACGAACCAGCATGGATAAAAGTTATTGAAACCTCTGAATTTGGTTGCTCCGGTGATACATTAACTAAGAATGTAATTCTTGATAAGTTGAACATCGAAATGTTAGTGGTATCTGTAGGAAAACCAGATAATAAAATGGAAATTAGTTGGAAGAATGCAAATTCAAAATCAATCCCTAGAAACTATGAATTGGATAAAAGGAATGCTAGTTCTTTGGTCTGGAAAAATTTGGCCACCGTAAATAATTTCACAAATTATATTGAGCAACCATTAAATACCGACATTAATGCCTTTGATTACCGAATAAAAGTTAAAGATTTATGTGGAATTGAAAAAACCTCTGACATACATACCAACGTTTGGTTATCTGGAGCAAAAACAGAAGATCCTTATGCTATAAAAATGCAGTTTTCAAATTATATGGGTTTTAAAAATGGAGTGAGCAAATATGTGTTGTACAGAAAAATAAGTGACAACGGAGATTTTTACCAACCTTATGATTCTTTTTCAACTCCCGAAAATATGTTTTATAAAAATGGCCTTGATGGTTATAGCCAGTGTTATAGAATTTTAAGTTTTGAAAATGGTGGAAATAATCAGGTCAGTTGGTCTAATGAAATCTGTTTCAATTTTTCCCCAACTATTTATATTCCTAATGCCTATTCGCCAAACAATGATGGCTTAAACGATAAATTTGTAATAAGTGCAGGAGCTATAAAAACTTTCAGTATGAAAATATTTGACCGTTGGGGAGAAAAACTTTGGGAAACTGAAGATTATACCGCTGCTTGGGATGGCTTCTATAAAGAAAAGCCTGTTCAAATGGATGTTTACGTGTACACCGTAACTTTAACTGATTTTAGAGATAAAGTTTATAAAATGAACGGCACGGTGCATGTAATAAGGTAATCTTATTCCAACCCTTTCACCCAGCCTGAAATATCCTCAATCACATACATCGGCACATTTCCTCCGTTAAAATATTCACTTGGATTTGGTTTTCCTTCCCCTTCAATAAATAAGTGATTTAGTTTTGGATAGGAAATAAACGACCAATTCTTTTTTTCAAGATACCCGGTTTTCCAAAGTTTTAAATCCTCATTTGTTACCTGATAATCTCTGTCACCCTGTAAAAATAATACAGGCATATCAAGGGTTTTAAGAACTTCAACAGGTTTATAATTTTTCACATCTATCCAAAATGCCGTTGGCCAATAACCAAGCAGTTTCAATTTTGGTTTTGAAGTAAGTAATTTATCACTTCTTACAAAATGAACCTTTTTCATTTCTTTTTTTAGAAATAGTTTTTCAGGCACACTCACCTTTCCATCCAGTTCAGTTAAATAATGATATTGATATTCAATAAGCGCATCAATAGGGCGGGAGCAACCGGCTAATGAAATTCCACCTTTCACACCATTACAATTTTTTAAAATTAGTGGCAATGCATATCCACCTAGGCTATGGCCAATAATATAAATTTGGTTTGTGTCTACATCCGGGCGGGTTTTAGCTAATTTAAAAGCATTTACAGCGTCGGTTACCGTTTCATCCCACAGGGTAAATTGCATTGTATCAAATTCCATTTTGTAAACCAAGGTGCGCTTATCATATATCATACACGAAATTCCTTTGGTTAATAAACCTAAATAAATATCTTTAAAAACCTTGATTGGGCCAATACCTTCGTATCGGTTGTTGGCTCCCGAACCATGAACAAAAATAACAAGAGGCACTTTTTTTGAAAGGTCTTTTGGGTACACAATTTCGCCGGGTAAATTATATTTTCCAGAGATTATAACTACATCTTCTTTATTATAAACTAGATTATTGCCGAAAGTGGGTAAGGTATATACTTTGGGGGTTAAGGTAATTCTATTTATTTCCCCTTTATCACTTAGCGATGTTGTTAATTTTAAACTGCCTTTTTCAAAGTAAACAATAGTAATATATTGATCTGTTTTTTTGCCTTTAACAATAATTGTTTTGTCATTTGATTTATACTTACCAAATTCTTTTTCCAAACCTTGCCAAGAAGTTTTAAGAAAATGAACAGAAACTGATTTTTTTAAATTTTTATCAAATTGATTATGCAGTTTTCTGTAATTATGATGCTTTAAATATTTAATAGCTTTTTCCTGATGCTTGTATTCCTGCGCTTCGCAAAAATTTGCAAATAGAAGTAATAGAAAAACTAACCTTAATCCATTCATAACTTATAATTCATAACTCATAATTTTAAACTGTATCATATTTATGAAGCAGTTTTAAAAAGGTTCCAAAATCCTTGGGATACTCAGCTTCCAACTCATATTTTTTATCATACAATTCAAAGTGAAGACTACGAGCATGCAAAGCCACGCGGTTCATCATAGGTTGTTCTTCAGTATCTTTACTTAATGAAAATTTGCGCTTAATTTTTGAAAGCATCGGCATGGTTCCACCGTACTGAACATCGGCTGCCAGCGGTGCATTTTGCGATTTCATGTGAACCCTTATTTGATGCAATCTGCCCGTAAAAGGATAGCATTGCAAAAGTGTAAAATGTCTGAAAATTTCAAGAGTATTTACAATCGTTAAGGATTCTTTACCCTCTCTAAAATCAATTTTGGCATAACCTTTTGAATTAACTTTTAGAGGTTTGTTAATTTCTAGGTGATCAAAGTGATGGCAACCTTCGGCAATAGCATGATACCATTTAGTTACTTTTCGGTGTTCAAACTGAATCGCCATTTGGCGATATACCTCATTATTTTTAGCAAATAATATTATACCAGTTGTTTCTTTATCTAACCTATGGCAAACCTGGATATCAGGCCACTGCTTTCGAGCCAAGCCTAATAAAGATTTTTTGGTTTCATCTCGCTCATCCAAAGTGGATAAAAAGGCAGGTTTGTTAATTGCCACAATGTGTTCATCTTCGGCAACTATTAGTTCGGTGATATGTGGGAATTTAAGATTCAATTTTAATATTTTGTTTTTTGGGGGGTTCAAAATTTTGAACCGATGACCTATAACGGTTTACTTCACAGGGGTTCGAAATTTTGAACCCTTACTTTTATTTTAAAAATCCTCCCAATTCGGTCCTTTCAATTTTTCCTTGTTCTTTAGTGATTAGATTTTTATAGGATAATTGTTCTGATGCAATTTCATCGTCGCCAGTAATTATGACCACTGGGATTCCTTTCTTTTCAGCATATTCAAACTGTTTGGGCAATTTTTTAATATCAGGAAAAACTTCAATTGAGATTCCCTCTTTTCTTAATTCACTGGCTAGTGTGTAATTAAAGTTCTGTCCATTTTCATCCAAATGGCAAAACATGGCTTTTACTTCCGTTTGAGCAACATTGGCAAACAAATTCAACTCTTCCATCACGTCATAAATCCGGTCAATACCAAATGAAATTCCAACTCCTGAAACAGACGGCAACCCAAATACGCCGGTTAAATTATCATATCTGCCACCACCTGAAATACTTCCCATTTTTACATCGTTGGCTTTTATCTCAATGATGCTGCCTGTATAGTAATCAAGTCCTCGTGCAAGGGAAAGATCTATATATATTGAATTAATTATTCCTGTTGTTCCTGTAAAATTTGATATTTTTCTTATTTCGTCACACCCCTCTTTTGCTCTATCAATTCCAATCAACTTGTTTTCAATAGTGGAAATTGAATTTAAGTTAAAAGGCATTTTAACTAATAAATTCTTTAAGGTGTCCATTTGAAAATTATCTAAACCTAAATCGGATAATTCATTTGTAATAGCATCAAATCCAACTTTGTCTAATTTGTCAATTAAAATTACAAAACTTTGAAATTTATCTTCAATATTTAATTTTGATGCAATGGCCTCTAATATTTTTCGATTGTTTAATAAAATCGAAAATCTAATACCTAATTTCTCGAAAATTTCTGCAGCTATACATAACAAATCCGCCTCATTCATCAAACTTTCTGAACCTATAATATCGGCATCGCATTGCCAAAACTCTCGGTAACGGCCGCGTTGAGGTCTGTCTGCTCGCCAAACGGGTTGCATTTGATAGCGTTTAAAAGGAAATGTTATTTCGTTCCGATTCATGGCCACGTAACGTGCCAAAGGAACCGTTAGGTCATAGCGCAATCCTTTTTCTGAAATTTGTGATGTTATTTTATTCGAAGCTTTTGAATTCCAAATAGCATCATTGGCATTGGCAGCAAAATCGCCAGAGTTTAATATTTTAAACAATAATTTATCTCCTTCCTCTCCGTATTTACCGGTTAGGGTTTCAAGTTGCTCCATAGCAGGAGTTTCCAAGGGCATAAAACCATATTTTTTAAAAACGGTTTCAATGGTATTGAAAATATATTTCCGCCGCTGCATCACAGCCGGCCCAAAATCGCGGGTTCCTTTTACTAATGAGGGTTTCATTTTGATTAGTGTCTTGTCATTCCGACTTTAGGAGGAATCTAATTAGAAAACAGATGATTCGTTCCTCAGCATGACAATGTTGGCAAAATTAGTTTAAAGTAAGTTTAATATTGTCACAAGGGCACAAAAACAGCAAGTTTAACTTAGGTTTTCTTTTTGGAAATTTGTGACTTGGTGTCATAGGGGCAATTCATTCAGCCGAAATTTCAGAAGATTTGACAAAATATTTGTGAAATCAAATTCGTTTACTATTCCTTTGCACCACAATTTAAATAAACAAAAAACATGAATCGTACTTGGATTATCGTATTAGTAGTTTTAGGAATTCTATTTTTAGGTGGTTGCAATACCTATAATGGGTTAATTGGCAAGAAAAATGACGTTGACCAGAAATGGGCCGATGTTCAATCCCAATACCAACGCAGGTTAGATCTTATACCTAATCTAGTAAAAACAGTTAAGGGATACGCTGATTTTGAAAAAAGCACCTTACAAGCAGTTGTTGAAGCTAGAGCTAAAGCCACTAGTATAAATGTATCAGCCGATAATTTAGATGATGCCACTATTGCTAAAATAAATGCACAGATGGGCCAGGTAAACAGTTCATTAAGCCGTTTATTAGCGGTAGTTGAGAACTACCCTGATCTAAAAGCTAATCAAGGGTTTCTTAAACTTCAAGATGAATTAGCAGGAACTGAAAATAGAATTGCTGTTGCCCGTGATAATTTCAACGAAGTGGTTAAGATGTATAATAATGCCGCTCAAAAATTCCCATCCGTAATTTTTGCGCGCCTTTTAGGGTTTAAATCCAAACCATATTTCGAATCCGAACAGGGAGCAGAAAAAGCACCTAAAGTAGAATTCTAATGGCTTGGCGTCCATTTTCCAAGGAGGAAGAACATACAATTACCAAAGCCGTGGCAGATGCTGAGGATGGAACTTCGGGTGAAATAAGGGTTCATATTGACCGTTATTGCAAAACCAATCCGTTATTAAAAGCACAAAACTTTTTTCACCATCTAAAAATGGATCAAACTGAATTGCGCAATGGAGTTATCATTTATATTTCAATGGATGATAAGCAAATTGCCATTTATGGTGATAAGGGGATTAACGAGAAAGTAGATCCCGATTTTTGGGATTCTACACTCTTAAAAATTACTGAACAATTTAAAGCAGGGAAAATGGTTGAAGGCATAATAGCTGGACTGAATGAAGCCGGACTTCAATTAAAGAAGCATTTTCCTAAATCAAATAACGACACTAACGAACTATCGAATGAAATCAGTTATAGTTAAAATAGGTGCTGCATTTCTTCTTTTCTTCTATATAGGACAAACCTTTGCATATGATGTTCCTAAAAAACCAGAGGGCAATACGCGTTATATAAACGACTATGCAGATCTTATTAGCTTAGATGAGGAGAATTTTCTTAATCAAAAGCTTCAAAAATATTGGGACAGTACATCCACTGATTTGGTTGTAGTTACCATTGAAACACTCAACGGAGAAGAGCCATTTGATGTTGGTTTAAAAATATATAATACATGGGGAATTGGAACAGCTTCTAAAGATAACGGAATCCTGATTCTTATTGCTCATGAAAATGATGACCCTGCCAAACGAAAAATTTGGATTACAACAGGAAAGGGAGCTGAAGGGTTTTTACCAGATGGTGCGGCAGGCGAAGTTATCAGAAATACAATGGTGCCTGCATTTAAAGAAAAAATGTATGGCAAAGGTATTAATGCTGCCATTGATGAAATCATAGCTCGTTCAAAAGGTGAATATAAGAACACGGTAGAAGGGCCTAAAATTAAATTTCCAATTTGGCTAATCATTATGATTGTCATTTTGATTTTAAGTATAATGGGGCGCAATTCGGGTCCTGGTTCACGCACCTACGGCGGCGGTTTGCTAGGTCCAACTATGTGGGGAGGTTTTGGTGGAGGATTCGGCGGCGGTGGAGGTGGTGGAGGATTTAGTGGCGGTTTTGGGGGAGGAATGTCAGGTGGCGGTGGTGCAGGAGGTAACTGGTAATAACATTTCAGTTTTCTTTTTACATAAACTTTTTAATTATAAATTCGTAATTTTTAACTCCTAATTTGTAATTAACCCATGCTCGATCAACTAAATTTAGACAATGTTCTTTTTATAGATATTGAAACGGTTCCCCAGTACAGTAATTATGATGAACTTAGCGACCGTTGGAAATCCTTATGGAACAGAAAAGCGAGTTTTTTAGCCCGTAATCAGGAAACACCAGAAGAACTCTATAACCGGGCCGGTATTTATGCTGAGTTTGGTAAAATAATTTGTATTTCAGCAGGTTTTTTAAGCCGTAATGGAAACGGTTGGTCATTCAGAGTTAAATCATTTTATGGCCATGATGAAAAATTAGTTTTAAAGGAATTCTCAGAATTGCTAAATAGCCGTTTTTCGGATACAGGAAAAGCTCTTTGTGCGCATAATGGTAAAGAGTTTGACTTTCCATACCTTGCGCGTAGGATTTTAATCAACGAATTACCTTTGCCTTATATTCTAGATTTATCGGGTAAAAAGCCTTGGGAGGTTAGCCATTTAGATACTATGGATTTATGGAAGTTTGGTGATTTTAAAAGCTTTACATCCTTGGATTTATTAGCTGCGGCATTTGATATACCATCTCCAAAGGATGATATTGATGGCAGCCAGGTTTACGGGGTGTATTACAATGAACCCGATGGTTTGGAACGTATAAAAACCTATTGCGAAAAAGACATTGCTACATTAGCAAAAATTTTATTAAAGTTTTCAGCAAAAGGAAGTTTTAATGATGAGGATGTGGTGGTTTTGAAATAATTAAAAATATATAATGATAAAAATATTTACCCCAAAACTTTGGAAAGAATACAGTCTGATAGACTGTGGTGATTTTGAAAAACTAGAACAGTTTGGGCAATACATTCTCCGCAGACCTGAGCCACAGGCAGTTTGGCGAAAAGCACTAAGTGAACAGGATTGGCAAAAAAAAGCGGATGTCGTTTTTAAAGCATCCAGCAGTCATAAAGGAGAATGGATAACCAAATCTGGATTTAAAGAACCTTGGAATATTTCCTATTATTTGCCAGATGCTGAGCTTAAATTCAAACTCCATTTAACAGCCTTTAAACATGTTGGGATTTTCCCGGAACAAGCTGAAAATTGGGAGTATATTTTTAAAACCATCAACGGATATAAGGCAGATGTTAGGATTCCTAAAATTTTAAACCTTTTTGCATACACTGGTGGGGCAAGTTTAGCTGCTAGAGCTGCCGGAGCGGATGTTACTCATGTGGATTCTGTAAAACAGGTGATAAACTGGGCTAACGACAACCAAAATTTATCCAAACTAAAAGACATTCGCTGGGTAGTTGAAGATGCTATGAAATTTGCAGAACGGGAAGCGAAACGAGGTAATTTATACAATGGAATTATTTTAGACCCACCGGCTTATGGGATTGGTGCCAATGGCGAACGCTGGAAATTGGAAGAAATGATTGATAAATTGCTGCAGATACTAAGTAAAATAATTCATCCCGAACATCGTTTTTTGGTTTTTAATTCTTATTCATTAGGTTTTAGCAGTTTGATTGTTAAAAATCTATTGGAAAGTAATTTTAAGAACATCAAAAACTTAGAAATAGGTGAATTGGTGCTCCCTGCTAAATCGGGATTGGATTTACCATTGGGAGTGATTGGAAGGTTTCAGTAGCTCAATTGTAATTACGACGAAGGAGGAATCTCTATGTGAAATTTAGAGACCTCGAGCATCGGCATGAGAAATCCTTGAAATATTTTGATTTGTTTAAAATTTGTTCTTTCATACCAATCATTCCCGCTTAAATTTGCATCTTATTAAAAAAAATATTTAATGAAATTTTTTATAGACACAGCCAATCTTGATCAAATACGCGAAGCTCAGGATTTAGGAGTATTGGATGGAGTTACAACCAATCCATCATTAATGGCCAAAGAAGGAATTACTGGGGCCGAAAATGTTCTAAAACACTATAAAGCTATTTGTGATATAGTGGATGATAATGTAAGTGCTGAAGTAATTGCGACCGATTATGAAGGCATGGTAAAAGAAGGAGAGGTGCTAGCTAAAATTGACCCTAAAATTGTGGTAAAAATACCAATGATTAAAGACGGTATAAAAGCTATAAAATATTTTTCAAACAAAGGAATACGTACCAATTGCACTTTAGTATTCTCTGCAGGTCAAGCTATTTTAGCTGCAAAAGCAGGCGCTACTTTTCTTTCTCCTTTTATTGGCCGAATAGATGATATGAATTGGGATGGGATTGATTTGATTCACCAAATTTCAAATATTTATGCCATTCAAGGATACGATACTGAAATCTTAGCCGCTAGTGTTCGAAACTCTTTACATATTGTAAAATGTGCTGAAGCAGGTGCAGATGTAGTTACTTGTCCATTATCAGCAATACTTGGTTTATTAAAACACCCATTGACAGATATTGGGTTGGCTCAATTTTTGGCCGACCATAAAAAAGCAAATTCGTAATAACTTTTAATACATCTTTTCAAAGTTTAATACTTAGGAAAAGTTTATCATAAAAATAGTGAAAAATATCGTCATCATTCCTACCTACAACGAATGTGAGAATATTGAACTCATGGTTAGGAAGGTATTTTCATTAAATATTCCGTTTGATTTACTAGTTATTGATGACGGATCACCTGATGGAACAGGTGCTATTGTGAAACAATTACAAACTGAATTTTCTGGCAAGCTTCACATCATTGAACGTCAAGGTAAACTTGGCTTGGGAACTGCATATATTGCAGGTTTTAAATGGTGTCTGGAAAAGGGTTATGATTATATCTGTGAAATGGATTGTGATTTTAGCCACAATCCTGATGATTTATTAAAGCTTCAAAAAGCTTGTGCTGATGATAGTGCTGACTTATCCGTTGGCTCGCGTTATGTTAATAATCTTGTAAATGTCGTAAACTGGCCCATGGGAAGAGTTCTTTTAAGCTACTTTGCAAGTATGTACGTTCGAATTATTACAGGAATGGACGTAATGGATACCACAGCTGGTTTTGTTTGCTACAAACGCAAAGTTTTAGAAAAGATAGAACTTGATAAAATTCATTTCAAAGGGTATGCATTCCAAATTGAAATGAAGTTTACAGCCATCAAATATGGTTTTAATTTAAAGGAAGTTGCCATCATTTTTACTGACCGTACAGCAGGTGAAAGCAAGATGAGTAAAGGAATTATTAAAGAAGCTTTTTTAGGTGTTATTCAATTGAAAATAAGCAGTTGGTTTAGGAATTGGAAGTAAATTATTTTATTGCCAGCAATAGTACAATACAACCAATTGAAATTAAAGTTTGACTAACCCAATATCCGTTACTTCTCGGTGGAACAGTTAAAAGTTGGGTATTTGTTTTCCCACTTTTAACATTAACTTCAATTTTTTTATCCATAGCCTCATTCAAATTGTAAGAATCTGCCGAAAAATGGATGGAGTTAATTCCTTCGGGTACATTTTTTATGGTAATTCTTCTAACATATTTGCCGCTCATATACTTTTGTCCGATAAGCAATGAATCGTTTACAGTAAGGTTAGCATAAACTGGAGAGGTAGTTTTAATAACAAGATTGCCTGAATTGGAGGTAGGGTTACCATAGTTTACTACGATATTGGCACAGGAACTAAAAATCAAACATAGTGCAAAAAATAAAGAATATTTTGTTTTCATAATTTGCCTGAAATCTAACCTTTTGTGTTGCAAAATCTATAAGTTATTTTTCTTTAACCATTCTTCAGCCTTTAATAAATCCTCAGGCGTATCTATAGCAATACTTTGAAAATCCGTTTCAACCACTTTTATTAAAAACCTATTTTCCAACCAGCATAATTGCTCAAGATTTTCCATTTTTTGTAAGGGAGTTTCCGTCAATCTAACTAGATCCATCAGAATATTCGTTTTATACCCATACACTCCTAAATGTTTAAAATAAACAGGAAAATTAGGCCATATTTCATTGTCATCGCGTTTGTAAGGAACAGGGCTACGACTAAAATATAGAGCAAAGTTGTCTCTGTCTGTCAGCACTTTAACGACATTTGGGTCATTTAATTCTTGAGCTGAATCAATTCGTTTTTTTAAAGTAGCTATACCTGTTCCAGGATCTTGAAGGGCTCTAACAACGGAGGCAATTTGTTGCGGTAAAATAAAGGGTTCATCCCCCTGAATATTTATAATAATATCCAGCTTTGAATTCAATTGTGCAATAGCTTCCGCAATTCGTTCAGTACCGTTCAAACAATTTTCTGAAGTCATAATAACTTCACCACCAAATGATTTTACATGGTCATAAATACGACTGTCATCCGTTGCCACAGCTACATAATCCAATCCACTTGAGCAGGCTTGGTCATAAACCCTTTGAATCATACTTTTGCCATTAATCAAAGCTAAAGGTTTTCCCGGAAAACGGGTGGAGGCAAAGCGGGCAGGAATTATGGCGGCTGTATTCATTTATACAAAAGTAAATATTTTAACACGGTGGCACAGAGAGTACAGAGAAAAAATTAAGAACATTAAAATAATTCTCTTCGCGAAACCCCGTGTTATCATATCTTCTTGGGTTACCCTTATTTTCCAAATCCTTCAAGGCCCATTCCAAACAAAGCAAAATCATATTTCACAGGATCATTTTTATCAAATTTGCGAAGCCCTGAGGTTAACAATTCGGCTGTTTCCCAATTACTTTTTTCAGTAGTTAATAATCCCAAAGTATTGGCCACTCTGAGCACATGAACATCTAAAGGGCATATTAATTGTGAAGGTTTAATAGATTTCCAAATCCCAAAGTCAACACCCTTACCATCAACTCTCACCATCCATCGTAAATACATATTAAGGCGTTTACAGGCTGATTTCTTAATCGGTGTAGCAATATGTTTTTTACTTCGTAAAGGAGCATACGAAAGATTAAAACACGAAGTATGAAAATTTTCTAAACCTGATTTAACGCTTTTATCACACAATTTCGGAAGAAATAAATATTCAAGAGAATCGTGTTCTTTATAAAACCCTTTAAAAGCTTCAATAATAAAAAGTAAATCTGTGCTGTTAAAGGTGCGATGGACGAAAGCTTCAAATTTTCTAAGTTCAATAGGAGAGTGGTTCGTTATGAAATCGTAAGGCTTTTCATCCATAAGATGCATTAAACGATTGCAGTTATTGATAATAGATTTCCTGTTGCCCCAGGCTAAAATTGCTGCAAAGAACCCAGAGATTTCGATATCCTGTTTTAATGAAAACCGATGAGGAATTCCTAATGGATCATTTTGCAAAAATGAAGGGTGATTGTATTGTTCTACTTTTTCATCCAGTAATTCTTTTAGTTCTGCCGTCTTCATATATTCCGAAACGGAGAGCTGTCGTTATGGATTTTTATGGCTTTTCGGGTTAACCAAACTCCTAAAATCAAGGAAAGAATAGCTCCAAATTTAATAAGAGGAACATTATTTATAAAAAGAAAATAATCGTAAGATCCATGTAAAGCAACTGCTCCAACAATTCCCATCAGTGTATTAAGCATATAATTACCATTAAATTTAGCTTTTGCCAAAAAATATCCCATCATGGCTGCAAAAGTTGCATGAGCAGGCACTGCAGTAAAAGCTCTCATTATTCCAACACTGGAACCACTTTCATAAACATAAAAAATATTTTCAATAAAGGCAAAACCAAGCGAAACTATTACACTATAAAGTATTCCATCGTAAGGTTCATTCACATATGATTTTTTCATAATTCTTCTTATAAAAAAGAATTTACTTATTTCTTCACTTAACCCAACAACTATATAAGCATAAAATGCCAAATACAAATTGCTCCCTTGCTGAGTATACCCATAATGCTCCCACAAACCTTCAAATAATATAGCCGGAAAAATACTGATGCAGCCTCCTAAAAAGGCCCAAAACAATATTCGTAATGGTTCCTTATCAAATTTATCTTTATGGTAAAACCAAAAAAGAAGATAAATAACAGGAGCTGCGGCTATGGCTAGTAATGTCAAAATTATTTAAGAATTTTAATTTACAATTTTAACTTTTTCAGTTGAAATGGTTGTAAAAGTGATTGGTGAATGTTTGAGACCGTGATAACCAATCACCATTTTAACAAACCAAACAATTTACAACGCCTGATTAATGTCGTCAATTAAATCATTCACATCTTCAATCCCAACACTGAGGCGAATTAAAGAATCTACAAGACCCGATTTTAAACGTTCTTCACGAGGAATGGAAGCATGCGTCATACTTGCAGGATGGCCACATAAAGATTCGACACCACCTAATGATTCGGCTAATGAAAACAAGTGAGTATTAGATAAAAATTTATGAGCATCTTCAATCGAATCACTTTTTAAAGTAAAAGACATCATTCCTCCAAAATCTTTCATTTGTTTTTTTGCAATATCATGATTGGCATGATCCTCAAATCCCGGCCAATACACTTTATCAACTTTAGGGTGATTCCTTAAAAACTCAGCTATTTTGCGCCCGTTTTCGCAATGGCGTTCCATGCGCAAATGAAGAGTTTTAATACCTCTTAAAACTAAAAAACAATCTTGTGGTCCAGGAACGGCACCACATGAATTTTGTAAAAATGCTAAGCGTTCATGCAACAATTCATCACTTCCAACTATCGCTCCCATTACTACATCTGAGTGGCCATTGATATATTTTGTAACGCTGTGCATTACCAAATCAGCTCCCGAATCCAAAGGATTTTGTAAATAGGGAGAAGCAAATGTATTATCAACAATCGATAGAATATTATTAGCCTTTGCTACTTTAGTGATTGCTTCAATATCAATAATGGTAAGCATTGGGTTGGTTGGAGTTTCCATCCACACCATTTTGGTATTTGGGTTTATCAGCTTCGCAAAATTCTCAGCATTACCCAAATCAGTGAAATGAAATTTTATACCATAATTTTCAAAAACCTTTGTAAAAATACGGTAAGAGCCTCCATACAAATCATTGGTAGAAATCACTTCATCGCCAGGTTTTAAAAGTTTGGCAATAGTATCAATAGCTCCCATTCCGCTGCTGAAACACAATCCCCAGTTTCCGTTTTCGAGGGCTGCTAAATTATCTTGCAACTGAGTTCGAGTGGGGTTATGGGTTCGCGAATATTCAAACCCTTTATGGTCGCCGGGACTTTTTTGAACATAGGTAGATGTTTGATATATGGGAGTCATAATAGCTCCTGTTTCCGGGTCGGGATGCACTCCGGCATGTAATACTTTGGTGGCAAATTGCATGGTGCAAATTTATCACTTGCCATTGGTTTAAACCAATGGCAAGTGATAAATTTATAAAATCACCCCATCCGCAATATGAATAATCCTGTCAGCAGAATTAGCAAGTTCTTCATTATGAGTTACTATGACAAAGGTTTGGCCATATTTTTCACGCAATTCAAAAAAAAGTTTGTGAAGTTCTTTGGCATTGGCAGAGTCTAAATTTCCAGTAGGTTCATCGGCAAAAACAACTTTAGGAGAATTGATTAAAGACCTGGCTACTGCCACACGTTGGGCTTCTCCACCTGACAGTTGAGATGGCTTATTATCCTTTCGGTGGTCAACTCCTAAAAAGGTTAATAATTCCAACGCTCTTTCTTCCGTCGCTTTTCTATCGGCTTTACTAATCCATGCTGGGATGCACACGTTTTCCAAAGCCGAAAATTCAGGCAATAAATGATGAAACTGAAATACAAAACCGATGTGATGATTTCTAAAATCGGATAAAGTATTTCCTTTTAAGTTTGAAATATCCTTTCCTTCAAAAAAGATTTGCCCGCTGCTAGGTTGGTCTAAGGTTCCTAATAGCTGTAATAGTGTAGTTTTTCCGGCTCCGGATGAACCAACAATGGCTACTATTTCACCAGCATTTATTTGCAGGTTGATGCCTTTAAGAACCTGAACGGTTCCGTAATTTTTCTTTATGTCTAATGCTTTAATTATTTCCACTTTCGTTTACTATTTATTTTTGTCATGCTGAAGCACGAAGCATCTTTATTCTGAGTAAAGATTCCTCGTTCCTCGGAATGACAAATCGTAGCCCATTTTCAAATTTCCAAATCTTCAAATTTCCAAATTGCATTAAAACGCCCTATTAATCCCAACAACATACCTAAAAGCCACATAATTGGCTCCGGTTTCTACTCTGTTTAAAAAGAAAGGAACATCAAAGCGCAAAACCAATGGTTGAAGTTTGTTGTACTTTCCAAAATTTATAGACAACGTTGTTCCTAAACCTGCATCGGCTCTTAATCCACCGTATTGCTTTCCATTTCCTAAAATACCGGCATCAGCAAAAGCATAAGGATTGAAACGGAAAGTATTTAACATTTTTGGAGCATTAATTTTAAAGAGTTTTCCAAATTCAAGTTCTAAGTTGATAGCCGCACCTTTATTACCATTGTAAATATAAAAACTATCCAACCCTTTGCTATTAGTAGCTTTATAACCTGCCATCCCTCTAATATTTAATCCTCCACCCATTTGAAAGGCATATTGCCCTGTATTGCCATAGCCTACTATTTCAGCAGGAATAATACCGCGTGAACGGGTAAATTTATTATCAATCAAATCTTCGTTATTGGCTCCAGATGAAAACAATCTGCTTTCTTTAGGCACATCACCATGAAGATATTGAGTAAATATTCGGCTTTTTAAAACCAGTTTTTTACCAATTGGGTTGGTATTATTAATTTTTATAGTTAAGCCTGAATAATTAAAATCACTAAATAAGGCTGTGTTTCTTAGTCCAATATTTAATAATCCATTTCCTTTGCGGTAACGGAAAGGATGCTGGTAGTAGAGGTTTAGGGTGGCATTAAGTTTATTATTTTCCATTAAGTCTGGATATAATAAGTATTTGTTAGATACTTCTGAAATTGGATTTACAAAATTTCCAACTTTGTCATGGAATTGAATAAATTGCTTGCTTCCAAATGCTTTATACGAAATTGAAAATTTATCATTTCTAAATGTTTTTTCTAATCCAGTTTCGAATAGATTTATACCATCTAAAGTTCTTCCTCTTAAAGATAAATCAAGCATTTTGCCCACCCGGGTTTTATAATTAAGTGAGAAATTTAATAAATTACCATTGGGCCCATTTTTCTTATCACCTGTATTTGTGCCAACCCAAATTGTTGCACTATAAATATGTTTAAAATTATAGTAATTGCCCGAAAAGTTTAAACCAACTTTAATACCATCTCTTTGGTTATACCAAAACTCAGGTCGCCAATAGGTTTTTAGCTTTGTAAAATCAGGAGCAGGAACTATTAATTTTTCACGTTCAAAACTAAAAGGAAATTTTAAGCTGTTATTTAAACGGTTAATATCGGCCAGCCGGCCACTTGTATCAATAATCACATCCTTAATTCCATATTGCGATTGAACCCAAAGCATGTCCGTTTTGTTCATCATATCCCAGGATATCCAACGATGGTTTACCTGTGCCTTACCCAATTCTTTATTAAAATAAGTATTTGGAATATAATAATTTAAACGATTTCCTTTTTTGTCAATTACGGTCACATCTAAAGGCATGTGCATTTCACCTTTTCGCTTTATTTCCACTACATAATCATATTTGGAATTAGTAACTTTTGTATATCCTTTTACTTTATAATCAATGGTTTTTGTGGTGGTAAACCAATCATCAAAAAACCAATTTAAATCCACCTTTGTATAATCAATAATTGAATTACGAAAATCCTCTTCATACGGATGGCAAAATTTCCATTGGTTGAAATAATGTTTCATCGCATCCAAAAACAATTTATCGCCCAATACATATTGCAAATTATAAAGCATGGTGGCTGTTTTATAATACACCTGACCATAGCCGCCGCCGTGCCTTTCAGCCGAATTAAAATGGTCGGAATGAGTATTTAATCTTGCAGAGTTTTCATTAATAGCATGATTGATATAACCGGCATATACATAAGCCCAATCTACTGAATTGGGAGTATAATCTTTATTCGACAATTTTTTAATACTCCAGGCGGTTAAAAATTGAGTAAACCCTTCATCCATGCAGGCTCTATAAGTTTCGTTATTTCCCACCATTCCAAAAAACCAATTGTGACCTACTTCGTGTGCTATTACATATTGATGACCGGGCCAATTGCCACCATCTAATGTCAGCATTGGATATTCCATACCATCGCGGGCATCAGCAGCCACCATTTTAGGGTAGGCATACATTCCAAAATCTTGTGAATAGGTTTTAACAACATTAGCCACAAACTTAGACGTAGGCTGCCAGGCATAGGCATTTTGTTCTTGAGCCAAGGCAATACATTTTATACCATTCCATTCAGTTTCGCCAATTCGATAAGTAGGATCGGTAGTAAATGCGAAATCATGAACATTATTTGCCATCCATATCCAGCGTTTATAGGTTCCATTTGGAATCACAGGTGTTGAAATAACTTTTGACGGTTTGGTGAAATTACTAATATCAATTTTTTCTCTTAAGCCATTTGCATATACTTCGTCCTTATTAGTTAAAACACCCGTAGCCTCGCATATATAATGGTTGGGTAAATCCAATTCCACATAATAAATTCCATAATCGCCATAAAATTCTTTGCCAAGATGTTGATCAGTAGTCCATTTAAATTTTCTATCATAAACCGAAAGCCGCGGATACCAATGTACTCCATCAAAATGCTTAAAATTATTATGTTCAAACCGTTTCATACGGCGGCCCATGCTACCTTGGTCAAAATAGGTTTTAAAATCCACTTCCATTTTTAGGATTTTGCCGGGAAATAAAGGTGCCGGCAAATCAATTATCATAATGGTATTATCCACCACAAAAGGAACTTCAGTACCTGCTATTATTACTTTAGAAACTTTGGTTCCTAATTTTTCCTGTTCATATTTTCCAAATTTATTAAACACTTTTCCGCCTTTTTCCATTTCATCCTTATAGCTTCCCGGTTGAAACGCATTTTGGGTTAATCTGAAATATAATTTATAAATTGTATCGGGTGAATTGTTGGCATATTCCAATGTTTCGCTGCCGGTTATTATCTCAGTCGTATCATTTAGTCGAGCCTTTATATGATAGGAAACATCCTGTTGCCAATAACCGACAAATGGTTTTCTATTTTTCCAATACAGATTATTATCTTCGCTTTGATAGGCGGATAGAGCACTTTCAGGTTCAAAAATTTGTGCCTGAGAGCTATAAAAAATAAATGAAAATACTGCGAGAAGGCAATGTTTATACATGCCGTGAAATTAAATAAAATTTTTATTAACTACTTTTTTGATTTTTGGGGCCAAAGTTGATAACCCATTCCAAAATATACTCCTATTTGCCCAATATAAGAATAGGCAGTATTTCCAAAAATTTTGAAATACTGTTTTCCCGAGCGATTTTTTTCTGAACTATTTGTTGCGTATGTTCCAATTTCTAAATTCCATTTATTACTTACTCTATATGTAGCCCCTAAAGCTAATTGTAAATATAAGAAATCATACTTTTGTGTATAGGCCAGTGTAGAGTAATAATCTCCAAAATCATTACCTTTAAAATGATATTGAGCACTTTCTTTGCCTTTTCCAAATACCAAAGAAGGGTTTATATATAAAGATAATTTTCTTTTCTTTCCTCTCATACGACCAGATGTTTTTAAAAATGCTCCTCCTGAAATAAAAGAACCTTTGGTATGAATATTTGAAAGATTATAATAGTTAGAATGAGGGTTGGAAATACCATAACCAAAGCTGAGATTTATTCCAAGAGTTTCATAAATACTAAATAATGTCTTACTATATAAAGCCATACCTTTTTCTAAAGGCATAACACCAACTGAAGTTAGTAATTGAGGATTAATATCTGAATTATTTTTCTTTTGTCCCATTATAAGTATTGGACATAATAATAAAGCTATAACAAAATTAATTTTCATTACCTTATATAAAATACTGGATATGGTACAAATGAGGTATAGTGTTTAACATCTATAAATGAATCTTGCAGATAGAAATAATTAATAAATTTTGCATTTTTAAAGGAAGATTCTTTTATATAAAGCGTATCAAAGTTCATTAAAGTTTTCTTATCACCTACTGAGGCATGGATTTTATAAAAGATTACAAATGAGTCAATCTCTGTTCCTCTTGTAATCCAGAATTTCGTTGAGTTAGCATTCATATCAATTCCGGGAAGGTCATTCTGTAGCACAGGTTTCTTAGATTTATTAATGCTTGCCGATTGCGTTTCGAAGTTTTGATTTCCGTCGTGAAAAACTATTTGAATAGCGGGTTCTTCATCAAATCCAAAATCAATTTCAGTCCCACATTCAGAACTACAGAATAAGAAAAATAAAAGAATAATAATTAGGTTTCTCATCGACATACAAACTTATAACTTTATATGGTAAATTTATTTCAAAGTTCAATTTAAGCCTTGCCAATAAATTCAGTAAGTTTGCCAAACCATGGTATCCACTGAACAACTTTACAAATACTACATAGAAAGCAACCACATCGTTAGTACCGACACCCGTAAAATAGAACCCGGCAGTATATTCTTTGCCTTAAAAGGTGAAAACTTTGATGCCAATACATTTGCTGCACAAGCCTTGGAAAAAGGGGCTAAATGGGCGGTGATTGATAATTCGGAATTTGAACAATCAAGTGGAACTATATTGGTGGAGGATGTTTTAAAAACGCTTCAAAATTTGGCTAATTACCACCGACATCAGTTAAAAATACCGTTTATAGGAATAGGAGGGAGCAATGGAAAAACCACCACCAAAGAACTGGTTCATTCTGTGCTTTCGCAAAAATTTAAAACCATTAGCACACCGGGTAATTATAATAACCATATTGGCGTTCCATTAACTATATTGGGAATAAAACCCGGAACGGAGATGGCTGTAATTGAACTTGGGGCTAATAGGATAGGGGATATTGAAGAATTGTGCCAAATAGCTGAACCTGATTTTGGCCTGATAACCAATATTGGTAAGGAACATTTGGAGGGTTTTGGCAGTTTGGAAGGAGTGGCCAAAGCCGAAAGTGAATTGTATTATCATTTGTTAAAATCAGAAGGTTTGGCCTTTGTAAACAAAGATGATGAATGGCTAACCCGCATGTCATCAAGATTGACAAAAGTTCATAGCTATTCGTGCAATGATAAATCTGCAGAAACCTATTGTGAGTTGGTTCAGGATTTTCCAACCATTGAGTTTTCGTTTCAATCAATTTCTATAAGCAGCCAACTAAGCGGCTCTTATAATTTTGAAAATATAATGGCGGCGGTTGCCATTGGGCAATATTTTAACGTTCCAACAGATTTAATTAAAAAAGGAATTGAAAGCTATGTGCCCAAAAACAAGCGTTCGCAAATAATAACTCATGGCAGCACCATGATTTTTTTGGATGCCTATAATGCCAACCCAAGCAGTATGGAAAAGGCTTTGGAGAATTTTGCTCGCTTTAATTTTCATAAGAAAATAGCTGTATTAGGCGATATGTTTGAGATGGGAGATTATGCTGAACACGAACATGAATTAATTTATAACTATGCAAACTCTTTAAATTTCAATCATTTGTTAGCAGCTGGTGAACACTTTAAAAAACAAGCTTTGGCAAATGGAAAAGATGGATTTGAAACAGCGAAAGAAATCAATTTGCTATTAAAAGACTTAGATTTGACGGACACAGCAATATTTATAAAAGGAAGTAGAGGTATGGCTATGGAAAATGTATTGGATGGAATAATTGAATTATAAATTATGAGTTATAAATTATAAGTTAAGAATTAGAAAAATACCTTCTATTTAAAAAAATAATAATTTATAACTCATAATTCATCACTAAAAAAATGGAACTATTTTTCAGCAACGAAATCTTCGAAACCTACCTTTATCTTAAAATTGAGGAAAGCGGTCATTGTATAAAAGTACTTCGCAAGACCAACGGAGATGTAATAAAAGTAATTGATGGAAAAGGGAATTTATACGAAGGACCTATTGAAATTGAGAATAAAAATAAACCTGTAAAAGTTCGTATTCTGTCCAAAACTCATTTTGAAGCTTCAAAATTTCAATCTGGATTTCATTTAGCTATCGCTCCAACAAAAAATGCTGACCGAATAGAATGGATGGTTGAAAAGGCAATCGAGTTAGGAATTGGTTCAATTACTTTTTTGCAATGTGAACATAGCGAACGGACCAATTTGCGTTTGGATAGAATTGATAAAATAGCTATTGCGGCCTTAAAACAAAGTCAACAATACTGGTTACCTGAAATTATGGCTCCAATACCTTTTAAAAAATATTTGGAACAAAGCAAGTCAGAAGAAAATAGCTACATAGCATTTTGTTTAGAAGGAGAAAAAAATGAATTTGGTTCAAAACCGATAAAAAATAATTGCAACATTTTAATAGGCCCTGAAGGAGATTTTTCAGAAATGGAAATTGAACTGGCTTTGGCAAAAGGATTTCAACCGGTTTCATTAGGAAAATCAAGGCTCAGAACAGAAACTGCGGCTTTATATGCTTGCGGAGTTTATAAAAGTAAGCTTGAAACTAAATAAAACTATAGCCAAACCCAATCATAACTTGGCCTGAGCTATTTCTAAACCTATAGTTACCATCATGACCAATTCGATTTTTCGAGGAATATTCTGTGGTAATAAAACTATAACCCACTTTTAAATTATAGCGTTGCTGATAGGTGTAACGCACAAATACTTCAGAATAAATAGTTCCTTTATTATTGTTACCAATAAGTAAAAAATTATTTTGACTCACTTTCACTTGGGTATTTGAAATATATTTTCGAGCGGGTGTTTCTTCTTGCGAAGCCTTACTTGGATAATAATCGGAATCCTTTTTCTTACCAAAAGTAAATCCTACAGCATCCACATTGCAGCCTACAGACCATTCTGGAGAGAAATGATAAGAAGCATTAAGACTAATATTTATACTTATCAATAGGGGTTTTGAAATAATGATAGTATCAATACCATCCTCATTTTTTTTATGTTTGGCAGGAGCTGTTAAATAAGAAACGTCAATTCCCTGAAAATAACCTACTCTGGCACCAACCCCTAAATGAAGTTTTTCGCTTTTTAATAATTTGAAATTTTTAACCACATTACCTGATAATGTATTTGAATTTTTGCCAAAACTAAAAGCTAAGTCAGCATGGTGCTCTCTTTGAGCAAAAGAAATTAAAGTTAAAAATAATATAAATAGGCTTAAAATGTACTTCATAATTTAAGAGTTCAAAAATAGTAGGGTTTTGGGAAGAATTGGTTACCAAATAATGGTTAATTGTAAATGATTAATTAATTTACCACTTACAATTAATCATTAACCATTAAAATAAGTGCCCAGGACCGGAGTCGAACCGGTACGAGTGTAACCTCACAGGTGTTTGAGACCAGCGCGTCTACCAATTCCGCCACCTGGGCATTAAAAGACTTTAAAAGAACGTATTTAAAGGGCTGCAATATTAGCCAATGTTTCCTTTAATCGCAAAATATATTTATGCTTTAAAAGATTTTCTTTTACTTTTTTCAAAGGCATTTCTTCTAAAGAATTATAACCATCTGAAATTTCAGCTAATGCCTTTAATTCTATTTCTAAAGCACTACTGATTTCCAATATTATATTCCTCAAAGATTTTAGTTTATTAGAGTCGGGTTCTTGCTGTAGATCATCCAAAGCTTCATTTATGTCCATCATTTCAATCAAAAAATCGGAGGGTAATTTATCTTCTAAAGTTAAGTCCGAGAGGGATAGAATATGGTTGGCCCTAGAATAAAAATTAGATAAACACTTATAAGCTTCATTATTCAAAGAAGAACTTATTAATGACTCTTCGTATTTTTTAGGGTCATTTACAAAAAAATCAGGATGATTGGTTTTTAGCAGACTAAAGTATTTTGTCTTTAATTCCTGTTCATTCAAGTTGAATTTTAACGGTAAACCGTAAAAATCAAAGTAGTTCATTATTATTTACTAAACCAAGTCTGGAAAATATCATTACCAAAGATGAATACCATCAAGGCTAATAATATAAACATACCTATAAGTTGCATTACATACATAAACTTTTCGGGCAAAGGGCGACGAATAATCATTTCTATTAGCAGGAATACAACATGACCACCATCTAATGCAGGTATTGGCAATAAATTCATAAATGCTAGTACAATAGATATCATTGCTGTGAATCCCCAGAAACGATACCAATCCCAAGTTTCACCAAATAGTTTACCTATTTGAATTGGACCAGCTAACGATTTACGAGGATCCATTTCTCCCTTAAACATTTTTCCGAAAGCTGTAATTTGCGTAGATATTAATTCCTTTGAACGATTAGCACCTTCAGGAACTGCCTTAAGTAATGAATAATGCTCAGTTTTAGCCCATGATTCGTATTCATACAAATCAGGATTAAAGCCAACTATCAATTCCTTTCCAATAGCAATTTGTTTAATCAGAGTATCTTTTCCTCGAAGGATAACAAATTCCTGAGTTGTATTCGATTTTAAAGATTGTCTAATTTCATGAAAATAAGTAATTGGTTTATTATCAATGGATAATATAAAATCTCCTTTTCTAAGATCAGATTTAGAGGCCGGTGAATTTGGACCAATATTGCCAAGTTTAAACTTCATTCTTTCCTCAATAAAACCACTGTCTTTACCAAGTTTGGTATATAGGTCGGCAAAATTATCAGGAAGCATTAAAGTGACATTTTCGCCATTTCTATTGATAACATATTGAGTTCCGTTTTTAAGAATCGCATCTGGATTTTTAGCTTCGTAAAATTTATTAATGGATTTTCCATTCACCGTAATTATTTTATCACCATCTAAAAAACCAACTTTCTTGCCCAATGGCAATGCGTGAATACCGTATTTAACATTTGCATTTGGCAAATATTGATCGCCATAATAAACCAACGATAATGACATTATTATAATACCTAAAATGGCATTAACAGTAACACCACCAAGCATTACTATTAAACGCTGCCAGGCTGGTTTACTTCTAAATTCCCAGGATTGAGGGGGGGTATTCAATTGCTCTTTATCGAGCGACTCATCTACCATACCGGCTATTTTAACATAACCGCCCAAAGGCAACCAACCAATACCATATTCAGTATCTCCTTTTTTAAAGCTAAAAAGTTTTAAGCCCCATGCATCAAAGAAAAGGTAAAATTTTTCAACACGAATTCCAAAAGCACGTGCCGCCCAAAAGTGACCCATTTCGTGTAATGTTATTAAAATTGCAAGAGCCAATACGACTTGGCCAACCATTGTTAGTACACCCATTTTTAAATATAAGTCGCGAATTTAAGGAATTAGAAATTAGAAATTGGAAATTAGAAATTAAGAATTGACCAATTGGGTAATTTTTATCGTTAAAATATTGTAGAGACTCGATGCATCGGGTCTCTACAATATCAATTGCTTTCGTAATGTTTCTATCTTACTCTCAGCATCAGCCTTTTTTTGACGTTCTTTTTCAACCAAATCAGGATTTGCGTTAGCCATAAATTTTTCATTGCTCAGTTTGGCTTCCACCGATTTTAAAAATCCTGTCAGGTAATCAATTTCCTTTTGAAGCTCAGAATTATCGGCTTGTTTCATTTCCCAACCTAGATATTCGATGCTTATTTCATCTTTATTTACCAATCCTTTAAAGCCTTTGTTGCTTTTATAAAAATCAATAATTTCAATGTTTCCTAATTTTCGAATAATATCATATAACAACTTATAACCTGAATTATCATCCGTAGATATTGAAATTATGGCTGGTATTTTTGGCGATATACCATTCTCATTTCTTTTGTTTCTTACTAATGTTATTAATTCAAAGGAATTTTCAAATGGAATTGGATCAATATCCGGTATTTGTTCAGGCCATTTCGATTTATTTATAAAAGAATTAACATTGCCCAATAACCCGTTTCTAATTTCCTCGGAAATAAAAGGCATGTAGGGGTGAAGCAATCGCATCAAGCGTTCGAATACCATTTTTACTTGAAGCAAAGCTTTATCATAAATTGGCTGTCCATAGGGTGGTTTCATCATTTCAAGATACCATGCACAGAAATCGTCCCAAATCAATTTATAAATACACATTAAAGCATCTGATAAACGAAACTTTTCAAAATGGTCATTTATTTCTTCCAGTGCTAAATTTAAGCGGCCTTCCATCCAATGCCAGGCTACTTGCGAATAGGTAGTATAATATTCTGTTGGTTCGTTGGTAATTTCCCAGCCCATAACCAATCGATAGGCGTTCCATATTTTATTGCAAAAATTTCTTCCTTGCTCTACTTGAGTAATATCATATAAAATATCATTTCCTGCAGGAGCACATAATAACATTCCCATTCTTACCGCGTCGGCCCCATATTCGTCCATAAGATCAATAGGGTCGGGACTATTACCAAGCTGTTTCGACATTTTGCGACGCAATTTATCCCTCACAATCCCAGTATAATAAACGTTATTGAACGGCTTTTGCCCTCGGTATTCATAACCAGCCATAATCATGCGAGCCACCCAAAAAAAGATAATATCAGGCCCAGTTACCAAGTCATTGGTAGGGTAATAATAATCAATGTCTTCATTATTTTTATCATTAAACCCATCAAAAACGGATATTGGCCAAAGCCAAGAAGAGAACCAGGTATCTAAAACGTCTTCGTCTTGGTTAAGGTGTTGTGCTTTTGGTTTATTAAATTGTTTTTTATAAATAGCTAATGCCTCATCGTGAGTTTTTGCAACTACCGTATTGCCGTTTTCATCATACCAAGCAGGTATTCTTTGACCCCACCACAATTGTCGGCTGATGCACCAATCCTTTATGTTTGCAATCCAATGATTGTAGGTGTTTTTAAGTTTTGAAGGATAAAAATTGATTTCATCGTTCATTACACTATCCAAAACTTCAGGATTTCGAGCCATGTATTTTTTCATGTCCACAAACCATTGCTTAGAAATACGAGGTTCAATAACAGCATCGGTTCGTTCGCTATAACCGACTTTGTTTTTAATGGGTTCTTCTCTTTCCAAATGGCCTGATTCAGCCAAGTCTTTCGCTATTTGCTTGCGAACAGCAAAACGATCCATTCCTATATAGAAACCCGCAGCATCGCTCATTGTGCCATCTTCATTAAAACAATCAATTGAGGCTACCTTGTGCTTAATACCTAAATTGTAGTCATTAATATCATGAGCAGGTGTAATTTTTAAAACACCTGTTCCAAATTCGGCATCCACGTAATCATCAAAAATTACGGGTACTTCACGGTTTACAATAGGAACAATAACCGTTTTACCTTTGAATTTTTTATACCTTTCGTCATTGGGGTTGGCGCAAACTGCTGTATCTCCAAGCAATGTTTCCGGTCGGGTAGTGGCTACCATAATGTATTCCTCCGAATTAGGAACAAAATACTTAATATAATAAAGTTTTGAATCTACCTCTTTATAAATTACTTCTTCATCACTCACGGCTGTCTTTCCTGCGGGATCCCAGTTTACCATTCGGCTGCCCCGATAAATCAAGCCTTTGTTGTGTAAATCAATAAACACATCAATTACAGCTTCCGAAAGGCTTGGTTCCATAGTAAAACGGGTTCTGTCCCAATCACAACTACAGCCCAATTTTTTTAATTGTTCAAGAATTATTCCCCCATATTTATCCTTCCATTCCCAGGCATATCCTAAAAATTCATCACGACTAATATCTTTTTTATTAATTCCTTTTTCCTTGAGCATGGCTACCACCTTGGCCTCGGTAGCTATACTGGCGTGGTCGGTTCCCGGCACCCAGCAAGCATTTTTTCCCAGCATTCGGGCACGCCTCACCAACACATCCTGTATGGTATTATTGAGCATGTGACCCATGTGCAATACCCCGGTAACATTGGGTGGAGGAATGACTATGGTATAAGGTTCACGGGAATCGGGTGTGCTTTTAAACAGGTTGTTGTCCAACCAGTGTTTATACCATTTGGTTTCAATGTCTTTGGGCGAATATTTTGAAGAAATTTCCATGTATTAGTAATCTGCGAAATTAAGAATAATGTAGGGGTGTTGCAAAGGAGCTGAGATGCAAAGTTTTAGAAGTTAAAATAAAAATATTAAGTCCTTGTTGCAACCAATTGATTAATTTTGGTGTCTTGCTTATAAATGAAATAAATTATGAACAAAATTCTTACTCTGTGTATCGGAATTTTATTGGGTTCTACCAATTATTTAAATGCCGAACAACTTTTAGGGATAAATATTACTTATAGAAATATTGGTAGCTTAAAATATTCAGTAACTTATCTGGTATATACGGATAAGTCAGATACCTCAACTTTTAAGCCTTTGGTTTTTAAAGTTATTTCTGGAGCTGCATCTGTTATTAATCAGCCAAAGTTTGTTAAAACTTTTACCTATAAATATGGATGTGAGCCGGATATTAAAGAAACTTTTATATCAACCTATCTTGATACGGTTGATTTGGATTTATCAAAATATTCTTCAATAAAAACTTCAGGAAATTGTAGGACTTATTTTACTTGCAAGTACCTAGAAAGGTATAAAAATTTAAAAAACATTGCACCTAACTCTTATTTTTCTTATGCTTTTATAAACACTTGCAACGGTGCTTCAAATACATCTCCAATATTTAATTACAATAATGAATCAACTAATTTAATTTGTATTAATAAAGCATACGATTTAGGTTCAAGTTCAGCAGATACAACGAATTACGATTCCTTGGTTTACACTTTTTCTTCACCTTATTCTGACCTAAATTCAAAAATTAATTTCCAAAGTGGCTATAGTTTAAGTAATCAATTTGATAGTTATAAACCAACAGGATATTCAGGTCCTCCAATTCCTGAATCTAATCCTCCAATAGGGATTTTTCTTGATAGTGAATCCGGGGATTTGGTTTTTTCTCCTACAGATAATTCAAATTACGCTACCACTTCAGAATTAATTGAATATCGAAAAATTGGAAATAAATATTTAGAAGTAGGAGGTATATTAAGTGATTTTGTTCTAAGAGTTGTTAGCGACTGCCCATATAACTCTCCACCACGTTTAATTGGGAAATCTAAATATGAAGTAGAAGCTGGTAAGCAAATCTGTTTTACCATAGATTCTTATGACAATACTTATATACCACCACCACCTCAAAAACCAGCACCTCCGGATACTGTAAGATTAACTTGGAACAGAGCGATACCTGGAGCCACATTTACAATATTGGATCCAAAAGCAAGACTTCAAAGTGGTAAATTTTGCTGGACACCGGCATCTAACCAGTATAATGATTTGCCTTTTAGTGTTATAATAACTGCAAGAGATAATGGATGCCCACGTAATGAAAAAGTTGACATAACCTATACAATTAAAGTTAATAAATCTGTAAACTCCATTTCAAAATCCAATCCTCAAAATATCATTATTTCACCAAATCCTTCATCCAATGGCCAACTAACTATCACTTCCGATAATATTAAATTTAATGAAATAGGCTTGTTTGATATTTCAGGACAGTTAATGGCGAATTGGAATTTTGAACAAACGAATTATTTTTCAAAAGATTTAAGCTTTTTAGCTCATGGCATTTATATAATCCAATGCAAAAATGGGGGAGAGGTGTTCAATTTTAAATGGATACGGGAATAATTGAAACCTTTATCTTACTAAACCAATCCTCCCTTATCCTCTTTTATACTTTCCTCATATTCTTTATCAATCAATAAGCCCCCGCCGTCAGCAGCTTCCGTAGCCAATACGTCACATCGTTCGTTCATCGGATTTCCGGCATGGCCTTTTACCCAATGAAATTTTATAACATGTTTATTATATAACAATATTATAGGTCGCCACAAGTCAGGGTTTTTGATATTTTTGAAGCCTTTTTTTTGCCAGCCGTAAACCCAGTTTTTTTCAAAGGCATCCATTACATATTTGCTGTCGGTATAAATATCAATGACTAAATCATCTTTGGTTAAAGCTTCCAAAGCAACTTTTAAGGCCATTAATTCCATGCGATTGTTGGTTGTTAGCCGATAGCCACCACTCAATTCTTTTCGGTGCTGACCAAACATCAATACCGCTCCATATCCGCCTTTACCCGGATTACCCCGAGCTGCTCCATCTGTATAAATTGTTACTTTCAAAACTTGGTGCAATATTATGCCAAATATTGAAAACCGACAGAAAAAAGAGGTATTGCTACCTTTAATTACCTTAAATGTAATTTTATGAGCTCTTTGTCAAATTGCTCTTTGTAAAAAAATATTTTTAATGTAGGTTTGGAATCCAATTATGAGTAAAAGACTCTACCCTTTATTTTTCTGGTTATTATTCTCAATTCCTGCATTTTCTCAATACGATTATCGTTTGTTTGGATACGTAACCGACGAGGCAACTGGTGAACCATTAATTGGAGCAAGGATTAACCTTCCTGATTGGCAAACCGAAACCTACACTAATAATTTCGGGTATTTTAGTATTTCAGTTCCTCCTCAAGATTTTTATGTTGAATATAGTTTTGGCGGATTCAAAACTAAAATCGATTCGGTATACATTGATGCCGATATACAGGTAGATATTAAAATGCAAAAAATAGCGGTGGACGAATCGCAAATTAATGATGTTAAAAAATCTCAGAGCGATGTCACTAATCCCATTTGCGGTAAAATAGATGTACCAACGGGTTTATTAAAAGAGTTGCCATATTTATTATCAGAACCTGACCTTATTAAAGGATTGCAAAGCCTACCTGGTATTACAGCTGGAAATGAATTTGGGAGTAACTTAT
Source organism: Bacteroidota bacterium (assembly GCA_947468275.1). Lineage (GTDB taxonomy): Bacteria > Bacteroidota > Bacteroidia > NS11-12g > UBA9320 > JABWCE01. The sequence continues at coordinate 202,575 of CANIKO010000004.1, forward strand.
ACATTAGGGGAGGAGGGGCCGACCAAAATTTAACCTTACTAGATGGGGTTCCAGTATATAATGGCACTCATATATTTGGAATGTTTTCTATTTTTCAGCCTGATATTACCAATTCCATTCAAGTATATAAAGCTGGTTTTCCCGCCCGATATGGAGGTCGAGTGAGCTCTGTTGTTGATATTACATCTAACGAGGGGACTAATAAAGAACATTATGGCAGGGCATCTATGGGATTGCTGATTGCCAAACTATCTGTTCATGGGCCATTGGGTAAAAAGGAAAAAACAACCTATTCATTTGGATTAAGAAGAACTTATTGGGACGCATTGAGTATTTTTCAAGCATCTGGCAGTAATCTTAATATTCCTGTTGTTTCAGATTATAACTTAAAAATTAAACATAAGCTTACTAAATATGATAATCTTATATTCTCAGCATATTATGGTCGCGATAAATATCCATTTGATCTTTCAGATTCATTAACTCAAGTAAAGATTAAAATTCAATATGGCAACGCTTCGTCAATTCTTCGGTGGAATCATATATTTAGCCCTAAGTTATTTTCCAATTTATCAGTTAGCACTACCCAGAGCAAAGTAAATTATAATATTACCGAAACCTATTTTGATTCCTTATCTGGTAAAAATAAAACTTCAAAATATGATTACAGAAATGGAATTTCAGATATTGCAGTAAATGCTGAATTTGAGTATAGTTTAAATAATTATCATTACATGCATTTTGGTATCCAAAATACCAACCATTTTATCAATCCTGGTTTTAGTGAAATAACAAACTCCGATAATTCTGCACCGACAATAAGCGGTAAAAAAACGCCTTCATTTAATCCTGAAATAGCTGCATATATTGAAGATGATTATAAAATTTCTGATCGTCTAAAAGTCAATGCCGGTCTAAGAGCCGTTTATTTCACAAATAAAAGTTATAATTATTCCCCATTCTTCTTGGAACCTCGAATTTCAGGACGCTATATTCTTAATCCTACATTGGCCCTAAAAGCTTCATATGCCCGTATGCATCAAACTGTATTTTTGCTTACTAATTCGGGAATTGGGTTGCCTTTTAACTTTTGGGTCCCTGCTACTCTAAAAATTCCAGCTCAACAATCCGATCAAATAAATATAGGAATTGCCAAAGAATTAAAAGATGGATTCAGCCTTTCAATAGATGCTTATTATAAAAATATCAAAAATGTATTGTTTGCGAAAGAAGACCCTCAGTTTTTTGACAATGCTCAGGATTGGCAAAAGATATTAGAAACTGGCAAGGCTAATAATTATGGCTTAGAAATGCTTATTAATAAACGCACAGGCTACCTAACAGGTTGGTTGGGTTATACGCTTGCATTTGCAAACCGCAAATTTGATAACCTAAATCTTGGAAGGTCATTCGAGTTTTCATACAACAGACGAAATACAATTAACTTGGTTATGAATTATCGACTTACAGAATGGAACTCGTTGTTTATGAATCTAACTTTGGCTTCTGGTCGCCATTTTACAATTCCGGGTGGCAAATATTTGGATGTTGATGGCAATGTAATTTTAGATTACAGTTCACTTAATAATTATAAAGGTCCATTTTTTCAAAGACTTGATTTAGGCTGTCTATTTGAAAGAAATAATAGCAACCGAATATTTGAACAACAGGCTTTTTTAACGCTTTACAATGCTTTATTAGCTAAAAATCCAATGACCATTTTTGCTGAATATGTACCAAATAGCAATAATCCAAATAAAGGGTCGTATAAGCTAAAGCAAAAATCGGTTCCTTTTTTTATACCAGGTATTACCTATATATTAAGATTCTAAAACCATGAAAAAAATCCTATTTATACTCTTTATTATCGCCGGTTTGGGGTCATGTACAGAGGAAATACCTACAAGTACAATTGATAAATATTCAGAAAAACTGGTTGTTAACGAATATTTTAACAATATCGAACCTTTCTCAATTCAAGTTTCAGTGAGTAAGGATGCCTATAAAGATGCTGATCCATATATATTAACCAATGCGGAGGCAATTGTATCATTAAGTGAAAATGGCAATTCTATTCCATTATCTTACAATAGTTTTGACCGCGTTTTTACATCCAATTTAAAACCTCAACCTGGTAAAAATTATAATCTTGTTGTAACGTCTAAAATTTTTGGTACAGTTACAACAAGTGGTGCATTGCCAAATAATATTTCAAATAAAAGTGCTATATTTATTGAAAATGGGGGTATTGATATGCAAGGAAATAAATCGGACCTTTTAAAACTAACCTTTAAAGACGATGGAAATACTAAAGACTATTACAAACTAAATTTTTTCTACTACAGTGAATTGATTGGTAAATTTAATGCCTTTGATTTTGAACTTAAAGATATTTTAACAGCAGTAAATACAATAAAAACACGTGACGGAGGCTTTCTATTTAGCGATGAATCGTTTAATGGTAAAGACAAAACATTTACGGCTGTCCCTCCTTTTGGTTTAGTAGCTGCAAATACAGGAGCCAAATATTTAATTCAAATACAACGCCTTAATGATGATTTTTGGAAGTATAATACCTCGCTAGAGCAGTATAGGGGAGGACTTAATGGTGGTAGTGGTTCTAATATTTTTGGTGGCGCTGTAATTGTATACTCCAATATTCATAATGGATTGGGAATATTTGCCGGCTCAAATATTGAAAGTGATACGCTTAAATAACCTTTCTTTTATCATTAAGCTTACTGTGTTTATAGCTATAAATAAAATAGAAAATTAAACCCAGAACCATCCAGGTAATAAACCAAGCCCAATTACTTTTACTCATTCCAGTTAATAAATAAAGACAGGTGGAAACACCCATTAACGGGATCAAAGAATACTTTTTGATAAAAGTAAATATGCTGAGGACACTGCAGATGAGCCAAAATAAAATTACTGAAATTTTGGGTGTAGCTAAATCCATAAAGGAAACCAACCCCTTAATATACTCACTATTTCCATTAAAATTGAAATTAATGGTTTGAATAAAATATTCATTATTAGCCCAACTAAAGCCAATAAAGGCGAATATTACTATTGACGGAAATATCAATTTACCATTAATGTATGGCATACTAAATCGTCCTTTTCGTTTTTCAACCCTTGGCAAAAGTAAAACACCTCCACACACTAAAACAAAAGCAAAAAGGGTTGCAATACTTGTAAAATCAAGAACAAAGGTTTTATCTGTAAATAATATGGGTATTCCAACCACTAGTCCGGTAATAATAGTTGCAAATGAAGGGGTTTTATATTTCGGATGAATTTTTTGAAAAACCGGAGGCATCAATCCATCACGGCTCATGCTCATCCATATTCGTGGCTGGCCCATCTGAAACACCAATAAAACACTGGTCATGGCCACAACAGCGCAAATTGAAACAAGTATTTGCATCCAGCCAATATTTAAATTTTGTGGCTCAAAAATAAAGGCCAACGGATCACCAACTCCATCAAATTTTTTATAATGAACAGCACCGGTAAGAACTAAAGTGAGCAAAATATACACGATTGTGCAAATAATCAATGAGTATATCATTCCTCTTGGTAAATCGCGCTGAGGGTCTTTACTTTCCTCGGCCAGCACACTTACCGCATCAAAACCTATATAGGCAAAAAACACCCCGCTAACGGCCATCATTATTCCTCCAAAACCGTTTGGCATAAATGATTTTATCCCTTCATCATTTACCGGAGCCCAGTTAAATGACAATCCATTGGAATAAATTAAATATCCTCCAACCAAAATCACAAGAGTTACTATAAACAATTTTAAAATAACCATAGCATTACTAAAATTACGACTTTCTTTTATTCCCCTAAAAACCAAATAGGTTATCAAAATATTAATAATTAAAGCCGGTAAATCAAAAATCATTCTGATTCCACCAAGAAGAGGAGCAGAGTTCCATGCATTTAATAGATCTAGATTCCCCCCCCCTAATTCAATCGCTTTTTTAGCTTCTAAATAACTACATGTGAGGTAGTCAGGAATATGAATATTGACTTTATTCATAAACGAAGTAAAGTAATCACTCCAGCTAAAGGCTACATAAATATTTCCAATTGAATATTCCATTATCAATGCCCAACCAATTATCCACGCAAAGAATTCACCGAAACTTGCATAGGCATATGTATATGCACTTCCCGCAACTGGTATTCTACTAGCAAATTCTGAATAGCAATAGGCAGTAAAAGCACAAGCAATACCTGTAATTACAAATAAAATTACTACCCCCGGGCCTCCATTAAAAACTGCCCCCCCTAAACTACTAAAACTTCCAGCTCCAATAATAGCGGCAATACCAAAAAAAGTAAGATCCCTTACGGTAAGCACTCGTTTCATTTTGTGCCTTACATGAGGTACATATTCCTGCAATCCATCCGCAAGTCCACCCTGGTTAGGGTTTTCATCGTCAAAATCAATTTCGTTGTTAAAAGTTTTACGCCTAAATAAGTTAGAATAATTCATCGTGTATTGCGGTCAAACCTACAATTTTTTTAAAAGTTGGTGTAAATTATTTTTTGATAATAGTAGTAATTTTCCTAGGCTAAATATTTGTGTGTGGGCCTAAAATAAAAAACCCCTAAAAAAGGGGCTTTTCAATAGTATTGCAATTAATATCTTTAGGCCACTTGTCCTAATTTTTTAAGAAATTGATGATGTATAACAAATGCCTTTAGAAACGATGGTTGTGTAAAATAGGGTATTCCAAATTCTTTAGTAGTTTCTTTCACTATTTTAGAAATTTCTTTATAATGCAAATGGCATATACCCGGAAACAAGTGGTGTTCCACCTGAAAATTTAATCCACCGGCAAACCAACCCAAAAATTTACTTTTCTCACCAAAATTAGAGGTTGTTAATATTTGATGCACGGCCCATGCACTTTCCACGGTATCGTTTTCATTTGGCATAGGGAAAGTTGTATCTTCCATTACATGTGCCAATTGAAAAATAAATGCTAATATCCAACCAGCTACAAATTGAACTGTACAAAAACCAATCGCTAATTGCCACCAGGTAATATCTAATAGATACAATGGAAGAAATACCATATAAAAATAATAAAAAAGTTTGCTAATAACCATAATTGTAAACTCTTTTTGCTTGGTAGTATTAAATTTAATCAAAAAATCTTGATTAGAATACCTACTCATTTGTTTGAAATCTTTGGTGGTAACCCAAAGCATAGTCATAAAACCATACAAAAACCAAGCATAATAATGCTGATACTTATGATACCATTTTTGATCAGAATGTGGTGAAAATCTTAAAACTCCCTTACCCGTAATATCCTCATCCATTCCATCAATATTGGTATAGGTATGATGAAGAAAATTGTGTTGTATTTTCCAATTCATTGAATGACCTCCTAAAAAATTAAGGGTATACCCAAAGAATTCATTGATTTTATTATTTTTTGAAAATGTTCCATGGCAAGCATCATGCATTACTGTTAGGCCTGTTCCAGCCATAGTTAAGCCCATAAATCCTGAAAATAACCAAAGCCATCCAAGTGAAAGTCCTGAGGTTAAAATCATAATATAGGAGGTAATATAAATACCAAGCATTACGAATGCTTTAATCCATATTCTATAATCTCCGTATTTAGAAATATTATTGTCTTTGAAGTAACTGTCAACTCGACTTCTAAGCGTAAAGAAAAATTTGTCTTGAGAACGATTTATAAATTTGACTACCATTATTGACTACAAATCTAAGTCATTACAACTTATTTTTAATTAAAAATTTCTATTATTTACGCCAATTAACAGTATATTAAACATTTATGTATTTTTAAATAATGTACAAATTAACGTCAGGTAATGCAAATCGGTTGAATCAAAATTGTTATAAAAACTGCTGTCAATATCAAATACTCCCCAAATTTCACCTTCGCTAATTAAAGGAATTACTATTTCAGATTTAGAATGCGGGCTACAAGCAATATGACCTTCAAACTGATTAACATCATTAACTAGTTGGGGGGCTTTTTTTTTCCAAGCTGTGCCACAAACACCTTTGCCTAAACCAATACGAGTGCATGCCATTGGACCCTGAAAAGGTCCTAAAACCAATTCATTATTTTTTACAAGATAAAAACCAGTCCAATGAAAATTGAATGCAAAATGTATGGATGCAGCAATATTGCCTAAATTGGCAATAAAATCAGATTCGCCATTGATCAGGGCTTTTATTTGGGGAATTAATTCTTGATAAATTTTTTCTTTATCCATTAATTAAAAACCGCCGAAGGAAATGGCACTTCCCATAATATTAAAGTTTTTAGCATTGACACACAAGACAGCTATTTGAGGATCATTGTTCACTATTTTTACATCTTCATCCGCTACAAATATGTCTGAAATTTCCTTTTCCCGTTTTGTTGTAATAATTATTAGACCTGCACTAATTGTGGATGCATAGCGAATAACTTCCTTTGAAAAACTTTTAGAACCCTCATTTTCATAAGCTTCTATTACTTTAATACCATTTGATAATAATTCATTTTTCACAAAATTAGCATTGCCAGTGACCTTAATTTTTAGATATTCATCTTTTTCGTATTTGGAAAAGATATGAACTTCCGCATTAATCTCTTTTGCAAATGCAATTGCTTGGTTCGCTTTTTGTTTTGTTTCTACACTTTCGTCAATTGGCAAAACTATTGGATTATAACCAGTTGAAGTAATTCCTTTGGACTGAACGATGAGAACAGGGGCGGGAGAGGAGGTTACAACCTTCAGTGCAAATGCACCTAATACATGTTGCATTCCTCTAACTCCGTGGGTGCCAAGCAGCACTAATTTTGCATTTGTTTCGTCAGTAATTTCGGCAATTGTTGAGAAGATACTGCCTTTGCGGATGATTGGAAATGTTTTTATACCAGAATCTGAGCTGTTCTTAACAGCAATTGCTGCCATCTTTTGTTCAATAATATTTTCTACCGAAACCGATCCGTCCTTAAATTTTGATTTTGAATCATTATTAACAATGTGAACCAGCGCAATTTCGGAATTCGAAAATTTGCTTAAATAATTAGCATGGATTAATGCACAATCCGCTTCTTCAGTAAAATCGTATGCTACTATAACGAGGTTGTTTTTTTCTTGGTTAGCCATAGGTTTTTATTCTTTCTATTATTTTTTGCAAATTAATTGATTTTTGTATATTTCTACTGTCTCGATTGGTAGAAGTGAAATAATGATGCGAATTAAAAAAAATTACTTGAATATTATCCCAAACTTCTGAATTAGTAACAATTTTTCTAAATTTAAATTCCTCAAAAAGTGATTCTGAAATTTGATCAAAATCATTTCGGCCCAAATAATCTAAATCAGCATCACATAATATTTCAGCCAAATGCGAGTTAGGAGTTTGAGGTATTTTTGTAGCCATTATAATTTCACAAATTTTATCTATTTCATTATCCGTATATCCAAATTTAGGCAACATATTCATGCACAAAATTGAACTTTGCTGTTCGTGATTTAATTCGGAAATAACAAAACCAATATCATGATAAGCGGCTGCAGTTAGCAAAATGGTTAGCTCTTCATTGGATTCTATTTTTTCAGCTTTAGCAATTCTTTGAGTTGCCTCATAAACATCTAAAGTATGACCAACACAATGATAGGTTAGATAGTTTGGAAGTGATTCCGTCAGTAAATTGATAGCCTTTATTTTAGCTTCTTCTAAATGCATTAATTTTTATCAAAATCAAATTTAATTATTTGTGACTTACAAACTCTATTTTTTTAAATTTACGTTTTACCATATGTTCATTATTATGGAATATTATATTAATGTTTTATTTTGATTAGAGATAATCAGTATTATAAGAATGTACACTGGCAGGAATAAATCACCATTTAATTAAAAGATCTATAATTTATATTATGTTAAGTAGATAATTTAAAACAATAACGTATCTTCTCCTAGTTTTGTAAAAAAAAATCCTGGCAAAGATTAATTACCAGGATTTAGATATTAAAATTATTTAACTTTACAACTCGTCTTTCAATTTCTTCATTTCAGATTCTTTGACCGTATTGCTAACATTTTTATATAAACGTTGCATATTATCTAATAAATCATAGGTTTCCTTTTTATCGCCATTAGGAACTCCAATTTCTCTGCATTTTTCAAAATAAAAAAGAGCTTTATTATAAACTACTTTTATCTGCGATTCTAGTACATCTTGATCTGCCTTTTTATACGTTTTTTGCAATTGCTCAATAACTGGACGGGCTTTGTTTACATTGAGTACACCTAAATTAAAATTTGCATCGTAATATTCAGGATCCAATTCAGCGCATTTCATATAATCTTTTTCTGCTAGATCTGGTTTTTCAAGCTTCTCATAAGTGGCTGCTCTCGCAAAATAATAAATTTTATTCTGGTCATCAGCAGCTATGGCATCATCTAATTTTTTAATCAATATATCAGTCTTACCCTGTTTAAGATAGATATCTAATTCCATATTCATCAAATCCTGATCCGATGAAAACCTTTCTCTACCAATAGCTAAGGTTTTTAAAGCATTGACTGTATCCATTTCATCAAGATATACTTTAGCTAATGCTGAAAAAATCTTAGGATCGTTAAATTTATGATCAATTAATTTATTAATATATTCTTTGGTCAATTTATTATCACCCTTGGCCATCGCTGCATAATAGCTGTATTGATATATTAGATCTTCGTTGATATTAATGGTTTTAAGGTCGCCTTTCGTATCAAATGGAATTAATTTTAACGTCAACTGATAGTAATCAATCGCTTTTTCATAATTTTTGTTTTGATACTCACTTACAGCAGCATTAAACAATACATTGGAAACATTTAAAAGATAAAAATCAAATTGTTCAGCCCATTGTTTTTTAACATCTGTTTCCTGACATTTAAATAAGGCTTCTGCTGCAGTTTTTACGGCATCTGGAGTTTCTTTGCTTAAATCATCTAATTTTCTTGATATTTCAAAGTATACCGCAGCTCTATAAACCCACATTTTGGGACTATTAGCCGTTTTTGGATGCTCTTTTGCTTCATCAATCAAACGCTTACATTCACGCAAATCTTTAACAGCATTAGGATCCGTATCCTCCAAAATCATTCTAACGGTTTCAACCTTACTTGGTTGGGCCTTGCTTATAAATGCACCCAATAATGCAACTAGCAATATCACACGTTTTACTCTTTTCATACCTTGTTAATTTTTTTTATTATGATGATCAATAATGATGCCAAACATATTTCAAATATAAATGACAACAAAAAATATCTAATTATTCAATTTACCAGTAGCCTGTTTCTTTTATTCTGCGATATCCTTATCCGTTGCCGAAGAATCAGTTGATTCATCTAATCCTAAGTTTTCAATCACTTGTGGAGTTTCGTTGTCCTCGGTCAAATTAATTATTGGCTCCCCATTCTCATCTAAATGAACCACTGGTTCATCTTCTTCATGATCAACGCTAGCTATAGAAGCTATCTCATCCGACTCCCGCATTTTTATAAGCCTAACCCCTTGTGTTGCTCTTCCCATCACTCTTAAATCAGCCACGGGAATTCGGATTGTAAGACCTGACTTATTTATTATCATCAAATCTTTTTCATCATTCACATCTAATATTGCTACTAAAACACCAGTTTTATCTGTAATACTAAGGGTTTTTACCCCTTTTCCTCCCCTACCGGTTATTCTATAATCTTCTAGATCGGTGCGTTTGCCATACCCTCTTTGTGAAACGACCAAAATAGTAGATGCATTTCCTTTTTCAACACACACCATTCCGATTACTTCATCTTTATCATTTTCAAGTTTTACAGCTTTCACTCCTGAAGCAGTTCTGCCCATAGGTCTCACTTTTTCTTCAGCAAAACGTATAGCTTTTCCAGATTGCTTAGCGATGACCACTTCACAGGTTCCGTTGGTTAATTGAACATCCAATAATTCATCTCCTTCACGAATTGTTATTGCATTTATACCATTGGCTCTTGGGCGAGAATAAGCTTCCAAAGTAGTTTTCTTTATTATACCTTGCTTAGTAACCATAATGATGAAATTATTTGTAATGTAATCTTCATCTTTTAGATTAATAACATTTATACAGGCTCTAATTTTATCTTCAGCTGGAATGCTTATTAAATTCTGAATGGCTCGTCCTTTGGTGGTTTTAGCACCTTCAGGTACTTCCCAAACTTTCATCCAGAAACATCTTCCTTGATCGGTAAAAAATAATAGATGATTATGATTTGTGGCGACAAACATGTGTTCCACAAAATCTTCTCCTCTATGACTAACTCCCTTATTACCAACTCCTCCTCTACCTTGGGCCTTGTATTCTGTCAATGGAGTACGTTTGATGTATCCCATGTGTGAAATTGTCACAACTACTTCTTCGTTGGCGATAAGATCTTCCACATTAAAATCTTCGGCTGAATGAATAATTTCGGTTCTGCGTTTGTCACCAAATTTTTCCTTCATTTCCAAAAGCTCTGTTTTAATTAATTCCATTCTCAGGCTTTCGTCTCCCAATAGAGTATTTAGGTAATTAATTAACTTCATTATTTCCTCAAACTCCTCTTTAATCTTATCCCGCTCTAAACCCGTAAGTTTTTGCAATCTTAAGTCTAAAATGGCTCTTGCTTGAATTTCGGATAATGCAAAATTTTGTATTAATCCTGTTCTTGCTTCTTCTACTGTGGTAGAAGCACGAATCAATTTAATAACGGCATCTAAATTATCTAAGGCTATTAATAAACCTTCTAAAATATGAGCTCTTTTTTGAGCATCTTCTAATTCATATTTTGCCCGGCGAATAACAACATCATGACGGTGATCAACAAAATGATGAATTAAGTCCTTAACGTTTAACATCTCAGGTCGCCCTTTAACTAAAGCTATATTATTAACTGAGAATGAGGTTTGTAAGGGTGTATATTTATAAAGCTGATTTAATATAATATTTGGAATACCATCTCTTTTAATGTCAAATACAATTCGCAAACCATCTCTTCCTGACTCATCACGAACTTCGGCTATACCATCAATTACTTTTTCATTAATTAAATCTACCGCTTTGATAACAATTTGGGATGGCGAAATTTGATAGGGAACTTCTGTAATAATAATTTGTTCGCGACCTGATGATAAGGTTTCAAATTCAGCTTTACCACGCATTACTACGCGGCCTCGGCCTGTCATCAAGGCTTCTCTCACCCCTTCGTATCCATAAATAATTCCACCCGTTGGAAAATCAGGACCTTTTATAAATTGCATTAATTCTTCAATTGTAATATCACGGTTGTCTATGTATGCCATAGTTCCGTCTATCACTTCCGAAATATTATGTGGGGCCATATTCGTAGCCATACCTACTGCAATTCCTGAAGCGCCATTTATTAATAAATTTGGAACTTTTGCAGGTAATACGGTGGGTTCAGTTAACGAATCATCAAAATTGGGACGAAAATCAACTGTATCTTTTTCAATATCGGCTAACATTTCTTCGGCCATTTTTCGCATTCTGGCTTCGGTATAACGCATGGCTGCAGGTGGGTCGCCATCTATGGAACCATAGTTTCCTTGACCATCTACCATCATATATCTTACACTCCACTCCTGGGCTAAGCGCACCATAGCATCGTAAACCGATTGGTCACCATGTGGGTGAAATTTACCCAAAACCTCTCCTACTATTCTGGCTGATTTTTTATAAGACCGATTACTGGCTAATCCTAATTCAGACATACCGTATAAAACACGGCGATGAACCGGCTTTAATCCATCACGTACATCCGGTAAAGCGCGACTCACAATAACCGACATTGAGTAATCAATGTATGCGGTTCGCATTTCATCCTCAATATTTATTGGGATAATCTTTTCATTTTCAGGTTCTAATACCTCGTCCATTTAATTTTAAATTAAAACGTGAAAATAGGCATAAACGCTAAGGATTAAGGATATTTATAATGATGAGATACCCACAAGTTATTTACAAGAAAGGCTAAAGCCTAAACCTATCGCCTTTGTAAGGAATAATTATATTCTCCATTCCTTTTTCAGTAAGATACTTTTTAAAGTCTTCCGTGTTTTTTTCCTCGCCATGCACCAAAAAAAGTTTCTTCAACTTTCCTGTTTGGCTAGCGCTGATGTATTTATAAAGTCCGTCTCTATCAGGATGGGCTGAGAAAACATCGGTAGAAGCCACACGGGCATATACGGGGCGATCTTTGTTTTTTATTTTTATTGTGGACTGTCCTTGCAATAATCGATGACCAAATGTCCCTTCTGCACAATACCCTGCTATTAAAATGGTGCACAACGGATTTTGAATATTATTTCGCACATGTTCTTGAATCCTCCCACCTTCCACCATACCTGCCGACGAAACTATGATTGACGGCCCACCATGATACGCCATTTGTTTTTGGTCACTTTCGGTTTGAATGACCAAAAGGTTGGGAAAATCAAACAAATCGCCATTGTTTCTGGCAAATTCTTTAGACTCCTCGTTTAAATAGCCCTCGTATTTCTCGTGTACTTTAGTGCTTATTATTCCCAATGGACTATCCGTAAATACTTTTATCCCATTTAATTTTCCTTCAACATACAATTGGTTTAAAGTAAATAAAATGGCTTGGGTTCGACCAACACTAAACGCAGGAATAACTAGTTTTCCGGGGGAATCAATACAATTCTTTTTTACATATTTATAAAGTTCCTCTTCGGCCGGCACTGTGATAGAGTGCAAACGACTTCCATAGGTAGATTCGCAAACTAGATAATCCAAATCAGGCATTGGTTCTGAATCTACTACAATTTTCGAGTTTAATTTACCCAAATCACCAGTAAAACCAATTCGCTTGGTAGTGTCCGATTCAGATACTTCTACCAAAACTGAAGCAGCCCCTAAAATATGTCCAGCTGGATAAAATGTAATACTTGATTCGTCATTTACCTTAAATTTTTTTTTAAAAGGTAAGGTTACCAATCGGTCTAGTGTTGCTTCCACCTGCTGCTGACCATATAATACAATTGGTTTATTTTTGCCATGTCTTTGATTTTTACCTTTTGATTTAGACTCAGACATTTGAACATTTACTGAATCTCTCAATAAGTTTTCAGCCAATGCGGCGGTTGGTTCAGTGCAAATTACCTGCCCGTGATAACCCCGCTTTATAAGTGTCGGAATATTGCCAGAATGATCAATATGGGCGTGGGTTAAAACCAAAAGATTAATCGAAGAAGGTTCAAAAGGAAAATTATCGTTTAACTCAATAGCATCGCCCCGCTCATAAGAAAGACCGCAATCAATTAATATTTTGTAACCTGAATTTAAAGTTAGCAGGTGCATACTCCCTGTAACTTGGCGTGTTGCACCTAAAAAGGATATTTCCATTTATTTAATGCAAATCAAACTAATTTTAAACATTTATTTAGTGTTGAACTAAAAATTTATTACGAACCATCTTACCATTCGAATTGAGATAGGCAAAATACACCCCATTCTTAAAATCATCTAAAGCCACATTTTTATCAATTTCACTCCCAAATTTGCTATATTTCAAACGACCCATTTGGTCAAAGATTAACAAAGAATAATTAGAGTTCACGGATAAAATCAACCCTCTATCTGTAGCATAAACATTTAAACAATTAGCATCGCCCGTATCCAAAACAGTTCCAGCTGTAATTTCAGATTTTGAGAAATGCAATAAAAATGCTAAAGCACCTTGAACTGCAGAAATTAACGACTTGAATTCAACATATTTTAAAAGGTCATTTTGGGAATGATAGTAAGGAAAAGAGGAGGATTGATAAATGCCGGAGATTAGATAGCTCGAATCCCTAAATGATAAATAGTCGGATGAATAAGCTGGAGTAATTATTGGATTTAAATTTGTATATGAACTATATATTTTAGCCATTGCAATTGCTAATTCGTTGCTTTCTGCTTTTTTAGATGAAATTTCATCCCTTTCACATTTTATGCCTGTATTGTCTTCACCAACAGTTCCTCCAAGTTGGTCAAGATTAAGCATAAATTTAATTTTTACCGAGTCTTTGTTTAACGTTTTTACAAATTGGCGACTCCCCAAATAATCTATCTCCTCTCCTGAAAAATATAGAAATTTTAAAGTATACTTTGATTTAACTCCGTTCATTAATTTAGCTATTTGATAAAGTGCAAAATCACCGGTTCCATTATCGTTAACTCCTGGGCCACCTCTACTGTCATAATGCGCACCAATAATAATACTGCTATCGCTACTTCCTTTTTTTGTGAATTCAAGGTTGCGCAATGTATCATTACCATAAAGAAAATTTTGGATTTTTACTGAGTAGCCCACTTGCTCCAACATTTTTTTTAGCCAGAAACAAGTGGAATCCAATCCTGGCTTTTTAATTTCTTTAACCCCTAGGTTTTCTAATTTTTGGAGAAAAGAAAGTGGATGCTCAACTTTTAAAATATAATCAGCAATTTTTTGGTCAAAAATTTGAGCAGAAGATTGAAATCCAATACTTGGCAGTAAAAATAGTAATAATAAAATTCTTAATTTACCCATGCCTTCAATAATCTTTCATTCATGCTAAGATAGCTCAATTGGCAGTTAACCAGAAGTTGTTGGGGTAATATTTCTGCTACTTTTTCAGGCCATTCAATAAAGCAATAGTTATTGGAATAAATATATTCTTCCAAACCAATATCCATGGCTTCTTCTAGATTTTTTAAGCGGTATAAATCAAAATGATAAATTTTGCCTTTATCACAATCATATTCATTAACTATCGAAAACGTTGGACTTGAAATATCGTCTGTACTTCCAAGAGCAAGGCAAAGCTCTGTTATCAATGTAGTTTTGCCCGTTCCCAAATTTCCAACAAAGCAAAACAGTTTATATTTATCAAATTGGTTCAAAAGCTGTGATGCAATGTCGCCAATCTGATCTTTAGAAAAATTTATTTCAAATTTATCCTCCATACCTAATACCAATTAACGGTCTTTGGTTTCCAATAACTCACCGTTATCCCATTTTTCGGTGCGAATTCGTTTTCCTTTATAATTAAAATAAAACCAATCGCTGTGTTTTTTTCCATTAACAAAACTTCCATTACATTTTCCATAAATCCTACTCATACCAAAGGTCCAAGCACCATCTCGTTCACCGTTAACATAATTTCCAGAACATTTTGTTTTTATATCTGAGGCTTTTTCAACCCAAGGTCCGTCTTTCTTACCTTCCTTATAATTACCATCATTATCTACTACCCCATCTACCCATTCGCAATAATGTCCATCAACAATATCTTCATCATAATTAACCTCTTTTAATTTAAGTCCTATTAAATCATAATACACCCATTTACCGTCCTTCTTTCCATTTTTGTATGATTCTTCATTTATCTTTCGGCCTTTAGGGTCAAATTTAAGAATCCTTCCATCCGGCAAACCGTTTTTATAAGTTCCTGTTTCCCCTATTTGTCCGTTACTATGATAAATTATTGATTTTCCATCCCTCATCCCGTCTTTATATTCAATATCCTTTCTTATTTTTCCATCATCCGAATAGGAAATAACTTTACCGTCAGGCTTTCCGTTTTTTAATTCAGCCTCTTGTTGTTTTTTGCCATTTTCAAACCATAAAGTAACATTTCCATTTTCTAATCCTTTAATAAAAATTGTTTCTTTTTTAGAAGTTCCGGTTTGGTAATAACTTTTGTAGGGTCCATTTAAAATTCCATCATTGTAATTACTGAATTCTTCAGGTTTTCCATTGGAGTACCAAGATTTGTAGGTTCCGTTTCGTTTTCCTGCCATATATTCTATTTCAGTTTCTTTTATTCCTGTTTCAAAATAAGAACGAAAAAGTCCCTCAATCTTTCCGTTTTTCCAGTCGACTTCCTGCCATTTTTTATTGTTGGCGTGACTTAATACAGATTTTCCGGTGAAAAGGTTGTCTTTGTATGTGTAATTTCCATCACCATTTTTCTTTAATTCAGAAAATTTAACAGATTGAGAAAAACTTAAAAAACTGAAAATTAGAAAGAGCAAGAGAAATGAATGTCGATAGGGCTTTATTTGCATTAATAGTAAAATTTATAAAGTTGCAATTTTACTTAAAATAACGCTGTAATCAGTATCTTATTTCGTTAGAATAAAAGAAATAAAGCGACCAAAAATAATATATTGATTAATAAGGCTCCAAGAAGAAATTTTAAATCTTTCTTTTGAATAGGCTCTGTTGGGTTGGGTGAATTAATTTCCATTATTAATATACTTTATAGACAGAAGAAAAAAGATAATTCAAAATACAATTTTAAATTATTACCTATTTTATTGACGTAGGTACTATATATTTTGTGACAGCCCATTAAAAATTAATAATTTTGCACTGTGTTAGGATTAAAACTTGCTACCGACCCTCGCTGGGTAAATATTGCCGAAAAATCAATTGATGAAATATTGACTGACCATGCGTATTGTGAACAAAAGGCTACGTCCAATTGTATCACTTTAGTTGTACGTTATCCTGAATACGAGCAAATGGTAGAGGAGGTTACAGCAGTTGCTGCCGAAGAATGGGGGCATTTTAGAAAGGTATTAAAAGAACTTAAAAAGCGAGGTTATAAACTTGGAAGAAATAGAAATGACAATTATGTAATAAAACTTAGAGAATTTAAATTAAAGGGCGATTCCCGCTTAAAAGGCTTTATTGATGAATTATTAATCGCAGCAATGATTGAAGCTAGGAGTTGTGAAAGGTTCCGCCTATTATCTCTCTATGTTAATGACGAGGAACTAAAAAAGTTTTATCATGAATTTATGGTATCGGAAGCTGGGCATTATGCTATGTTTCTTGATTTAGCAAAAACCTACATTGAGCCTGATTATGTTAAAATACGATGGGAAGAGTTTTTGAATTATGAATCTGAGCTCATTCAAACCATTGAATACCGAGGCGACAGAGTGCATTAACGATACGCCACCGTCATTTCCCGTTTTCCTGGAGGGCCGGGAAATGCTTTTACAATAAATCCTGCTTGTTTTAAATTTCGCTTTACTTCGCCCTTGGCACAATAGGTTGTTAACAATCCTTCAGGATTTAAAATATCAAAAAGCTTTGTGAAAATTTCTAATGTCCACATGTCAGTCTGCTTCTCAGGAGCAAAGGCATCAAAATATATTAAATCGTATTTATCGGTAAAATTAAACGTTTGTAGTTGGGTTAAATGAAGGGTAAAGATAAAATCTGAACTAAAAGAAAGCGGCTTTCCTCCTTCCGATTGGGATAATAAAATCATTGTTTCGGCTATATTTTCAGGATACCCTACAGCCACTTCCTTTATTATTTGTTTAGGCAAAGGATAAGGTTCCAAAGCCGTATAATTTATTACCAAATCCGATTCAAGCGATTGCAAATACGTCAACGCCGCATTGAGTCCGGTACCAAAACCAATTTCTAAAACATTGATTTTTTTTGATTCAATTAGCGTCAACCCATGGTTTATAAATACATGTATTGACTCCTGCAAGGCACCATGAGTTGAGTGATACGTTTCATCTAATATTTTATTATAAATTGAATATGACCCGTCATCCGTTTTAAAAACATTTAAATCATTTTTATTATTACTCATAAAAGATAAAATTTGCAGAATGCAAATCAACACCCTTTCTATTATAGTTCCGGCATATAATGAAGAAAAAACTATTCATCTTATTCTGAACAAAATAAAGGAAGTAACCTTAATTAATAATATAAAAAAAGAGGTAGTAATTGTGAACGATTGTTCACGGGACAAAACTTCAGAAGCTATTACTACTTATATTAACAATAATCCTGGTCTTAATATTTCCTATTATGAACATGAGGTTAATAAAGGAAAAGGGGCCGCATTGCACACCGGAATAGCCAAAGCCACGGGGGAAATCTTGGTAATTCAAGACGCCGATTTGGAATATGACCCAAATGAATTCAACGACCTATTAAAGCCATTTTATGTGGCCGATGCAGATGTTGTTTACGGTTCGCGATTTATTGGAGGAAATCCGCATCGAATACTATTTTTTTGGCATACCATTGGAAATAAACTGCTTACCTTATTATCCAATGCGCTAACAAATCTAAATCTAACGGATATGGAAACCTGTTATAAAATGTTTAAGCGAGAAATTATTCAGGGATTAGATTTAAAAGAAAAGCGATTTGGTTTTGAACCAGAGGTGACCGCTAAAATATCCAAAATTAAGGAAATTAAAATTTATGAAATTGGAATTTCTTATTATGGCAGAACATATGCTGAAGGAAAAAAAATAAGTTGGAAAGATGGTTTTAGAGCCCTTTGGTGTATAGCAAAATATAATCTCTTTAAATAATGCAAGCCACAAAAAGTCCTTTGGCTTGGATTCTATTAATAGTTTTATCCATCATCTGGGGAAGTTCGTTTGTTCTGATGTTTGAAGGGTTAAAATCATATTCAGCCACTCAATTAGCCGCTTATAGGATATGCATAGCCGGAATATTATTTATTCCATTCGGTATAGCTAATTTATTTAAGGTTGAAAAAAGCGATATTAAGTGGTTTGCCCTATCTGGCTTAATGGGAAACTTTATTCCAGCCTTTTGTTTTGCTTATGCTCAAACGTATTTACAAAGCTCCACAGCAGGGGCCTTAAACTCGCTAACGCCTTTCTTTACATTACTCGCAGGAATTTTTATATTTTCAAAAAGCTTTAATAAATACAAAATTATAGGAATTTTAATTGGCTTAATTGGTGCTCTATCCTTAATCATAAACAAACCCGGTGGAGGAATTGAAACACATTATGAATACGGTTTAATTATTTTATTTTCAACGTTGCTTTACGGAACTAACGTTAATGTAATAGAAAATAAATTAAGCAAATACAGCCCGCTATATATTGCCTCAATCCCATTAAGCTTAATTTTCATTCCTGGCTTAATTTGCTTATTCCTCTTTAAATTCCCTTTTCAAAGCGCCCTATCGCCAGAGTTTATAAAGAGCACTTTCTCTATTAGCATGCTAGGCTTGCTAGGCACAGGACTGAGCCTAGTGCTTTTCAATCGACTCATCCAAATCACTAACGGGCTATTTGCATCTACAGTTACTTATATGATGCCGGTAGTTTCTACCCTTTGGGGCGTTTACTATAATGAACCTATTGGCTTAATTCAAATTATCTCGTTAAGCTTAATATTATTAGGTATATTGGTTGTTCGGAAATTCAATTAAGCTAAAGAGTAATTGTAGATAAACTGTTCAAAACGGTTAATTAATTCCGCTTAATTTTGCGCAACATATTTTATGGACAATTTAAGTTTAATTTGCAAAGAGTATCCTTTTATCCAATACTGCCTTGACTTGGCGGTAAATAACATTCAACTTAATGGTGAGTTAAAGTTGCAAATAGATGAGAAGCGATTATTCAGATTGCTTAACACTGCAACCACGAAACCGCAATGGTTTGATTTTAGTGAAATAGCTTTGGATAGAATCGCTAATCCTGCTCAACTCGATTTATTAGGCCACTCAAACGAGCCTGTAATCCTTATAAAACCTGACATTGGTGGTAGTATTTATTTATTTAAACTAAAGAAATACGAAACAAGTGATGATATGTTTTATGGTAAAGACCAGGAATACTTAATCGAAAAATGCTTAATTCTATGGTTGTCTAACTTTGTCAAACTCGATGATACGGAAAAAGGGGGGTTTGAAAAATATTTTCAAGTGTGTAAAAATCAACAGATTAAGATCATCGAGCTAAACTATATATTAACTGAACTAAATTTGAAGACTGAAAAAATATATACCTCCCTCTTCAATTACCTTTTAAAGGATGAAATTTTGCCTGAAACCAAAATTTCGTTGAGCGATTCTACATTAGATTACCTACAATCACGTGATTGGAACTTTATAGAATTAGAAACAATTGCCAAGGAGGCTTTTAAAATTGCTTCCAAAATATGCCTATCCCCTACCGACATTAGGATTAAGCGATATTTTTTTCCTGAACAAACCCAAAATGATTTGTTTAAAAATGATTTACCTGATAAAGTCACAGAAATAAGCGAATCTATCATCGATAGCGTATCACAAAAAAAGGACGAATTGGTGCTTGAAAAAAGACCAAGTCTTTCAAAATTGGAAAAGACAAAAATCTTACTCGACCGTTATGAATTGGCTGTAAAAAAACTTATCGAAGTCAAACAACCAGTTTTAGGAAAGAATATAGCCAAAGTTTGTATTCCCGAAATAAGTGCACCAGCTTTAACCGATTCAATTAATAAGCATGCTGAAAGAATAAAAGAATGCATGATAAGTTATCCAGATAAATGGGAACTTCTTAAAACTAATTATTTGCCAATACAAAAATTAAATTATTAAGTCTTTATTTTTATGTGTTTATAACTGTATTAATTTACAGTAAAATTGTTTTTTAGATTTGGTTTAGTTTTATACCAAAAGTAAAAAATTGTATTTTTGATTTGGATTGTAAAAGGATCTTTAGAGAAAAGACTTTTTAAACCTTGTTCTATTGTTGGGATCTTGATTATAATTTATATCTAACCCATTCCTATTGATTTGATTACAAAAATTACTTTATTTAGTGTTCATAAAAATTTGTAACAGGCTGATTTATAAAAAATAACTTGAATTTTTCTATAACTGCATTTAAGAGTTTATTTAGTAAACGGCTTAGCAAAGTCCAAGTAACAGAATTGGTGTGTGTTGTATCGGATTCCAAAGAATTATTTGATGAACTTATTTATATCATTATCAATGGAAACAAACACGAAGCGTTTATGGGTTCTTGGGTATTACAATATGCAGCCATAGAACAACCTGATTGGTTTTACGAGCATTTACACGACTTATTACTTATCATTGAATCCAAACGTAACGAGTCTGTTTTGCGATGTATAACGCGAATAATTTGGAAAACTCCCATTCCAAAAGAAATGGATGGAATTGTTACCCAAAAATGTATTGAATGGATTGAAAATAAAGAAAATCCAATTGCCGTAAAGGCCTTTAGCTTACATACTTTATCTAAAATAATAGAGCATGAACCGGCACTTTGCAATGAAATCAGATATATTGCTGAATCGGTTTTACCTTATGCATCTTCAGGACTTAACAATGCAGCTGAAAAGCTTTTAAAAAAAATCAGAAAAATGGGTTATTGATTATTAACAAACTTTTGAAGTTCATCATACACTCGGTTTACCGGCAAACCCATAACATTAAAAAAATCGCCTTCAATTTTTGTTACACCAATGTACCCTATCCAATCCTGTATTCCATAGGATCCTGCTTTATCCAAAGGATTAAAATTTCGCACATAATAAACTATCTGCTCGCGGGTTAAACCCTTGAAATAAACGTTTGTTTGATCCGTAAAAGCTATTTCTTGAGTTTTACTTCTTAAACAAACACCTGTAAAAACGGTATGCATTTTACCAGAAAGTTTGGTCAACATTTTAATAGCATCGTCTTCATTCTCGGGTTTATTTATTATTTCACCTTCCAAATAAACGGTGGTATCTGCGGTAAGTAGTATTTTATTTTCAAGGTCACCAATATAGGCTTCGGCTTTTTTAATCGCCAAATATTCAGCTACTTTTTCACCGGCCATATCAGGATGAAAGTCTTCGTCGGAGTCAATATTTATTAAAGTATAATCAATACCTGCACCTTTTAGTAATTCTTGCCTGCGGGGTGATTTTGAACCTAATAATAATTCCATTCTATTGGTTTTCTAAAAAAACAACATTAATAAAGTTCCTGTAACCATTATATATAAAGCAACTTTACTTAGATAGGAAAAATCACTTTTTTCAGTAGCCAGCTGCAACCTAGACAATAAATGAAATAGAGGCAAACCAATGCACATTATGGAATAGCTTAAAAAAACATAACTTAAGGGGGCTGAAAAATATCGCATCATCATTAGTCTTACGCAGGTTGTAAAAACAAGAATGTATAAAAATAATAAAATAACCAATAAAGTTCTTGTAGCTTTTATCCCGGCAAGAATTGGAAATGTTTTATATCCTGCAGCTTCATCACCGGCTGCATCTTCAATGTCTTTAAAGATTTCACGAATAAAATGTATTGCAAAGGCATTAATAGAGAAAATTATGGTGAGCTCTTGATTTAAATTAGAATCAAATGCGAGTAAAATAAATATAGATAATGCTCCCAATATGGCAATTATTAAGTTACCAATTAATGGAAGTTGTTTTAATAATATGCTGTAGCAAAAGAGTAAGGCTAATACAAGTGTAATTAAAACACCCAATTTGTAAGACTTAAAAAATGCTAATGAAACCGCCATAATAGCTGCTGCTATGACTATAATTAAAGCTGTTTTTCTGATTTTTGGTTCAGATAAATAATTGTTATTGGGCCTATTTATGGAATCTGCCTTCACATCCATAATATCATTCAACAAATAACCAAATACAGCACAAAGCAATGTTGTAACATATATTAACAAATGGGAGAGATCAAAAACATCTTTTAATGTATTGCCAAAACCTAGAAAATATACGGTAAGAATTTGTGCAAACAGAATTATAAAAAGATTTAAAGGACGTGTGGCTTTAAAGATATTCATGCTTACTTTTTGAAATAAAATTTCATTTTATAATCAACATCTACGTTTCCTTTTGAGATATTAACAAGTTTGCTTTTAATCATTTGTTTTTTTAGCGGCGAAAGATGGTCAACAAACAAAACACCTTCAATATGATCGAATTCATGCTGAATAACCCGGGCCGCCATGTCATCAAACGATTCTTCGTTCCAATTGAAATTTTCATCCTGATATTTAATCAAAAGATTAGGAGGCCGTTTAATATTTTCTCGAATGCGCGGAATGCTAAGACACCCCTCTTCAAAATTCCACTCTACTCCTGATTCTTCAATAATCTCAGCATTGATAAATATTTTTTTTACGCCTTTGATTTTCTTATCTGAAAATGCATTGGTATCAATTATAAATAAGCGAATATCATGTCCTATCTGAGGAGCTGCAAGCCCGACCCCATTGCTTTCATACATGGTTTGAAACATATCTGCAATCAACTGGTTTAACCCCGGAAAATCAGGAGTGATAGATTGGCATATTTTTCTTAAAATCGGGTCACCATAGGCCCTTATAGGTAATATCATTGAGTGGAGAGTAAGTAACCTTGCAAAATTAGAGTAGCACTCATAGAATCCAAGTTTTTTTTATCTTGGCGTTGTTTTTTTTTATATCCCCCTTCTATCATTGTACTTATGGCCATTTTTGTAGTATATCGTTCATCGTATCTAACAACAGGTATACTTGGTATTTGTTGAATAAGTTTTTTTAGAAATGGTTTTATATGCATTTCACTTTCTGATGGCTGACCGTTCATTTGAATAGGAAGGCCAACAACAATAAGATCAACCGATTCTTTTTGAGAATAATTTACAATAAAATTTATAACATCATTAGGATGAATGGTATCAAGAGCTGTTGCAATAATTTGAAGTGGATCAGTTACTGCTATACCAACACGTTTTGTTCCGTAATCAAGGGCTAAAATTCTGCCCATTAATTACTAAATATTATTGGAATCATTTGGTATACAGGAACGACTTTGCCATCCTGTTTACCGGGTATCCATTTAGGCATATTTGCAAAAATTTTAACGGCTTGTTCTTCCAATCCATAACCCAATTTTGCCCCAACTGTTCTAACCTGATTTAATGAGCCATCCTTTTCTACTACAAATTCAACATTTACTTTACCATGTATATTGTGTTTCATAGCTTCGAAAGGATAGGTAAGATGTTCAGTTATATATCGTTTTAATGCCATTTTACCTCCAGGAAAATGGGGCATTTCGCCAACAATTATAAATGGTTTTTCTGATTGCGTTAATTTCAATGGATTGTTAATTGCCAATTGAAACGATAACATTGCCATCCCTAAAGCTAGGATAATATAAATCTTGCTATTTTTTTTAAATGTCATTTTAAGATAAGGAAACGAAATTAATAAATAAAAAGTTACTTCACAACCTTATTTGCGCAATAGGAACTGGCAAAAGCTTCTGGTTTTGCCTTAAAAGTGTACCCCATTCCTAGTATATACCCCATAGCCTCTTTTAGTGCAATATTTGACCTAAATTCTGGATTAGTGTTGATATCTACATGCACCTCCAATTCAACATTATACTCATCCAGAACAGGACAAATAATATATGCTATTTGGATAGAATCCGATACCTCCAGAATCAGTCTTTCCTTTAAAGACATTTTTCTCTCTGTTTGGTAAGTATTATAAAAAATAAATCCTCCTTTGCCCTCCCTTACAAAAACAATGGCTGTAGCAAATTCAGTAATACTGCCCTTTACCTGTGAATCAGTTCCGATGCATACCTTAATTTTGTTGCCTTGTTCCTCTATCATTTTTTGTTGTATTTCATCGATGATAGGAAGTTGTAGCAATTCGCCGTTTAATTTTCGCCATGCCATTCTACAAATCTCAACAAAACATATAAAAGATTAGTTATATCATTAACACATTATTGTAAAAATGCCTTTAAAAACTGAACTTTGCGGCCTCTATTTTTTAGCAAAACACATTGACACAATCAGAAATAATAAAAGCTCTTGAAACACTAGGGAGCAAATTATCAACTATCACATCGGAAGATGATTTAGTTACAAAGGCCCAAATCGAAAACCAATGGTTTACTCCCTCTTGGCAGCTATTTGCTTTTAAATACTGGGCGAGTCAACTGAACTCAGCCAACCTCAATCAATGGGTTTCCAATTATAAATTCACAAACAATCCTAAAAAAGTGGGTTTGATAATGGCAGGAAACATTCCTCTTGTGGGAATGCATGATTTAATAAGTATTTTAATTTCAGGTCATATAGCTTTAGTGAAACCTTCATCGGATGACAAAATCCTCACCCCTTGGATAATAGAACAACTGATATCAATTGACCCAAGGTTTAAGGAAAAAATAATTCAAGTGGAAAAATTAAACTCTTGCGAAGCACTAATAGCAACAGGTAGCAATAATACTGCCCGCTATTTTGAATACTACTTTAGCAAGGTTCCAAAAATTATCAGAAAAAACAGAAACAGTTTTGCTGTATTAACCGGAAATGAAACCAATAATGAACTCTCAGGATTAGCAGATGATATTTTCTCCTATTTTGGGTTGGGCTGCCGCAATGTTTCAAAATTAATGGTTCCTGAAAATTACGATTTTCAACGTTTTTTTGAAGCTTTAGAAAAATACAAAACTTCCGTAAACCATAATAAATACTATAATAATTACACCTATCACAAGGCCTTGTTTTTAATGAATATTGCCCAACATTTTGATAATGGTTTTTTATTATTAAAAGAAGATGAAAAAATAGCATCGCCATTGGGATGTATTTTTTATTCCGTCTATAAAGATAGAAATGATATTCTAGAATTTATTGACCAAAATCGGGAAAGTATTCAGATTGTTATTGGCAACCCAAATTTCATTAAAGAATGCATAATATTTGGTCAATCTCAAAATCCTAAAATTGATGATTATGCTGACGACATGGATACTTTGAAATTTTTGAATCAATTGTAATATAAGTAATTAGAAAAAAAACCTTTCAGAATTGACAGTTTAAACGTTTATTTACAGCTTAAAACAAGAATATCATGCATATGGAATCGCTTATTTCAACAAACTTAGCATTAAAAAAACAACGGGACTTTGGCAGAGGAAAGGTTAGGGATGTATACAATATAAACGACGATCTCCTTGTTCTCGTTTCTAGTGACCGTATTTCGGCTTTTGATCAGGTATTGCCCCGGGCAATACCATTTAAAGGTCAAGTATTAAACCAAGTAGCTTCTTTTTTTTTAGAGAAAACCAAAGACTTGGTACCCAATTGGAAAATAGCTGAACCTGACCCACATGTTACTGTCGGTTACAAATGTGAACCATTTAGCGTCGAATTTGTAATTCGGGGATATTTGGCAGGTCATTCATGGCGTCTATATAAATCTGGAGAAAGAACTATTTGTGGGGAAACATTACCCGAAGGACTTAAAGAAAATGACCCCTTGCCAACTCCAATACTCACTCCTACTACCAAGGCTAAAAGTGGACACGATATGGACATATCTAAAATTGAACTAATAAACCAAAAGATTTTAAAAAAGAAAGATTTGGAAAAATTAGAACATTACGCCCAAACACTTTTTAAAGCAGGAACTGACCATGCGGCTTCTCAAAATTTGATATTAGTCGATACCAAATATGAATTTGGAACCCGCGATGGCAAAATAATGTTGATAGATGAAATTCACACCCCCGATTCATCGCGCTATTTTTATAAAGATACTTACGAACAAATTCAAAGTAAAGACCAACAACAAAGGCAGTTATCTAAGGAATTTGTGAGACAATGGTTAATTGAAAATGGGTTTCAGGGCAAAGAAGGTCAGCTAGTTCCTGTAATGACAGATGATTTTATTAATTTAGTAACGAGTAGATACATTGAATTATTCGAACAAATAACCGGAACAAAATTCATAAAAAGGTCATATAAGAATATTTCTGAAACGATTGAATTGGCTGTTAATACTTTTATAACAAATTATTACGAGAAATAATCATATTTGCAAACTTTAGAAATTAATTATTATTTATGAATATCAAAAAAACGATTCTTTTATTTTTACTTTTTAGTTCGGCCTCGCTTATGGCCCAAACTGTTAAACAATTTGCTGGTATCCCAAATGAGGTTGATCCTTGGGCAACCTATGAAAACACAACCGTTGCATTAACTGGAGCTCATTTTTATCAACCAGAAGGTATCATGTGGGATAAGTCTGGCAACATGTGGATTACTGAAAGAAATAAAATTCGAGTAGTAATTAGCGGACAAGTATATAATCGTGCAGGTAAATTAGGTGATGGTAATGGTTCCCAAAGTTATAGAAACGGTACTGGCACTGGTGGCGATTTTTCAGGTGCCCATTTTTTTGCCCCTTCTTCAATAGTTGCAGACCCATCAACAGGTGTTTTGTATATTGTAGATTCAGAAAACCACGCTATCCGGAAAATGGATGCCTTTGTCAATGTAGGTAATGGACAAGTCGTTTCTACTTTTGCAGGAGCTGATGTACAAACTAATAATATTGGATTGGCAGGCAGCGCTGATGGAACTGGACTTAATGCAAGATTTAATGTTCCTAAAGGAATTGTTAGAGATGCAAGTGGTAATATGTATGTTACCGATTGGAGTAATTTCACCATCCGTAAAGTAACCTCAGCTGGAGTTGTAACTACTTTAGCAGGAAAGGCCGGAGTTACAGGATTTGCTGATGGAACAGGTACGACAGCTACCTTTGCCGGACCTTATGGTATTGCTCAATTGGATGCCAATAACTTAGTGGTTAGCGATATGGATAATGGAACTATTCGCACCGTTCACATGACTACCGGAGTAGTTACCACGCTTTGTGGTAAAGCTGAAGATTGGGGTTATATTGATGGCAATTTTGCCGCGGCACGATTTAATACCCCAAGAGGATTAGCAGTAGTTGATGGTAAAATTTACGTTTGTGATGGTCCATCCATTAGGGTAATCGATGTGAATGCGAAAACAGTTTCAACTTTTGCTGGTAGTACATCTTTAACAGGAAATACGGATGGAGAAGGCACAGCAGCTCGATTCGGTGAATTGGTAGGAATGGCTTACGATGGAAAAATTAGTCTTTATGTAACTGATCATTATTATAATGTTATAAAAACAGTAACGATAAATAGCCTTGCCCCTATAGTTAATTTTTCGGCAAGTAAAACCAAAGCAGTTGTTGATGCGGAAATAGTAACATTAACAAATACAACTACCGGTAAACCTGCTACCTCATTAAAATGGACTATTAATCCTGCCTCGTATACCATAACTACGGGAACGTTAACAGCGGCTCCTTTAAGTGTTAAATTCACCTCAACGGGATTTTATCATGTAACATTAAAAGTAACCAATACTTATGGCAAAGATTCTTTAACAAGAAATAATTATATAAGCGTTTCCACCGTTGGAATAAAAGAAGTACCTGAAAGTGTTTCTGTTGGAGTATATCCTAATCCATCCAATGGAATATTTACATTACAAAGTTTATATGGTAATTTCCCTATTCAATCCTACGAAGTAATTGATATAACAGGAAAACTTTTAATATCAAAAACATGCAATAATTCTTTGACTGAAACTTTTGATATTAGCAATGCTCAAAGCGGGTTTTATTTTATTAGGGTAAAAACTTCACAGGGAGCCAATACCTTGAAATTACAGAAGATTTAATTTTTTTAAAACATAATTTTTAAAAAGAGGCTGCTATATAGTAGCCTCTTTTTTATTGTTTAAAAATTCGTTTAGCCTATTAAATAGTCAAATCTTAAAAAGCAATTAAGAAAAGCGTTTACTTGCATTAGGGGCTGTCAGCCCCTATAACCCTGACCTTCTTTTTTGCTTGACAAAAAAAGAAGGCAAAAAATTGCTCACCCGTTTATGCTAATTTTCAATGGTGTTCGCGAATGCTTCGGCATTTCAAGCCAAAAATATACTCCCTCCGCACCTGCTTACCCACGCCCGTATTTTTGGCCTCCCAACGCACCTTAACCTTGAAACTTTTGCAGTTAAACAAAACTATGTCTGTTTGTAGCCGTGTGGTGGCCTGTCAGAAACCGAGGAACGAGGTTAGCAAATGCCTTAA